>MPNH01000014.1 GCA_002238925.1 Spirochaetaceae bacterium bin103 | reverse complement strand
GCCGAATTGGGAAGGTGCTCCGCTGGCGCCGATCGACGCGCGGCTGGCCGCGGCCGGTATCAGCATCGGCCCCCACACCGCCACTCCTGAGTGGTACGGAGAGTCGCTGGACCTGACGGCGGCGCTCGACGTGCTGTGGGAGCCGCCGGCTGTCGCCGCGCGCGAGAGTTCCTGACTGCGCCGCCTGCGCGCATTCGCCGGGGCCCGGCTAGTCGCGGATAGGCGTCGTTCAGCTCAACCCCGCCTGACGGCTACACCCGTACTGACGGCGTCTTCCGAGGATCCTGGACCGCCGGTTGCCCGCCGTGCGATGCTCAGGGCGATTTAGGGGGATGCCGATGTCCACCGCCACCGTTGCCATCGCGAGTGAGGCGACTGTCACCATCGAAACGCTGCTGTCCGAGTACCGGGAGCGAAATGTGGCGTCCTACCGGTTGTTCCGGCGGGCGCAGGCGGTGTTTCCGGGTGGGAATACGCGCACCGGGGTGTACGTGGATCCGTTTCCGCTGTACGTGGACCGGGCGGAGGGGGTGGAACTGGTCGATGTGGACGGCAATCGGCGCATCGACTTCGTGAACAACGCCAGCGCGTTGATACTGGGGCATGCCCATCCGGCCGTGGTGGGGGCGGTCCGGGAGCGGGCGGCGCGCGGCACCGCCTACTTTGCGCCGTGCCCGCTGGAGGTGGAGCTCGCGGAGCTGCTCGCCGAGCGCATCCCGTCGCTGGAGCGGCTGCGCTTCTGCAGCTCCGGGACGGAGGCGGTGCTGGGCGCCCTGCGGGCGGCGCGCGCGTTTACCGGGCGGCCGATGATCGCCAAGTTCGAGGGCGCCTATCACGGCATCGACGACCCGGCGCTGATCAGCTACCTGCCGCCGCTTGGCCCGGAACTGGGGCCGGCGCAGCGGCCGCTGCCGGTGGCGGCGTCGGCGGGGCTGGCGCCGGGTACCGCCGAGCACGTGCTGGTGCTGCCGTTCAACGACGGCGAAGCGTGCGAGGCGTTGATCCGCGAACACGCCGACCGGCTGGCCGCGGTGATCGTGGATCCCCTGTCCACCGCCGCCGGGATGGCACTCCCCGCGCCCGGCTTCCTGGAGACCCTGCGCAGCGTTACCAGCGAACTCGGCATCGTGCTGGTATTCGACGAGGTGGTGAGCTTCCGCGCCGGCCGCGGCGGCATGCAGGGCGTTCACGGCATCCGGCCCGACCTGACCTGCCTGGCGAAGGTGGTGGCCGGCGGCACCCCGGGCGGCGCATTCGGTGGGCGCGCCGACATCATGGCGCTGTACGACCCGAGGGACGGCGCACCGGCGATCCCGCAGTCCGGCACCTACAACGGCAACCCGATTGTGACGGCGGCGGGCCTGGCAACCCTGCGTACCATGACCGATGCCGCCTACGGCGAAATCCACGACCGCACCAACCGGCTCGGTGAAGGGCTGCGGCAGGTGTTCGCCGACGCGGGAGTGCCGGGGTGCGTGGTGACAGCCGGGTCGCTGTTCCAGCTTTACTTCCTGCCGGAGGCACCGCGCAACTACCGCGAGGCGGCGCAGGACGACGGTGCCCGCCAGCGCTGGCTGTACTTCTGGCTGATGAACCACGGCATCGTGACGCGGCACGGCGGCAATGTGTCGCTGCCGATGACCGACCGCCACGTCGACCGCCTGGTGGAGGAAGTCGAGAACGCCCTGCTCCACCTGCCACGCTGAGCCGGAGCGGCTGCCATGGCGACCCACCGGTTCCGACACGCGCACACCACACTCCGGTTGCGCCGCACGGCACCGCGCCGGCGCAGCCGGTGGGACGCGATGTGCATGAACACGCACCCGGGCGATGCCGCGGCGGCGCCGGCCGCGACCGCCCTCGCCACTTGCGGCGCTGTTCCGGGAGCGGCGGCAGGGCGGCGAGCAGCGTCGCGGAAACGCGATGAGCATTGACCGCACGCGATTCGGGGAGGTCGACGGCAAGCCCGTCGAGCGCTATTGCATGAGCAACTCCCGCGGCACCAGTGCAGCGGTGCTGACCCTGGGGGCCAACCTGCACTCGGTGCGCGCGCGCGGGCGGGCGGGCTTTGACGAGATCACGCTCGCCTGGGACGACGTGGCCGGCTACCTGGCGCCGGGCGGCCCCTACTTCGGCGCCATCGCCGGGCGGGTCGCCAACCGCATCGCGGGCGGCGAGTTCACGCTGGACGGCACCCGCTACCGGCTGGCCTGCAACCACGGCGGCGTGCACCTGCACGGCGGCGAGGTCGGCTTCGACCGGCGCATCTGGCAGGCCGCCGCCCACGAGGGCGACGGCGAGGACCGCGTTGCGCTGCACTACGTCAGCCCGGACGGCGAGGAAGGCTACCCCGGCACCCTGACCGCCGAGGTCACCTACCGGCTCACCGACGATGACGAACTGTTGATCGACCTGGCCGCCACCACCGATGCGCCCACCGTCGTGAACCTGACCAACCACACCTACTGGAACCTGGCCGGCGCCGGCAGCGGCAGCATCGAGGATCACGAGTTGCAGTTACATTGCTCGCAGGTGCTGGAAAGGGACGCCGACGCGCTGCCCACCGGCGCCATCGTCCCGGTCCGCGGCACGCCGTTCGACTTCACCGGCCCGCACCGCATCGGTGAGCGGATCGAGGCGGCCGGCGGCTACGACCACTGCCTGGTGGTGGACGGCGAGCCCGGCACCCTGCGTACCTTCGCCCGCGTGCGCTGCCCCGCCACGGGCCGGGTGATGGAAGTGGCCACCACGCAGCCCGGCATGCAACTGTACAGTGCCGAGTTCCTGACCCGCACCGCGGGCGCCGGCGGCCGCATCTTCAACCGGCGCGGCGGCCTGTGCCTGGAGACCCAGCACTTCCCCGACAGCGTGCACCACGCCCACTTTCCTTCCACCGTACTGCTCCCCGGCGCAACCTACCGCCACCGCACCGTGCACCGCTTCCGCACCACCGCGTAGGCAGCCCGTAGCGGCCCCAGCGCCGCACCGAGAATGCAAGCCGGGGGGCGGCGCTGGCTGCCTACGCGCGGGCCTGAAGTTCTGCGTTACGGTTACGGCGCGAGCACGGGCGCCGCATCGATACCGGCAAACGTCACCGTGGCATGTTTGGCGAACCACGTCAGCCGATCGCCAGCCGGATTCCAGTGCCGGCCGACGATGGTGCGGCGCCCGTCGATGCAGACGTCGACGATGTCGTCGCTCATGATCACTTCGACCGCAACCGGGCGGTCGAGGCCGACGACGTCGGTGATCGCCGCATCGGAAACCTTGCCGTCGGGCTGCGCGTGGGTGGTGCTGAGTGTCACCGTCCCGGTATGCGGGTGCAGGCTCAACACCCCGGCCCGCGCCTCAGGCCGTGCCGGGTCGTCCCCACCGCAACGCAGCGCTACGCCGAATCTGCTGAACGGGCCGAGCGTGCGCGGGTCCGGAGTCACCGTGAAGCGCAGCCGCGCGTTGGCCGGCATGCCGCCGTGCATCGCGGCTCCGGCGCCGGCGGTCGCGGCCAGGGTGACGGCAGAGCTGTCGCCGGAGGCGCCGCCGGTAAGCGGCCGAAAGTGAAGATTCGCGGGCGGCCCGGTTGCCGGCGCCATCTCCGGCGGGAAGCGGGTGCCGAGGGTCCCGTCGCGGTGCTGGATGAGTTCCCGGAACACCACGTTGCCGCCCCAGCCGCGGTCGGCCAGGAAGCCGGCAGATATGCGGCGTCCTGGAGGAAATGGCGCGGTCTTCGGCACCGTGGGTATGTCCAGCCGTATCGGGCAATGCTGCCGCCATGGTCCGAACGGTTGCCGCGACATCCACACCCCGCCACGTTCGTCGAAGCCGGCGAACAGATAGTACCAGCCGTTCCACTCGAACAGGTGCGGGCAGATGTCAATGTTGTACTCGGCGCGCGCGGCCACCAGCACCGGTTCGGCCACCCGCGTCCAGTTGCGCAGGTCGCGCGAGGTCCAGCGAACCACGGCTACCTCGCGGCCGGTGCGGTCGTCGGTGGTGAGCAGGTGGTACGTCCCGGTGGTAACATCGTGAAAGATGTCGCAGTCGTAGCCGGGCAGCGCCGGGTGCGGCGGCTGCGCGGTGAAGTGGACGCCGTCGGTGCTGGTGGCGAGCTGTACCCCGCCGCACGGCTGCTCGGGGAGCAGGCTCGGGCCCTTCTGATAGGTGAACCAGGTACCCTCGTGGAGCGCGAACGAG
Source organism: Spirochaetaceae bacterium bin103 (assembly GCA_002238925.1). Taxonomy (GTDB): domain Bacteria; phylum Spirochaetota; class Spirochaetia; order SZUA-6; family Bin103; genus Bin103. The sequence goes on along the minus strand of MPNH01000014.1, from coordinate 80,551 downwards.
CCGGTGCCCCACCAGCTCTGCCACTGCTCGGATATCGGCACGGCGATCGGATGCTGCCGCCAGCGGTGCAGGTCGCGGGTGGATGCGTGCCAGATCTGCAGGCCGCCGTGACCGCTCTGCCACTTGCCGTGATGGTTGCGCCGCACCACCAGGTAGTACAGGTGGAACGTCTTGCCGTCGAAGAACGGCATGCAGTCGCCGGCGCGGGCGTTGTGACCGGGCGGGCGCCAGTACTGGAGCTGTTCGCCGGCGGCGCCGAGTATCTCGCCGCGGCGGTGCGCCACCTCGCCTGCACCGCCGCTCAGCGCGGTGATTTCGCGGTCGGAGAGGGCACGGTCCCATAGCGCGACGTGATCCACGAGGCCGTGGAAACCGGCGCGGATGCCGTCCGCCGCGGCGGCGGCGCCGATCAGCAGTGGGGCGGTGCTCGGGCGGGTGGTGCCGACCGGGAACTCCTCGTCCACCAGCACGCCGTCGACGAACAGTTCCAGCTTGGGGCCGGTGAAGCGCACCACGACGTCGTGCCAGCCGTGCGCCCCGACGTCGGACACCGGCACGTTGACTTTCATGATGCCGTTGCGCGCTTCACCCAGGAGCGGCTCGCCGCAACCCCGCTCCTGCAGAGCGGCAACGATGCCGGCGTGCGGCGTGGTGCCCCAGGTGAACTCCAGCAGTGCCGTGCTGCCGCGCACTGCCCGCGGCCCGCCGGGCGTGCCGAACAGGTCACGGTAGGGGGTATGGTGCGCGTTCTCCCCGTGCCGGATGGTAAACGGCTTGGCGGCGCCGTCCGTACCCTCCAGGAAGAAACTCACCGTATCGTCGGCGCCGTAACTGCCGAACAGAGGAGCGTGCCAGGTGCCGTCACGGTCGCACAGCCGCATGCACAGGCTCATCCCGGCGCCGGTGAGGCGGGGCAGCCCGGCCAGCGGGATCTCCAGGTAGCCGCCGGCAAAGTACGCGGCGCGCCCATTGCCCCCGCGCCTTCGCGAAGCATCCGCGGCGGCGGGCGACAGCTCCGCGCCGAGCGTTACCGCGCCGTGGACCAGCAACTCGCCCGTACCGCGCGCCGGTCGGCGGACGGCCAGGCGCCACAGCGCGGCGGCGGAAGCGAAAGGGGCGGCTGCGTTCATCCTTGTCCTACGCATCATGGAGGCGATCGCCTGACTGCTGCAACGTCTGTTGCGACCGGTCTCGCCAAAGGCTCGGAACGCCCGGCGTGACCGAGCGGGGCGTACCGTGGCACCATGGCTGTCATGAGTAGCCGGCCCAACATTCTGCTGCTGTTCTCGGACCAGCACCACGCCAAGGTGCTCGGGCACAAGGGGCACCCCGACGTGCACACCCCGCACCTCGACCGGCTCGCCGCCGAGGGCGTGCGGTTCGACAACGCCATCACCCAGAACCCGATCTGCACGCCGAGCCGCACCTGCTGGCTGTCGGGGCAGTATTGCCACAACCACGGCTACTACGGCCTGAGCGGACCCAACCCGGGCGGCCTGCCCACCTTGTTCGGCCACCTGCGCCGGCACGGCTACCGCACCGGCGCGGTCGGCAAGATTCACTGCCCGGAGTACTGGGTGGAGGACGACGTGGACTTCTTCCTGGAGACCTGCGGCTCCAGCATCGGCGGGCGCTCGGCGGCGTACGCCGACTACCTGGCCGAACGCGGCCTGACCGACCTGGAGGACCACGGCGCGATGCAGGAGTTCGGCGCCGCCGGCCGGCAGACCTGCGACGGGCGCCCGAGCAAGGTGAGCTACGAGGACGGCCAGGAGGGCTACCTGACCCGTGCCGGCATCGACTTCATGCGCCGCTGCGCGGACGCGGGGCAGCCGTTCTTCCTGCAGGCCAACTTCCCCAAGCCGCACCAGTGCTATACCCCGGCGCAGCCGTTCTGGGACCTGTACGACGAGGCTTCCCTCACCTTGCCGCCCAACGCCGACCACGACCTGCACGGCAAGGCGCCGCACCTCAAGGCCGCGGTAGAGCGCTGGCGCACCACCGACTGGCAGCTGTTCGAGCCGCACACCTTCGAAGCGGGCCGCCTGCGCAAGCTGCACGGCTACCTCGGCAACGTCAGCCACGTCGACCACGCGGTCGGCGAGTTCCTGCAGTTCCTGGACGACGCCGGCCTGGCCGACGACACCATCGTCGTGTATTCCGCCGACCACGGCGACTACGCCGCCGAATTCGGCATCATGGAGAAGGCACCGGGGATCTGTTCCGACGCCATCACCCGGGTGCCGTTCATCTGGCGCTGGCCGGACCGCTTTCCTGCCGGGCGCGTTGCTGAAGAGCTGGTGGAGAGCGTCGACTTCGCCGCCACCGCCTGCTCGCTGGCCGGCATCGAGGCGATGGAGACCGGCGACGGCCACGACATCTCCCACCTGCTGCGCGGCGGGACCGGCGCCGTGCGCCGCGTCGCGGTCACGGAGTTCGCGTTCAGCAAGAGCGTGCGCAAGGGCCGCTTCCGCTACGTGCACTACCCGGTGGGCATGTTCGCCCGCTTCGGCGCCGAATGGGAGGAGCGCGGCTTCGCGGAGCTATACGATCTGGCAGCCGACCCCTGGGAACAGGACAACCTGGCCCTGCTTCCGGAGCACCGCGATACCGTGGAGGAGATGCGCACTGAGCTGATCGACTGGCTGGTCACCACCACGCGTCCGACGACGGTGCTACGGCTGCCCGACACCCCGACCGAGCAGCGCGCCTGGCGCTACCACAACCCGGTGAACCGCGACGGCAAGTTCAACCCCCGCCGCGTCACCGAACTGGCCACCCTCAACTACCTCTGAACGGTCTCCGAACGGATGGGCGGACCGGCCTCGGACATCGAGACTCGGGACGGGGCGACCGTTCTTCTGTCGCGGGGTTCGCCCGTCGGTTATGGATCTTGGGCCCACTGAATGAGAAATCGATCCTGGCATCCGCCAGCCGCATCTCAAGCGTCATCTTCTCCAGAAGATCACTGTGCCGGCGGTCGGAGGCCAGACGGTTCTCGAAAAACTGCGATACTCTGAGGAAAAGCGTTTCCAGGGCTGTGTAGGTGTCGTCGAATATCTCGGCGACGACGATGGCAGCGGTCCGCCCCCGGCCAAGTTCCGGCAGTTCTCGGGAGCGGAAGCCGCGATAGTACTCATCCAGATCGGCCAGAATTGCCCGCGTCTGCGCGAGGTGACCGCGCAGGACGGCTATCGACTCAGTAACGCTCATATACCAGACGTCCCCGCTCGCCACTCCGCAAAGGTGCGCGGGTCCAGGAGCGAGCCCCACTGGTAGATCCTCTCCGGGTGGTACCATTCAACTGTCAGTTTCACGATGCGGTCGAAATCACTGGTCCGAGAAAGCCGGCCGGTGGACGATGCCTGTGCGCCGATTTTCATCGTCTTCCCTGTCACGGAGTGAACGTGCGGACTCACCGACAACAGTATAGCACTTGCTCCGGCAGCCGCCAGCGCCGGCGTGCGGAGCGGATTCCAGCGCGGCGGGATGCAAGGTTTGAAAGCTGCCGCTGTTACGTGGGGACCGGGGCGGCGGGGTCTAGCAGGCCGGCGGTGCGCAGATCGGTCCACAGGGCGGGCGGGGTTGCGGCGCGGGTGCCGGCGAGGGCCTGGCCCAGCTCGGCGGGACTGCAGGCGCCGAAGATCAGGGAGGCGATGGCCGGCTGGGCGGCCACGAACTGCACGGCGGCGTGCGCCAGCTCCACGGCGTGCCGGGCGCAGACTTCCTGGAGCCGGCGCGCCCGCTCCAGGAGCGGCGACGGTGCGGGCGTGTAGTTGTAGCGGGCGCCGGCCCGCGGGCCGGTGGCCAGGATGCCGCTGTTGAAGATGCCGGCGCCCAGCACCGGGCGGCCCGCCTGCCGCTGCCGGTCCAGGAACGGCAGGGCGGTCTGCTCCAGCAGCGTGTAACGGCCGGCCAGCAGCACGCAGTCCAGGTGGTCGACGAACGGCTCCACCATGGCCCAGTGGTTGACCCCGGCGCTGACCGCCCGGATCAGGCCCTGCTCGCGCCAGCCCGCCACCAGCGGCAGGGTCTCGCTCAACACCTGCTCGGCAAACCCCTCCGGCTCGTGCAGGTGCAGGATGTCGATGCGCTCGGTGCCGAGGCGGCGCAGGCTGCGCTCGAAGCAGCGCTGCACCCCCGCGGCGCTGAAGTCGTAGTCGTAGCCGCCGGTCACGCCGCCGGACAGGATACCCACCTTGGTGTTCAGCACGTAGCTGTCGCGCGGCACGCCGCGCAGCGCGATGCCCAGCCGCTCCTCGGCCAGCCCGTTGCCGTACAGCGGCGCGGTGTCGAAGAAACGTACACCGCACGCCAGGGCGTGCTCGATGGTGGCCACCGACTGCGCTTCCGAGACCTCGCCGTGCAGCCCGGTGCCCAGCCCGACCCGCGGCAACCGCAGCCCGTGCCGCCCGACGCGCACCGCTTTCCGCTCCGCATGCTCCATGCCGGAATCTTAGCGCCTGCCCACTCGGTACGGCAAACCGCGAGCCACACCGAGCGGCTATAATCCGGGCCATGAACGTGATCCATATCCTGTGCGACACCCTGCGGCGTGACCATTGCGGACCGTATCACCGGGGTAGGCCGCTCAACCAGGTCGATTCGCCGGAGCAGCCCGGCTGGGTGGTGCCGACGCCCAATCTGGACCGGCTGGCGGCGCGCGGCACGGTGTTCGAACGCGCCTACGCGGGCAGCACGCCGTGCATGCCGGCGCGGCGCGACATCTACACCGGCCGCTACGAGTTCCCGGAGCGCGGCTGGGGGCCGCTGGAGGAGGGCGATCTCGACCTGCCGAGCCTGCTGTCGCCGCGCACCTCCCATCCGATCACCGCCTACGGCCCCGACGATGTGGTGAGCTACTTCATCTCCGACCACAAGAACATGTGGAGCGCCGGCTCCGGCAACTACCATTTCGGCTTCAGCGGCTTCGAGTTCATACGCGGCCAGCAGGACGACCCGTGGGCCACCACCAGCGATCCGTTCTACTGCCCGCCGCCCGACCGGGCCTCCAAGCTGGAGCGCTACTGGCGCAACAAGCACCGCTTCGGCGGCGAAGAGCAGGACATGCCGGTGGCGCGCACCTTCAGCACCGCGGCCGAGTGGCTGCGGCGCAACGCCGGCCACCGCGCCTTCTACCTGCAGATCGACGAATTCGACCCCCACGAACCGTGGGATCCGCCGGAAGAAATCCTGCGCCAGTTCGATCCGCGCGGCTACTACACCGACTCATGGTCCAGCCACCCGCCCTACGCCCGGTGGGGCGACCACATGGACGCGGATGAGCTGCTCAGCTTTCAGGCGCGCTACGCCGGCAAGGTGGTGCTGGCCGACCGCTGGCTGGGCAAGGTGCTGGACGCGATGGACGAACTGGACCTGTGGCGCAACACGATGGTGATCGTGCACACCGACCACGGCACCTTCAACGGCGACCATGGCCGCATCGGCAAGCTGCAGACGCACGAATTCGCCGCCAAGAACATGATTCCGTTCATCGTCTACCACCCGGAACTCGGCCACGGCGAGCGGCGCAGCCAGTTGGTGCAGAACGTGGACATCTACGCCACGGTGCTGGCTGCGTTCGGGCGCGAGCTGCCGGAGGGCCGCCACGGGGTGAACCTGCTGCCGGTGCTGGCCGACCCGGCGGCGCCGACCCGCGACTGGGCCATCGCCGGCCAGTTCGCACGCTCGGCCACCATTACCGACGGGCGCTGGACCCTGCACCAGGGGCCGGACCCCCAGCAGCCGCTGTACTGGTACGGCTACCACCCGCAGCGCTTTTTTGGCGGCCAGCAGGTCCTCGGCCCGTACGCCGATGGGCGCCGGCTGGTGGAACGCGACCCGGTGCCGGAGGACTACCAGGGCACCTGGCTCAGTGACCTGGAGGCCGACCCGAGCGAGCAGACCGACGTGGCCGGCCGCTACCCGAACCGGGTGGCCGCCATGCAGGAGGCGCTGCGCGTAACGTTCGACCGCATCGGCGCACCGCCCGAACTGCGGCGCCGGTTCCGCCTGTAATCCAGGACGGAACGACGCGCGGTTTCGGGCAGCGGCAGTTGCGCGGCTATTCGGCGGCGGCCGTGACGGGATCGGCGGCAGGCGGGTGCTGCTCCGGCGACGGCATGCTGTGCAGCGCCCACTGTTCGTCCATGGTAAAGCCGACGTCCAGTGCCAGGTGCGGGAACTCGGCGGACAGCGCGTCGTAGATGCGGCGCCGGATTTCGTCGTGCAGCGGGGTGTCGATCGGCCGCTCGGTGTGCTCGGGCACGATCACGTACAGGTGGATGTAAAGGTAGCGGCCTATCTCGGTCAGCCGCAGGTAGGTCTCGTAGTGGGGCACGGCGGTGAGCACCTGCTCGACCAGGGTCGCGACGCGCTCCTGCACCGCCTCATCCGGAGCGCGGCCGAGCAGTTGGCGCCAGTTGGCGCGGATCGTCTTGATCGGCTGCGGCGCCGCGATGGCCACGATCGCCAGCATGATCACCGGGTCGGCATAGCGCGCCGCCGCCGACCAGCGCGAGTTCTGCAGCAGCAGGGTGATTACGAACGCCACCCCCACCGCGCCGCTGATCATGGTGTCCACTATCGCGTTGCGCGCATCCACCTCGACAATCGGCGACCGCGAACGCTTGGCCAGGAAGTGCAGCGCCAGCGCCATCAGACCGCCCCCGACGACCGCGATGACCGCGTAGATGATGCCGCCGAGCGCCGCCACCTCGACGCCGCCGCCGGCCAGCGAGGTTACCGCGCTCCACACCGCGAACACCAGCGCCAGGGCGATCAGGACGCCCTTGAACAGGTTGAGCATCGGCTCGAAGGTGGCGTAGCCGAACGGATACTGGTCGTCGCGCGGGCGCTGCACCAGGCCGGATACGTATAGCGTGAGCAGTCCAACCATGGCGAAGATCAGCGAGAACAGGCCGTCCAGGAACACCGCCCCGGAGCTGCTGGCCAGCGAAATCACCACGCCGATCAGCCCGAAGGTGACGCTCGCGACGATGGTGATGATGATCGAGACTCGTTCCATGCGTGCCGCTGTCATGTTGCCTCCTCGGCAGATCCGCCGCCACTGCCGCAGACCATCGGCAACGGTTCGATTCTTCCTGTACGATACGCGGGGATCAATGGAAACCTACTACCCCAGGGACTTGCAGGGCTACGGTCCCACGCCGCCGCCGGCGCGCTGGCCCGGCGGTGCCCGGCTGGCGGTGCAGTTCGTGGTGAACTACGAGGAGGGCGGCGAGAACTGCGTGCTGCACGGCGATGCCGCCTCGGAGGCGTTCCTGTCGGAGATCGTGGGCGCACGGGCGTTGCCCGGGCAGCGCCATATGAGCATGGAGTCGATCTACGAGTACGGTAGCCGGGTCGGCGTGTGGCGGCTGTTCGAGCTGTTCCGCGAGCGGCAGGTACCGATTACGGTGTTCGCGGTGGCGATGGCGCTGCAGCGCAACCCGCCGGTGGCGGAAGCCGCCGTGGCCAACGGGTTCGAGATCTGCAGCCACGGCTACCGCTGGATCGACTACCAGGAGGTGCCGGAGGCGGTGGAACGCGAGCACCTGCAGCGCGCCGTCGAGATAATCCGCGATCTGACCGGGGAGCGCCCGTTCGGCTGGTACACCGGACGCACCGGGCCCAACACCCGCCGGCTGGTCGTGGAGGAAGGAGGATTTCTTTATGATGCCGATGATTACAACGATGATTTGCCGTTCTGGACGGAGGTCGCGGGGCGCCGGCACCTGGTGGTGCCGTACACCCTCGACGCCAACGACATGCGCTTTGCAACCGCGCAGGGCTTCAACTCGGGCGATCAGTTCTTCGCCTACCTGCGCGACACCTTCGACGTGCTGTACGCCGAGGGTGCGCACACGCCGCGCATGATGTCAGTGGGACTGCACTGCCGGCTCGCCGGCAGGCCCGGCCGCTTTGCCGCCGTGCAGCGATTCCTGGACCACGTGCTCGCACACGAGCAGGTGTGGTGCTGCCGGCGCATCGACATTGCCCGGCACTGGCGGGAGCATCATCCCCATGGCGGCTGAGTTCGCCTCCCGCGGCGGCGCCGCGCAGGGGGCTCCCGGCGGCGCGGCACCGCAGCCGATCGAGTCGAGCGCCGCGCCTCAGCAGGTTGCGCAGAGCGTTACCACCAACCTGGCCGACGCCCGGCTCGGCGCGCGCGCAATCTCGTGCAGCGACGAGTTCTTCGGCCCGATGAGCCGCATGCTGCAATCGCACGACGCGGTGTTCCTGCCCGACAAATACGACGACCACGGCAAGTGGATGGATGGCTGGGAGTCGCGCCGCCGGCGCCACGGCGGCCACGACTTCTGCGTGGTGCGGCTGGCAACGCCGGGCGAGGTGTTCTCGGTAGACATCGACACCAGCCACTTTACCGGCAACTTCCCGCCGGCCGCTTCCCTGGAGGGATGCTATTGCAAAGGCGATCCGGACGCCGCGACGGAGTGGTTCACCCTGGTATCGGCCTCGTCGATCGGCCCCAATGCTCATCACCTGTTTGACGTGGCCGGCGTCGGGGTGGTGACCCACGTACGGCTCAACCTGCTGCCGGACGGCGGCGTGGCGCGGCTGCGCGTGTACGGCCGCCCGCACCCCGACTGGGGCGCGCTGGCCGAGCGCGGCGCCGTGGACCTGGGCTGCGCGCGCAACGGCGCGGTGGCGGTGGCATGGAACAACTCCCACTACGGCCATCCCTCCTACATCTTGCGCCCCGACCGGGCGCGCGACGCGGGCGAGGGCTGGGAGACGCGGCGGCGGCGGGAACCGGGCCACGACTGGTGCATCATCGCCCTGGCGCGGCCCGGCATTATCGACCGGGTGGTGGTGGATACCAGCCACTTCAAGGGCAACTTCCCCGACCGCTGCTCGCTGCAGGGCGCGCTGCTTGCCGACCACTTCGGCACGCTGCAGGAGTCGGTAATAGCGCAGTCGATGTTCTGGCCGATGCTGCTGTCCGAGCAGCAACTGCAGGCCGACCGCGAACACACGTTCGTGATTCCCGGCGACGCCCCGCAGCCGGTGTCGCACGTGCACCTGAACATTATCCCGGACGGCGGCGTGGCCCGGCTGCGCCTGTTCGGTACGCCGGTGGAGGATTAGCAGCCCGTGGCGGCTCGCCAGATTACCCCCGTACCCCTGACCAGGGACGAGTTTGCGCCTTTCGGGGAGGTAATCGAGACGGACGGCGCCGAGCAGCGGACGATCAATGCCGGCAGCACGGTGCGCTTCCACGACCTGGCGCGGGTGGACGCGGCGGCGGCGGGCGGCTTTACGCTGATCAACGTGTTCCGCGCGCAGCCGCTGCCGTTGCCGCTCACGGTCCGGATCATGGAGCAGCATCCGCTCGGCTCGCAGGCGTTCATTCCGGTGGACCACGCGCCGTTCCTGGTCGTGGTGGCGCCGGGCGCGAACGCCCCGCGGCTGGCGGATTTGCGCGCGTTCGTGACCGACGGCCGCCAGGGCGTGAACTACGCGCGCGGGGTGTGGCATCATCCGGTGGTCGCCATGGCGCGCGAGACCGACTTCGTGGTGGTCGACCGCGGCGGCCCCGGGGACAACCTGGTGGAAGTGCGGTTCACGGCGGACGGCCCGGCGGTGGTGGTACAGGCGCCGCGGAAATGACCATGGGAGGAGTTATGGAGCGCGAGGATCGGTTCGTGGGAGCGCTGCTCGGCGGCGCGGTGGGAGATGCGCTCGGCAGCTTCTGCGAGGGCTGGCCGCGGGCCCGCATCCTGGAGGTGGAGCAGCTCCTCGGTCACTATCGGGATCTCCGCCGCGACGGCGAGGTGGTGCGTGCCGGAGGGGCGTACACCGACGACACCCAGCAGGCACTGGTGCTGGTGGATTCGCTGCTGGCCTGCGGGCGGGTCGATCCCGCCGACGTGGCCGACCGGCTCCTCGGCATGTGGAACGCCGGCGAACTGTACGGCTACGGGCGCGCCTTCCGGGAGACGCTGGAACGCATGGCGCGCGGCGTCCCGTGGCAGCAAGCCGCGTCCACCGACATGCCCTCCAACGGTACGGTGATGAAGATTGCACCGCTGGGACTGTGGCACTGGCGGCGCGAGGCACAGCTCGACGCCGACGCCGACGCGGTGTGCCGGATCACCCACAAGGACCCGCGCGCCGTGGCCCCGGCCGTGGCCATAGCCCAGGTGGTGCGCCACCTGGCGGCCGGCGGCGCGCCGAACACGGACGACGTGGTGGCGCTGGCGGAGCGGTCGGCAGGCGCGGTGCATGCCGCCACCGGGCGCCTGATCGGCCAGGTGCGCCGGCTGCTGGAGCTGCCCGCCGACGAGGCCTACGCCGCGCTCCTGGAGATGCCGATCAAGCGGTACACCCGCGGGCAGGGGCTGCCGAGCGAGGCGCCGGTCACCGCCGTGGTAGCCCTGGAGGCGTTCCTGCGCACCCCGGACCAGTTCGACGCCACGATGCACCGGGCGCTGACCTGCGGCGGCGACGTGGACACGTTCGCCGCGGTGGCCGGCAACCTGAGCGGCGCATGCAACGGTGCTCAGGCGATCCCGGCCCACCTGCGCGCCGGGCTGCCGGCGGCGGACCACATTTCCCGCCTGGCACGGGAGCTGTACCGCAAGACCCTCCTTTAGTTTTGGTTCAGGTTCAGGCCTCTCCCGCGCGTCGCCAGCCATCGCGAATGGTCTGGAACCCGAGCTCGTATACCTGTTCATTGCTGGCCGAGAAGTCGCGCCACACGCAGGTGGTGGCGGCCAGCTCCGGCAGCGTGCGCCCGAACGCCTCGATGGTGAGCCAGGCGTCGTAACCGCCCTGGCGCAGGGCGCGGAAGGTGGCGTCCCACGGCACGTGGCCGCTGCCCGGCGCGCCGCGGTCGTTCTCGGACACGTGCACGTGCTTGATCAGCGGCAGGTGTTCGCCGATCACGCCGACCGGGTCCTTCTCCTCCAGGTTGGCGTGGAAGGTGTCGTACATCAGGTGGAAGTTGGGGTGGCCGACGCGCGCCACGTGTGCGGCGGTGTCGGCGAGCGTGTTCAGGAAGTAGCACTCGAAGCGGTTGAGCGCCTCCACGGCGAGCGGGATGCCCGCCCCGGCGGCATACTCGGCGGCCGCGCGGTGGGCAGCGGCGGCGCGCTGCTGTTCCTCCGCGGTCGGTCCGGTGCCGGTGAACTGGCCGAGCGGCTGGTAGAAGGGTCCGCACAGGATCTCGGCGCCGAGCGCGGCGGCACAGTCCACCGCCCACTTCAGGTGGTCCACGCCGGCGCTGCGGCGCGCCGGATCGGCGCTGAGGACGTTGCGCTCATGGTCCGGGATGATCGTGACCCCGGTGCGGCGCAGGCCGTGGTTGTCCAGCTCCCGCGCCACCTTCGCGTAGTGGTCCGGGGTACCCTCGAATATCTCCAGCTCCACGCCGTCGTAGCCGGTCTCCTTGAGCGGGGCGAACAGGGGAAAGTGCTCCTCGGTCACGAACGGTGTCCAAAGCAGCATGTTGAAGCCAATCTGCATGCCCCCGGACGTTACCGGCTCGGCCGCGAGTGGTAAAGGGCTCGCGCGTCCGCCTATGATGCGCCGCGAGATGGCTGCACCTGCCCGCGCCGGCGCCTGGCTGCGCAAGAACTGGTTCTTTGTCGGTCTGCTCGCCGCCGTGGCCGGCGGTCTGGCCGCGCCGCAAGTGGGTACCGCGGCCAGCGGCGGCGGCCTGACCGCCACCGTGCTGGTGGTGTGCCTGTTCTTCCTGTCCGGCCTGAGCCTGCCCACCGAGGCGATCCGTTCCGGGCTGCGCGACGTGCGCCTGCACCTGTTCCTGCAGGCGTTCATCTTCGTGGTGACACCGATCTACTTCGCCGCCAGCGCGGCGCTGCTGTGGCGCGGCGGCGACCCGCGCATCCTGGCCGGAATCTACGCGTTGGCGGTACTTCCCACGACCGTGTCGAGCTGCATCGTGTTCACCCAGCTCGCCCGCGGCAACGTGGTGGCTACCATCTTCAACGCCTCGCTGGCCAACGTCGCGGGTGTGTTCCTGTCGCCGCTGCTGCTGTCGCTGCTGCTGCAGCAATCGGGCCGCGCGCTGCCGGCCGACGAACTGGTGCGGGTGCTCTCCTCGCTGGTGCTGCGCATGCTGCTGCCGGTCGTGCTGGGCCAACTGGCGCGCGCCGCGCTGCGCGAGTGGGCGCAGCGCCACGGCAAGAAGATCGGCGTGTTCATGAACGCCGCCATCCTGGTGATCATCTGGTTCTCTTTCGCGCGCCCGGCGCGCGACCCGGCGTTCGCCGCCTCGCTGCTGCGCCTGTGGCCGCTGTTCGTGTACCTGGCGCTCTCCCACCTGCTGCTGCTCGGCGCCGCCTGGGGTGCGGGGCGGGCGCTGCGGCTGGACAAGGCCAACACCTACACGGTGCTGTTCGTGGCGCCGCAGAAGACCCTGGCGATGGGCGCGCCGCTGCTCACTACCTACTTCGCCACCATGCCCGACCTGCTCGGCGTCGCCCTGCTGCCGCTGATCATGTACCACCTGTGGCAGCTCACCGTCGCCGGCTTCCTGCCCCGCCTGCTCGGCCCCGTCGACGACCCCGAAAAAAAGCCGGCCTGAATCGGGCCGGCGCGTCAGGCCATGGTGCTTGCGGCGGCGTCTTCGGCGATCCAGCGGCGCCAGTTGTCCTCGTCGGGGTTCAGGAAGCCGCAGTTGGCGCGCTGCACAAACTGGTCGTCGACGCCGAGCAGGCGCAGCAGGCGGCGGTCGTTGCGCTCGCGCGCCCGCGCGATCACGGCCTGCGACACCGGTCCCTGGTAGTTGGCGCGATGCTTCAGCCAGGAATGGTTGAGGGTGAGGAAGAACAGGTAGCGGTAGTCGGCGGAGCGGTTGGCCGACCCGGAATGCAGCATGCTGCAGTGGAATACGGCGACGTCGCCGGCCTTCGGATAGACGATTACCTCTTCGGGATGCGGCTGCTTCGCCTGCTCACGGGTCATCTGCATGGCGCGCATGTGGGAGCCGGGAATGATGCGCAGCGGGCCGCTCTCGTCGGTCAGGTCCTGCAGGTAGGAGAGCGCGTTGAACAGCAGCGGCCGGTGGTACACGCCGTCATCGGGAAAGAACGCGAACATGTCGCGGTGGAATCCGAGCACCGGGCCGGCGTCCGCGGCGTCCGGCGGCGAGCGCCGGTAGGTGACCGACTCGAGCTGCACGTGGGGGCCAATCACCAGCTCGGCGAAGTCGAGCAACCGCTCGTTGGCGAGCGCGCGCAGGACGAGCTGCGGCTGGTGCTCGAGCACGTCGACCAACGCCGCCGGCCGGCGGCCGTCCACGGTCGCAACGCGGTCGGCGATGGCGTCGAACGCGGCGCGCATCTCGCCCACCCAGTCCGCGTCCAGCATGCCCGGGAACAGCGTGAACCCGACCTGCTTGAACTCGGCCTGGTGCTCGTCGAGCGTCTTCACCGGCCCGCCGTCAGAACATCTTGGCGGCGCTGCGGAAATCGGCCGCGGTTACGCCCTGCTCGCGGGCGGCCTGCTTGCCGGCCGCCGCCCACCGGAAGCCGCGCCGCATCAGTTCCAGCGGCGCCGGCTGCGCGATGATGTCGGCCTTGTGGCCGAGCGAGTTGTAGAACACGCGCCCGGCGCCCCAGCGCTTGGTCCACACCACCGGCATATCCACCGGACCGTTGCTGGAGTGGTACCAGTCCACCACCGGGAAGCGGGTGGTGGCCAGCACGTCCACCGCCGGATCGACATGCAGGTAGTACTGCTCCGAGCACACCGTGAAGTCGGTGAGCCCGTCGGTGATCCCGCTGGAGCCGCGCTGCAGGTTGACCACGTACTCGACGCCGTCGCCGCCGGGATGCGACACCCAGTTGCCGCCGGTCATGAACTGCCACTCTACCGAGTCGCGAAACGCGTCGCACATGCCGCCGTGGCAGCCGGCCAGGCCGACACCGCCGGCCACCGCTTCCACCACCGGCCCCACCTGCTCGCGGCTGATGGCGCCCATGGTCCAGATCGGCACGATCAGGTCCAGGCCGGTAAGGCTGTCCGCGTCGAGGAAACGGTCCAGCGTGGTGGACACCTCCACCGCGAAGCCTTCCTCCTCCAGGACGCCGCGGAAAATCTCCGCCACCGGCCCCGGCTCGTGGCCGTCCCAGCCACCCCACACAATCAACGCTTGCTGCTGTTGCTGCATCACGGCCCGATGGTACCCGGTCGGCGCGCCGCGCCGCTACCGGTCGCGCAGCTCAATCCGCTGGTGCTGCTCGCCGGAGCGGATCATCGCCAGCACCACCGCCAGCGTGTTCAGGTTGTCGGCCAGGTCCACGCTCGGTGCCCGCCCCTCCTGCAACGCGGCGGTGAACTCGGCCAGCACGCGGTCGAGGCGCGGCGCACTGTCGGAGACGGCGAGCAGCCGCTGCTCGTCACCGCGGAACAGGGTGATGCCGGCGCCATCCCAGCGCAGCGCACCGCGCGGCCCGCGCACCGTCCAGACACCCTCCCAGGGCGAGGTCATGTCGGGCAGCGCCCAGCTCGCGGAAAAGGTCACGCTCAGCCCGTGCTCCATTTCGATCAGGGCCGCCACCGACGGGAACGGCCACGGAGACTGCGCGGCGCTCGCGAACGTGCTCGCGGTGACCGCCCGTGCTTCGCAGCCGGTAACGTAGCGCAGCAGGTCGATCTGATGGGTGTTGTTCTCGATCAGTACCGGGTAGCGCAGGTCGTTGCGCCAGTCGCCCGCCGCGAACCGGTGCGCTACGAAATACTGCAGGTCGATCACCTCCGGCGCGCCGATCTCCCCGCCCCCGACAATCCGGCGCATGGCCAGGGCACCGCCGCGGAAGCGGTAATCCTCCCCTACCATCACGGTGGTCCCCGCCGCGGCGGCGGCCGCGCGCATGCGCTCGGCGGCGGCTGCGTTGTCGGTGAGCGGCTTCTCCACCAGCACGTGCTTGCCGTGGCGCAGCGCCGTGACCACGTCGTCTTCATGGCGGAAAAAGGGCGTGGTGACCAGGACCGCGTCGGCCTCGGGGGCGGCCGCCAGGGCCGCGGCCAGGGAGTGCGTACAGCGTTCGGCGGCCAGGCCGGTGCGCTCGGCGGCGAACCGCTGCGCCTCCGGGGAACGGGTCGCCAGCGCGGCGTACTGCCAGTTCCGGTCCGCGAGCACCACCTCCATCCAGCGGCGGCCGAAACCGCCGAGGCCCACCTGGATCAACCGCATCACGCGGCCCGGCAGGCGGTGGCGCCGGAGGTCAGTTGACGTACTTCAGCCACTGCGCCTTGGCGGCTTCCAACTGCTCCATCAGCACGCGGCGCGAGTGATCGTCGGCGAACACCGGGGCGCGCGAGAAATAGCGCAGCAGGTCGTCGATCCGCTTGATCGAATTGCGCCTCGCCTTGCGGTCGAGCGATGCGATGCGGCGCTCTCGTTCGGCTTCGTCGACGCCTTCCTTCTTGCGCGCCTCGTCGATCTTCTTATAGAAGGGCCCGGTCCACTGGTCGGGCACCTGTCCGGTGTTGATGATGTACTCGGCGTTGCGATGGCGGTCGTATACCACGCGGCCGAGGACCTTGCCGATGATCACCACGCCCCAGCGCAGGCCGAGGACGAACAGTGCGATGAAGGCGATGAAGGAAATGAGAACCAGGAGCATCTAACGCCCCATCATACCGCCGCAACGGCGGCGCGGCTACTCGCTCGCGCGGCACGGCAGCGGCAATGGGTGGGATGGGTGGGGCATTTGTTTGCCAATTGCTCGGATGGTAAGCTGATTCTGCGTCAATGCGGCCGCACCGGCGATATAAGAGGACTGCGTGTCCAGAAATGCCGTTCCGAGGTTTGGCGCGAGTTGTGCTGGCGGCGGCGGCGGTGCTGGCAATGGCGGGGTGCCCGATGTCTCACGTCGAGTCCGCGCGACAGGAGGCGGACCTCGCGCAGACCAACCCCGAGGCCACGCAACAGGATGTGACCGAGAACGGGGAGCCGGCGCAACCGGACGGCGCCGCGGCCGCGCCTGCGAATGGATCGGCGGCGCTGACCATCGCGGGGGGGAGCGCTGCCGAGGCCGACCGCGTGCTGCGCTTCACGGTCTCGCTCGGCGCGGCGGTCGGGACGCCGGTCACGGTGTCATACGAGACCGTGGACGGCAACGCCGAGGCAGGGATCGACTACGAAGCGGTTAGCGGACGGCTCACGTTCCCGGCCGAGTCGACCGCGGCGCTGCCCATTGAGGTGCCGTTGCGGGACGACCGGGTCAGCGAGCCGCGTGAGACCTTTGCCGTCGCGCTCAGTTCCGCACGCGGGGCAACGCTGGCCACGGCGACCGCCACCGGCGCGATCCTTGACGACGACACCAGGGCGCTGGCGGTGCGGCCGCCGGAACTGCATGTCACGGAAGGAACCGGCGCCAGCTACGCGGTGTCGCTCGGGTCGCAGCCGACCGGCGACGTGACCGTGACGGTGACCGCGGCGTCGGAAACGGCGGAGCTGACCGTAACGCCGGCGCGGCTGGTGTTCACCCCCGCGCGCTGGGACGAACCCCGGCAGGTGACGCTGACCGCGGCGCAGGACGGCGACGCGCTGGCCGACGCCCCGGTCGAACTCACCCACGCGGCAAGCGGCGGCGGCTACGACGCGGTGACGCGCGCGACCGTCACGGCAACGATCGTGGAGGATGACACTCCGACCCTGGCGGCGGCGGCGGCGTATGGGTCGGAGGAGGCGCGGAGGATCATGTTCGCGGTGACGCTGAGCCGGAGCAGCGACCAGGCAGTGACCGTGGACTACGCCACCAGCTCGAACGGCGGCACGGCGACCGGCGGCGCGGACTACACCCCGGCGAGCGGGACGCTGCGATTCCCGGCCCGGTCGACGGCGGCGCAGACGATCACGGTAACGCTGAACGACGACAGCCTGGACGAGGGCACCGAAGCGTTCACGGTGACGCTGAGCAACGCGAGCAACGCGGCACTCGCCGGCGGCGGCGTGAGCCTGGCGACCTCGGGCCTGATCGAGGATGATGACGCGCCTCCGCTAGTGAGCATCGGCGACGCGCGATTGGCGGAAGGCGCCGGCGGCGGCAGCATGCGGTTTCCGGTGCGGCTGCAGCCGGCGAGCGGGCGCACGGTCACGGTGCGGTTCGCGACCGCCAACCTGACCGCCGCGACCGGCTCCGACTACACGCACGTGAGCGGCACGCTGACCTTCGCGGCCGGCGCCACGGCGGCCACGGCGGTGGTCCCGATTGCCGACGACGCGCTTGACGAGCAGGACACCGAACAGTTCACGGTCAGCTTGCAGGCGGCGGTCAACGCCACCGTGCACGCGAAACGGGGCCGCGCGGTGGGCACCATAGAGGACAACGATCCGGTACCCGACCTGAGCATCGCCGACGGCGCCCTTACCGAGGGCTCGGGCGACGGCACCATGACGTTCGCGGTCGTACTTGCGCCGGCGAGCGGGCGCACGGTTACCGTCGACTACGAGACCGCGGACGGAACCGCCGCCGCCGGAAGCGATTACACCGCGGCGAGCGGCACGCTCACGATTCGCGCCGGCGACACGGCGGCCAGCATCGCCGTGCCGGTTATCGATGACGCCGCCGGTGAACAGCCCGAGACCTTCATGGTCACCCTGCGCGCCCCGGCCGGCGCTTCGCTGGCGGTGGCCGCCGCCACCGGCACGATCTCCGACGACGCCGACCCGGCGCGCCTGGCCGCCGCCGTCGCCGCGGCGGCCCCCGAGCTGGCTTCCCTGCTGGTCACCGGCGGGGACGGCACCATGTACCCGGCGTTCGACGCCGCCGTGCTGCACTACGCGCTGCCGTGCGGCGACTCCACCACCCTCAGCATCACCGCGCGGGCGGTGGACAGCGACGCCCGCCTGACCCTGCTGCGCGCCGATACGGACGCCAACGAGGTGGCGGCAGGCACCCTGGAAACGGAAGTCACGGTGGACGCGGACCACGACGTCGCGGTCGAGCTCAGCGACGGCGCCGCAACCGCCACCTACGTCGTGCACTGCCTGCCCGCCGCCTTCCCGGACATCGAGATTCTGGCAAAGACCGATCAGGTCAAGGCCGGCTTGCTGCTCGTCGCGCCCACCTATGGCGGCTACTCGACCAACACCACCTTCCTGGCCGTGCTCGACAACAACGGCGTGCCGCGATTCCACCGTCAACTCACCACCGCCCGCGCCGACGACGAGTTCTGGGCCCTGGACTTCAAGGCGCACGGCAACGGCACCTACTCGGTCTCCCGCCGGCCGGCGCACGACCTGAGCAACTCGGCGTTCGGCAACTGGGAGATAGACCTCCTCGGCGAGCGCTTCCAGGTAACCTCCACCGTGCAGACGGTGGCCCCGTTGTCGCATACCGACGGCCACGACTTTCACGTCGCTGCGAACGGCGACTACGTGCTGCTGTCCTACTACACCGACTCCGACGGACGGGATTTCAGCCCCTACGGCGGATCGGACACCCAGACCACCCGCGACTCGGTCATCCAGCGCCGAACCAGCGAAGGCGAATCACGATTCACCTGGAACTCGTGGGACCACCGGGACGTGCTGCGGGTGGGCAACGACTGCCGGGTCGGCCTGTACCCCGATACCTACGCCCACCTCAACGGACTGCAACTGCTCGCCGACGGCGACTACGTCGCCTCCTTCCGCGGCTGCTCCTCGGTGGTGCGCATTGACGGGTCGACCGGCGCCGTGGAGTGGAAGCTCGGCGGCACCGCACCGGCGGCGGGCTCCGGCACGCAGTTCCTCGCGATGGTCGACGAAGACGAGGTGACCGAGGAGTTCTGCGGCCAGCACCAGGCAACTCTTACTGCGTCGGACACGGTGGTGATGTTCGACAATGGGGTGCAATGCGTGGGCGACCGCAAGGACGGCCCGCCATTTTCACGCGCCGTGGAGTACGACATTTCGTCCGGTCTGTACGCCAAGCTGCTGCGCCAATACCGCCTGCCGGAGAGATACGGGTACTTCCCCTTCGAGGGCGGGGTGTCGGTACTCGACAATTTCGGCGGCGACGTGCACTGGCTGATAAGCTGGGGCACCAAGGGCACCACGCGCAGCGGAACGGTGACCCCGAGGGAAGCGATTGCCATCAGCGAGGTCGACCCCGCCACCGGCACCGCCCACCTGCACGTCAACATGACCGAGGGCGACCAGGAGGTGTGGACCTACCGCGCCTACCGGGTGCCGGAGCGCGACGTCACCATCCCGCTGAACCTGCCTTGAACGCGCCATGAGTCGACTGGCTGAACTGCTGCTGTGGACGGCGATTGCCGGCGCCTGCATACCGATCGGCGCAGGTCTGGCCCAGATCCAGCGCATCCTGCCGCGCTGGCTGGACGAAGAGTTGCGCCACTTCGTGATTGCCTTCGGCGGCGGCGTGCTGGTGGGCGCCGTCGCGCTGGTGCTGGTGCCGGAGGGGGTAGCGCGGCTGCCGCATCCGGTGGCGGCTACCGGCCTGCTGCTGGCCGGCGGGGCGGCGTTCATGGCGATCGACTGGGTGCAGGCGAAGCGCAACCGCTCCGCACCGCAGTTCATTGCCATGGCGGCCGACTTTCTGCCCGAGTCGCTGGCGCTCGGCGGCATGTTCGCAGCCGGCGCCGGCGGCGCGGTGCTGCTGGCGCTGCTGATCGGCCTGCAGAACCTGCCGGAGGGCTTCAACGCCTGGCGCGAACTGGCCGGTCACATCCGCCGCGGCGCCGCCGTGCGCCGGATGCTGTTGCTGGCGCTGCTCGGCCCGGTGTGCGGCGCCGTCGGCTGGTTCTGGCTGGCCGGCATCGACGCCGCGCTCGGCGCCATTATGCTGTTCGCCGCCGGCGGCATCCTGTACCTCACCTTCCAGGACATCGCCCCGCAAGCGCGCCTGGCGCGCCACTGGGCGCCGCCGCTCGGCGCCGTGCTGGGCTTCGCCCTCGCGCTGGCCGGCGAACTACTGCTCAAACAAGGCGGCTGAACGGGCGCCCTCATTTAAGCGGCAACAGTGGTTGACTTATGCCGGCGGCCGGATAAAATTGGCTGGCTTGCTAGGTCCATGCTGCGAGGGCTCCATTGCCCCCGCGTGCGTGGCACGGGCAAATCGAACAGAAGGATACTGTTGTGGAAACGCCTGTTCT
Source organism: Spirochaetaceae bacterium bin103 (assembly GCA_002238925.1). Lineage (GTDB taxonomy): Bacteria > Spirochaetota > Spirochaetia > SZUA-6 > Bin103 > Bin103. The sequence continues at coordinate 60,454 of MPNH01000014.1, read as the reverse complement.
CGAGGTCAAGGACCTTCGCACCTACTTCAAACTGGAGGAGGGCACGCTGAAGGCGGTCGACGGCGTCAGTTTCTCGGTGGCGCCGAAGAAGACGCTCGGCATCATTGGCGAGAGTGGCTGCGGCAAGAGCGTCACGGCGCAGTCGATCCTGCGCATCGTGCCGCCGCCCGGCGAAATCAAGTCGGGCGAGATCGTCCTCAACCGGGAGGGCCACGATTCGGTCGACCTGACCCAACTCGACCCGTTCGGCCAGTCGGTGCGCTCGATCCGCGGCAAGGAGATCTCGATGATCTTCCAGGAGCCGATGACCAGCCTGTCGCCGGTGCACACCATCGGCAACCAGATCGAGGAAGCGATCCTGCTGCACGAGACCGACGACAAGAACAAGGCCCGCGAGTTGGCCATCAGCATGGTCGACCGGGTCGGCATCGGCAACGCCAGCCAGCGCATCGAAGAGTACCCGCACCAGCTTTCGGGCGGCTTGCGGCAACGCGCCATGATCGCCATGGCGCTGTCCTGCAACCCGTCGCTGCTGATCGCCGATGAGCCGACCACCGCCCTTGACGTGACGGTGCAGGCGCAGATCCTGGACCTGATGGCGCACCTCCAGGAGCAGTTCGGTATGGCGATCCTCTACATTACGCACGACTTGGGTGTGATTGCGGAGATTGCCGATGAGGTGGCGGTGATGTACCTGGGACGGGTGGTCGAGCACGCCGATACCAGGGAGATCTTCCGCAACCCGATGCATCCATACACCCGCCTGTTGCTGAAGTCGATTCCGCGCATGGGCAAGGAAGCGAAGAAGCGGCTCGACGCGATCCAGGGAACGGTGCCCATTCCGCTCGATCCGCCACGCGAATGCGGCTTCTTCAGCCGCTGCCCGGATGCGATGGACGGCAAGTGCAACGCCGACATCCCGGCGTTGATACAGGCCAACGAGGCACACCGCGTACGCTGTTATCTGCACAGCGAGGAAATCGAAGCAGACGCAGAAGCCGAATTGGCAGGAGCAAAAGCATGAGCAACGCAAGTAACGGAAGCAACGGCAAGCGCACGCTGCTGGAAGTAGATCAACTCCGCAAGTACTTCCCGATCGAGAAGGGCTTTCTGCGCCGCGTGGCAGGCCACGTGAAGGCGGTGGACCGCATCAACCTGTACATCAACGAGGGCGAGACGCTCGGCCTGGTGGGTGAGTCGGGTTGCGGCAAGACCACCCTGGGACGCTGCATCCTGCGCGCCATCGAGCCCACCGACGGCAGCATCAAATTTCAGTTCAGCGCCGACGACGAGAGCCTGGACATCACCCAGCTCGACAAGAGGCGGCTGCGCGCCATTCGCCGCCACATGCAGATGATCTTCCAGGATCCCTATTCCTCGCTCGACCCGCGCATGACGGTGCTGGACATCGTTGCCGAGCCGCTGGTGTCCAACAAACTCGCCAGAGGGCAGGAACTGGAGGATCGGGTCAAGGATCTGATGCGGGTGGTCGGCCTGGAGGTAAAGCACCTGAAGCGCTACCCGCACGCCTTTTCCGGCGGCCAGCGGCAGCGCATCGGCATTGCCCGGGCGCTGGCGCCGCGGCCGGAGTTCATTGTGTGCGACGAGGCGGTGTCGGCGCTGGACGTGTCGATTCAGGCGCAGATCCTCAACCTGCTGCAGGACCTGCAGGCGGAGTTCAACCTGACCTACCTGTTCATTGCGCACGACCTGAGCGTGATCGAGCACATCTCCGACCGGGTGGGCGTGATGTACGTGGGCAAGATGGTAGAGCTCGCGGAAACTGAAGAGCTGTTCAGCAGTCCCAAGCACCCGTACACCGAGGCGCTGCTGTCGGCGGTGCCGCAGCCCGATCCGGAAACCAAGATGGATCGGATCATCCTGCCCGGCGAGGTGGCCAACCCGGCGAATCCGCCGTCAGGCTGTTACTTCCATCCGCGTTGCGTGTACGCCAAGGACGAGTGCAAGACGGTGGAGCCGGAGTGGCAGGAGGTGGAGCCGGGCCATTTCGCGGCGTGCCACTTCGCCAAGGAGTTGAGCCTCAAGGGCGTCCAGTAAACGGGAACGGTCAGCCGAGCAGCAGTTCGCGCACCAGGATTCCCGCCGCCGCCACCAGTACGAACCAGCCGAACGCGGGGCGCAGCCTTGCACCCGGCACGTGGTGGCCGATCCGGCTGCCGGCCAGGATCCCCACCACCGCCAGGCCGGTGAAGGCGAGCAGCAAGCCCCAGTCGAAATCGCCCTGCAGCGTGATGTCGCCGACGAACCCGGCCAGCGACTTGGCCGCGATGATGGTCAGCGAGGTGCCTACCGCGACCCGCATCGGCAGGCGGGACAGCACCACCAGCGCCGGTACGATGGCGAAGCCGCCGCCGGCGCCCACCACGCCGGTGAACACGCCGATCACCGTGCCTTCCAGCGCCGCCAGCGGGATGCTCACCTTGACCGGCGCGGCCGGTTGGCGCGCCGCGGCGCCGGAATCCTCCTCCGCGGCCGGTGTTTCCGCCAGGCTGATCCGGTAGCGCGGCTTGACGATCATCGACAGCGCGGCGAGTGCCATTATCACGGCGAACAACACCAGGATGAACAGATCCTTGCTGACCGCCACCCCGGCCACGGTGCCAAGCTGCGCCGGAATGGCCGGCACCAGCAGGCTGCGGGTGAAGAACACCACCACCAGCGACGGGATCGAAAACGCCACCGCGGCGCGCACGTTCACCTGCCCGCGCCGCCAGTGGCTGGCCGCGCCCACCACGCTGGTTACCCCCACCACGAACAGCGAGTAGGCGGTGGCGGTGACCGCGTCGACGCCCACCACGTAGACCAGGATCGGTACCGTCAGGATCGATCCGCCGGCGCCGGCCAGCCCCATGATCACGCCCACCACCAGGGCGAGCGCGACCCCCCAGATCAAGCCCGCGGCCATTGCTCTACGTACTTCCGGCGGCGCATCAGTATTGATCGAGGGCGTGACCGAACGGCTCCGCCAGTACGCGGCTGCCGCCGCCGGGGAACCACGCCTGCGCCACGTCCCACAGCCCCGAATCGTTCCCGCGCCGTTCCTCCGGCACGTCGTCGAAGCGCTCGTATCCGAACGCGAGCTGCAGGAGGTCGCCGCCGCCCGGCAGCAGTGCGCCGCCGCGCAACGCCGCAAGGGCGGGGACTTGCGCCGCCGTGGCGATGCGCGCCGCCGCCGCCCGGCGCGCCAACTCGGGCTCGAACGCGTCGAGGAACCGGCCCCGGTCGAGCAGCGCCGCCATCCCGCCGGCCGCCGCGTAGTGGCGGTGCACGGCCTCGCAGCCGATGCCGCGCGCCGCGCGCGCGACCGCCGAGTCGCCCGGCTCCTGGAATACGATGCGCTCGTGGTCGAGCCGGCGCGCGCGCCGTGCCACGCCGGCGAGCAGCATGCCGGCGGTGGCCTGGTCGCGCGCCACGATTTCGTGCACCTGCACGTGTTTGGGGCGCCAGCCGAGAAACGTCTCCTCGATCAACGCGTATCCGGTCAGGCCATCGCCGTTGCCGGCAACCACGATGTCGACGCCGGGGTTCCATTCGCGCGTGCGCGGGATGCGATCCCAGTGGTCCGCCCGCACGACCGACCACGGCCGTGCACCGTGCACGGAATTGAACAACGCCCGCAGCGCCGGCAGGTCGGACAGACTGCCGGCGCGCAGGGCTCCCTCCGGCACCACCGGCAGCCGCCGCGTGTTGTACAGGGATACGCGCCACTCGATATCCCGCTGGCAGGTTACAAAACCGAAGCGCGGGTAGAAATCCGCGATCCCGTACAGGCAGGGGGCGGGCACCCCCCGCGCGGCGCTCCCGACGGGGCGGGGAATCACGCGGGCCAGGGATCCGCGCGGGGGGGGCGCCGGCGCTCGCCCGCCGTGCGGCGCTGCGCAGCGAGCGGCGAATCAGGCGGTCCATGTATCCGCGGCGGCGGTGCTCCGGAGGCGTGCTGACCACGGCGTAGCCCTCCACCGGCAGCGCCAGCGCGCCGAAACGCACGTCCATGCCGAGCAGCGCCAGCGAACTGACCGGCTCCTCGGCATCGTCCGCCCACAGCGCGCAACGCCGCGACGGGAAACTGCGCCGCGGCTCTACCCGTTCCTCGGTGTAGCGCAGCCCACCGTCCCACGCCTCCTCTACCAGGCGCTCGGACTGTTTCGCCTGCTGTTCCATCCGCCCGGAAGTTGGCAGGAGCGCCCACGGCTGTCAATGCGCCGGCCGAGAAATCCGCGCCGGCCACCCCTCACGGCCACCGCCGCCATTGCCGAGGACGGCTCTCCCAAGGCACAATCGAGCCCATGAAAACCCCGAAAATCTCCCTCGGGAGCTGGGCCTTCTCATTCGGCCCGTTCGAATCGGGCCCCTGGTCGTGGGATCGCTTCGTGGACTTCAGCGCCGACAACGGCTACGACGGCGTGGAAATCAACGCCCAGGCACCCCACCCGCATCCGCACCAGTACGACACCCGCGCCAAGTGCCAGGAACTGATGACCCGCCTGGCCGACAAGGGGCTCGGCGTGTCCGGTTACGCGGTCAACGGCCACTTTCCCGACATGGCGGCGGCCGCGCCGGCTACCGCCAGTCCCGACCAGCTCATAGCCGCGCTGCGCCCCTACCTGCAATTCTGCACCAACGCCGGCATCGGCGCGCTGCGATTCGATACCGCCAGCCCGCCGGACGAACTGGAGCCGGGCGAGTACGAAAAACGGTTCGCCAACGCCGTACGGTGCCTGCGCGCGGCGGCCGGCGCGGCGGCCGACCATGGCGTGACCATGATGTGGGAGTTCGAGCCCGGATTCTGGCTCAACAAGCCGAGCGAGGTGGTACGTCTGCACGACGCGGTGGACCACGCCCACTTCAAGTTGCTGTTCGACACCAGCCACGCCTACATGGGCGCCGTGGCGGCGTCGCGGCACACCGGCGCACCGGAAAAGCTGGCCGGCGGCACCGCCGAGTACGCTGCCCTGATCCGCGACCGCATGGGCCACCTGCACGTGATCGACTCGGACGGCGAGCTGCACGACGACGACACCAGCACCCACATCGCATTCGGCGAGGGGTACGTGGATTTCCCGGCTACCCTGGAGGCACTGAAACCGCGCCTCGCCGACATGTCGTGGTGGTGCGTGGACTTCTGTTTCAACCCCGCGGGGCCGGCGGCCGCCCGCGCCGCGGTGCCGTACCTGCACAACCTGGCGGGATCGCTGTGAGCGGGCGCACGATGAAGCAGCTCAACGTCGCCATCATCGGGTATGGCTTCATGGGCCGCGCCCACTCCAACGCCTACCGCAAAGTGAACAACTTCTTCGACCTCGCCTACCAGCCGGTGATGAAGGTGGCCAGCGCCCGGCAAGCGGACCAGCTCGACGCGTTCGCCGCCAACTGGGGCTGGCAGGAGACCGACACCGACTGGCGCCGGGTGGTGGAGCGCCCCGACATCGACGTGGTGGACATCTGCGCCCCCAACAACATGCACCTGGAAATTGCCTCCGCGGCCGCCGCCGCCGGCAAGATCATTGCCTGCGAGAAGCCGCTGGCGATGGATGCCGCGGAGGGGCAGCGGCTGGTGGACGCGGTGGCGGCGAGCGGCAAGCCCAACATGGTGTGGTTCAACTACCGGCGCGTGCCGGCCATCGCTCTGGCCAAGCAGATCGTGGACGAGGGGCGCATCGGACGCGTGTTTCACTACCGGTCGCGCTACCTGCAGGACTGGACCATCAGCGCCGACGTGCCGCTCGGCGGCAACACGCTGTGGCGGCTCGACAAGAGCGTGTCGGGCAGCGGCGTCACCGGCGACCTGCTGGCGCACTCCATCGACACGGCGATGTGGATGATCGGCCCGATCGCCAGCGTCGCCGCCACCACCGAGACGTTCATCAAGGAGCGCGAGTTGCAGGACGACCCGGGCAAGCGCGTGACGGTGGAGATCGACGACGCCTGCGCGTTCCTGGCCCGGTTCGCGGGCGGCGCCATGGCCACCTTCGAGTCGACCCGCTACGCGCGCGGGCGCAAGAACGAGAACTATTTCGAGATCAACGGCGAAAAGGGATCGGTCGCGTTCAACCTGGAGAACGCGCATGAGCTCGGCTACTTCACACACGACGACGAAGGACACCTGCGCGGCTGGCGCAACATCCAGGTGTGGGACTCCGACCACCCCTACATGGAACACTGGTGGGTGCCCGGCTGCTCGATCGGCTACGAGCACACCTTCATCAACGCGCTCGCCGACTTTCTCGGCGGCCTGGCGAGCGGCACCAAGACGTGCCCGGACTTCGCCGACGCACAGGCCACTCAGGTGGTGTGCGACGCCGTGCTGCAGGCCGCCGACGAGCGCCGCTGGGTGGACCTTTGAGCCGCTTCATCCTGTCCTGCACCACCTGCGCGACGCGTGCCATCGACGGCGACGAGACCGCCGCCTGCTTCCGTTATGCGCCGCGCGCCGGCTTCCGCGCCTGGGGCATTGCCTCGGTGGCGCAGCGCGCGCTCGGCGAGGCGCGCTGGCTCGATGCCGGCAAGCTGCGGGGGGCGGCGCTGGCGGTCGGCCTGCGCCGCTGCACGGAGGTGTATGCGCCCGCCTTCCCGGCCGACTCGGAGGCGGCTGCGGCGGCGGCGGCCGAGCAGATGGCGAGCGTGTTCGCCCTGGCCGTCGGGCTGCAGTCGCCGCTGGTGGTGATGACCGGCGGCATGTCGGCGGCGCAGGCCGCGGCGATCCGCGACGGGCTCGCCTCCGCGCCGCGCCGCGGGCGCATCCGCTCGGTGGGGCTGGCGGCGCCGATCGCCGGCATCAAGCGGCTGCTGCCGCTGGTGGAGCATCTGCCGGTACGGCTGGCCCTGGAGCCGCACCACGGCTCCAACTTCTCGGTGCGCGCCGATTTCGACCGCATCTTCAGCGAGATCGACCATCCGAAGGTCGGCATCACCATCGACACCGGCCATTTCCACCGCTCCGAGGTGGACTGGCGCTCCTTCATTCGCGCTTACGGCGACAAGATCTGGAACCTGCACGTGAAGGATCACCGCGGCCCGGTGTCGGTGCCGCTCGGCAGCGGGGAGGTGGACCTGCGCGGCTACCTGGAAGAGCTGCACGCGATCGACTACGACGGCCCGCTGGCGCTGGAACTGGAGGTGGAGGATCCGGAAAACCTGCCGCGCTACGTGTGCGACGCTCACGCCTACCTGTCTCGGCTGGTGCGCGAGGTAACCGGCAACGACCCGGGATAGGTCGGATGATGCCTTGCCGGTAGCTCAACAATCGCCCGCCCGGCGACGGCCGATCCGGGGCCTGGCCGCCGAGTTGCGTGCCGACCTCGTGTCGCCGCGCGCCGTGCCGGCGCTGGCAGCCGGACTCACCTCGGGATTGGGGCTGCTGGTGGCGCAGGTGGCGTTCGGGAGTTTCATATTCTCGGGGCCGCTCGCGGCCTACTCCTCCCAGGGCGTGGGCCTGGTGCTGTTCGGCAACTTCGCGACCTGCCTGGTGGTCGCCCTCGCCGGCGGCTACCGCGGGGCGATTGCGGGTCTGTCTCCCGCGCTGGTTATCGTGATGGCCACCATCGGCTTCTCCATGGACGCCGCCGGCCACGCGCTGTTCGTTACCACGGTGTGCGCGCTGGTGATCAGCGCGGTAATCACCGGCGCGTGCTGTCTGCTGGTCGGACGGTTCCGGCTCGCCAACCTGGTGCGCTTCATCCCGTTTCCGGTGGCCGGAGGCTTCGTGGCCGGGATTGGCGGCGCCGTATGCCTGGCCGCGATGTCGCTGATGGGAGCGAAGCCGGACTGGCGGACGCTGCCCGCCCTGCTGGAGCCCTCGGTGCTGTGGAAATGGAGCCCCGGCGTGGTATACGGGATCGCCCTCTACCTGGCAATGAAGCGCTGGCGCAACCCGCTGATCCTGCCGGCGAGCGTGGCACTGGCCGTCGGTGCGTACCATCTCGCGCTCGACGCCCTCGGCATCTCCGGCGACGCGGCGCGGGCGGCCGGCCTGCTGCTCACCAGCACCGCCGACGGCGGCCTGTGGCCGGCGCTACTGCCTGCCGACCTGGCGCTCGTCGAATGGAGCGCGCTGGCCGGGCAGGTTCCCCACATGCTGACGGTGGTTCTGGTCGCCTTCATCTGCGTGGTCCTGAACGTGGCCGGCCTGGAGCTGGCGGCGGATCAGGAACTGGACTGGGACCGGGAGTTCCGGGTTACCGGAGTGGCGAGCATGATCTCCGGGCTCGGCGGCGGCACGGTGGCGACCATCGTGGTGCCCGCCTCACTGCGCAGCAAGCTGTTCGGGGCCGCCACGCGGCTGACCGGGGTGATCGCCGCCCTGGTGGTCGGCGCCGCGCTGTTCCTGGGCGACGGCATGCTGGAGCTGGTTCCGGCGCCCCTGGTGGGAGGAATACTGGTGTTCGCCGGACTCGGCATGCTGGACGAGGGGCTGATAAGGAGCCGCCGACGGCTGCCGTGGTCGGAGTACGGCATTATCGTGCTGATCTTCGTTACCATCATCGCATTCGGGCTGCTGGAGGGAGTCGGAGCCGGGATGCTCGCCACCCTGGTGTTCTTCGCGGCGCGCCTGAGCCGCGTCGACCCGGTGGAAGCGCACTTCACCGGCAGCGACCGGCACAGCAACAAGGCGCGCCCGGTACCCGACCGCGCCATCCTGCTGGACGAGGGCGGCCGGCTGCACGGCTACCGGTTGCGCGGCTACCTGTTCTTCGGCAGCGTGTGCCCGTTGGCGGACCATCTGAAGGCGTCCCTGAGCGGTGCATCGCGCCCGCAGTGCCTGCTGCTGGATTTCGCCGCCGTCTCCGGCTTCGACTTTTCGGCGGTGAACGTCTTGTGCCGGTTCCTGCAGGAGGCGCATGCCGCCGGGGTGCGCGTGGTGCTGAGCGCCGCCTCCGAGGCGCTGTCCAGCGGGCTCGAGCATAATCTGGCCGCGCCGCTGTACGCGGATCTGCCGATGGAGCCGAATCTGGACCGCGCCCTCGAGCGCTGCGAGGAGATCGTGATCGCGGCGTGGCGGGAAGACGCGGACCGGGCCGACGCGCGCCGGGCCGCCCTGTTGGAGCACGCCGCGGGCGACCTCGACCGCTACCTGCAGCGGCAAATCGACTTCGAGTCGCTGATCGAGCAGTTGCACCCGTGGGCGACTGCCTGCCGGTACGACTCCGGTGCCGCGCTGAAGGGACCCGGGGCGCCGCGCGACGGCCTGCAACTGCTTATTTCCGGACAAGCCTCCGGCTACGATGGCGCGGGAGCGCGGTTGAACCAGTATCGCCCCGGCGACATGGTATGGCCGGCCGGGACGTTGCACGAGAGAGCGTCCGCGGTGGTCGCCGACGAGCCGTGCCGCACGGTCCACCTCACCCCGGACGCCCGGATTCGGCTGGAGCAGCAGGAACCGCAGCTCACGCTCAAGCTGTACCGGTACCTGCTCGGCGCGCGCAAGGTGGACGACACGGAAACGGAAGCGGAACCGGAGCGCTGAGCACGATTCCTGCGCCCGCCGCCGGCCGTCAGTCGAGGGTAACGACCCCCTTGATGTAGCCGGGATCGCCGGCGGCGACGTTGGCCAGCAGGTCGGGGTAGCCGTCGAGCGGCACGGTGTGGGTAATAAGCGGTTGCAAGTCGATGATGCGCTTGGCAATGAGGCGGATCGCCGGTGGGAAGGGGTTGCGGATCCGGGAGCCGGGGGCGGAATTGACCACCGTGAAGCCGCCGAGGTGCCAGCGGTCGCCGTTGAACGACGGGCGCCCGTGATTCCAGCCGAACAGGTTCAGCACGCCGCCGCCGGCGAGCATCCCGGTGGCCAGGTCGAGGCCCGCCTGCGCGCCGGAGGCATCGACCACGCAGTCGAACGGCGCCTCGCCGGCGAGCGCCGCATCGTCCGGATGGTAGACGGCATCCACGCCGAAGCGGCGCGCCAGGGCCAGCCGGTCGCGGTTCACGTCGATCGCCGCCAGGTGGTGCACGCACGAGCGCACCAGCCCCTGCAGCAGCATCAGCCCCATGAAGCCGCAGCCGATTACCGCCACCCGGTCGCCGGCGCGGGCGCGGGTATGGTCCAGGCCGGTGACCACACAGCTTACCGGCTCCACGATCCAGCGCTCAAGCGGAATGCCGGTGTCGGGAATGGGCAGCGCCCGCTCGGCGGGCACGTTGTGCACGGTGGCGAAGCCGCGCGCCACCACCGCGTCGCCTTCGGCCAGGCCGCTGACGCCAGCGCCCACCTTGACCACCCGGCCTACCCCCTCGTGACCCGGCGGCGCCGCGCTCGGGGCATCGCTGCCGTGACGGTAGGTATACAGGTCCCAGGCACAAATGCCGCATGCGGCGGCGCGCACCTGCACCTCGCCCGGTGCCGGATCGGCAACTGCCGTCTCGATCAGGCGGACCCCGCCGCCCGGCTGATACTCGATAGTTCGCGCTTTCATCCTGCAAGACCGTGGCATGCCGCCTCACCGTTGCTCAACCCCGCCGAGGGCGCTTGCCTTGCACCGGAAGGTGTGCGGACCATTGCACCGTGTTTCGTGCGCCTGCCAGAGCCGTCCGCCTGCCGCTGCTGCTCGCCCTGGTCCTGGGCTGCGCGGCGTGTTCGATGAACGACGACGGCATCTCGCTGATCGGCTCGCGCGGCTATGAGCCGGGCGAATTCTTCACGCCGGCGCACATCGCCGTCGACCGCGCCGGCTTTCTCTACGTTGCCGACACCGACAACCACCGCGTACAGAAGCTAACCGCGGACGGTGAGTTCGTCGATTCGTTCGGTTCATGGGGATCGGAGCCAGGACAGTTCCTGGGGCTGAGCGGCCTGGCCGTCGGCGGCGACGGGGCCGTGTACACGGTGGAGTTCACCACCCACCGCGTACAGAAGTTCAGCGCCGCCGGGGAGTTGTTGACCACCTGGGGCGGCAGCGGCAGCGGTCCGGGGCAGTTCGCCCGCCCGCGGGCAATCGCCGTGGCGCCGGACGACAGCGTGTACGTGGCCGACACCGGCAACCACCGCATCCAGCGCTTCTCCGGCGACGGCGTCTGGCTGGCCTCCTGGGGAAGCGAGGGTCCGCGGCCAGGGGAGTTTCGCGAGGTGCGCGCCGTGGCGGTCGACTCGGCCGGCTCGGTGTGGGTCGCGGACGCGCACAACCACCGGGTACAGAAGTTCACGGCGGACGGCGCGTTCGTGTCCGAGTGGGGCGAGCGCGGGCGCAGCAGCGGAGCGTTCATCTTCCCCTCCGGGCTGGTGGTGGACAACGTCGACCGCGTGTACGTGGCCGACCGCTCCAACTACCGCATCCAGGTGATCGCACCGGACGGCACCTTCGAGCCAGCCATCGCAGCCGGCTACGTCAGCTTGGGCCGGCGCGCCATCATCGGGCCGTTGGCGTGGGCACCGGGCTCCCTGTACACGGCGGATCGCTACCACCACGTGGTGCTGCGCCACGACCTGCAGGCCGTGGAAGTGCGATGATCGAGTTGCTGTTCCGCGGCGAGGTCCTGCTCTTTGCGCTGCTGGTGGCGGCGCTGATCACGTCGCTGTCGATACACGAGTTCGGCCACGCCTACGTGGCCAAGCTGAACGGCGACCGCACCGCCGAATACGCGGGCCGGCTCACCCTCAACCCGGTGCGCCACATCGATCCGATGGGCCTGGCAATGGTGGTGCTGGTCGGCTTCGGCTACGCGCGCCCGGTGCCCACCGATCCGCGCAACTTCCGCACGCCGCGCGCCGACCTGTGGATTGCCGCCGCCGGCCCGGCCGGCAACCTGCTGCTCGCGGTGGTGACCTGGAACCTGTTCCTGCTGCTGCGCGCCGCCGGCGTGGACCTGTTCTTTGCCGAGGGCCCGGTCACCTTCTTCGTACTGCTCGCGCGCGTCAACCTGTTGCTGATGCTGTTCAACCTGATCCCGCTCGGCCCGCTCGACGGCCACTACATCCTGCCCCACCTGCTGCCGGCGCGCGCCGCCGACGTCTACCGCCGCTACAACGCGCGCTTCGGCTCCTACCTGCTGCTCGGGATGATCCTGCTCAGCGTGGTCGGCGTACCGGTATTCTCGCGCCTGATGGCGGTCGCCGGCGCCCTGCTCCGCTACCTCACCTTCGTGCCGCTGGGCTTTTAGTCTGGGTTATTGGTGGTAGGGGTCGGCGGAGTCGCGCAGGCCGTCGCCGACGAAGTTGAAGCACAGCACGATCACGATCACCAGCAGCGCCGGCAGCAGCATCCACGGGTGGGTGGTGAGGGTGGCCACGTTCTGGGAGTCGATCAGCAGCGACCCGAGGCTGACCGCCGGCGGGCGGATGCCGAAGCCGAGGAAGCTGAGCGCGGTCTCGCCCAGGATCATGCCCGGGATGCGCAGCGAGATGTCCACCACCAGGTAGCTGGCGAAGGAGGGCAGCAGGTGCTGGCGGATAATCGGCAGCTCCTGCTTGCCGGCGATGCGCGCGGCCAGCACGAAGTCGGCCTCGCGCAGTTCCAGCAGCTTGCCGCGCACCACGCGCGCCAGGCCGGTCCAGCCAATCAGCGACAGGATCACCGTGATGCCGAAATAAACGGCGACGATCGACCAGGTCGCCGGCAGGGCGGCGCTGAGCGCCAGCCACAACGGGATGGTCGGCACCGAGATCAGGATCTCCACCACTCGCTGGATGACGTTGTCCACCCAGCCGCCGAGGTATCCGGACAGGCCGCCGAGCAGGCAGCCGAGAATGAAGGCGATGAACACCCCCACCAGGCCCACGCTCAGCGAGATGCGCGAGGCAATGACAATTCGCGACAGCACGTCGCGTCCGAGCCGCTCGGTGCCGAACAGGTACACGTAGCCGCCTTCGTCGCGGGTGCCGAAAAAGTGCAGGTCCGACTTGAACAGCCCCCACAGCCGGTACTCGCCGCCGCGCACGAACAGCCCGATGCGGAACCGCTGGCTCTGGTCGACCGTGAACTCCTCGCGGAACGTCTCCAGGTTGCGCTCGGTGGTGTAGCCGTACACGAAGGGCGCGGTGAGCCGGCCCTCATGGAATACGCGAATCCGCTGCGGCGGGGCAAAGCGCAGATCGGTGTTGCGCAGCAGCTTGTCGTAGGGTGCGAAGAACTCGGCGAACACGGCCACGAGATAGAGGACTGCAAGAACGCTCATGCCCAGCACCGCCAGGTGGTGGCGGCGGAACTTGCGCCACACCAGCTGCCACTGGGAGGCGATGAAGTACTGCTCCTGCAGCTGGTCGGGGCCTGAGGGGTCCTTTACCGCGATGGCGACATCCGCGCTCATGCCGCGGCGGCCTTGCGCTCCATGCGGATGCGGGGATCGACCACCGCCAGCAGCAGGTCGGAGAGCAGCGTGCCGACCACGGTGAGCAGGCTCAATACCACGATGATGCTGCCGGCCAGGTACATGTCCTGCTGCAGCAGGGCGGTGAGCAGCAGGGGTCCGACCGTGGGCAGGCTCAGCACGATGGCGGTGACCGTTTCTCCGGAGATGATCTCCGGCAACAGCCAGCCGATGGTACTGACCAGCGGATTGACGGCGATCCGTACCGGGTACTTGAACAGCAGGCGCTGTTCCTCGACGCCCTTCGACCGTGCCGTGATCACGTATTGCTTGCGCAGCTCGTCGAGCATGGTGGCGCGCATGATGCGGATCAGCGCCGCGGTGCCGGCGGTGCCCACCACGATAATCGGCACCGGCAGATGCTTGATCAGATCCCACAGCTTGGCCAGGCTGAACGGCGCCGTCACCATCTCCGGGGAGTACAGGCCGCCGATGCTCACCCCCAGCCAGCGGCTGGCCAGGAACATCAGGATCAACGCGAGCAGAAAGTTGGGCGTGGCCAGGCCGATGAACCCGAGCGTCGACACCGAGTAGTCGGTCAGCGAGTACTGGTGGGTGGCGGCGAAGATGCCGATCGGAATTGCCACGGCGAAGGTGAACACGGTGGTGAGCAGGGTGATCATGGCGGTCAGCGGTACCCGCTCGCCCAGGATGTCGATTACCTCCTGCTGGGTGGCCAGCGACTTGCCCAGGTCCAGCGTGATCAGGTTGCCCATCCACTTGAAGTACTGCACCAGTACCGGCTGATTGAGTCCGTAGCGGGCCTCCAGGCCGGCCAGTTCCTCGCGGTCGGTCTCGATGCCGCGCTCGCGCAACTGCTGGATATAGATGTCGAGGTAGTCGCCCGGCGGCGCCTGGATCACGATGAACGCCAGAATGGAAATCCCCAGCAGGGTAACCAGCATGTAGCCGACTCGGCGAATAAGGTACTGAACCACCGCTCTCCGACCTTAGCAACGTGCCCGACCCCGGTCAACCGGCCGGAGCGCTACGAGCGCTCCGATGCGGTACGGGCGGTGCGGCTATTGCATGTACAGGCCGCCGGCCACCGGTACGGCCAGGCCGGTAACGAAATCGCTGTCCGGTCCGGCCAGAAACGCCGCCACGCGGGCGACGTCGGCTGCGTTGCCGACCCGGCCCAGCGGGGTGGCGCGGGCGGCGCCGGACAACAGGCTCGCGAGCCGCTCCTCGGTGGTAGTGTCGGGGTCGCGGGTGGCGTTGGCGATATCGTCATAGCGCTCGGTGTCTATCACGCCCGGGCACAGCGCATTGACCGTAATGCCGTGCGGGCCGAGCTCGTGCGCGAGCGCCTGGGTCAGCCCGATAACGGCAAACTTGGACGCCGCGTAAGCGCCGAACCGCGCCCGGCCCTGCTTGCCCGAAACCGACGACATGGTGATGATCCGCCCGCCGCGCCCGGCCGCGATCATTGACCGCGCGGCCGCCTGGCAGCACAGGAACGTGCCCTTCGCGTTCACCCGCAGCACGCGATCCCAGTGCTGCTCCTCGAGCTCCACGATCGCCACCCGGTCGCGCCCGGCCGGGGTCCCGGCGTTGGTGACCAGGATGTCCAGGCTGCCGAGGCCATCCACCACACCGGCGATCATCGCCTGCGCCTGCGCCGCGTCGCCCACGTCGGCGGTAACGGCGAGCGAGCGCCGGCCGAGCGCTTCGATCTCGCGCACGAGCGCCGGCAGGCCGTCCCAGTCACTGCCCGCGCGCGGCTTGACGACCAGGTCGTTTACCGCCACGTCCGCGCCGTCCTCCGCCAGGCGCAGCGCCACCGCCCGGCCGATGCCGTTGCGCCCGCCGGCGCCGGTTACCAGCGCGACCTTGCCATCCAGGATTCCCACGGTAGCTGCAGTTCAGGCGGAGGGTTCGGCGCGAAATACCGGGATACGGCGCGCTGTCTTGTTCTGGTAGTCGGCGTAGGGCGGGTAGGCGGCCACGGCCAGGGCCCACAGCCGCGCCCGCTCCGAGTCGTCCGCCACTTCGCGTGCGCGCATCTCCTGCACCGACGTGGCGTCGCGGATGGTCACCGCCGGGTTGGCGCGCAGGTTGTATACCCACACCGGATTCTTCGGCGCGCCGCCCTGGGAACCGACAAGCACGTAGCCGTTGCCGTCCGCCACCCGCATCAGCGGCGTCTTGCGGATCGCCCCGGTCTTGTTTCCGACGTGCGTCACCACGATCACCGGCAGCCCGGTGTCGCGCAGCGTCAGCCCCTCGGTACCGCCGCTGCCCTCATACAGCTCCACCTGTTCGCGCACCCACTGCGCCGGGCTCGGAATGTACTCACCCATCAAGCCTGTCCTCCTTTCGCTTTCGCAGGAACGATGCTACCGCAATCCGGGTCCGCGCGTCCGCTCTCAGCCGGGGTTCGCGGTGCGATGGTCAGCTATCGGCGGGCGCCACGGCATCAATGAACGCCCGTATCTCGGCGGCGAGCGGCTCGCGCACCGCGCGCGCGTCTTCGACAAGCAGGGCGATCCTGCGCCGGTCCAGACCGCCGCCGTAGGCGTGCCGGAACACGTGGCGGAAGCCGCGCAGCGAGTCGAGCGCCTTCAGCATGCCATCCGAAATCACCCGCGGACGCACGCCGTCGACAGCTATCGTCATGCGTCTGAGCAACTCGATGTGGTACCCGCCTCCACCCCGAAGCTGATTCTCGAACGCCGCCGCCACCAGCTCGAACAACTCCTCAATCGCGCCGTACAGGTTGTGGAGTTGGTAGGAGAGACTCTCCAGCCCGGCCACGCCGCGCTCCCGCTCGCGGTGGTCGATGCGCTCGTGGATGAGCGCAATCTGCTGCAGTTGAGCACGTGCTTCGGCGGCGAAGACTACGTAACGCGCCTCGTCCATGTCGTACCGGTGCGCCGGATGGTTGCGGTGAAGTGGATACGGTCGAGCTCTACCAAGTCGACCTCGCGGCAAAGGGCATGCTCCAGGTGGCTCTTGAGCGTGAAGTAGTCGCGCGCCGGGAGCTCGTTGACGGCGACGTCGACATCGGAGTTGGCGTCGAAGTGGCCGGCTCGCTCAAGGGAGCCGAAAATTATCGCCTCTGCGACGGGCACCGGTGCGGCCTCCAGTGCCTGCACCAATCGCGCTCTGGTCGCCACCCGGAACTGCTCGGCGACGCGTTGCCGCCGCTCGATCGCCCGGTCCAGGACATCGGCGGAAAATCGGGAACCTGCCACACCGTCAAGGTAACAGCAGCGGCCGCCGCTCACAAGCACACTGAGAGCACGCTGAGCACTCTGCCATGATTGACGAGGGCCGGCCACTCTTGGCGGCCGGCCCTCGTCATCAGTTTGCGAATAGAGGGGCTATTCGCGGTCGAACCAGAGCTGGTCGGCCCAGTACATCAGGTTGCCCTTCCAGTCGGTGTTGGAGACCGGGAACTCGGTCGGGATGTTGCGCAGGTCCTTGCTGGTGAGCAGGACCGCGGGCGCTTCCCCGACGGTACCGATGGCGAACACGTTGTCGCCGGTCCAGTCGTACATCTTCTGCGCAATCTCGGCCCACTCGGGAGTACCGAACTCGGACAGCCCGAAATCCCGCTGCCACTGGAAGTAGCGCTGCCACTCCTCGGGCGGCTCGGTGCCGGGCAGCTCGCCGCCGTAGTCCTCGAGCTTGCGCTCGCCGCGCTCGACCGCCACGCGCGCGGTCTCCCAGATGTCGTAGCTGCCGGCCATGTTGAAGTCGCCGTGCAGGCCGACGCCGCCGGAGCCGGCACCGTCGTTGATCCAGTTCCAGAACTCGGTGATGGCGTCGATAGTGCCCGGCTGCAGCATGAACTCGTCCTGATCGCGGTTCTCACCCCAGGCGGCGTTGTCCACCAGGCGCGGCGTGACGCGCAGGCCGACATCGCCCCACTGTGCGATCTCGATCTCGAACAGCTTGCTGATGTCCACCGAGCCGCCGGTGCGGGCGGCGACCTGGATGGTCAGGTTGGAGCCGTCCGGGAAGGTGCGGAAGCCGTCGCGGTCGCGGCCGTCGAGGCCGATCTCGTCGAGCAGCTGGTTGGCCAGATCGGGATCGTAGGTGGCCCACAGGGTCTGCCATTCCGGCCGGTAGAAACGCGCACCGGAGTGGATGGTGGCCGCGGTCGGGCGGCCCAAGCCGAGGAAATACACCTCGTTGAGCTCGTCACGGTCCAGGGCCACCGACATGGCGCGCCGGAAGCGCACGTCCTGCATCAACGCGCGGTACTTCTCATCCTTGTAGGTAGGATTAAAGCCGAACGCGCGGCCCACGTCGATGCCCGGGATCAGGGTGATCTGGTAGTTGCCGCGATCCTCGTTCTCCTTGTAGTCGGGCAGCGACGCGAAGTTGGTCTGCGCGATGGCCCAGTCCACCTCGCCGGCAATCGCCTTGAGGTTGAATACCTCCACGTCGGCGTTGGGCGTGGACAGCACGCGGTCGATGTAGGGCAGCTGCTGCCCTTCCGGGTCGACCTTCCAGAAGTAAGCGTTGCGCTCCCAGATCTCCGCCTGCGCGCCGATCTCCTTGGGAACCCACGGGAACATGGTAGGCGTCTCCAGCAGGCCGACGCCGACCACGATGTCCCAGTGCGCGACCAGCGCCTCGGCCCAGGTCTCGAAACCCTCTTCCTCGGCCAGCTTCTGCGCATCCGGGTTGTAGCGGATGTGCCACTGCTTCAGGTGCGTGCTCGGCGCGTACTGCACGTAGTTGCCGCCCTTCCAGGTGGTCCAGCCGGGGATGATCACATGGTCCCTGGCCGACAGGTTGAACTGCAGGGTGTAGTCGTCGATCTTGGTGACGCTGGTGGCGGTGGGCGGCGTCTCGTTGGGGCGCCAACCGGGATCGACCCGGTCATCCCAGCGCAGATCCTCCATCACGAACATGACGTCGTCGACGATGAATGGATCGCCGTTGGACCACTTGGTGCCGGGACGCAGCTCCAGGGTAACGGTCAGGCCGTCGCCCGACACATCGTAGCCCTTGGCGATGTTGGGCAGGATCTCGCGCGTTTCCTGGTGCATCTTGAGCAGGTAGATGTCAACCTCCTGGTTGGTCATCTCGTGCCCGCGCTGGTTCATTGCGCCAACGGCGTCCGAAACTCGTAACGTGCCGCCATACTTGCCAACGCCGTCGCCGAGCATCTCCTGCACCACCGGTTCGACGGCGATGCGTTCCTCGAGCGGCGGCAACTCGCCGGCCGCTACCATGGCTGCCAGCATCGGCGCCTCGCTGAACTGGCCGGGGGCCGCCATCGCGGCGGCGCCGGAACTGCTGGTCCCGCCGCTGTCGGACTCGCCGCCGGCCATCAGCATCGCCGGCGCCGCCACAATCAGGCCGAACGCCAGCAAACGGTTCATGAATACAGTCACTTCACTCTCCTCCTTCCTTGCCTCTGTTTATGGGATTGCGTGACAGGCTACCATACCGACGCTTTGTATACGAGGTCAACCTTCCGTCGTTTCGCCTCATTCGCCCCACCAGCGGTGCTCGCGCTGGCCGCCGCCGTTGGTCTCGGCGGGTGCGCCTCCCTTGCAGACGTGCTGGCGGGCCATGCTCCGGTGACCGTCGAGACGTACCCGCTGGCCGCCGGCGAGTGCAGCGGCACCTTCGCCGCCGCCGACCTGCCGCACGAGATCGAAGTGGACTCGCCGCGCGTGTTCAACTACGACTCGCTCGGCGCCGGCCTGGCCGCCGGCGACCTGGACAACGACGGCGACATCGATCTGGTGCTGGCCAACCTGGACGGGCCGACCGCCCTGCTGTGGAACGAAACCGCGCCCGGCGGCGCGCTGCGGTTCCGGCGCACCGATCTGACCAGCGCCGCGGACAGCAAGCCGACCAGCGCCATCGTGGCGGTGGATACCGACGCGGACGGCTGGCTCGATCTCGCCGTAACCCATACCGCCCGCCCGCCCGCCCTGTGGCGCAATACGCCGGCGGAGGACGGGACCGGGCGCCGCTTCGTGCGCGACCCGGACTTCGGCGCCGGCTACTTCGCGCACGTGATGGACTGGAGCGACCTGGACGGCGACGGCGACCTGGATATCGTCACCGCCACCTACGACTACCTGCTGGCCAAGGAGTTCGACGGTTTCATCCCCGGCGGCGGCGTGGCCTACTACGAGAACCGCAATCCCGGCCTGCTGCCGGCGCTGCTGGTCTCCGGAGCCGACGCGCTGGCGGTGCTGGTGACCGACCTGGACGGCGACGGACGGCGCGAAATCGTGATCGGCAACGACTACGCCCGCCCCGACTACGTGTTTACCCGCGACGCCGAGGCGCCGATGGGCTGGGCACAGGTGGAGCCGCTCGCCGCCACCCCCACCAACACGATGAGCTACGACGCCGGCGACGTGGACAATGACGGCCGCTTCGAGCTGTTTGCCGCCGACATGAAACCGTACCGGGACGATGCCGAGACGCGCGATGCGTGGGGCGACCTGGGCACCGCCAGCCCACCGGACGAGGTGCAGGTAAACGCCAACGTGCTGTTGGCCGCCGATGCCGAAGGCGGCTTCCGGGATCGCGCCGAGGCGGCCGGCGTGGATGCCACCGGCTGGAGCTGGTCGGCCAAGTTCGGCGACCTGGACGGCGATGGCTACCTGGACCTGTACGTGGTGAACGGCGTGATCACGGTGGAGGTGTTCGGCCACCTGCCGGGCGACGAGTTGGTGGAGGAGAACCAGGCGTTGCGCGGCGCCGGCGACGGCAGCTTCGCGCCGGTGCCGGAGTGGCGGCTGGGCAGTTCACGCAGCGGGCGCGGCATGAGCATGGCAGACCTGGACGGCGACGGCGACCTGGACATCGTGGTGAGCAACCTGCGCGCCCCGTCGCAGGTGTTCGAGAACCGCCTGTGCGGCGGCGGCGGCAACCTGCTGCTCGACCTGCGCCAGCCCGGCACTGGCAATACCCACGCGCTCGGCGCCGGGGTGGTGCTGACCACCGCCGACGGCGTCGAGCAGCGCCGCGAGGTGCGCGCGCAGAGCGGCTACCTGTCCGGCGACACCAGCCGCCTGCACTTCGGCATTCCGGCCGGCGACGCACCCGCGGCGCTGGAGATTACCTGGCCGGACGGCGAACGCTCGGTGATACGCGACCTCGCCGCCGCGACCCGCGTGGCAGTGACCCGCCCGTGACGGGCGCGCTCTGCGGAAACGCCGCGCAGCGAGCCCGGCCCGTTTCGCCGCTTCATCGCACGGCCGCAGCGCTGCGGCCGGCGCTGACCGCGCTGCTGCTGACCGTGCTCGCCGGGTGCGCATCGGATTTGCCGCCGCTCGTGGCCAGCGCGCCGGCGCCACCGTATACCGTAACCGCGTTGGCCGAACCGGAGGCGTGCGACGGCGGCTTTGCGGCCATCGACCTGGACCACCGCATCGAGTGGCTCGGCGGGCGCATCACCAACTTCGACACTATCGGCTCCGGCCTCGCCGTGGGCGACCTGGACAACGACGGCGACCTGGACCTGGTGCTGGCCAACCTGGCGCGCCCGAGCACGATATTCTGGAACGAAGGACACTGGAACGAAGGGCTCTGGAACGACGGCGGCATGCGGTTTCGCCCCGAACCGCTCGCCACCGGCGCCGCGCGGGCGGTCAACGCCATCGACTTCGACGGCGACGGCTGGCTCGACCTGGCCTTTACCCATCCGGGAGCGCCGCCGTCGCTGTGGCTCAGCGTGGCGGCGGCCGGCCCCGACGCCGCCGCCTACGACCGCTTCCACCGCGTGTCCCGGCTCGGCGCCGGCTACATCGCCAACGCCATGGGCTGGGGCGACCTGGACGGCGACGGCGACCTGGACCTGGTGACCGGCAGCTACAACAGCGAGCTGCCCGACCTGGGCGGCGGCTTTGCCATCGGCGGCGGGGTGGCCTACTACGAGAACGACGGCGGCAGCCTGACCCTGACCCTGCTGGCGCCCACCGCCGAGGCGCTGGCCGTGCTGCTCACCGACCTGAACGGCGACCGGCTCGCCGACATAGTCATCGGCAACGACTACGACCATCCCGACCAGGTGTTCCTGCGCGCCCCGGATGCCGACGCCGGCTGGCTGGCCGCGGCGCCGTTCCGCGCCACCGCCACCAACACCATGAGCTACGACGCCGGCGATATCGACAACGACGGCCGCGCGGAATTGTTCGTGGCGGACATGAAGCCGTACCAGCGCGACCCGGCGGTAACCTACGCCTGGGAGCGGATCACCATCCTGCCGCCGCCCGACGACGTGCAGGCCAACGAGAACGTGCTGCTGCTACCCGCGGCCGGCGGCGACGCGGGCGCGGGAGGCGTGACGTTCGCCAACGCCGCCCCGCAACGCGGCGTCGATGCCACCGGCTGGACCTGGTCGGCCAAGTTCGGCGACCTGGACAGCGACGGCTTTCTGGACCTGTACGCAGTGAACGGCATGATCGACTCGCTGGTGTTCGGCCACCTGCCGGACGACGAGCTGGTGGAGCAGAACCAGGCGCTGCGCAACCGCGGCGACGGCAGCTTTGCGCCGGCGCCGGAATGGCGGCTGGGCAGCGAACGCAGCGGGCGCGGCATGAGCATGGCCGACCTGGACGGCGACGGCGACCTGGACGTGGTGGTGAGCAACATGCGCGAACCGTCACAAGTGTTCGAGAACCGGATCTGCGGCGGCGCCAACCTGCTGGTCGACCTGCGCCAGCCCGGCACCGCCAACACGCACGCCATCGGCGCGCAGGTACGGCTGGTCGGCGAGTTGGGCGGCGCGCCGCTGCACCTGACCCGCGAGGTGCGCTCGCAGAGCGGCTACTTCTCCGGCGACACCAGCCGCCTGCACTTCGGGGTGCCGCGCGGCGCAACGCTCACCCGGTTGGAGATACGCTGGCCGGACGGCACCCGCTCGCACATTCCGGCGCCGGCGGCGGGCACGCTGGTCGCGGCGACCCATCCCGCCCCCCCGTCGCGAGCCGGGAGCGGGGGCGTGCGCCGGGAGCGGCGCCGTCGACGCAGCGTCACTTGTCCCCGGTGTCGGGCTCCGATGCCAGTTCAGCCAGCACCGGTGCGGTGTGCTCGCCGAGTTCCGGCGCCGGCGGGCGCTGCCGCTCCATCGCCATGCCGGCGAACTTGAGCGGCGAACCGGGCACCAGGAACCGCTCCAGCCCGGCCACCGGCAGGAGCATGCCGCGGGCGGCAATCTGCGGATCGGCAAACAGATCGGCGACCGTGTTCACCGGCGCGGCCGGAACGCCGGCGGCCGCCAGCCGCTGCAGCCAGAAGGAGCCCGGCTGCGACCGCAGCGCCGACTCCAGCTCCCCCTTCAGCACCGCCACGTGTTCGTTGCGCGCCGCGTTGCTGGCAAACCGGCGGTCGGCGGGCAGGCGGTCCAGGCCGAGCACCGCGCACAGGGCGGCGAACAGGCGGTCGTTGCCGGCCGCGATCACGATCTCCTGGTCCGCCGTGGCGTAGGCTTCGAACGGGGTGATCGAGGGGTGGCGGGTGCCGAGCGGCCCCGGCACCGCGCCGGTGACCTGGAAGCGGGCCACCGCGTTTTCCAGCACCGAAACGGTCGCGTCGAACATGCCGAGGTCGAGCATGGCGCCGCGTCCGGAGTGCGCGCGCTGCGCCAGTGCCGCCACGATGCCGAGCGCGGCGTACAGCCCGCTGACGATGTCGGCGATCGATGTCCCGACCCGCACCCGGCGCGGCTGCGCCAATGGCTCCGGCTCGGTGCCGGTTATCGACATCAGGCCGGACAGCGCCTGGATAATCATGTCGTAGGCAGGACGCTGCGCGTCCGGGCCGGTGGCGCCGAACCCGCTGATGGCGGCGTACACCAGCCGCTCGTTGAGCGTGACCAGGCGCTCCGGCGGAAACCCCAGCCTGGCCAGCGTGCCGGGACGGAAATTTTCCACCAGCACGTCGGCGCGGCGGATCAGCGCGGCCAGAGCGGCGCGGCCCGCGTCCCCCTTCAGGTCGAGCACCACCGACCGCTTGCCGCAGTTGAGGCTGGTGAAATAGGCGGATTCACCGCGCCCGCCGCCATCCCCGTCCGGCAGGAAGGGCCCGAACCCGCGCGCTTCGTCGCCCTGCGGGGGCTCCACCTTGATCACGTCGGCGCCGAGGTCGCGCAACACCATGGTGCAGTACGGGCCGGCGAGCACCCGGGTCAGGTCGATCACGGTGATGCCGCTCAGTGGGGGCGACGCAGCAGCCATTGCCGCCACCCTACCGCCATTCGCCCGCCGCCGTCGACGGCAGTTCCGACTACCCCGCGCTCCGCGCCGCCGGTACAATGGCTCAGGTGAGCGAACGAGTGCGCATCACGCGCATCACCGGGGCCGTGGCGGAAATTCCTGTGCATGTTATGCTGACGGCCAGTATGCGATTACCCGCGCGCGGCGTTACCTTCACCGCAGGAAGCCCCACGTTATGACCTTTGCACTCCTGGGTGGCCTCATCATAGCCATCTACGTTCTGTACCGCACCTTTCGCAAGAAACCGGAGCCGCCTCCCGCTCCGGCCGCAGACCCGAATGCGGATGCGGGCACGGCAACCGCGGGCGAGCCGGCGGCGGACGCTGCCGCCGCGCAGGCCGCAGAAATTGCCGGCGAGGACCCCGATTCCACCGTCACACCGTTCGTCACGGCCGAATCGGTGCCCGAGGAGCCGAACGTGAACAAGTCGGAGCTGGTCGAGATGATCGACTCGCTCATTGAGCAGTACGACGAAGAGATTCGCGAGATGACGCCGGCACAGGTCAAGAAGAAGAAGTCGTCGTGGGAACAGATCGAGAACCTGCAGCGGATCACCCAGATCGATTTCGCGGAAGAGGTGATCGAACGATTCTGGGGCTACCCGAAGGGCTCCACCCCGGAGATCTCCAACGTCAAGAAATTGTCGCTCGGGCGCGGCGTTTGGTATACTACACGCCTGCCGGAGAACGAGTAGCGGTATTCCGCCGTCAGCGGGTAAGTCCGGTCAGCAGACAACGACGGCCACAAGAGGCAGCAGCGTGCAGCAACAGATTCATCCCAAGTACAACTTCGTGGTGTTCAAGGACACCTCGTCCGACTTCGCGTTCCTGAGCCGATCCACCCAGACGTCGCGAGACAAGATCACCTGGGAGGACGGCAAGGAGTACCCGTTGATCAACATCGAGATATCGAGCGCTTCGCATCCGTTCTATACCGGCAAGCAGACGCTGATCGACAGCGCCGGCCGTATCGAGAAGTTCCGCCGCCGCTACGGTCTGCGCAGTTCCTGACGCACCTGAGACCTCCCTTTCGCTCACCTGCAGCGGCTTCGCAGCCGAACATTGAGGTAACTCGATCGCGCTGGGGGGGCTCGTGCGCACTGTCACCGATCCGTTCAAGAATGCCAGTTCAACAGCCGTTATCGGCCTTGGCCGCACGGTGCCGGCCACCGACGTGCCGGCCACCGGCGTGCCGGCCACCCATGGGCCGGGCGACCTGATGCCTGACGCCATCGCGCCGGCGGCCGACCCGTCGACCACCGCCGAACGTGCCTACCGCGTCAGCGGCGGACAGCCGTTGTGCGGCGAGATTACCGTCGCCGGAGCCAAGAACGCGGCACCGAAGATGATAATCGCCGCGCTGCTCGCCCCGGAGCCGAGCGTGCTGGAGAACGTGCCGCGGATCGGCGAGGTCGAACTGACCCTGCGCATCTGCGACGCTCTCGGGGTGCGCTGGCGATGGCTCGACGAATCGAGCCTGGAGATCGATCCTTCCACCGTGACCGGCTGGCGGATCCCGGCGGACGTGAGTCCCGAACACCGCTCCTGCATGCTGTTCGTCGCGGCGTTGCTGCACCGCGCCGGGCGCGCGCAGATCGCCGCCATCGGCGGCGACGCCATCGGCGCCCGCCCAATCGACTTTCACCTGCAGGCGCTGCGCCAGCTCGGCGTCGACATCGAGCGCGACGGCGCTATTACCCGATTTCGCGGCGAGGTGCTGCGCGGGGCCGAGATCCGGCTCGCCTACCCAAGCGTCGGCGCCACCGAACAGGTTCTGGTCGCCGCTGCCGGGGCGATGGGACGCACGGTGCTGCGCAACGCCGCCATAGAACCGGAGATCGACAGCCTGGTCGGCCTGTTGCGCGCCATGGGGGCGCGCATCGAACGCCCAAGCGGGCGCACCTGGGTGATCGACGGGGTGGCGTCCCTGCACGGCGCCCGCCATTGGGTGATCGGCGATCGCCTGGAAGCCGCCTCCTATGCGGCGGCAGCGGTCGCCACCCACGGCGACCTGTTCGTGCGCGGCGCCGAACCCGAGCACCTGCAATCCTTTCTGGCCGTGTTGCGCAGCGCCGGAGGAATCTGCGAAGAGGATACCGCGGGCATCCGGTTCCGCGCTTCCGACCGGCTCCTCCCGGCAACGCTGGAGACCGCGCCCCATCCCGGATTCATGACCGACTGGCAGCCGCCGCTGGTGGTCCTGCTCACGCAGGCGGACGGCGTGTCCATTGTGCACGAAACGGTGTACGAGCGGCGGCTCGGGTATGCCCGCGCCCTCGGTGAAATGGGCGCCTCGGTAGACCTGCGCACCGAGTGCCTGGGCAGCGCCGCGTGCCGGTTCCGCGGCCGCGGCTGCAACCACAGCGCGGTAATTTCCGGTCCCACGCCGCTGGTTGCGGGCGAACTGGAAGTGCCCGACCTGCGCGCCGGGTTCGCCTACCTGTTGGCCGCCCTGGTGGCCGACGGCGAGAGTACGCTCACCCAGGTCGGCAACATCGAACGCGGCTACCAGGAGGTGCTCGTCAAGATCCGAACGCTCGGCGGGCAGATCGAGGAACGGGTACTGGAAGCGCCGGTCGCGCAGCAAGCCTCCGCATAGGGTCGGAGCACCCGGAGCACCGGAAAGCAACGACACGCTGTGGAGAAACGCCGCACCGCCACCTGGCGAGTAAGACTTCGCAGCGTCATCTTTCTGTCCGACTCACGCGTCGGGAAGATCTTCGACATCGCCGTCATCGCCACCATCATCGCAAGCGTCGTGGTGGTGATGCTGGAGAGTTCCCACGCGGTGGACTCGATGCTCGGTCCGATATTGCGCGTGGCCGAGTGGTGCTTCACCATCGCGTTTCTGATCGAATACATCCTGCGTCTGCTGACGGTGCGGCGGCCGCTGCACTACGCACGCAGCTTCTTCGGGATCGTCGACCTGCTGGCGGTGCTGCCGGCGTTCGTCGCCCTGCTGCTGCCCGGCACCCACTACCTGGCCGTGTTGCGCCTGTTGCGCGTGCTGCGCGTGTTTCGGGTACTGAAGCTGGTTCCCTACATGAAGGAAGGGGTGCTGATCCTGGAAGCGCTGCGCGCGAGCCGTCGCAAGATCACCGTGTTCCTGTTCGCGGTGCTGATCGTGGCGGTGATTCTCGGTTCGCTGATATACGTGATCGAGGGAGAGGAGAACGGCTTCACCAGCATCCCGCGCAGCATGTACTGGACCGTCGTGACCCTCACCACGGTCGGCTATGGCGACTTGACCCCGCAAACCGGGCTCGGCCAGATGCTGGCCATGGCGATCATGGTCATGGGCTACGGCATCATCGCGGTCCCTACCGGCCTGGTTACCGCCGAGGTGGTGTCGCAGTCGTTTCGCCTACGCGACCAGCGCCGATGCCACGAGTGTGGCCGGACGGGCCACCAGCCCGATTCGGGGTTCTGCCGCCACTGCGGAAACAATTTGGACAGGGTGTAAACCTTCTGGTGTCGCAACCTGCTGACGCGCGACGCGCTATCCTGTATAGTGCCGCCGGTGGTCGCGACATGCACGCGTACCGAAACACTACACTTTGGAACAGGAGGCCTGATTAATGGCTGACATTTTGATCGTTACCTCCAAGGTCAAGAACTACATCAAGGAAAAGGGCGACATGAATACTGCCGCCTCGGTCGCCGAAGCACTGTCGGACAAAGTACGTGCAGTGTGCGACGAAGCGATGGAAAACGCACGGGTTGCCAAGCGCAAGACCGTGCGCGGCACCGACATCACCTGAACACGCACACCGGGAGCAGATCCTTCACGCTGCCGGGAAACGGTCCGCCTCCACGGCGGGCATAAGCTCTTCCCGGACCTCGGCCGCCACCGACAGAGAGCCGGTGGCGAGCACGAGTCCGTTCGTGCCTGCGTCGGCCATGAGTTGGCGCAGCGTACCTCCCACCGAAAGCGAACTTGCGCGAGCAGGAATACCGGCGGCCCGCAGGGCTGCGGTGAGTTCCGCGGCGGCCAGGGAGCGCGGGTGGCGTGACTGCACGGCGACCACGGACTCCGTGAGCGCGCGCAGGCGGCGGAACGTGGGTTCTGTCTGGTGGCCGCTTTGGCAACCTACCAGGGCGGTCACCTGCCGGCCGCGGTTGCCTATACGCAGTCGGCGCAGTTCGGCGAGCAGACAATCCATGGCGCGTGCGCAATGGGCTCCGTCGACCAGCACCGGCACCGGGTTGCGGCATACCAGTTCAAGCCGCCCGGGCCAGGCGACGCTGCCCAGCCCGCGGCAGATGGCGTCGGCGGTGAGCGGGGCACCCAGGTCGATCAGCCGCTCGGCCGCCGTGATGGCGACGGCGGCGTTCTCGCGCTGCATCAGGCCGCGCAACGGCAGGGCTGCCCGGTATTCACCGTGCCGGCCACGCCACAGCAACTCCTGATGGGAGTCCTCCAGCGCGGGGGCGCGGGGCGGAGCGGGCGGCCGGGCAACCGTCTCGATGCGTGAACCGGAGGCGGTTGCCTCGCGTGCCAGCACGGCATGCACTGCGGGCCGTTGCGGGCCCGTGACCACCGGGACGCCGGGCTTGATGATGCCCGCCTTGGCGTAGGCAATGGCGCGCAGGGTGGTACCGAGGGCGGGAACGTGATCGCGACTGATATTGGTGATGACCGAGAGCGCCGGTTGTACGACATTGGTGGTGTCATGGCGTCCGCCCACGAACGCCTCCACCACCTGGTACGCGGCGCCCGCTTCGCGGAAGCAATGCAACGCCATGGCGGTGAGCATTTCCAGCGTAGTCACGGCGCCGCGCTCGCCGGGCAGCGCCGGGTCGCGCGCGACCGCCTGCGCGGCCTCCCACACGTGCGCGAACAGGCCGGCGAACTGGTCGCGGGTGACCGGCGCAAGCCCGAGGCGGATCCGTTCCACGACAGAATGCAGGTGCGGAGAGGTGAACAGGCCGACGCGCAGCCCCGCGGCGTGCAGAATGGCCGCGATCATGGCGGCGGTGGAGCCCTTGCCGTTGGTGCCGGCGACATGGATCGTGGGGACGGTCAGGTGAGGGTCGTGCAGCCGGCGCAGCAGCGCCCGCATGCGTTGCGCGCGGTAGTGGTGGCGCTCGCCGGGGGGCGCGGTACGGCGCAGGTCGGTAAGGCTCATCAGCCGTTCCACTGCCGCCTCGAACGTGCCCGTTTCCGCCATGGCAGGATCGTAGACGCGCGCCGAATCCGCTGTAAAGGCGGCGGTACGGCGGACGGCGGCTCGTGCTGATGCCGGTGGCCAAGGACCGTTCCTGGCTGCAGCGCACCAGCTACCCCGGGCGCGGGCTGGCGGTGGGCCGTACCGCGGACGGCGCTTCCGGCGTGCAACTCTACTGGACCATGGGGCGCAGCAAGGGCAGCCGCAACCGGCGGCTGGTGCACGAACCGGACGGCAGCGTGCGGGTGGTGGTGGCCGACGCCGCGACCGGCGTGCAGCGCGGCGACCCGAGCCTGCTTCTGTACCGGGCGCTGTGTGCCGTTCGGCACGGCGACGGGCGCGTAACCCACGTGGTAGGCAACGGCGACCAGACCGATACCATCGCCGCCGGTGTGAGTGGCGGCGAGTCGTTCATGGCCGCGTTCTCGCGCCGCGACGTGGAGCCGGATCCCCCGCACTACACGGCGCGCATCGCCGGTGCGCTGACCGTGGGCGGCGCTGTTGGCGGACCGGGCGAGCTGGCAATTGTGAAGACGACCGGGGGCGAGCCGCCGGGCAGCAGCCACCAGCACTTCTGCTACCACCGCATGCGGCCCGGCTGGGGATACTGCATCACCACCTACGAAGGGGACGGCTCGCCGCTGCCGCCGTTCGCCGGCGAGCCGTTCCCGCTGCCGGTGGCCGATGAGCCGCGCCGCGCCGTGACCGAGCTGTGGGAGCTGCTCGACCGCGACAACCGGGTGGCCGCGGCGGCCAAGTTCATCGACCTGGACGGCGGCGCGGTGCGCATCGAGCTGATCAACCGCAACCCCGGCGGCGGGGAGACTGGCCCATGACCGGCACGCCGGCCCGCTGTCCCTGGTGCGCGGGCGATGCGCTGATGCAGGCGTATCATGACCACGAGTGGGGCACACCGGTGCGGGACGACGACCGCCGCCAGTTCGAGTTCCTGATCCTGGAAGGGGCGCAGGCGGGCCTGAGCTGGCGCACCATCCTGCACAAGCGGGCCGGCTACCGGCGCGCCTACCGCGACTTCGCGGCTGCCGGCGTGGCGCGCTTCGGCGCCGCCGAGCGGGATGCCCTGCTGCGCAACCCGGAGATCGTCCGCAACCGGCTCAAGATCGATGCGTCGATTGCCAATGCGCGCGCCTTCCTGGCCGTGCAGGAGCAGTTCGGCAGCTTTTGCGCCTACCTGTGGCGCTTCGTCGATGGGGTGCCGGTGGTGGGCGGCTGGCGCGGCGACGGCGAGGTTCCGGCGCAGACCGGGTTGTCGCGAACGGTAAGCCGGGATCTCAAGGCGCGCGGGTTTCGCTTCGTCGGCCCGATAATCGTATACTCGCACCTGCAAGCGGTGGGCCTGGTGAACGACCATCTGCGCGACTGCTTCCGCTTTGCCCAACTTACCGCAGCCGCCGGGCACCGCCCGGTACCGCTCTCCAGCGCACCGGCCGGCACCTCCCCATCGACCGTCAGTCCCCGTGCCGACCTGCGCGCCGACGCGCCCGGCTTCGGTGCGCAAATCTCAACCAACAAGAGGAATACATGAGTACCAGTACCACTGAACGGCGCCTGGCTGTCCTGATAGACGGCGACAACGCCCAGGCATCGCAAATCGAACACGTCATGAAGGAAATCGTGAAATTCGGCGTGGTTACCATCCGCCGCATCTACGGCGACTGGACCACCACGCAGCTCGATTCCTGGAAGAAGAAGCTGCCGGTGCACGCCATCCAGCCGGTGCAGCAGTTCAGCAACACGGTGGGCAAGAACGCCACCGACTCGGCGATGATCATCGACGCGATGGACATTCTGTACAGCGACCACGTCGGCGGGTTCGTGATCGTGTCGAGCGACAGCGACTACACGAAGCTGGCGATCCGGCTGCGCGAGGCGGGGATGGAGGTGATCGGCATCGGCAAGCACCACACGCCGAAGCCGTTCGTGAACGCCTGCAACGAGTTCCGCTACGTCGAGAACATCATGAAGAGCTACGAGGGCGACAATCGCCGCCGCCGCTCGCGCCGCCGAGACGGACGCAGCGGAGACGGCGCCGGCGCAGCCGATGGTGCAGGAAGTGCCGATGGCTCCGGCTACACGGCAGGCAGCGACGCGGCCGCAGCGAGCGACAGCAACGGGTTCGAGGATGCCGACCTGGTCTCGATCGTCACCGAGGCGCACGAGATGGTGGACCAGGAGTCTGCATGGGTGGACCTGCGCAAGATCGCCAACAACCTCAAGAAGCTCGATCCGGCGTTCGACCCGCGCACCTACGGCTCCTCCAAGCTGGTCAAGATCATCGCCTCCCGGCAGGACGCCTTCGAGGTGAAGCGCGACCGCATTCGCCACCGCATCATGGTGCGCATCAAGGACTGAGCGCTGAGCGGGTCGTCAGCCGGATTCGCCGGCTCGGGCATGAGCTACGCCGCGGCCGGGGTAGATATCGACGCCGCGGACGCCGCCAAGCGCGACATGGCGCGGCTGCTGGAGCCGCGCGATCCGCGCATCCTGAACGGTGTCGGTCCGTTCGCCACCCTGATCGACGCCACCTTCCCGGAATACCGGCACCCGGTAATCGTGTTCAAGACCGAGGAACCCGGCTCCAAGCAGAAGCTGGCGGTGGCCCACGGCGCCTACCGGTCGCTGTGCTTCGACCTGGTCAACCACCTGGTCAACGACATCGTGGTGATGGGCGCGCTGCCGGTGGCGGTGCAGGACGCGATCATCTGCGGATCGCTGCAGCCCGGCGCGGTCACCGCGATGGTCGCCGGACTGGCCGAGGCGTGCCGGGCGCAGGAGTGCAGCCTGACCGGCGGCGAGACCTCCGAACAGCCGGGCGTGCTGGAGCCGGGCACCTACGTGCTGGCCGCGAGCGTGGTGGGCGTGGTGGAGCGCAAGGCGGTGATCGACGGCAGCCGCATCGCCCCCGGCGACACGGTGCTGGCGCTCGCCTCCAACGGCGTCCACACCAACGGCTATTCGCTCGTGCGCCGGCTGCTACAGGAGGATCCTTCGCTCGCCGCGCGCCCGCTCGGCAAGAGCTCGGTGCTCGATGCGCTGCTGGTCCCGCACCGCTGCTACCTGCCCGCGCTGCGCCCCTGCCTGACAGGTGAGCACCTGCACGGCCTCGCGCACGTCACCGGCGGCGGCATCGCGGACAACCTGAGCCGCGTGCTGCCGGCCGGCACGGCCGCCGAGATCGACCTGTCGCGCATCGCGGTGCCGGAGATCTTCGCCGTGCTGCGCGCCGCCGGATCGCTGCCCGACGCCGAGATGCTGCGCGTGTTCAACGTCGGCGCCGGCATGCTCGCCGTGGTCGCGGCCGGCAGCGAAGGCGCGGTGCGGTCTGCCGCCGGCGCCGCCGGCGTGGCCTGCTACCCGGTGGGCCGCATCGTCGAGGCAGACGCGGCGGCCCCCGACCGCGTAACATTCCGCGGCGCCCTGCGCTGGCGCACGGTTTGACGACCGCGCCCACCAGAGGTCGGCTGCCACGCCGTCACCCTGCGCCGGTGCCACTTCTGGGACGACGCTCTGTGACGCTCCTCCGAGAACACGGCTGCCTCAGTGCGGATGCCGGGTGCGGCACCGCGCGGCTGGCGGGAAGCCGAAAGACCGCGCGAGGCGGGTTCGACGGCCTGCGGGCGAGCGCCGCGCCGCCGAGGCCCGGGCGTGGGACCGGCGCCGCCTCGGACGCGCTTCATGAGCCTGGTGGCCGCTCGCACGCACGCGGGGAAGCCGACACTCTCGCGGTGCCACCGGAGCTTGACGAACCACATCCCGACGAGGCCGAGCACTTCGCGCCATGCGCCGCGCCGGCGAGGACGCCGGGCTCGCCCAAAAACGGCCTGCTGCAGCGCATCGCGGCGGTGGTAGCGGAGATACCACCTGGGCGGGTGGCCACCTACGGCCAAGTCGCGGCGCAAGCTGGCAACCGGCGCGCGGCGCGACAGGTGGCCTGGGCTCTGCGCGCCTACGCCGACAGCGGGTTGCCGTGGCACCGCGTGATCGGGGCTGGCGGAGCGATCCGGCTGCCGGGCGACGGGCTGGCGCGGCAGCGCGCCCTGCTTCTCGCCGAGGGCGTGGCCGTCGACCCCGGCGGGCGCCTCGACCTGACCGCCTACCAGTGGCGCCCATGACCGGACGAGGCACGGGACGCGCAGGGCTGCTCACGAGCAGCACCCGCCGCTACCCGCGCTGGTGCCTTGAGGAGAAGCGCTACCCGGACGGGCGCCGCAACCGGTTCCGCTCCCGCCTGCTGCTGCTGCGCCCCGGCCACGGCGTGCTGCACTTCGTCAGCGACCGCGCCTACGACCTGGGCGGCATCTATCTGCCGCGCGGCACCGTGACCTTCGGCCTGTTCTGGGAGGACCGCCCCTACAACCTGTACGCCTGGATGGCGCCCGGCCTGGCCGCGCCGCGCGCACTCTACTTCAACATCTGCGATCAAACATCGCTGGCCGTCGAGCGTTTCGACTGGCGCGACCTGTGGGTGGACATCCTGGTCACCCCCCACGCCGCCCCACGCATCCTTGACCGCCACGAGATCCCCGCCGACGCCCCGCCCCACCTGCGCACCGCCATCGACAGCGCCACCACCCGCCTGCTCGCCGAACACCGCGCCGTGGCCCGCTACCTGCAAGCTCTCCTCCCCACCCTCCGCCACCGCGCCGCAATCCGGTAAAGGCGAGTGCTCGGGGCTCAATCTCTGCTGATCGCGTTGGATTCCTGACCGACACCTGCTCGACCAGAGTCCTCGAACGGTTGCGAGAGCGACCGGATCGCTGAGCCTGAGCCGAAATCGACTTCGACCAGGACGAAGTCCTCCACGGTGCCGGTAGTCCAGGACGGAGCGCGGCGACCTGACAACGACGTCAATCGGCTACGGAGGAGATTCGCCCAGGTGGACTGGTGCTTGGGCGAGTAAGCGTCTTCCTGCACGTTGAAGATCATGACGTAGCCGATCACGATCTCCGGAGAGTGGAGTTGGGCGTTGGCGACTTCGCCGATGAGGTCGTCGATTCGGTTTGGAACGGTTCCTCCAAGGTTCCTCAGCAATGACTTGAGAGAAAGTCCCAGCCGGTACTTGCCGTCGTACCGCCAAGCGACATCCCATCTCTTTTCCCGTCCAGCTCCGGGAACGGACGCTTCCTTCTCAACGCCGAGCAAGCCACGCCGGTTCAACTCCTGTACGCAGTATTCGGCAAGCGTATCGAGCCGCGCCGTCGACGTGGGTCTCTTCTCCAAGACTGCGATACGATACAGATCGTCCACGGCCTGTTGGGCGGTAATCACGGGTCGACTCGGGTTTTTGCCGGCACGCCATTCGCGCCGGCCAGGCCCCCCGCGCAGATGTCGGCGGTGCTCAACAAGCCGCCGCTCTCGCGGTGCAAGCGTTCCAGGCCGTCCGCGTAGTACCCGGGGTCGACCTCGATGCCGATGCTGTTGCGGCCACAGGCGGCGGCCGCGACCTGCGTCGTGGCGGTGCCGTTGAACGGATCAAGGACCGTGTCCCCCACGAAGCTGAACATCCGGATCAGACGGTCTGCCAGGGAAAGCGGGTAGGGAGCGGGGTGATCCCGGGTCGACTCGCCCGGGATGTCGGACCAAATCTGCCGAAAAAACCGCTTGAAGGAGGTCTCCGAGAGCAGACTGAGGATCCGTGCCGAGAGATCCGGCTTCCGGTACCCGCCACCCTTGCGCTGCATCAGGATGTACTCGATGTCGCCAGTATGGCGGCGAGGTTACCACCAAGTGGACCGACTCAGCCGCCAAGTCCGCCAGCCGGGCATCTCCAAGCAGCAACTGATGCCGCGTTGGCACCTCGACCACCGCCGCGTCGATCGCCGCCATCGCCACCCGGTCCTTCGCCACGCGCGGAAGATCCCGCGACGGATCCGCCAGATCGCGAAGGGCCTCGGGGACAAACGTACCGAGCAGAGCAGTTTCGACCACGCCCCGAGTATAGCGGCGAGGGCTCATTGTGACGCCATGGGCATGGTGATAGAAACCAGGATGCCCCATCGGTTCATGCTTGCTCTCGTACGCCTCGACCAGATCGACCAGGATATCGAGTTCGTCTCCTTCCGAGATTCCCGCCTCGGCATCCATCAACTCGTCTACTCGGGCGAGTGCTGCTGCATAATCCGCTTCGGTCAGGATCGGCCTCACCTTGGCCATTTCACACCTCCTCCACGTTGACCGTGTCATACTCCGCGTGGGTTCCCGTTCGATCAACAGGGGGAATCCGACGTTGTGGCGGTTTGACCGGGGGATGGGGGGTTCGTTATTTTCGGGGCAGCCCGATTGAGAGCATTCCAACGCACTGCCGTGGGTGGAATTGCGCGCTTCGGGCAGTCACGAAGTGAGGTTGGCAGGCTCATGAGCAGTACCGTTACCGCGCCCGCGCCCGTGCCGGAGAAGGCGCCCCACCAGGTCGGTACGCGGCCGCGCATCCTCACCGGCGACCGGCCCACCGGGCCGCTGCACGTCGGCCACTACGTGGGCAGCGTCAAGAACCGTATCGAGTTGCAGGACCGGTACGAGTGCTTCTTCATCATCGCCGACGTACACACCCTCACCACCCGTCCCGAGCGCGCGCACGTGCGCGAACTGGACGCCAACATCCGTGCCGTGGTCATCGACTACCTGGCCACCGGCATCGACCCGGAGCGCTCGGTGATATTCGTGCAGAGCGCAATACCGGAAACCTACGAACTGAACACGCTGCTGGCGATGCTGACCACGGTGGCGCGCCTGGAGCGGGTGCCGAGCCTCAAGGAGATGGCGCAGGCCGCCCACCTGGAGGCGATGCCGTTCGGGCTGCTCGGCTACCCGGTGCTGCAGGCGGCCGACATCCTGCTGCCGCGCGCCAACCTGGTGCCGGTGGGCAAGGACAACGAATCGCAGGTGGAGGTGTGCCGCGAGCTGGCGCGCCGCTTCAACCGCCTGTACGGCAAGGTGTTCCCGGTCCCGGACGTGCTGATCGGCGACGTGCCCACCCTGGTCGGCACCGACGGCCAAGCCAAGATGAGCAAGAGCCTGGACAACACCATCTACCTCGGCGACGACGCCGCCACCGTGGAGCGCAAGGTGCGCGGCATGTACACCGATCCCAACCGTATCCGCGCCGACATTCCCGGCCGCGTGGAGGGCAACCCGGTGTTCATCTACCACGACGCGTTCAACCCGAATCGCGCCGAGGTGGACGACCTCAAGGAGCGCTACCGCACCGGCACCGTGGGCGACGTGGAAGTAAAACGCAAGCTCGCGGCCGCGCTCAACGATTTTCTGGAGCCGATCCGGGAGCAGCGTGCCGCCCTGGAGGCAAACCCGGCCACGGTGGACGAGATCCTGCACGCCGGCAACGAGCGCATGCGCCGCGAGGCGCGCGCTACCATGGAACTGGTGCACGACGCCATGGGCTTCGGCTTCGGCCGCGGCTGATCGCGGTGCCGGCGGACGGCGGACGGTAAACACCCCGGGCAAGGACAAGAGAAAGGAACATGGCAAAGCATCGATTCAAGACCGAGGTCAGCCAACTGCTCGACCTCATCATCCACTCGCTGTACTCGCACAAGGAGATCTTTCTGCGCGAGCTGGTTTCCAACGCCTCCGACGCGCTGGACAAGCTGCGCTACCTCACCCTGACCGACGAGGACTTCAAGGGGTTGCCGTTCACTCCGCGTGTCGACATCTCGTTCGACTCCGACAGCAAGCCGCGCACACTGACGGTCGCGGACAGCGGCATCGGCATGAGCGCCGATGAACTGCGCGACAACCTCGGCACTATCGCGCGCTCCGGCACCAAGCGCTTCCTGGACGTGATGCAGGCGAAGGCCAAGGATGCAAAGCAGGGCGCCGCGGGCGACAGCAACCTGATCGGCCAGTTCGGCGTCGGCTTCTACTCCAGCTTCATGGTGGCCGACCGCGTCGAGGTGCTCAGCCTGCGCGCCGGTGACGAGCAGGCGCAGCGCTGGGTGAGCAACGGGCGCGGCTCGTTCGAAATCTCCCCGGCGGAGCGCACCGGCGCCGGCACCACCGTCACGCTGCACCTGAACGAGGAAGGCGCCGAGTTCGCCGCGCAGTGGCAGATCCAGGATCTGGTCAAGAAATACTCCAACCACATCCCCTACCCGATCCACCTGCACTACACCGAGACCAGGGACGACAAGACCGAGCAGCGCAGCGAGCAGATCAACGCCGCCAGCGCGCTCTGGCAGCGCCCCAAGTCGGAGCTGACCGACGACGACTACTTCGAGTTCTACCGC
This sequence comes from Spirochaetaceae bacterium bin103, assembly GCA_002238925.1. Classification (GTDB taxonomy): domain Bacteria; phylum Spirochaetota; class Spirochaetia; order SZUA-6; family Bin103; genus Bin103. Next base: position 23,504 of record MPNH01000014.1, on the reverse strand, counting down.
GGCCTGGGCCACGACCAGGAAGACCCGCTGCACTACGTGCACACCCGCGCCGAGGGAACGCAGGAGTACACCACCCTGTTCTATATCCCCAAGACGGCGCCGCCCGACCTGTTCTACGCCGACTACCGGCCCGGCGTGAAACTGTACGTGAAGCGGGTGTTCATCACCGACGACAACAAGGAACTGCTGCCCACCTACCTGCGCTTCGTGCGCGGGGTGATCGACTCCGAGGATCTGCCGCTCAACGTGAGCCGGGAGATCCTGCAGCAGAACCGCCTGCTGACCAGCATCCGCAACGCCTCGGTCAAGAAGCTGCTGGCGGAGTTCCGCGACCTGGCCACCAACAACCCCGACCTCTATGGCTCGTTCGTGACCGAGTTCGGGCGTCCGCTCAAGGAGGGCCTGTACCAGGACTTCGCCAATCGCGACACGCTGCTGGAACTGGTGCGATTCCGCACTACCGCCCACGACGGCCTGACCAGCCTGAAGGAGTACGTGGAGCGAATGCAGGAGGAGCAGAAGGCGATCTACTACATCACCGGCGAGCGCGGCGCCAACCTGCGCCATTCGCCGCTGCTGGAGGTGTACCGTACGCAGGAGATCGAGGTCCTGCTGATGGACGACGAGATCGACGGCTTCGTGATTCCCACCATCGGCACGTTCGACGATCACGAGTTGAAGTCGGTGAACCGCAGCGACACCGCCGACGACCTGAAGACCGCCGACAGCAAGGCGCAGGAGAAGGAACTCGATCCGCTCCTGAAGCGAATTGCCGACGTGCTCGGCGACGCGGTGAAGGAGGTGAAGGCGAGCGCCCGGCTGACCGACTCGCCGAGCTGCATTGTGGCCGACGCCAACGACCCGACGGTGTCGATGCAGGGCGTGCTGCGGGCGCTCGGCCAGGAGGCGGAGAAGTTCCAGCCGGTCCTGGAGGTCAACCCGTCCCACCCGATCGTGACCAAGCTCGATGCCATGCTGAAACAGGGCGAGGACGACCTGGTGGCCGATACCAGCCACCTGCTGCTGGAGCAGGCGCTGCTGATCGAGGGCGCACAGCTCACCGATCCGGTCGCCTTTGCCGGGCGGCTGAACCGGTCGCTGGAGCGCGCCCTGCCATGACCGCGGCAGGCGCACTGCAGTGGGCCGTGCTCGCGCTGTGCGCCTCCATGCTGCTTACCCACGGCGCCCTGGCGGTCGGCGTGCTGCTCGCGCGCCTGCGTGACCGCCGGGACGATGCGCGGCGCCGGCGGCAGCCCGCTCCGCGGCGGGGTGCACCGCCCGTTTCCGTGGTGGTGGCGGCCATGAACGAGGAGCCGGCGCTGCCGCGGCTGCTCGCCTCGCTGGCGGTGCAGACCACCAACGCCTTCGAGCTGGTGCTGGTCGACGACCGGTCGACCGACGCCACCGCCGCGATCATGGAAGCCCACCGCGCCGCCGCCCCCTACCCGGTGCGGGTGGTGCGCAACCGGCAGCCGCCGGAGGGTTGCACCGGCAAGCAGCAGGCCCTGGACCTGGGCGTGGCGGCGGCGGCGGGTGAACTACTGCTGTTCACCGATGCCGATTGCACGGTGCCGCCGGCGTGGGTGGAGCGGCTCACCGCCTACTTCACCGCCGCCGCCGGCAGCCGGACCGGCGTGGTGTTCGGCCAGTTGGCGGTGCAGGCCCCCGGCGCGGGCGGCGGCCACGCTCGCGAACGCTTCAGCGACCGCTACCAGGCGTTCGACCAGCCGCTGGTGCACCAGTACTCCACCGGCACCGCCGGGCTGGGCCAGCCGACCGGCTGCTTCGGCAACAACCTGGCCCTGCGGGCGCCAGTTTTGGCCGGGATCGGCGGCTTTCGTTCGCTCGGCTACACCATTACCGAGGACGCCGCCCTGGTGGGCGGCGGCAGCCGCGCCGGCCGGGAGGTGCGCGCCCCCCCCGCTGCCGCCGCCCTCGGCCCCACCCCGTTCCCGAGGCCGCCCCCCGGGTGGGCCCCCCCAGCCGCGCCGGCTGGAAGGTGCGCGCCGCCACGCTTGCCGAGACCCTGGTCACCACCGAACCGCAACCCGACTGGCGCGCGTTCATCAACCAGCACGTGCGCTGGAACGGCGGCGCCTTCTACAGCAATGACCCGGCCGCCGCCTGGGGCTACCGCTACGTGACGCTGTTCCTGATCCTCAGCGTGGCGGCGGCGCCGTTCGCCCTGCTGGTGCCGTGGCTGGCAGTGTGGCCGCTCACCTCGCTGCTGAGCATCGGTACGCTGGCGGCCCTGGCCGCGGCACTGCACCACCACCCGCGCCGGCGCCGCGCCCTGGCCCGGGTGGTTCCATACACGCTGTTTTTCATGGGGTTCTACGCGTACATCACGGTGCTGGCCATTGTCGGCGTACGCGCGGATTGGAAGGGATCCCGGCTGCCGGCCACGCATGCGCCGGCGCCATCGAATCCGGATTCACATGCGTCCTGACAGCCGGCCCGGCGACCGGCTCGCGTGACACCGGCAGGCTATGTCGAAAACCAATCAAGTATTGATCGTCGAGGATGACGACGACATCATGGAGCTGATCCGCTTCAATTGCGAGCGGGAGGGGTTCGTCACCGCCGCCGCCGGTTCCGCGGAAGAGGCGCTGCGGCTGGTGGATGACAACGTGCCGGCGCTGATCCTGGTCGATCTCATGCTGCCGGGGATGGACGGGCTGGCGCTATGCCAGATCCTGAAGTCCAACGTGCTCACCCGCGGCGTGCCGATCGTGATGGTCACGGCAAAGGGCGAGGAGGCGGACATCATCGCCGGCCTGGAACAGGGCGCCGAGGATTACGTCACCAAGCCGTTCAGCCCGCGCGTCCTCATTGCGCGGATCAAGGCGGTGCTGCGCCGCCACGGCACGGAGGTGCACGACCGGCGGGCGCCGCTGATTGTCGGCGACCTGACCATCCACCCCGGCCGGCGGGAAGTAAGGGTCGGCGGGCACCCGGTGCGACTTACCGCCACCGAATTCTCGGTGCTGCAGTTCCTTGCCAGCCATGCCGGCTGGGTGTTTACTCGTGACCAGCTCATCGCCGCGGTGCACGGGCCGGACTACCCGGTAACCGACCGCTCCATCGACGTGCTGATCGCCGGCGTGCGCAAGAAGCTGGCCGACAGCAGCCAACTCATCGAGACCGTGCGCGGCGTCGGCTACCGATTCCAGGACGCCGCCGAGTAGCACGTGCCACGCGGCCCGTTCAGCCCCGCCCGCCCCACCGGCGTCGCCGTGACCGTGATCGCGCTGGCCGCCGCGGCGGCGGGCACCGGTTTCGCCATGCACGCGTGGCAGCACGTTGCGGCTACCGTGGCGGGAGTGCTGCTGCTGTGTTGCCTTGCCGCGGCCGCGGCGAGCGCGCTGTGGCGCCTGTACGCCGGGCCGGCGGTGCGCGGCGCACGGCTGCTGGCGGGTGCCGCCGGCCACGGCCGGCCTCCCGCCGCGACGCTCGATGTCCTGGCCGCACAGGTGCGCGAACGGCTGGACCACTTCGAACGATCGCATCGGCGGCTGCAGGCGGTGATCCGCGACCTGCCGCACGGGGTGCTGGTATTCGACGGCGACGCAAATCTGCTGGAGATAAACGGCACCGGACTGGCGATGCTGGGCGCCCGCGAGCGCGACGGCGACGGCGACGGCGACGGGCCGATGGTGGTGGCGGCGGCGGCGCGGGCGGTCGATCGGTACGACCTGGCGGCGCTGGCACAGCGGGCGGTCCGCGGCGAGGACACCGAGGTGGACATTTCGATACCCGGCGCTGAACCGCGCTGGCTGCGGGTACGCGGACGCCCCTTTTCCGGCGATGCCAGCGAGCACGGCGCCCTGGTGGTGCTGCACGACGTCACTCGCCTGCACCACCTGGAGCAAGTACGGCGGGACTTCGTGGACAACGTGTCCCACGAGCTGCGCACGCCGTTCACCCTGGTGAGCGGCTTCGCCGAGACCCTGCTCGACGGAGACATGTGCCCCAACCCCGAGGCGCGCCATTTCCTGGAGATCATCCACAAGCACTCGACGCGCGTGAGCGCCATCATCGACGACCTGCTCCTGCTCGCGCACATAGAGCGCGCCGAAGATCGCTCCGGCATCACGTTCGAGGACTCCCTGCTTGCGCCGGTGATCTCGGCGGCGCTGCTGTCGTGCGGGCGCACCGCCGAGCCGCGCGGGGTTACGCTGCAGGAACGGTGCGAAGCCGGGCTGACCTGCCGCATGAACGCGCTGCTGGTCGAGCAGGCGGTGACCAACCTGGTCGACAACGCCATCAAGTACAGCAGCCGCGACACCCGCGTCACGGTACGCGGCTTCCGCCGCGGCGGCGACGTGGTCGTGGAGGTGATCGACACCGGCATCGGCATCGCGGGGGAGCATCAACAGCGCATCTTCGAACGCTTCTACCGCGTCGACGCCGCGCGCAGCCGCGACTCCGGCGGCACCGGCCTCGGTCTGGCGATCGTCAAGCACATCGCCGGGGTGCACGGCGGCGAGGTGACGGTGCGCAGCGCGCCGGGCGGCGGCACCACGTTTACCCTGCACCTGCCGGGCTGACGCGGCGGACCTGACCCGCGGGGCTGACCGGCCGATGGGGAGGGGGTTATATTACTTTGCGTTGGCGATGGGCGAATCAAAGAAGGCACAACTCACCATAGACGGATCCAGCTACGAACTGCCGATCATCCGCGGCACCGAGAACGAGGTGGCCGTGGACATAAGCCGGCTGCGCAACACGGCGGGGGTCATCACCATGGACCCCGGCTACGGCAACACCGGCTCATGCAGCAGCGCCATCACCTTTATCGACGGTGAACGCGGCATCCTGCGCTACCGCGGCGTGCCGATCGAGGATCTGGCCGAGCACAGCACCTTCCTGGAGGCGGCGTGGCTGTTGATGGAGGGCGAACTGCCCACCCAGGAAGAACTCGACACCTTCAAGGACCACATCACCTACCACACCATGGTCCACGAGGACGTGAAGCGGTTCTACGCCGGGTTTCCCCACAACGCGCACCCGATGGCGGTGACCGGCGCGGTGGTGGGGGCGCTGTCCACCTTCTATCCCGACTCGATGCAGGTTACCAACGACCGCGAGATGGAGATCGCCATCCACCGGCTCATCGCCAAGGTGCCGACCATCGTCGCCTACTCCTACAAGCACTCCATGGGGCAGCCGTTCATGTCGCCGTTGAACAAGCTCCGCTACGCCGCCAATTTCCTGCACATGATGTTCGCCACCCCCGCCGAGGAGTACGAGGTGGATCCGGTGGTGGCGCGCACGATGGACCTGATCTTCCTGCTGCACGCCGACCACGAGCAAAACTGCTCGGCGAGCACGGTACGCATGGTGGGCAGCTCGCAGGCCAACCTGTTCTCTGCCATTTCAGCGGGGGTGCACGCGCTGTGGGGACCGCTGCACGGCGGCGCCAACCAGGCCGTGGTGGAGATGCTCGAGCAGATTCTCGCCTCCGGCGACGATGGCAAGCAGTTCCTGGACAAGGTCAAGAACAAGCGCGCCGGTACGCGGCTGATGGGGTTCGGGCACCGCGTGTACAAGAACTTCGATCCGCGCGCCACCATCCTCAAGCGCGCCTGCTTCGAGGTGCTCGAACGGCTCGGCGTGTCCACCCCGCTGCTCGACATTGCCGTACAGCTCGAGGAAATCGCCCTGCGCGACGACTACTTCATAGCCCGCAAGCTGTATCCCAACGTGGACTTCTACTCCGGTATCATCCTGCAGGCGCTCGGCGTGCCGGTGAACATGTTCACCACCCTGTTCACGATTGGCCGCCTGCCCGGCTGGATCGCGCACTGGACCGAGATGATCCACGACCCGCAGAACCGCATCGCGCGTCCGCGGCAAATCTACACCGGCGCACGCGAACGTCCCTACGTGCCCATGGAGCAGCGTTAGCGCCGCTACGAATCGGCGGCGGTCGTGTCGAGGTGGATGCGGCTGCCGACGGCGGCTGACTGGTGCTGGTACTTGCCCTGGTAGGGGCGGGTCGTGCTGCGGTCGAGTTGCGCGAAGACGATCTGGCAGATTCTGCGCCCGGCGCGCAGGCGAATCGGCAGGCGGTTGGCGTTGAACAGCTCCAGGGTAATGGTGCCGTCGAAGCCGGGGTCGACCCAGCCGGCGTTCTGAATGAACAGGCCGATGCGCCCGATTGAGCTGCGCCCCTCCACGAACGCCGTCATGTTGGCCGGCAGCCGTATGCGCTCGCGGGTCACGGCAAGCAGGAACGACAGCGGCGGAATGACGATCTCCTCGTCGGCGCCGGTGTGCAGGTCGAGGTAGCGCAGCTCCGAGTCCAGCGTGATCCGGTCGATGGAGTTCTCGTCCACCTTCAGGAAGTGGGTGCCGAGGGTCAGGTCGATGGATGCCGGCTGCATGTGGTCCGGATCGAGCGGCTCCACCACCACCTCGCCCGCCGCGATAAGCTCCTGCAGGGTCTCTCTGGAAACGATCACGATGCGGAGGATAGCCGCAAACCCGACAGCCCGGCCACACATTCCCAGACCGCCTTGACCGCCGGGGGCGGGAGCCGTATGCATACGCCCCTTCGATGGCGATGCCGCAGCAACCTGAGGAGTACACCCATGGCCCATGAGCATGCGAATCCCGGAGCAGTAATGGATCTGCTCACCTTCGGCGAGACGATGTCCACCGCCCTGGTAAAGGAGCGTGAATTCGAGTCGATTCTGCTCCGGCTCGAACCGGGACGATCAATCCCGGAACACAAGGTGGACGGCCCCATCACGGTGCAGTGTGTGAGTGGCGCGTGCGCCTTTACCGTCGACGGCGAGCCGCGCGAGATGGTTGCCGGTTCCTGGCTCTACCTGCGCGGCGGCGCGTTGCACGCCCTGCAGGCGGACGAACCCTGCACGCTCCTCGTCACCATCATGTTCCCGCACCACACCTGACCACCGGCATGCGGGCCGTCCGGCTGTCGCGAGCGCCCGGCGCGGCGTCTCTGCGGATCAGGACCCCTAGTTTGCTTGAGCCTTACGTAGAGCGTAGCGGTATTACACTGCACCAGCGGGCGGACGCGGCGTCACCCTTGGCGGCGGCGCCGCGCAGCCATGACAGTTACAGGGCAAGGTAGGCCGTATTGCCAATCCGCCGGCCGCCGTCATCCGGCAGCTCCTCCTCCGGCGCGGTGCGGTCGCGCAACTCGCCCCTGTTCTCTCCGATGCGCTGGTGCAGCGCGCCCATCTGCGCGGGCGTACAGATGATCGTGCCGTGGTTGTGCACCTTTGCCAGCTTCTCGGCCAACATACTCGGGGATACGGCGGCATCGATCACCAACTCCCCGCCGACCCATAGCGTGGCCGTGCCATCCAGTGCGGCGAGGCGCTGGGCGTAGAGGGTCGCTTCGCCGTCTTCCAGCCACAGCGTGCATTCGATCCGCCGGCGCAAGAGCTTTCGTGCCGCGTGCAATCGTGAGCGAACCGTTGCCGGCGGAACGCCTAACGCGCGCGCCAACTCGATCCCGCTCATCCCGTCGCCGTACCTCCGGCGCCACAGCTCGCGCAACGGCACCGGCAGCGTGTTGAGCAATCCCTCAATCTGGAGCGGTAGCAGCTCGTCGACCTCGGGTGACGCTGACTGCGGTTCCAACTGCGACAGTAGCTGTTGCTCCCGAGCGGAGCGTCGGCACTGATCGATGAACAGGTTCTTCAACACCCGGCGCAGCCACGCTCGCCGCTGCGAACGCGTCAACTGGCCCAGCAACGGCAGGTGTCCCAAGCGCGGATGAACGTCTCCTGGACCAGATCCTCAGCCCACTCCCGATCGTGCACCAGCGTCGCGGCGTAGCCATGCAGCGGCCCCTCGAGCTCTTCGAACAGCTCTGCAAATGACACTGGCCAACCTGATCGCACGCTTCCCGGTTCCTCCCCATCGGCGGATTCTATAAGGGTAACGAACCGAAGCTCACCTCTGTTCGACCTTTCTTCGGCGTTCCCGTGCTAACCTCGCTTCCGAGATGCCGCCGTACGCCGCGATTCCCGGTCAGTTTCATACGTTGCAATCCTTGCGGCGAACCCATGGATTCTTCCTTTCTGCGATGGCCCGGCGGTTGCGGACCTGCCAGGGTCTGATCGTAAGCGCATAGTTCCTTGTCATTCGAAGCCCTCCGCCGGCGTGTCCGGGTGCTGGTCGCCAAGACCCCGGTGGTGGGAATCATCCTGTCGGTCGCCACCCTGTACGGACTGTGGCTGGTGGCAACCGCGACCACGGTCCCGGAGTTCATCTCTGCGGCGGCGCAACCGTCGGACGAACGGGTGTTCTTCGCCGATTTTCCTGCTACGCCCGGCACTTCCATAACGCGAGTATCGATCGTCGACGGCAACGGAAAGCGATTCGATGCGAAGCTGCTCCGCCGCGAGAGTACCGCGGCACGAACCCACGTTTGGGCGCGCTCGGCCGGCGGGATCGAGACTCCGGATGCCACGATGGAGCTTGCCGTGGGTGAGCGATCCCTGCTCAGCTACGCCGTTGCGGTGCTGTTTCGGCGGGACCGATGAGCCCGGATCCCGGCGCCACCGGCAGGGCAGGTCAACGCAGCCGCCTGGCGTTCGCGTGGCGGATGGCGCGTGGCGACCGGATGGCGTGGGTCACGTCCCTTGTCAACGCTCTGTTCACCCACTTCTTCCGTGCTCTGCTGCCCATCGTGTACGCACTCGTTGTCGACCAGGTAATCACCCACCGGGATCTGTCGTTGGTGCCGGCGCTGGCGTTGTGTTTCGCCATGATGCTGGCCGCCAACGAAGGGCTGTTCGCCATCGGTCACGTGTCCTGGGTCTACAAGGTTACCGACTTCGACGCCAAGGTGCGCCGGCGCATATTTCGCCGCATCCTCTCGGCGCGGAGCGAGTCGCTCGAACGCCGCAAGACGGGCGACCTGGCGGAGACGGTGGAGACCGATGCGCAGCAGATCACCTGGTACGTCGACGAACTCGGCATCTGGATTCCGGATGCGTTCATCGGACTGGTCATAGCGTTGCTGTTCATGGGAGCCATCAGTCCGCTCCTGGCGCTCCTTGCCGCCATAGCCGCACCGCTAACCGCTTTCCTCTCCCACCTGATGGGGCTGCGCGGGCGGCGCGTGGCCGACGCCTATCGCACCCGCTACGGCGGCTACTCGAGTTGGCTGTTCGAAGTCATCCGCGGCGCGGCCGATCTGCAGCAGATGGGAGCCACTACCACGGTGGCGCGCTGGCTGGTGGCCCGGCTGCGGGGATTGATCCACCTCAAGGTGAGGCAGTCTCTGGTGGAGCTCTCTTCGGAGCGGGTTCGCGAACTGGTCGCGACGGTGCTGGAGATCGCGTTCTTCGTGGCGGTCAGTGCGCTGGTCCTTTCCGACCGGCTTTCCATCGGCGGTTACATCGCGGTGGCGACTTACTTCCTGACCGCCCGCGACGAGCTCAGCAAGATCAGCGACGACCTGTTCCAGATGCGCATCTACTCGGTGGGGGTGGACCGTATCCGCGATGTGATGGATTTGCCGTCCGAACACGACCGCGGTCCGGCCCTCGACGCTGCCCCGCGAGCGGTCGTCTTCGATGACGTCAGATTTCGGTACCGCCAGGACGTTCCGGTGCTGGAGGGGATTTCGTTGCGGGTGGAGCCTGGCGAGCAGGTAGCGATTGTCGGCGGCAGCGGCGCGGGCAAGTCCTCGATCGTCACACTGCTCGCACGGCTGCGCGATTCTGAGTCCGGCTCGGTCATGATCGGTGAGCACAACGTCGCGCACTACTCCCGTACGTCGGTGCGCAGATGGTTTGGATTCGTGCAGCAGGATCCGCTGATATTCAGCGACACCGTGCGCGCCAACCTTTGTCTGGAAGCCACGAACGAGAGTGCCGAGAGGATCTCCGACCAACTGCTGTGGGAGGCCTGCCGGGTTGCGCAGATCAGTGACACCGTGCACCGCTTCCCGGACAGCTTGGACACGTTGATCGGATCCGAAGGGCGGACGCTTTCGGCGGGTGAGAAGCAACGGCTGGAGCTGGCCCGGGTGCTGCTGCGGCAACCGACCGTGCTGGTGATCGACGAGGGGCTTTCCGCGGTCGATCCGGACACCGAGCGCTCCATCTACCGCCGGCTGTTCGGCGCCGACCGGTGCCGTTCGACCATCATCATTGCTCACCGTCTCAGTTCGATCATCGATTGTCAGCGCATTCTTGTCCTGGACGGAGGGGTCATTGCCGCATCCGGTTCGCACGATGAACTGATCCGCGACTGCGCCGCCTATCAGCGGCTCTTTCGGGAGCAGGTCGAGTGAACACCGGAGCCTCCGACCTCAGCCTGGACCAGACCAAGGCGGCCCTGCGCCCGGCAGGTTTGTTGACCGTGCTGCTGGTGGTGCTGAAGGGCCTCCTGGTTGTCACCACGTTGATCCCGCCGGCGCTGACCGGACTGTTCGTCGACGAGGTGCTGGTCGGTCGAAATGCGGATCGCCTCTGGCTGATGCTTGGGGCCTTCCTCGCAGTCTACGGAGTGGAAACCGTACTCAAGGCGGTGGAGATCCTGATGCAGAACCGCGCGGTCCACCGCGTGGTCTTCCGCCAGAGAATGCGGGTCTTCCGCTCCATCCAGCGGCTGCCGTGGAGCGAATTGATGCGTCATGCCCCCGGCGAGTTGCTCAAACGCGTGGAGGACGACAGCGAGGAACTGGGCGCATTGTTGCTGCAGCGGATCGAACGCATCTTCAACTGGTGTCTCATCGTGGTGGGGGGCGTGGTGTGCGTCGCCATGAGCTGGCAGCTCGCGCTGGCCGCCTCCGCGCTCACGACGCTCCTCTGGCTGGCGGGGCGGTGGATCAAACGGCAAGCCGGCGTGCGCAGTCACGCGCACCGGGAAGCCATGGGGAGGTGGTCCGCCTGGTTGCACGAGTCGCTGCTCGGCTGGCGCGAGGTGCGCATGCTGGCGATCGAGAACGAACAGAGCGCGAAGATGGCGGCCTGGCTGCGCAGAATCAACCGGCTGCGCGGGGCAAGCCATACCTTCACATACCTGCAGCACGCCATCGGACGCCTGCAGGAGCACTACGTCTCACAGGCAACGCTGTACTTTCTGGGCGGCGTGCTGATCTTCGCCGGGTCGCTGACCCTGGGCGGGCTGATTGCTTTCATGCGCTACTTCGCGCGCGTCCTGGATGCCGCCGATCGAATCAACGCACTGAACGCCGAGCTGGGTAACCTGCAACCACGCCTGAGGCGCTCCTTCGAAGTTACCGAATGGCCGCAGATTCCACCCCCGAGGGCGCGCCTCGCACCGGCTGTCGTGCCCGAAATCGAGCTGCGTGACGTGGTCCTCGCGTACGACGGAGCCGAGCCCGTGCTGCGCGGCGTCGACTGCGTCATTTCCGCCAACAGCCGGGTAGCTGTCGTGGGCTCGTCCGGCAGCGGCAAGTCCACCATTGCGCGCATCGTTGCCGGTCAGCAATTGCCCACTTCGGGCGAGTTGCGTATCGGCGCCCGCCGGTTGCAGCCGACCGATGGCATGCGGGCGCTGGGGACCGCGATTCTGATTGGCCAGGACAGCGTCGTCTACAACATGTCGCTCAGGGAAAACCTGCTGCTGGCTCGTCCACGAAGTACCGACGGCGAGCTGTTGGCAGTCTGCGCCGACGCCCAGCTGCAGGAACTGGTCGAGCGCTTGCCCGGGGGGCTTGATGCGGTGGTCGGCGAGCGCGGGCGGCAGCTCTCGGCCGGAGAGCGGCAACGGCTCATTCTCGCCCGAACCATGCTGCTCGATCGTCCGATCCTGGTTCTCGATGAAGCGATGTCGCAACTCGACGACCCCACCGCACGGTCAATCAATCAGAAAATGGTCGGCGAACGAGATCAGGGAACGGTGATCGTTATCGCTCATCGGATCAGTACGATCGTGGATCTGCCGCGCATCCTGGTTCTCGACGGCGGGCGGATCACGGCGGACGGCCGACACGCCGAGTTGCTGCGCACCAGCGAGAAATACCGCACCCTGTTTGCTTCGGAGCCCGAGTAAAGTCGTATCTCCCATCCCGAGCTACAACTGCGTGGCAAGGCGCGTGCGGACGGTGTCGATCTGGTTCAGGAGCCGGTCTGCTCGCTGCACGGAATCTTCCGCCTCCGACCGCGAGGTGGACTCGAAGTCGCCGTAGTCCACGTCGGTACGCCGGGTCATCAGCGTTTTGAAATCCTTGGCAACGCTGACCGGCAACAGCTTGGTCCTGATGAACCGCAGGCTGAGGATAGTCACCGCGCCGCCGTGTGATTCCGGATTTACGCCGTCGAGAATGAGCAGCGCGCGTACCGCACTCAGGGCGGCGTAGTAGCTGCGGTTCACCGCGTTATTCAACCGCTCGTCGGCCAAGGTTGCCCGTGCATCGGCGAGAGCCTCGCGCGCCTTGGCGAAGCGGATATCGCTGAGCGTCTTCTTGTCGTCGACGTTCAGCGTCATACCGGGATGGCCTCCCGCGCCACGTTCTCGTAAAAGGGTGAGTGGTACCGGCGTTCGAGCGCGAAGCTGGCAGAATCCTTGATCACCGGATCGAATGGGATGCCAGTGCGCAATTCCTCCTCGACGCAACTGTCGATGACGGCGCGTTCTACCTCCGGGGTACGTCCCGTGACGACCACAAGCAAGTCGAGGTCCGACTCACCCCCGTGATCGCCTCGCACGCGCGACCCGAAGGCGTAGATGGCCTCCAGCCGGACGTCTCCCTGGCTGTTCTCCAGACGTGTTCTAATCGCTGTGGCGACTCGCGCCAATGCCTGTCGTGTGGGCGTATACACTGACCTGCTCCCCCTCCAGGATAACCGAAACTCGGCGAGCGCTTCCAGGGAACGGTGATCGTCATCGCCCACTGCGTCAGTACCATCGTCGACCTTCCGCGCATCCTGGTGCTCGACGGGGCCGCATCGCAGCGGACGGCACCCACGCCGACCTGCTGCGCACCAGCACCAGGTACCGCAACCTGTACTCCCCACCACCCGAGTAGCCCGCTGGCGACTGGCTCGCGCCGCTGGCGCCCCGGCGGCTGGACATCGGAGCCAGCGTGAACCACCATTGCAGCAGCCCGCTGGGCTTCCCGGTCGCCAAGCACAACACCATCGGAGGAATGCGATGAGAGAATCCGTGCCCCGACGCGTCACCGAATCAGGAATCTTCGTATGGCCATGGGCTACGCCACACGGTCTCGCGATTGTTGTGGGCGCGGCGGGCGGCGGCGGTGGCGGGGGCGGGGCCCTTTGTCTTGAGGGCTTGAACCTCTTTGGCGCGGGCGGCGGCGGTGGCGGTGGTGGCGGCGCCGCCACCACCGTTCGGACTGGAGACAAGATACACAGGGCTGCCGGCGGCAGTGGTGGTGACGGCGGTCTGATTGACGGTAGCCCGGTCAAGGGAAAGGACGGCAAGGGCTGCCACTACGGCGTTGGCGGCGACGGCGGCCATGGTGCAATCGCACCTCGGGCCGAAGGCCGTACCGTTTCCGATGGCGGCGACGGCGGTAAGGGATTTCCCGGAGAAACCCGAATTGTCGAACTCCAAGGACTGTCGAGAGGCGACCGGTTCGAGATCGAAATAGGCATAGGCGGCCAAAGCGGTGGTGGTGGCGACGGCTACAAACAAGGTGATACGGGAGCCAGCGGCAACGGTGGAGTTGTATTGTTCGTGCCTTTGCCTGCTGAGGAAGGAGACGATTAGTGGATTCCGCTCAAGCCGAGACAGGCCGTGTTGGTCTGGCTTCACGCGATGCGTTTCTTTCGGAATTGGATCTTGGATCCCGATGGTCGTGTGGAGTTGTTGGAACTACTGTCTGGAAGGATACCTGAAGACTCGGTCGAAGAGCTGCTCGATGGTCCGTTTCGTCGACGAAGAAAACTGCGGACCAGAACGCGTTATTCGGATGGGTCGTATCCCGTGTTCTACAGTGCTCTGCAGGAAGAAACCGCCGAGTCTGAAGTGGCTTTCTGGTTTGGTAAAGAGTACGTTGGAAGGCCGAAGCGCAGTCGTACCGCCTACTATCAGGGATTCCGTTGCATGTTCGATGGTGTCGAGAAAGACCTTCGGTCCAGGGCACAGGAGTGGCCAGACTTGGTCCACGATAGTGATTATTCGTTTTGCAACCAACTCGGCGCAGAAGCCCTCGCGTTGGGCATAGATGGACTGGTCGTCCCGTCAGCCCGGCATGAAGGCGCAAACATGCCGATTTTCGTGCGCCGGGCGCTGAGCGATCCGAAGTTGGCCGACATCGTGGCGGTAACTTACCGGATCGACAGGAATGACGTAGTGGTCGCTCGTCCGAATCAGCGATAGTGCAGCGGCAGCAATGCGAACCTCCGAAACGACAACCTCCCTCGCTCGGCAAAGATTCGCGGAGACTTCCGGAGCGAGCGAATCACTCAGACCACCGCGGACTCGGGGATCGAGAGCTTGCGACGGTTAGAGTCGATGCGGAGGCGGACGCCCAGTGGCAGCACCATCATCGGGTCGGTGTGGCCGCAGTCGATGTTGCTGACGATCGGCAGGTCACGCATTCCGTACTCTTCCCGCACCGTGCGGCACAGCGTGTCCGCGTAAGCCGGGAACTGCGCCGGATCGATCTGCCCACCCGGACGCCCGAGCAGAATGCCGGCGAGCGGCTGCAGGCAGCCCATGGCCGCCAGTGAACGGATGAACCGCGCCAGCAGCTCCGGCGACGCTGCCTCTTCCGACGTCTCCAGAAACAGAATGGAGCCGTGTAGCGAGTCCGCCGCGGGGAACACCGGGGTACCCCGCAGCCAGTCCAGTACCTCGACGCAGCCGCCGAACAGCGCGCCCTCCACAACGCCCTCCCGCTGGTGGAAGACCCAGCCGGTGCACGGATTGAGCTTGCGTGCGACCGGCTGCGTCGAGGGATCCGCCCAATCCGTGTGCTCAACCGTCCAGCCGCTGTCATTCGGAGCCAGTGCGCCGATCGGCTCGCAGTCGAACAGCGTCCGGCGCACGGAGTCCACCATGTAGGGAAACATGCCCCCGTTCTCGCCGAACCCCGCCATGAACGAGGGCCCGTAGAAGGACACCAGCCCGGCCGCGCGGCACACGCAGTGCGTCACCGTGGTGTCCGAGTAGCCCATGAACACCTTGGGATTGCTCCGTATCACGTTCGTGTCGAGGTACGGCAGGAGCCGGATCGAATCGTCTCCGCCAATGGTGGAGATGATGCCGTCCACGCGCGGGTCGGCGAACGCCGCCATCAGGTCATCCGCGCGTGCCCGCGGGTTGCGCGCCAGCCAGTCGAGATCGCGCAGGGCGTGCTCGGTCTCGGTCACGGCGACCCGGAACTCCTCCTCGAACTGCCGCTTGCCGGCGGCGTAGCGATGCGGAACCGCTCCCGGCCCGCCCCAGGACAGAGAGACGGCCGCTACGCAACCACCCCGTATCAGTCGCTTCGGTTTGATCATGCAGACGGGCGGCTTTCAATCCTCGCGCCAGGGCAGCCGCCAGGTGCCCAGCGACGGCGCGAAGCTCACCACCAACAACGTCAGGCCGGCCATGGTCAGCACCGCCAGGGCCAGCACCGGGCGCCAAGCCCCAGGTGAGGTGGGTCTCCATGCCGGCCAGCAGCCCGAAGCCGAACAGGGCGGGGACGATGATCGCTCCGGATCCAACGCGATCACCTGGAAACCGAACGACTGGCGAGGTTCATGTTCCCGGACGCTATCACGAGCTCGCGCATTGCGTCAGCACGATCGTCGATCTGCCACGCATCTTGGTCCTCGACGGCGGGCCGATCACCGCGGACGGCCGGCTCGCCCCTCTGCGGCGCACCAGATCTCAAGGAGACGGCCCCGCCAGCGGCAAGTGGTGGCCCAAGTAGCGCCAGGTGAGGTCAGATTAGATTCGAGCTTGTGGCTATATTGGCGCATGCGAGGGGTCACTCGGCAGGACGCGGCAGCGGTGCGTTTCGAAGCGGATCTGGACCTGGACGGCCGCTACGCGTGCGAGACGGTGGAGGCGAGCGCGGACGAGGTGCGCGTCCTGGACGGTGCGAGGCGCACGCGGGTCACCTTGCCGCGCGGCCGGCTTCGATGTGGAGTCCTACGTGTCGAGCGGCGCGCTGTATGCGCGGGTGGACGGTGCGCCGTGCGAGCTGGTGCGCTTCACCAACGGGCGGATACCGGCGGCCGCCGCGTTCGTCCGGGCAATGCGCGACTGCGCGGCGACGGCGCGGCGACGGCGGAGGCACCCGCGCAACGCGCGGAGCAAGGCACCGGAGATACGGGGCACGCCTTTACGCGGTGGGCGGTATTCAGGCGTACGATGCGGTTCGCGCCGAGGCAGCCGGCGAAGCTGGCGTTGGTGGTGGCGGCGCTCTTGCTGCACACCGGGGCCAACGTTGCGGCACCATATCTCGCCGGGACCGTGTTCTTCGACCGCGTTCTCACGCCAGCCGACACACTGTTCGGCCAGGTGGTACTGCTGGTGGCGATGATCGCCCTGGTGCGGCTCGCCGAGTTGGTGTTCCGTGTCGTGTGGGGCTGGATCTGGGGCCTGTACCATCATCGCATCGGCCTGAACCTGCGCTCGGCCGTGTTCGCCGGGGTCCACCGCCTGTCGCTCGGCTTCTTTTCCAACAACCTCACCGGCTCGCTGCTCACGCGCATGAACAGCGACATGAACGGAGTGGGCTCGCTGCTCGGTACCATCGCGCCGAATGGCTTCGTGCAAGCGGTCATGATGGTGGGCAGCCTGACGGTGATGGCGCTGCTCGACCTGCGCCTGGCCGGGCTGGCGGTCGCCGCCCTGCCGCTGTACGTGTGGATCGTGCACCGGGTCGAGCCCGCCCTCGGCCCCGGGGTCAGCCGCGGCTACCGCGCCGAGTGGGCCGTGGGGGCGGCGGCGGACGATTCGTTCATGGGTGCCCGCGTGGTGCGCGCATTCGGGGGCGAACCGCAGGAGCGGGAGCGGTTTCGGCGCACCAACGAGTGGGCGGCGAGCGAGGAGTACCAGCGCGTAGCCCTGACCGGCACGGTGTTTCCCCTCGGCGAACTGCTGCTGGAGGTCGGCCTGCTCCTGGTGTGGGCGGCGGGGGCGTGGTGGGTAATCGGCGGTTCGGTACCGTTCGGCGTGCTGATGAGCTTCGTGGGATACCTCACCCTGATGTGGGAGCAACTCGGTAACGCGGGCGCCGCGATCGGCGACTGGATCTATGCCACCAGCGGGATGCACCGCATGAGCCGCATCCTCGCCGCGCGGCCTACGGTGGTGGAACCGCGGGACGCCGGCCCGCGCAAGCTGCGCGGAGACCTGCGCCTGCAACGCGTCACCTTCAGCTACGAGCCCAACAAGCCGGTGCTGCACGCCGTCGATCTGCACGCCGCCGCCGGCGAGATGATCGGCTTGGTGGGGCACACCGGCGCCGGCAAGTCGACCATCGTCAACCTGGTCACCCGGTTGTACGACGTCGACGAAGGTGCGGTGCTGCTCGACGGCATCGACGTGCGCCGGATCGCGACCGGGGATCTGCGGCGCCAGATCGGGATCGTGCTGCAGGACCCCTACCTGTTCGCCGGTTCGGTGGCCGACAACATCCGCTACGCGGTGCCGGATGCGACCGCCACGGCCGTGATCGCCGCCGCCGAGGCCGCGCATGCCCACGACTTCATCGTGCGGCTGCCGGAAGGCTACGACACGATCATCGGACAGGGCGGGCACGGCCTGTCGGGCGGTGAGCAGCAACGGCTGGCGATTGCCCGCGCCGTGCTGCTGGATCCGCCGGTGCTGATCCTCGACGAGGCCACCTCGTCGGTGGACACGGAAACCGAGCTGCACATTCAACAGGCGCTAGCACGCCTGGTCAGCGGAAGGACGACGATAGCCATCGCGCACCGGTTGTCCACGTTGCGGCAAGCCGACCGGCTGTACGTGATCGATCACGGGCGCATCGTGGAATGGGGCAGCCACGATGACCTGATGGCCGCCCGCGGCGTCTACCACCGGCTGGTGCAGACCCAGCTCCGCGCCCTGCACGCCATCGCGATCGGAGAGTAGGAGGTCCTCGATGCGGTTTCTCGAACCTGACCAACTGAAGATCGCCCGCACCGCCGGTGGAGTGCTCAGCCTCGACGTCGACGGCGAGGAGCACTACGAATACGTCGACGCCTACCGGGTGTTTCCACTCAGCGACGGCGAACGCTGGGTCTCGCTGCGCGTCCACGGCGGCGCCGAGGTCGGCATCATCCGCCGCCCGGAGCAGCTTCCCGAGGAACAGCGGCGGCTGCTCACCGAGGAGCTGGAGCGGCGCTACTTCGCGCCCCGGATCCTGGCCGTCGAGTCGTTGGTGGAGAAGTTTGGCGAGTCGCACTGGAGCGTCGCGACCAGCGCGGGGCCGTGCCGGTTCCGGGTGCACAGCGATCATACGCAGATTCGCGAAATTGCCGATGGTGCGCTGCTGATCATCGACGCCGACGGCAATCGCTACCGGTTGGAGCATCGGGAGCGGCTGCCGCGCCAGATCCTGAAGCGGATCGAGGAGCAGATTTGAACGCCGTCCTGCGTGCCGCCGGAGTCACCGGCCCGGTGCGCTTCGAGTTGCCGTTCGACATCGACGCCGCCGGCCGGCTCACGCAAGGGACGCTGTTGGTCACCGACGAGGCGCTGGTCGCCGTCGCCGGCGACCGCGCCGACGTGACCGCGCTCGACCGGGTCACCGCCATCGAGGTAGACGCGCTCACCTACGGCGGTCGGGTGATCGCTCGCACCGACCGCGGCCCCCTCGTGGTGGTGCAGTACAGCGCACGGCTGGCTCGCCACTACCGGGAGGCAGCGGGCGCGCTCGGCAGCTTCCTGCAGCGGCGCGGCGAAGGTTACCGTCCGGTTGGCGCCGCGCCGCTACCCCACCCCGAGCGCTCCGGCAGCGGACACCGGGTGATGGCTTGGATCCTTGCCTTGACCAAACCGTACCGGACAACCGTGGCGCTGGTGCTGCTGCTGTACCTGGTGGGTGCCGCGGCCGCTCTGACGGCGCCGCAACTCACGCGTATCCTGATTGACAGGTTCATCGTTCCGGGACGCTTCGACATCGGCGCGATCCTGGCCCTGCTGGCGCTGATCGGCGCCAGCTACGCGGTGCGCAGCGTCAGCACCATCGCACGCAACCGGGCCACCGCGCGTTTCGGATCCGGCATCGCCGCCAGCCTGCGCGCCGCGGTGTTCGACAAGATCCAGAGCCTCCCGCTCGCGTTTCTGACCTCGCGGACGGCCGGCGACCTGACCACCGCCGTGAGCGACGACACCCGCGATATCCGCGTGTTCGTGCAGGACTCGGGCGCGCAGGGTGTGTTCCAGGTGGTGCTGCTGGTCGGTCTCGTGATCGTGGTCATGATCCAGGACTGGCAACTCGGCCTGCTGATCCTGGCGCCGGCACCGGTGATCGTGCTGGTGTCGGTCAGGATCTGGAAGATGGGCCGCGCCAACCTGCGTGCGCACCTGGCGCTGCGGACGCGCGCGCAGTCGGTGGTGCAGGACGTGCTGAGCGGCATCCGGGTGGTCAAGGCGTTCGGCCGCGAGCGCTTCGAGGTGGCCCGCTACCGGCGCCGCGCAGGCCGGCTGATGCAACTTGACGTCTCCAACTACCGCCTCATGCGCGTGTACCAGGGCGCCGTCGACCTGCTGTTGAAGGCGGGCGAGATGCTGGTGTTGCTGATCGGCGGCTGGTTCGTGCTCGGTAACCACATGCCGGTAGGCGAGCTGGTGCAGTTCGCCATCTACGCGGCGATGCTGCATGCGCCGTTGTTATTCATGGGCCGCCTGCTGCGCGACATGACGGAGGCGGTCAGCGGCGCCGAACGGCTGGTGGAGATCCTGGAGCAAGAGCCCGCCATCCGCGACGCGCCCGGCGCGCGCAGCTTCCGGTTCGAGGGCGCCGTGCGCCTGGACCGGGTAACGTTCAGCTACGACGGCTACACGCCCGCCGTGCGAGAGCTGTCGCTGGCCATCGAACCGGGTGAAATGGTGGGGCTGGTAGGGCATTCCGGCGCCGGCAAGTCCACCATCGTCAATCTGCTGCTGCGGCTGTACGACGTGGACGAGGGCGTGCTGTCGATTGACGGGGTGGACGTGCGCGACATCCAGGTGAGTTCGCTGCGCGGCCAGATGGGCGTGGTGCTGCAGGACCCGTTCCTGTTCGCCGGCTCGGTGCTCGACAACATTCGCTACGGTCGGCCCGACGCCGCCACGGAGGCGGTGATCGAAGCTGCCGCTACCGCCAACGCGCACGAGTTCATCATGGAGTTGCCGGACGGCTACGACACCCTGCTCGCCCAGCGCGGCAGCCGGCTGTCGATAGGGCAGCGCCAACGCGTCGCCATCGCCCGCGCCATCCTGCGCGACCCGCGTATCCTGGTGCTCGACGAGGCCACCTCGGCGCTCGACATCGAGACCGAGGAGTTGGTGCACCGGGCGCTGATCAACCTGATCGGCGGCCGCACCACGATCGCCATCGCCCACCGCCTGGCCACCCTGCGCCGCGCCGACCGGCTCATCGTGCTGGAGCAGGGCCGCGTCGCCGAATCCGGCACCCACCGCGAACTGATGGCCGCGGGCGGCATCTACCGCCGCCTGGTGGAAGCCCAGCGCATGCTCTCCGACGCCCGCGCGCTCGCCGAACCGTAAGCAAACGGGTGGCGACGCCCCTGTTCTACTTCCGACCCTCTGCAGCGCAATGGACGCCTCGGGCACATTTGCATAGTATCGAATGTGATGCAGGAGCAGTCTCCACGGGAACTGGTGTTCGATGTTACGCAGGAGGCCGACGGCGGGTACACGGCGGAGTGCCTCGGCCATGACATATTCACGCAAGGCGCGTCATGGTCGGAATTGAGGTACAACGTAAGGGAAGCCTTGGAAGCGTACTGCTTTGACAGCCCGCTCCCCGAGTCGGTGCGTTTGCATCTGGTGCGCGATGAACTGCTCGCGCTGGCATGAAGCTGCCGCGCGATCTGAGCGGGTCTGAGCGGGCGCGACACCGGGTCGTGGTCCCTGACCATCCCGCAATTCGCATCGGAACCCTCAACTCGATGCTGCGAGCAGTAGCAGCCCACAAAGGGATCGACCGCGGAGAAATCCTCGGACAGGGGCGGTGAGTCTGAGACGCTGCGCATGATGAGCGCGTAAACGTGCGACTTGACCCGGTTCGTGGAGTACGTTCGCACCATTTCCTCCGCGCTCCACGTCGCCTTGTCCAGCACCCACACGGAGCTGCCTCGGTCGCGCCAGGTCGGCTTGTGCTTGTCGCTATCCGCCGCGGGAATGTGGCGCCGCCGCGGCGATTCGCGGCGGCTGTGAACAGGTTCGCGGCTCGTGTGCGCCGCTGCTCCGGCTGATGCGTCGGGGGGGGCGGCCCCCGGGGGCCCCCCGGGGGCCCGACTCGGGGCGCCAGGGCGCGCCGGCTCGGGCGGATGGGCGGGGCGGCCCGCCGCCGGGGACCCCGCCGAGCACCGACTTCGGCGCCGAAGTGACGACCGGCGAGCCCCGTACGCCTGCCCGCGCAGAGAAGCCACCCGCCGACGCGCCGTCCGCTGCTCCGGCCGACGCGCCGCTCGGTCCGCCGTCAGGGCACACCCCAATCGCCCGCTCCGGCGCCGCAGTGGCGACCGGCGAGCCCGGTACACCAGCGCCCGCATCGGAGCCATCCAGCAAGGCGCCGGACGCGAACTGCGGCGCCGAAGTAGCGGCGGACGCGCCCAATGGAACGCCACCTTCACGGGCGCCATCCAGGAGCGCGGCGGGCGCTGACTGACTCGGTGGAGCAGCGCTGGCCAGCACCCCGATCGGGGTCTGCTTTTCCGTAGCGGCGGTGTCGCCCGGCGGCGGCGGAGTAGCGCCGCCTCGGCGCCGAGCCGCGGCCACCGGCGCCATGTCGGCACGTGTCCGGTTCTGCCCCCGCCCCGAGGATTCGTCTACGCGCTGAGCCGATCCGGCGGCTGCCCCGTCGGCACCGGTCCGATTCGGTTCCCGCCCCGTGGATTCGCCTACGCGCTGAGCCGGCCCGCCCGCGGCGCCGGCTGCACGTGTCTCCTTCGACGTCGGCCGCGGTGATGCACCTGCGCTGTCTGCACCCTTCCGGCGCTGCCCGCGCCCGCCGCCGCGCGGGTCGTGCCGCGCCACCGCATCGCGCACCACGCGCGCCACCAGGTCGCCCCACGACATGCGCGGGTCGACATGCGACATGAGATCCTTCAACAGGCGCAGCCCCTGTTCGCACTCCTGGTCGATGCTCACCTTCAACGTGTAGCGGTCGGGCGCCACGGCGCGCAGTGTGTCGCGAGGTGGCAGCACCTCGGGAGCGGCGGCGGCGAGCAGGCTGGCGACCTGGCGGGTGCTCATGCCGGCGGCCTGCTCGATCAGTTCGCGCTGGCGCTGCGGGTGCAGCAGCGGGGCCGCCGACACCGTGCCGGGCGACAGCTCCGCAAACGGATCGCCCCGTGGTGGTTCCGGCGCGCGCGAAACGGCGTGCCGCGACTCCGTTAGAGCCATGACCGGCTCGGGCTCGGGCGTCGACACCGAGAAATCCGTCGGCGGCAGAAGTTGTGCAGCAGGGCCTTCGTCCGATGACGGCGCGGCGGCACCGGCACCGGGAGCAGTAACGGGAGCGCAGGAGGGTGCCGGAAACGGCGGCGCGTTTCCGTTCAACTCCAGCCGCGGCAGCAACGCGCCGGCCTGCCCGGCGCCGGGGGTCTGTGCCCCAGAGCGGCTCCCCCCCCGCACCCCCGGCGCGGTTCCCGCCCTCGCCCCACCCGAGGACCCCCCCCCCGGACGCGCCCCCACCCGGCACCGCGGGCGGGTCCCCTGCCGTCACATCACCGGAGCACTCGCCGGCCGGCGGTGCACCTCCGGGCGCCGATCGGTGCCCGCGCTCCCTCACATCACCGGAGCACTCGGCGGCGGGCGGCGTAAACCCTGGCTCCGATTGGTGTCCGCGACCCTGACCGACATTCCGATGCCCTGTGCTCTGGCGCTCGGCCCGCTCGGCACCGGCAAAGGTGGTCTCCAACTGACCGGCCGACGTCATACTCAACTCGCCGCACTGCAGGCTGGCCCGCACGCACCCATGGCGCCGGCACAGCCGCATCGCCTGGATGCGCCGCTGCGCGGCGGCGTCGCTGAAGCGCAGTTCCCGCACCGCGTAGTCGAACAGGCTAAAACATTGGCGTTTCAAACCGTCCCACGATGTGTTGTTAATTGCTCAACTATTAACAGTTTATTGGTACGTACTAAACGGTTGACGTATTCATCCCATCCTGCCTATTCTATCCAATATGGTGCTAACGATAGTGATAACCACTCTCGCGCCTCGTAGCCCCACACCGCGACCGTGACACAGACTCGACCGAAGCGGCTCAGCGCATCCTTCGTCCGCACCGTCAACCGACCCGGGCGCTTCGGCGACGGCCACGGTGGGCACGGTCTGAGCCTGCTCGTGAAGCCACGCGCGCACGGCGGCTGGGCGAAGTCATGGAGCCAAAGGCTCCGCA
>MPNH01000013.1 GCA_002238925.1 Spirochaetaceae bacterium bin103 | reverse complement strand
CGCCGCCTTCGGGCGCCGCATCATCGGCTTCCTGACCCGCCACAAGTCGCCGATCAACCGCATCGCCGGCGCGGCGATGGTGGGCATCTCCCTGTACTACCTGATCGCGGTATTCCAGGTTCCGCAGCGCCTGCTCGGCGGCGCGTAGCCCCTCTGCGCGCAACCCCTATATGGTGCGCCCGCCGTCGACCACCAGGCTGGCGCCGGTGATGAATTCGCTGCGCAACAGGCCGACGATGGCGGTGGCCACGTCGTCCGCGCTGGCGGCGCGGCCCATCGGGGTGGCCTCGCGGTTCTGGCGGGCGAACTCCTCGCTCACGGTGGCCGTCCAGCGCGTCTCCACCAGGCCCGGCACCACGCAATTGACCTGCACCTCCGGCGCCTGGCTGTGCGCCATGCCGCGGGTCAGGTTCATCACCGCCGCCTTGCTCGCGGAGTAGATCAGCGAGCTGCCGAGGCCGGTCAGCCCGGCGATCGAGCCGACGTTGACGATGTGGCCGCCGCCGCCGCGCTTCATCTCCGGGATGGCGGCGCGCGAACAGTAGAAGGGTCCCTGGAAGTTGACCCCGAACAGCTCGGTAAAGTCGTCGTCGCGGACGCCATCCAGGTCGGGGAGCGGCACCGCGCGCGTGCGTCCGGCATTGTTGACCAGGAAGTCGAGGCGCCCGAACTCGGCCACGGTGGCGGCCACCATGGTGCGCACCTGCGCATCGTCGGCGACGTCCGCCTGCACCACCAGGGCACGCGCGCCGGCAGCGCGGATCTCCGCCGCGGTGTCCTCCGCCTCCTGCCGGGAGCGCGAGTAGTTGACCGCCACCACCGCCCCCTGCGCCGCGAGCTGCAGCGCGGTGGCGCGCCCGATGCCGGTGCCGCCGCCGGTGATCAGCGCCACCTTTCCTTCAAAATCAGCCATGCATGTACCTCCTGTTGCCGGCGCCGAGCTTACGGCGCGCCGCCTCGGGCCGGCAACCCGCACCGCCGCTTGTGACCGCTTGTGGTACACTTGGCACCGGAGCGCGGGGCCCACCCGGCGTCGCCAAGCGAGGATCGAATCGATGCGTTCGTTCAACACTGCCGGTCCGGTCAATGCTACCGATCACTACCTGATCGCGCCGTTGTCGAGGATCGATCTGGACGAAGTACTCGGCCTGGTGCGCGACAAGAAGTACTTCGTGCTCCATGCGCCGCGCCAGACCGGCAAGACTTCGGCGCTGCTGGCGCTGGCCGAAGTGCTGAACGGCCGCGGCTACCGGTGCCTGTACGTTACGTTTGAGACGGCGCGCACCGCGCGCGACGACGTGCAGCGGGCCATGCGCACGGTGCTCGCCACGCTGGCGTCGCAGGCGCGGGCGACGCTGGACGACGGCTTTCTGGACGACATCTGGCCGGACATTCTGGCGCGGGTCGGTCCGGACTTGGCGTTCGGCGTAGCACTGGAGCGCTGGGCGCAGGCGTCACCGGGACCGCTGGTGCTGCTGATCGACGAGATCGACACGCTGGTGGGCGATTCGCTGCTGTCGGTACTCCAGCAACTTCGCGCCGGCTACCCAACGCGCCCGGAGCGCTTTCCGCACAGCGTGGTCCTGTGCGGCTTGCGCGACCCGCGTGACTACCGCATGGATGCTTCCGGCAGCCCGTTCAACATCGCCGCCGCGTCGCTCCGGTTGGGCGATTTCTCGCGCCGGGAGACGCTGACGCTGCTGGGCCAGCACACGGAGCAGACCGGCCAGGCGTTCGCACCCGAGGCACTGCAGGCGGTGTGGACGCAGACCCGCGGTCAGCCCTGGCTGGTGAACGCGCTCGCGCACGAGACCTGCTTCAGGAACAGGGCGCTGCGGGAAGACCGTTCGCGCGCGGTGACCGCCGACCACATCACCGCGGCGCGCGAGGAGCTGATCGTGAACCGCGTGACCCACCTGGACTACCTCGCCGACAAGCTGCGCGAGGAGCGCGTGCGGCGGGTGATCGAACCGATGCTGAGCGGCACGCACCGGCACACCTTCACGGACCGCGATGTCGGATACGCGCGCGACCTGGGGCTGCTGGCCCGCGACGCGCCGCTGCGGGTGGCCAACCCGATCTACGCCGAGGTGCTGCCGCGCGAACTGGCGTGGGTGGCGCAGGAGACGCTGGAGCTGTCGCCGCCGCGGTACGTGAGGGCGGACGGCAGCCTGGACGCGGAGTTGCTGATGGTGGAGTTTCAAGGCTTCTTCCGCCGCCACTCCGAGCACTGGCGGAACCGCTTCGCGTACGAGGAGGCGTGGCCGCAGTTGCTGCTGCAGGCATACCTGCAGCGCGTGGTGAACGGCGGCGGGCGCATTGAGCGGGAGTACGCGCTGGGCAGCGGGCGGGTGGACCTGCTGATCGTGTGGCCGCTGGCGGACCGGGTGCAGGAGTTCGTGGTGGAGTGCAAGGTGGTGCGCGAGCACGACGGGCTGGAGCGCGTGGTGGACGAGGGCGTGGAGCAGACGGCGCGCTACGTGGATCGCTGTGCGGCGGAAGCCGGGCACCTGGTCGTGATCGACCGGCGCGACAACCGGAGCTGGGAGGAGAAGGTATTCCACCTCCGCCGCGACGGCGGTGCGGCGCCGGTCGACGTGTGGGGCATGTGACCGGACGACGCAGTCCACAAAGAGCAAATTCCTACTTCGATACCCCCTCTCGGACTGACTTGGAGGCACTGGCGCCCATGTGCCCTGCCCCCCGCGCAGGCGCGGGTCGAGCAGGTCGCGGACGGCGTCGCCGAACATGTTGAAGCTGTACACCACGAAGGTCAGGAAGATGCCCGGCCACATGGCCAGCCACGGCGCCTGCTGCATGTAGTGGCGCCCTCACGGCTCAGGAGCCCAGGAGGCTGCCCCAGTTGGGCAGGTTCAGCGGCAACCCAAGGCCCAGAAACACCGGTCGTCGTGGATCTCATAGATGATCCGATACGGACCTACCCTGACGCGCCATGCGGGGCGGCCCGAAAGCTTCTTGGTGCCCGCTGGCCGGGGGCTATCCGCGAGCGCTCGGATCGTCTTGATGATCCGACTTCGATCTTGGCGGTCAATCTTCGCGAGTTGCCTCTCGGCGCTCCGTAGAATCTCGAGTGAGTAGCTCACGCATCATCGACGCCGTCGAGACGCCTAACGGCCTGCTCGAACGGGATTGCTTCGCGGCCTCCGCGCGTGGCTGCGTCGTATAGGCGAATATCGTCGAGCTCTTCCAACTCCGTGACCACTCGCTCCCACTCATCAAACGCGAGCAGGACAGCCTTTCGGTTTTGATGGGCATCTACGACGAATTCTGGATGCAGAGACAACATTCGCTCCTCCATCGGCATCCGGGGGCGGCTGTGCGTTGTTCCCAGGTGCCTGTCTATCCTACTCATTCTGTGCATGAAGGCAATGGGCCGGCAACCCGGAGCCGCCCTGCCCGTCCGTGCATGGCTGTTTTCGTCGGCGTTTGACTCAGGCGAAGCAAGTGAAGCTCTACGCGGAAAGGCGAGTACTGATGGGGATTCGTTGCTCGTGGTTTGGCATTCCCGTGTCGGTCAGTCGCGCGGCGGGCGCCCTCGTGCCGACTTCTGCGGCGCCTTGCCGCCGTGGGCACCCATGCGCCCTGCCCCGCCGCGCAGGCGCGGGTCGAGCAGGTCGCGGACGGCGTCGCCGAACGGCAGCATGTGGCGCAGCACCATGTGCCAGGACGGGCTGCCGACCGCCTGTGCAGCCTCGAAGTAGGCGTTCTCTTTCACCGCGATCACCGCACCCCGGATCACGCGCGAACTGCCGACGCCGTAGGTCAGGCCCAGCACGATGATGATCTGCGGCGCACCGGTACCCAGGATCGACATGATGGTCATGAGCAGCAGCAGTCCCGGCGGCGGCGCCGCGTGCTCGACCGGGCGCGCTACCGTCGTGGTGGCGCGGTATTCAGCCATGCCAACGAGCCTGTCACATAGCGACCGATCATTCCATACTGTACGATGCTGAGCAAACGCCGGGCAGCGGCGAGTCTTGACTAGTCGAGGGACTAAGTCTACCGTTCCAGGATGACTACGGTGAACATACATGAGGCCAAGACCCATCTGTCGCGGCTGCTGAAACAGGTGGCCGTTGGCGAGCAGATCGTCATCGCCAGAGCTGGAAGACCGATCGCTCGGCTCATTTCGTATGAAGAGCAGGGCAAAGAACGCGTTTCCGGCCAAGACCGTGGCCTCTTCACCGTTCCCGCAAACTTCGACGCACCGCTGCCCGATGAGGTAATCGCCCCCTTCTACAAATGACGCTGCTCATCGATACCCATTGCTGGCTCTGGTGGTTGACCGAACCCGAGAAGCTGCGAGCGCCGGCCGTGGCTCTCCTCAACAAAGCCGCCACGAAGATCCTGCTCTCGGCAGTTTCGTCGTGGGAGATCGCCATCCAGTACTCACTCGGGAAACTCGACCTCCCCGAGCCCCCCGACGAGTTCGTTGCCGCCCGCCTGCGGCGTGATCGGATCCAGGCGCTTGCCATTGAGCACTCACACGCACTCAAGACGGCGGGGTTGCCGTACCACCATCGCGATCCGTTTGACAGGCTGCTTGTCGCTCAGGCGATGGTCTTGGACATCCCCATCATGACCGTCGATCCAGCCTTCGACGCCTACGAGGTCCAGGTGATCCCCGGCTGAGGACTGCACACCGGCGGCTATTTGGATCTGCCGGAGGCAGTTCCGTGCTTCAATGCTGCTCCTGGCGCATCAGGCGCAGGAAGTCGGCCTCGTCGCGGCATTCCAGCGCGGCTTGCACCAGCGCTCCGGTGGAGGCCGCCTTGAACTCCGCGAGGCGCCCAGGGAACGCCGCCGACACCGGCAGGCCGCGCAGCTTCAGCACCTGCAGCACGGCCTCTCGCCGGGTCTCCAAAACGGCCTCCGTCCGGCCCTCGGCGCGGCTCTGCAGGCGCTCCTCGCGCAGCAACGGGTCGTCGTCCGGGCCGGTTCCTACGGCCGCGCCGAGCGTGCGGCCCACCCTGCGCAGCGCGGCCATGGTGACGTACGACACCTCGCGTTCGTTCAGCGCGAGGTGGATCTCCTGCGCCGTCCAGCCCCGGAATGCCCGGCTGCTCGCCGCGGGCCGAAAGCGGCCGCTTTCCAGCAGATGAATCGTCAAGCCGGGGCGCAGGCCGGCCGGGCGGCTCGGCGAGGACTGGTCAGGCACCTCCACCCATACCTCCGGGAAGCCCCACGACTCGTACAGGGACAACTTGCCGCGGCGCACGTCGGTGGTGTTGTCCACCTCCAGAACCACGTCCGGCAGGGTGTCGCTGCCCACTTCGATCCTGGCACCCTCGGGGCGCGTCGTGCGCGGGTGCAGATATACGGTCTGGTCCGCCTCCAGGATGCGCCGCAAGCGACCATCGGCGCGGCGCTGCAGGAGGTCGGCGGCACCGAATGTCTCAATCGGCGAGCCGCGCAGCAGGGCGATACGGGTGGCCAGGTCGCGCAGGCGCTGCCCGGGGTGTTCGTGATAGGTGCTGACCGGGTCGCACACCATGGCGGTCTCGGTTGCGGCGTCCCAGTACTCGATGCGCCGCTCGCAGTTCTCGATGTCGGCGCGAGACATGCGCACCGGCCGGCAACCGGGAAACTCCAGCGGCCGCGCCGCGTGCTCGACCGGGCGCGCTACCGTCGTGGTGGCGCGGTATTCAGCCATGCCAACGAGCCTATCACATGGCGACCGATCATTCCATACCGCAGGGATGGGGTGGGACCGGTAAATCGCTACCTGCTCCATACCTGCACCCCGATCTGGTTGGCCTCCGAGCCGGAGCGCCTGTCGGATTGGTGCCCGGACTCTCCGTGTGAATGGGGAGATCGATTCCGGAGGTGATCGCGGCGTACCAGGCGGGGTGCTCGCTCTTGAGCCGCTCCAGTTCCGTCTCAGTGTAGGGAAACAAGTCGACTCCGACCGGGAAACCGAACGGAAGGTAGTCTCCGACGCGGTCCCGGACGGGCCGGTTCGAACCAGATAGCACGATACACACGTCGACGTCGCTGCCCGGCGCAGGAGTGCCGTTCACCGTGCGCCGGTGTCGAAGCCGTTCGGGTAGCGGGTGGGGATGTAATGCTTGTCGAGGCTCTTGGCGCACGTAATCAAATCCTCCCCGGCCTGCGCCGCGGTCGCCACCACGCCGAGCAGAGCGGTCACCGTATGACCCCAGGCATCCGCTCCCCGGCTCAGGATGACCGCCTTGAGTGCCTTTTCGGCCGCCTGTTGGGCGGCAAAGCAGGCCCACTCGTGCGCGCCATGGCCGCGCGCCTGCCCGGCGTGCCGCAGATCGGCGTCCGCCTGCCGAAGCCAGTCCCGGTAGCGAGCAGCCATGAATATATGGTAGCACGGTCGGAGCGTCGGAGCGACGGTACCACTGCACCTGGCCCGGTGCGGCCCGCATCCGCGCTTGGTCTAAATGACCGAGCGGCGCCGCCGTGTCCGAGCTGCTAACAACAAAGCACAGTACGGGACAGTACGGGGACCGATGCCGCCACGGGCAAGCGCCGGCATGCTACAGTGGCGTGCGTGGCGGGCGACTATCGGAGTGTGATCATTGGCGCCAGCGGCGGGCGGGCGCGGCACCATGCGCTCGCGTACCGCCACCAGCGGCGCGCCAAGCTGGTAGCGGTGTCGGCGCGGACAGCGGACAAGCGGGACGAGTTGGCCGATGCCTTCGGAATCGCCACTCGTTACGACGACTACCGCGAGATGCTGGCCCGCGAACGGCCCGACGTGGTGCACGTCAACACGCCTCCGGACGCGCGCCTGGAGTTGCTGGGGCAGATCGCGGCCGCCGGGGTGCCGGCGGCGATCATTGAGAAACCGATCGCCATTGATGGGCCCGACTGCGCAGCGCTGGCCGCGTTCGCACGCAGCTCGCCGCTGAGGGTAGCCGTCAACCACCAGCTCCACTACCACGCCCCGCGCCGGCGCCTGCAGCGCCTGGTCGCGGACGGCGCCATCGGCACGGTGCGCTTCATCGACGCCAGCACCGGCATGAACGCCGCCTACCAGGGCACGCACGCCCTGCAGTCGGTGTTCGCCTTCGCCGGCGGCGAGCAACCGGCGGCGGTGCTCGGGCAGGCGTCCGGCGCGGACGGCCTGCAGCCGTCGCCGCGCAATCACTTCGCCCCCGACGACCTGCTGGCGGCGATCGACTTCGAAGGCGGCCTGCGCGCCGTGCTGCGCTGCGGCGCCGGTGCGCCGCGGCTGACGGAAGCCCCGCCGGACGCGCGCGAGGCGGTGTGGGGCCACAAGCGCATCACCGTGTACGGCGAACGCGGCCACGTGACCTGGACCATGTGGTCGTGGGAAACGCTGCTGCATGGGCGCCTGGAGCGCGGTGCACACGACTACTGGGAGCACGACGCGCCCGCCGAATCAGCCCTGGTCGATTCGGTGCTCGACTGGATCGAGTCGGCGCGGTCACTCCGCGAGCCGAAATACGCACAGCGCAAAGCGGAACGCGAAACGGCACACGACGGCAACCGAAGCACCGGCTTCCCGGGCCGGCAGACCGCGGCGGATCAAGGGGCCGAAGCGGACCACCCGCTGGCCCTGGCCAAGGCGACCGCGCAGTACGCGGTGTTGCTGGCCGCCTACCGCAGCGCCATCGAACGGCGGCCGCTCGCCCTGCCCGCCGACGACGAGTCACCGGCAATCGACGCGCTGCGGGCGGCGCTCAGTCCGGCGGCGGCGCCCTCGTGAGCCCGCCGGCCGACGCGCTGATCGACGCCGACGTGCACATCGCCACGCCGGCGGTGGAGACGCTGTACCCGTATCTCGACGCACGCTGGGTCGAGCACTTCAGCCAGACCCTCGACCGCGGCGCGAGCCAGCACTATTACCCGAAGGGGGCGCCGAACGCCGGTCCACCGGAGGAGGGGGCCCCCGGCCCGGGCCCCCCGGGGGGCGGGCCCCAGCCTGGAGCGGCTGCGCGCCGACGTGCTCGACGGCACCGGAGTGGAGGCCGCGATCGCCAGTTGCCTGTACGCGGTGGACAGCGTGCACCACCCCGACGTGGCGGCGGCGCTGGCCGGCGCGGTCAACGACTGGCTCAGCAGCGAGTGGCTGCAGCCGGAGCCGCGCCTGCGCGGGTCGGTGGTGGTACCGATCCGGATTCCGGCGCTGGCGGTGGCCGAGATCGACCGCGTCGCCGGCAGGCCCGGCTTCGTCCAGGTGCTGATCCCGGCGCGCACCGAGCACCCCCTCGGCAGCCGGCTGTTCCACCCGCTGTGGGAGTGCATCGAACGCCACGGCCTGGTGGCCGGCATCCACTTCGGCGGCTCCCCGGTGACGCCGCCCACCCCTACCGGCTGGCCCTCCTACTTCATCGAGGTGTACGCCGACATGGCCGGCGTGTTCGCCACCCAGCTCACCAGCATGATCGTGGAGGGCGTGTTCGACGCCTTCCCGAAGCTGCGCGTGGCATTCCTGGAGTCGGGTTTTACCTGGCTGCCGGCGCACCTGTGGCGCATGGACAAGGAGTGGAAGAACCTGCGCCGGCTGGTGCCGTGGGTAAAGAGGCCGCCTTCCGAGTACGTGCGCGAGCACGTGCGGCTCGCCATCCAGCCGCTCGACGCACCGCCCGAGCCCGGTCCGTTGCTTGACGTGGTGGCGCAACTCGGCGGCGACCACATGCTGCTGTACGCCAGCGACTACCCGCACCTGCACGCCGCCGACCCGGAGCCGGCGCTGCTTGCACATTTGCCGCGCGCATTGCAAGTTAAGGTTCGCAGCGAAAATGCGCGCGGTCTGTACCGGCTCTGAACCGGCCGGCCGGGCTGCGAGGAGGCGAACATGAGCCCGACCATGACGGCACCGGCACCCGCACTGGACGCACGGGAGGCTGCCACGCCGTATCCCGCCGTGGCCGAGCGTGCGGCCCCGGCCCGCCCGGCGATCATCGACTGCGACCTGCACAACGAGATTGACTCGCTCAAGGATCTCTACCCGTACCTGTCGCAGCGCTGGCGCGACCACCTGGACGCGTTCGGCGTGCGCACCCCCAACAGCGGCTACTATCCCCGCTTCATGGATCACCGCGAGGATGCCAGGCCGCCGTCGGGCCGTTCTTCGGGCTCCGACGTGGAGTTTACCCGCCAGCACTTTCTCGATCCCTACCACGTCGCCTACGCCGTCCTGCAGCCCGCGGTGCTGGCCAACACCGCGCTCGACCTGGAGCTGGGCGCCGCCCTGGCGCGCGCCTGCAACGACTGGCAGGTGGCCGAGTGGCTGGACCGGGACGAGCGGCTGCGCGCGTCGATCATGATCGCCAGCGAGGACCCGGTGGCGGCCGCCGCCGAGGTGCGCCGCTGTGCGCGTGACGGACGCTTCGTGCAGGTGCTGTTCAAGGGCCGCTTGCAGGAGCCGATGGGGCGCCGCAAGTACTGGCCGATCTACGAGGCGTGCGCGGAGGAAGGACTGCACGTGGCCAGCCACGCGTTCGGCGCCTACGGACACCCGATCACCGGCGCCGGCCATGCCTCCTACTACATCGAAGACCACCTCAGCCCCGCCCAGTCGGTGCAGGCCAACATCACCAGCCTGGTGATGGAAGGCGTGTTCGACCGCTTCGGCATCAAGCTGATCTCGATCGAGAACGCGTTCGCGTGGGCGCCGTCGCTGATGTGGCGCCTCGACGCCGCCTGGAAACTGCTGAAGGCCGAGGTGCCGCACGTAACGCGCAAGCCGTCCGAAATCGTCGCCGGGCACGTCTACATCACCACCCAGCCGATCGAGGAGCCGCCGCGCCCGAGCGACTTCAGCCGCCTGCTCGACCATTTCGGCGCCATGGCGGACCACCTGCTGATGGCCAGCGACTACCCGCACTGGGACAGCGACAACCCCGATATCGTGCTGCCGCATACCCTCCCCGAAGAGCTCAAGACGCGCATCCGCTACGACAACGCGGCCGCCCTGTACGGGTTCTAGCACGGCGCGATGAACCCCGGCGTCGCACCGAGAGCGGCGAGGCGCCCAGCTGGCAGGGCGCACGAGCGGCCATATCCGGCATGTGTGAACGCGCGGCAACGCAGCCGGACGGGATGCATCGCCGCCCGAACTCAGCCGCTGCTTCGCTACGGGCTGCCGGTGATGTTCACGTGAGCGCCAGACGGCGCGCGGCGACGGTGCGCCACGTGGTCGCCGGGGCTGATGAGATCGCGCCGGGCGAGCGCAAGATCGTCGCCGTTGCCGGCCGTTCCATTGGCGTGTTCAACGTCGGCGGCGAGTACTTCGCGCTGCGCAACCGCTGCCCGCACCAGGGCGGCGCGCTGTGCGAGGGCCAGCTCTGGGGCGTGCTGCAGTCGGAGCGCCCTGGCCAATTCGACTACCAGCCGAGCCGCGAGATACTCTCCTGCCCATGGCACGGCTGGGAGTTCCACCTGCGCACCGGCCAGTCATGGTGCGCCCCCGACAAGCTGCGAGTAAACCGCTACGCGGTGGCCAAGGTTGCCGGCGCCGACCTGGTCCCCGGCGACGATCCTCAGGACGACGCCGGCGCGCCCGCGCCCGGCATGGTAAAGGGCCCCTACACGGCCGAAACCTACCCGGTCGAGCGCGACGGCGCTTACCTGGTAGTCGAACTCCCCACCGGCGAACGCCCGGCGCGCGTAGTTGCCACGGGCAGCCGATCACCCGCATCCGCCACCCTTCCGGGCAATTCGTCCGCAAGTCCGTAAGATCGGCAGGTACACGGGCAACACGCGCAACCCATCGGCGCGAAGCCGGTTCGGGCGCTTCACGGAATTCCGGTCCAGCAGACAGCTGCTGCCGGCGGCGAGAGCGCCGCACACTCCCCGAAATGGCGGTCCGGCCATTGGCAGACGCGGCGCTGGAGCACGATAATAGGGCAGGCGGCACCCACGGGGCTGCTGTATGGAGGAGTTACGAACATGAAAATGCTGCTGGGCGGCAACTGGGTGGACCGGGCGGATAAGATCGAGGTGCTGAACCCGTTCGACGGCTCGGTCGTGGACACGGTGCCGCAATCGAGCCTGGCCGACGTCGAGGAGGCGCTGGCCACCGCCGAGCGCGGCGCCCGCGTCATGGCCAACATGACCGGCTACGAGCGCTATGAGATCCTGATGAAGGTCGCCGACCTGATGCGCGAGCGCGCCGACGACCTGGCGCGCACCATCACCCTGGAAGAGGGCAAGATCCTGGGCGAGGCGCAGATCGAGGCGACCCGCGCGCGCGAAATCATCGTGCTGTCGGCGGAAGAGGCGAAGCGCCTGTCCGGCGAGGTGATACCCCTCGACGGCGCCCCCGGCGTGGCCGGCAAGCTCGGCTTTACCCTGCGCGTGCCGTGCGGGGTGGTGGTCGGCATCAGCCCATTCAACTTCCCGCTGCACCTGGTGTGCCACAAGGTGGGCCCGGCATTCGCCGCCGGCAATGCCTGCATCATCAAGCCGGCCACCGACACGCCGTTGTCCGCCCTCAAGCTGATCGAGCTGTTCACGGAGGCGGGCGCACCGGCGGAGGCAGTGCAGTGCCTGACCGGACCGGGCGGCGCCCTCGGCAACGCCCTGTGCAGCGACCCGCGGGTGCGCAAGATCACCTTCACCGGCAGCCGCGACATCGGCGAGCGGATCTGCCAGGTGGCCGGCCTGAAGCGGGTGACCATGGAGCTCGGCTCCAACGCGCCGCTGATCGTGATGCCGGACGCCGACCCGAAGCGGGTGGCCGCGGCCGCCGCCATGAGCGGCTTCTCCAACGCCGGCCAGGTGTGCATCTCCACCCAGCGGGTAATCGCCCACAATGACATCTACGGCGACCTGCTCGATGCGATGACCGACGTCGCGGCGGGCATATCCACCGGCAACCCCCTGGAGGGCGCCACGGGTATGGGGCCGATGATCCGCGAAGAGGACTCCGAGCGGGTGGCGAGCTGGGTCAGCGAGGCCACCGGCGCGGGCGCGCGCGTGCTCACCGGCGGCGTGCGCAACGGCCAGCTCTACCAGCCCACGGTGGTGGCCGACGTGCGCCCGGAAATGAAAATCTCGCACGACGAGATCTTCGGACCGGTGGTCGGCGTCAGCCAGGCTCCCGACATCGACACCGCCATCGAGATGGCCAACGACACCAAGTACGGCCTCAGCGCCGCCATCTTCACCCAGAATGTGGACTGGGCCATGCAGTTCGTGCGCAAGTGCGAGTCCGGCAACATCCACGTCAACTGGGGCACCCAGTGGCGCGCCGACCTGATGCCCTACGGCGGCCTCAAGGACAGCGGCATGGGCAAGGAAGGCCCCAAATACGCCGTCCAGGAGATGACCGAGACCAAGATGGCGGTGTTCCACCTGCCCGAGTAGCGGCGCAGGTCTGGGTTCACGCCGGAGCGCCCGGCGCAACCCCGCGCACGGGACAACCTGCGCGGGGCTGGCCGGTGCGGTTCGTGGCCGGCGCGGCGTCCGTGCGCTCGCGGTTCCCTGGCGCGCGTCGCGCCCGGACCGCTCGCTTGGTCAGGCGACAGGCCGCTGTTCGTGGCAGATTGCAAGGCTCTCTTCTTCTGCGAGCGGCTCCTTGAGCAGCAGGCAGTAGTGGGGGGCGCCGACGGCGTGCCGGCGCGCAAAGTACCGGCAGTCGCGGCACATTCCGAACGGTTGGCGATGCCGTGCCGCAAGGCGGACGCGGAGCATCGATTCGAGCGTACCGGTCAGTGTCTCCCGTTGCCGTTCGGACAGGTGCCGCGCGGCAGCGGCGGTCTCGGCCAGCGGGTCTTCCCGCAACAACCTGCGGGCTTCCTGGCTGAGCGACAGCCGCCGGCGGCGACGGTCGCGGGGATCGACCCCCTTGCACACAAACCCCTTGCCTTCCAGCACCCTCAGGGTCTGCGACACCGTACCCTTGGTCAGCCCGAGGTAAGCGCCAAGCGCGGCCGGCGTCCGGGAAAAGCGATTGGCGCGCGCCAGGTAGCGCAATACTTCCCACTGCACCGGCAGCAGTGCGCCGGCGTGTGCGTCGGAATTCATGAGGCGACCCATCCGCTCGATGAGCGCCGCGATGTGCCCTGCCCCGTTGTTTGCCATTACCCCCTCCATCACCCCCTATAGTCGCGACTCGATACCACTCTTGCAATGGTGCGCCGCCAAGCGTATAGTGGTTATTAGTATCGACTCGATACCAAGGAGTACAAGATGAAACAGATGTTCGCGGGGATTTTGATCGCCGCACTTTCGCTGCCGGGCGCCTTCGGCCATGAAATCGTGAGCGAGGTCGACGCGAGCAAGCCTGCCGCGTTCGACATCGTCAGTGCGGGAGCCACCACCGACGGCCGCCTGCTGACGTTCATGATGGAGGTGGCCGGGCAGGCGGGCAGCGTGAAACCGGTGGCGATCGGCCAGTTGGCCGGCGCCAAGGTCGAATCCTACGTATGGCCGACCAGCCTCGATCCGGCGGTGGTCGGATTCGATGCGGGTTCGGGCATCCTGTCGCTCGCGATCACCGCCCACCCCGACTTCGACGACACCCCACTGTACGACGAAGACCGGGACGGCGATCCGGCCAATGACGGCGCCGAGTGGCACTCGCATTGGGTAGTGCTGGTCGAGGACACCGCCTGCGGCGCCGGACTCAAGGTGCGCGACGTGTCACCGGGCGTGGATCTGCTTCCCGCCACCGCGCCGTACCTGCCGATCGCGCTCGACAGCCCCGGCATGAGCCCGTTACTGGACGGCAGCAGCGCCCGGATCACGGTGCCCGTCAGCGGCACCGAGAACATCGCGTTCGACGCCGTAACCGCCGAACTGCAGATCAACGAGCACGCGGAAGCCCCGTTGCTGTGCGTCACCGGGGTACACGACATCGCCTCCGGCGACCTGTCGCTGCCCGGCCGCGTGACTCCCAGCATGGCCAAATAAGCGGAACGGCCTCAGACCGCCGCCCGGGAGTCCGCAACCGGCTCCGGGCGGCAACGATTGGTGGCGTTCCGTCATGCTGTATCATGAGACAGATGCCGAGCGGACGTCAGACCACGGCAGTACTGTTCGATCTGGACGACACGCTGATAGACCGGGCCGGCGGGTTCGCCCGGATGTGCGGGCACTGGTACCGCACGCTGCCGGTGGCCGGGCGACCGCCCGACGAGGAACAGTTCGTCGAGCGCATGGCGGCGTGGGATCGGGATGGGCTGCCGAAGCATGAGATCTACGGCAACCTGCTGCGTTGGTGGCCCGGCTGCTTTGCCAGCATCGACGCGGCAATCGATTGCCACCGCACGCAGCTGGCTCCATGCACCGCGTTCGACCCCCGTACTCGCGCGCTGCTGCTGCGATTGCGCCGCGAAGGATTCGCTACCGCGGTGTTGACCAACGGCACGGCGGCATCACAACGCTCG
The DNA here is from genome assembly GCA_002238925.1 of Spirochaetaceae bacterium bin103. Taxonomy (GTDB): domain Bacteria; phylum Spirochaetota; class Spirochaetia; order SZUA-6; family Bin103; genus Bin103. The sequence continues at coordinate 70,489 of MPNH01000013.1, read as the reverse complement.
AAGGTGCAGCACTGGGGTTTGCCGGACTTGGTGGACGCCATCGTGGTGTCCGAAGAGATCGGCGCGGCCAAACCCGACCCGGCGATATTCCGGCACGCCCTCGGTGCGATCAGTGCGGATCCAACCTCCACCCTGTTCGTCGGTGACCGGCCGGTTGCTGATGTCTGCGGTGCGAGGCGCCTGGGCATGCTCACCGCATGGATCCACCACGGGCGTGACTGGGAAATCACCGAACCGCCGCCGGACTACGCGATCTCCGGAGCATGGGAAGTGGGCGGACTGCTCGGCTTGAGCCCATAGTCCCGACATCCGCCAGGGCAAGCGGCAACCCGGCTTGGCGGGTTATCCTGGGGCCGCCACACAGCCCGCAGGAAAGAGCAACAGGAGACTACCGATGGCAGATCACCGATTCGTTCCCACCGTCTTTCACACCACACTCGGCCCGCACGATCCGGTGCTCACCATCGAATCCGGTGACCGGGTGTTCACCACCACGGTGGACGCCGGCGGCTTCGATGCGAACGACAACCCCGTCACGCCGGCCGGCAACCCGCAGACCGGCCCGTTCCGGGTGGCCGGCGCCGAGCCGGGCGACACCTTGGCTGTGCACCTGGAGCAGATCCTCCCCAACCGCACCCGCGGCTACACCAAGACCTGGGTAGCGGCCAACGTGCTCGACCCCGGCCACCCCACCCTGCCGGCGGACCTGCCGCAGAGCATCGACTGGAACGTGGACGTCGAGGCCGGCACAGCCGCACCGCTGGGCGTGCCGGAACTGGCACACTGGCGCGTACCGCTGGCGCCGATGATCGGCTGCTTCGGCGTGGCCCCGGAACGGCACCAGGCAATCTCCACCGCCACCTCCGAGCGCCACGGCGGCAACATGGACTGGAACGGTTTCCAGGCCGGCGTCACCGCGATGTTTCCGGTGTTCGAACCCGGTGCGCTGTTCGCCCTCGGCGACGTGCATGCCGTGCAGGGCGACGGCGAGATCGTCGGCACCGGCATCGAGATCTCCGCCGACGTGGTGTTCCGCGTCGAGCTGCTCAAGGACCACGCCATCGGCTGGCCGCGTGCCCGCACCCCGGACTGCATCGCCACCCTGGGCAACGCGCGCCCGCTCGACCAGTGCGTTCAGCACGCCACCACCGAGATGCTGCGCTGGCTCGCCGACGACTACGGCCTGGACCGCCACCTGGCCCACATCATCCTCGGCCAGGCCGCCGGCTACCAGCTCGGCAACATGTTCGACCCCGCCTACACCATGGTCTGCACCCTCACCCACGACATCCTCCGCGCCATCACCAGGACACCATGACGGAGGCTCCCGACACCCCCGATCCGAAGTGCTACAATCTCACCCGACGGTGCAACACGCCATGAGCAATCCCCTTCACCTTCCAGACCTGACCATCAAGGGATTCCGTGGGATCGACCAGTTGACGATCCCCCGTCTCGGCCGCGTGACCCTGCTAGCCGGAAAGAACGGCGTCGGCAAAACAACCGTCTTGGAAGCTGTTCACGTGTTCGCCGCTCGAGGCCGCTTCTCGGCGCTCTCCGATCTGCTGAGCAGTCGCGGGGAAGTCCATGTTGGCTCCGACGACAACGGCGATGGCACGAGTGAACTCGATGCCCTAGCGTTGTTCCACCGCCGGGTCAGTGAAGACACAACGATTCTTATTGGCCGGGAGTACCTGCCAGAGCAACTTCGGATCGAGATGACCTCCCTCGCCAAGGTTCGTTCTACTCTGCTCAATCTTGCCGACCCGGTACCGGGGCTCTCGGTCTCATTCCGAGGCAAGACACAGGTCCGTTGGTTCATCCCGAGCGGCGGGCTCAACGAGTTCAGCCGATCTCTTCGCCTCCCCGACAATGATGAACCGGAACCACGGTTGACCTGCGAGTATTTGGGGCCAGATGTCTTGAGAGAAGGCGAGCTGGCTCGTTTTTGGGACAAGGTTGCGTTGACTGATGCCGAACAACGAGCAGTGTCATCCCTTCAACTGGTAGCCGGGAGCACTGTGACCGGTGTAGCGCTGGTCGGAGACGGCAGGCCGAATGGGGGCGGACGAAGAACCGTGGTCCGACTCACGGGGTATGATCGACCGGTTCCATTGAAGAGTCTCGGCGATGGTGCGGTACGGCTATTCGGTATTGCATTGGCAATTGCCAATAGCCGCGGCGGAATACTGCTGATCGACGAGGCTGAAAATGGAATTCACCACACAGTACAGTACGATTTGTGGAAGATGATTCTGCAGACGGCGCAGTCGAACGACGTTCAGGTGCTGGCGACTACGCACAGTTGGGACTGCGTTCGAGGGTTTGCCTACGCGGCAGCCGAGTTTGAGGATGGCGAGGGGATGCTGGTACGTCTCGACCGGGATGATCGAGGCTTGCGTGCTGTCGAGTATTCGAAGGAAGGACTTCGGACCGCCGCCGAGCAAGGCATCGAGGTTCGTTGACTGTTGCTCAACCCGGACACTTCACCTTGTCTATTGGTTGTCGAGGGTCAGGACGACGAGCACGTTATCCGGCATCTCCGTCAACGCAACATGCCGATGCCGGAATTCGGGATTGTTAGTAGAAACTCCGTCAGCGAGCTGCTCAGCGCCATCGAGGCAGATGTGCTGGCGCCCGGGCGCACTGCCCTCGGCATTCTGGTCGACGCCGATGGGGATGTAGGGAGTCGTTGGCAAGCTGTGGCCGACAGGCTGCGTCGGGTGAACATCGAAGCTCCGCAAGCACCCGATCCTTCCGGGACCGTCATCGAGAAGAGCAGCCCACGAATTGGCGTCTGGCTGATGCCGAATAACGAAGCCCCCGGCGAAATCGAGGACTTCGTCGCCGGCATGATTCCGGAGAGTGATCCGGTGTGGCCACGGTCGCAGGCATATGTTGACGGAATACCCGTCACCGACCGCAAGTTAGCGAGCGGCAAGATATTGCGCGCCAAGGTTCATTCCTGGCTGGCCACGAGAGAGGCACCGAGAATGATGGGCGCCGCAATCCGCGCCCGGGATCTGAGTCGTGACGCGCCAGATGCGGTTCGGCTGGTCGGCTGGCTGCGACGGTTGTTCAGCTGAGCCGGCTGGGCGAGTCGTTCCGCGCAGCCGCGGCCCGGCCCGGAGCGCAGCGGCGCAGCGGGCGCAGCGGGCGTAGCGGACGTAGCGACGCAAACTTGACAACCGGCGGGGCGGGGCACAGTATCGTTTGTTACCCATATCAGCCAGACCAGTGCGGCAGCGCACGGAGGAGAGAGCTATGCGGATTTGGATAGCGGTGATCGTGGCGGTGGCGGCGGCCATGTCGGGCCATGCCGCCGGCGAGACGGAGGCAGCGGCACCGGGGCAGCTTGAAATCAGTTGGCACGGCGTCAATCCGACCGGCAACCCGGTGCAGGAGGGGTCGATCATCGAACAGGCGATCGAGGCCCAGTTCCCGGGTGTCGACCTGAAACCGTTGCCGATCGACTGGAGCGACCAGGACCAGATCGCGCTGCGCATCGCGGCCGGCGACGTTCCCGACTTTGCCTACGACATCCGGCGCGGCATGGCGGGCACCAGCCTGCGTCAGCTCGCCGAAGACGGGGTGATCCGCTCGATCGAGCGCGACTGGCTGTCCACCCACATGCCTGTCTACGTGAGCTACGTGGACACCAACGATACCGGCAAGGCGTGGCCGTCGACGCAGGTGGACGGTGTGCAGTATGCGATTCCGAACGTGTCCGCCGGCAACGCCACCGGCCACATTCTCGGCATCCGCGACGACTGGGCGGCGGCGGTCGGCTTCGAGCGGCCCGACTCCTGGACCCTCGCCGATTTCGAGGACCTGATCCGCAGGCTGCGCAACGAGGACCCGGACGGCAACGGAAACAAGGACCAGTACGGCTACGCGCGCTGGGCGCAGCAGGGGCTGGCGTCACTCGGCGTGGCCTCGGCGAGCTTTCCGAACGTGTTCGGCGCGCATGGCGTGCGCATCGCCACCTGGGACCAGAACGGCGACTGGTCGATGATCAGCGACGGCTACCGCGAGGCGCTCAAGGTGCTCGCCGCCTGGTGGGCGGACGACCTGATCGACCCGGAGAGCTTCACCGTCGACCGCGCCACCTGGACCGCCAAGTGGGCCAATCACCGGCTTGGCGTGGTGGAGCGCAACTGGACCTGGCTGCGCGAACGCGCCGGCGCGCCGATCAACGAGATCCGCAAGACCATGCCGGACGTGTCGATGATCTACCTGCCGCAGCCTGAGGGGCCGGCGGGTGCGCACACCTCCGCCTACGGAGCCGCCACCTTGGTCGGCCTGTTCGGCAAGGACGCCAGCGACGAAAAGGTGGTCAAGATCATGCAGATCCTGGAGTGGATCGAGACCGATCCCGACCGTCACTGGCGCAGCCGCGTCGGCCCGATGGGCATTTTCGATCCGGAGGTCAAGTACGCCGAACGGGTGTCACCGACCGAGATCCGCCGCATCGGCGAGTTCCACAACAACGAGGCGTATGCCAAGGCCGGCATGTACAAGTTCGCCATGCACAACTACCGGCCGATCGAGCTGTGGCGCACCAACATCGCCGGCGAAGTGGCGACCGTGGTGGAGGCCGGCGTCGCCGCCTCGCTGGTCGACGAGGGCCCATGGGTGGAGTTCTCGGCCGACGTCAACAAGCTGCGCGGCGACCTGAGCGACATCGAGGTGCAGTTCTACGTCAAGGCGATCTCCGGCCAGATCGACATCGACGCCGAGTGGGACGCCTACGTGGAATCCTGGATGGCCAACGGCGGCGCGCGCATGACCGAGGCCGCCAAGCAATTCATCCAGAACGGAACCATCATGGAGTGAGAATCCAGGCGGCCCCCGTCCGGACCGCTCGCATGAAATCGCCCGACGCGATACCGGCGTCGCAGGCACCGGCGCGCGCCCGCATTGACATGGGCGCGCGCTGGCGCCTGATGTGCCGCTACAAGCTGATCTACCTGCTCCTGCTGCCGGCGGCGGCCTACTTCGTGCTGTTCCAGTACGGCCCGATGTACGGTATCCAGATCGCCTTCAAGGACTTCAAGCTGCTCAAGGGCATCTGGGCCAGCGAGTGGGTCGGATTCGAACACTTCATCGCAATGTTTGCGTCGCCGCGCTTCTGGCAGGTGCTGCGCAACACCGTGGTGATCAGCGTGCTCAAGCTGCTGTTCGGGTTCCCGGCCCCTATCCTGTTCGCCATCCTGCTCAACGAGCTGATCAACGTACGCCTCAAGAAAAGCGTGCAGACGATCAGCTACCTGCCGCACTTCATCTCGTGGGTGGTGCTGGCCGGCATCGTGTACGAGGTGCTGTCGCCGTCGCTCGGCATCGTCAACCATCTGGTCGAGGCGGCCGGCGGGCGCCCGCACAACTTCATGGCCGACTCCGACTGGTTCGTGGCGGTGGTGGTGATCAGCTACGTCTGGCAGACCTTCGGCTGGGGATCGATCATCTACCTGGCGGCTCTGGCCGGCATCGACCCACAGCTCTACGAGGCGGCCCAGATCGATGGCGCGGGCCGCTTGCAGCGCACCATGAGCATCACCGTCCCGTCGCTGTATCCGGTGATGGTGATCGTGTTCCTGCTGCGCGTCGGCAACCTGCTGGAGGTGGGATTCGACCAGATCTTCAACCTGCAGAACCCCACCATCTATGACACCGGCGACATCATCGAGACCTACACCTACCGCAAGGGGATCATCCAGCAGGACTGGAGCTATGCGGCGGCGGTGGGCCTGTTCAACAACACGGTTGGCCTGATCCTGCTGCTGGTAGTGAACCGGTTCACGCGCGTGGCCCGGGAGTTCGGGTTTTGAGCGTGCTGCGCACGCGCGGCGAGCGCCTGTTCGATGCGGTGAACATCACCGTCCTGTGCCTGGTTTCGGCGGTTGTTCTGATCCCGTTCTGGCTCCTGCTGGTCGACTCGTTCAGCACCCCCGAGTCGGTGTACCTGCGCGAGTTCCGCGCCCAGTTCCTGCCGGTTGCCTGGTCGATCACCGCCTACGAGACCGTGCTGCAGAAGTCCGCCATCGGCACCGCCTACGCCAACACCCTGTTTCGCACCATTGTAGGGACGCTGTTGAACACGCTGGTGACGATCGCCGCCGCGTACGCCATCTCCAAGCGCCGGCTGCCGTTCATCCGCGCGTTCACCTTCCTGGTGGTGTTCACGCTGTTCTTCAACGGCGGGCTGATTCCGCGCTTCCTGCTGGTGCGGTCGGTGGGCCTGCTCGACTCCCGCTGGGCGCTGATCTGGCCGGTGCTGGTGCAGGCCTACACGCTGCTGATCGCGCGCAATTTCATGTTCTCGATTCCCGACAGCCTGGAGGAGTCCGCCTACATCGACGGCGCCAACGAGATCACCATCCTGTGGCGCATCATCCTGCCACTGTCCAAGCCGATCATCGCCACGGTGGCGCTGTGGGGTGCGGTGATGCACTGGAACGCCTGGTTCGACGCGCTGATCTACGTCACCGACCACACCAAGATCGTACTGCAACTGCTGCTGCGGCGCGTACTGCTGGAGGCCCAGATCATGTCGATGACCGACGTCGACCTGGAAACCGACACGGCGGTGACCGAGGAGACCGTGAAGGCCGCACTGATCTTCATCAGCATCGGACCGATCGTGATCCTGTACCCATTCGCGCAGAAGTACTTCATCCGCGGCGTGCTGATCGGCTCGGTCAAGGGTTGAGGGCGCGGCCCGGCGCGCAGGAGATCAGCCGCCGAGATCCTGCTCCGTCGCGCCGGCGCTCAGGTCCGCCTCGGTCAGCATGATGTGGAAGATCTGCCGTTTCTGGTGGTCCAGGAACAGGTGCAGGCGGTCGCCGTCCACCACCAGGTCGGCGTAGGACAGTTCCACCGGGCGCTTTGGGTCGCGCGTGGACGGCGCCGCGCGCGGCACGGTGGTGTCGGCGAGCAGCAGTCGAGGCTCGCTCCACGAACGGCCCTCATCGCGTGACAGGCACGCCCACAGCTCGCGCCGGTCGGCCTGGCCGCGCCAGTCTCCCGAGCCCTGGTTGTGGATCAGCGCCACCATCGTGCTGCCGTCGCCGAGCCAGAAAACCATGGGCGGTGCGTCCGGGTGGCGCAGCACCGTCGGCTCGGGATCGCTCCAGGTGCGCCCGTCATCGGCGCTGCGCAGCTCCCAAATGCGCCCGGACGGCACGCGGGCGAACATCACCGCTGCGCTGCCGCCGGGCGACAGGATGGTGCCCTCGAGCGTGCGCTGCCACGGTTGCGTCTGCCAGCCGTGCGGATGCGGCCCCGGGATCAGTGTCCAGCTCGCACCCTGATCCTCGCTGCGCAGGACGTACTGCGTATCGGTGCGGTTCGGCCATCCTTTGGTGCGGCGGCGCACGCTGTAGGTGGGCAGCAGCCAGGCGCCCGAGTCCATCTCGCAGCCGCGCATGTGGCCGACGCCAAGGTAGCCCGGACTGTTGACCGGATCGATAATCTCGGTCTCGCTCCAGGTGTGGCCGTCGTCATCGGACCGTCGCATGCCGACGCCGCCGTCGTGCGGGGGCAAAAAAAGTTCCGCTGTCGGCTCGGTACCGAAGGCGACGATTTGCGTGCTGCCGCGCGGTACCAGCGGGTTGAAGCCATGCTGGTTGTACGAAACCTCCCACGGGTGGGTCGGGCCGTGCCAGGTGGCGCCGCCGTCGCCGGACCGGTAGGCGAGCAACTCGTTGATCTTGTCGCGGTTGTTGATCATGTGCCCGGAGCCGGACTGGGTAATTGCCAGCAGGTCGCCTCCGGGGGTTTTCAGGGCGCGGACCGGCTCGCTCATGTCGTTCGGCGGCGGGAAGGCGTGCAGCCGGCGCACGTCCAGGCGGTCGAGCGCGATGATGCCCAGGTCGGGGAGGTGGCGGTAGCCGGCGGGTGGGTCGGCCACTTCGAGCGCGCGGCCGGCGACCGGGATGCGCTCCTCCTGCTCCAGCAATACGCCGTCGGGTGGGGGCTGGTGGACGTGTGCGTTCATGTCTGGGACCGCCTTTGTCAGTGATGGGATAGCCATGGACTGTAAGCCGGCCCGGTTGGGGCGTCAATCTTCGCTGCGGGGTTTGCGGAGGTCTTCCAGTTCGTCGACGCTGCGCGGCCAGTCGGACTTGAGCAGGCGGGACAGGGCGCGGTCGGCGAGCAGCTTGCCGCCGGTCTGGCAGCGCGGACAGTAGTTGCTCTCGTTGGCGGCGTACACGATGCGCTGCACGGGGGTGCCGCACGCCGGGCACGGCTGGCCGTACTTGCCGTGCACGGCCATCTTGGGGTGGAAGGCGGTCACCTTCTTCGGGAAGTTGCCGCCGCTCTCGGCGCGCAGCAGGTCTACCCACTCGGTGAGCACGGCCACGCATGCCGCGTGCAGCGTATCGACCTGTTCGCCGGCCATGCGGGCGGTAAGCTGCAGCGGCGACAGGCCGGCGCGGTGCAATATCTCGTCCGAGAATGCGTTGCCTACCCCCGAGAACAGGCGCGGGTCTGCCAGCGCGCGCTTGAGGGTGTGATTCTCGCGCAGCAGCGCCTCACGGAACGCCGCGGCATCGGCGTCCAGGATCTCCAGGCCGCCGCGCTCGTGCTCGGCAAGCCCCTCGCTGCCCGCCGCCAGGTGCACGGAGGCGCGCCGCTTGCTGCCGGCCTCGGTGAGCACGAGCGTGCCGGAGTCGAACTCGAAGCCGGCCAGCCCGACTTTGCGCGGAATCTTGGCCGCCGCGCTGTCGTCGTGCCAGCGCAGGCGGCCGGCGACCATCAGGTGGATTACCAGGTACAGGTCGCCGCTCAGGGTGAACACGATGCGCTTGCCGAGCCGGTGCACGGCCTGCACCCGCCGCCCGTGCGCCGCGCTGATGGGCGGATCGACCGAGCGCAGCACGAACGGGTTGGCGATGCGCACCTTCTGCAGCGTGCGGTCCACGGTGCGGCGCCGCAGGTGCTCCACGTACACGGTTACCGAGGGCAATTCCGGCATGATCCCAGCGCCAAGGCTACGCCGTTCGCAGGTTCCCGCCAAGCGCCTCGCCGCGCCGCGCGGGGCTTGTGGTATGCTGCGCGGCGATGAAAGCGGTTCTTTATAACGGTCCCTGGGACATGAGCGTGGTCGACCTGCCGGCCCCAGAGCCGGGCGACGGCGAGGCGCTGCTGCGCGTCGACACGGTCGGCATCTGCGGCAGCGACGTGCACGGCTTTACCGGCGAGAGCGGGCGCCGCGCCCCCGGCATGGTGATGGGGCACGAGGTGAGCGGCACCGTGGAGCGGCTCGGACCGGGGGCGAGCGCGCCGGCGCCGGGCACCCGGGTGGCGCTGTACAACATCATCGCCGACCACGCGCCAAGCCCCGAAGAGGGCGATCCGTCGTTCCTGAACAAGCAGCTGATCGGCGTGAACCTGGGCACGCGCGGGGCGATGGCGGAGTATGTGGCAGTACCGGCGGCCAACCTGATTCCGCTCGCCGACGGTGTGCCGAGCGAGATCGGCCTGCTGGCGGAGCCGCTCGGGGTGGTGCTGCACGGCTGGCACCGGCTGGAGGCGCGCAATGTGGCGCCGCGCCGGGTGGCGATTCTCGGCGCCGGCACCATCGGCATGGCCGGTGTGCTGGTGGCGCGCGCCCGCGGCGCCGAGCGGATCGCCTCTCTGGACACGATAGCCGCGAAGGCGCAGCGGGCGGCGCTGCTCGGGGCGACGGCGGTGCCGATCGCGGCCGGCGACACGGTTGCCGATACCCGCGCGGCGGTGACCGCGGCGCTCGGCGAACCGCCGGACGTGGTGGTCGATGCCGTGGGCAGCGCCGGCTCGTTCGTGAGCGCGGTGCGCATGGTTGCCGAGGGCGGCACGGTGCTGATGATCGGCAACCTGGCCCACGAGGTGCCGCTGCCGGTGCAGGACATGATCAGCTACGAGTGGACCCTGGTCGGCACCTACGGCTTCGACCGCCGCGCATTCACCGATGCGGTGGCAATGCTCGGCGGCCTGCACCGCGAGCTGTCCGGCTTCATCGAAGGCCACTGCACCCTCGACGAGGTGCCGGCCATGATGACCTCCCTCGCCAAGGGCGAGCGCCAAGCCCTGAAGATCGTCATCGACGTCGCCGGCTGACGGCGGTTACAGGAAAGCGAGGGGGTGCACGGCCATCAGGGCCGCCATGACGGCGAAGGCGGGCAGGAAGTTGGCGGTCTTGAGTTGGCGCAGGCCGAGCAGGTTGATGCCGATCATGACGATCAGCACGCCGCCCACGGCGCTCAGTTCGGCCATCAGCTCGGCGGAGACCAGCGGCTGCAGCACGCGGCTGAGCAGCGTCAGGCCGCCCTGGTAGACCAAGATCACCAGGCTGGCGAAGGCTACCCCGATGCCCATCGCGGCGGTCAGCAGTACCGCCATGAAGCCGTCGAGCACGCTCTTGGTCAGGATCAGTTCGTAGTCGCCGTCGACGCCGGCGCGGAACGAGCCCACCAGCGTCATGGCGCCGACGCAGAACAGCACCGAGGCGTTCAGGAAAGCGACCGCAAACCCGCGCCGGCTGTCGGCCGCGGCCTCCGCTTGAGTTTCGCGCCGCCACAGCAACCGGTGCAGGGCGGCGCCGAGCCCGGTCACGCCCTGCTCGATCTTCCACCACTCGCCGAGCAGGCCGCCGATCGCCACCGACAGCGCCAGGTAGACGATCTGTTGCGACTCGAAGCCGAGCCGGAAACCGAGCACCAGGGTGATCACGCCGATGCCGCTGGTCACCACGTCGCGAAACCGGTCGGCGATCGCCCGCCGCAGCAGCAGGCCGATCAGCGCGCCGGCGATCACCGCGACGGCATTGATATAGGTGGCGATCACACCGATGCCGGCAGGACGCGGCGGTGACCGACGCGGTTACCCGTCACGCAGGGCGGCGTCCAGGTGGAGGCGCCAGTGCCGGTAGGCGTCGGCGTAGGCGGGCTGCAAAGCCTCATCCGGCGCTACGGTCAGCACGCGGTTCAAGGTGGTGAACGCGGTGTCGTAGTCGTGGATGCCGGCGCCGATGCCGGCGCCGCGCGCCGCGCCCTCGGCGCCGTCGGTGTCGTACAGCTCGATGGCGGCGCCGGTGGTGGCCGCGAACGCCTCCCGGAACAGCGGGCTCAGGAACAGGTTGGCACGGCCGGCGCGCACCGTGGCGGCGTCCACGCCCACCTCGCGCATCACCTCGAGGCCGTAGGCAAGACTGAACGCCACCCCCTCCTGGCCGGCGCGCAACAGGTGGCGTTCGTCATGGCTGTTGAAGCGCAGGCCGTGCACGGAGGCGCCCGGATCGCGGTTGCCGAGCATGCGTTCGGCGCCGTTGCCGAACGGCAGCACGACTACCCCGTCCGCACCCACCGGCACCTCCGCGCCCGCGGCGTTCATGGCCGGGTAGTCGCGCTCCCCCGCGCAGGCGCGGCGCAGCCAGCTGTTCAGGATGCCGCAGCCGTTCAGGCACAGCAGTACCCCGTAGCGCGGCCGCCCCGCCTCGTGGTTGACGTGCACGAACGTGTTGACGCGCGAGGCGGGGTCGTAGTCGGCGCGGTCGGCCACGCCGTACACCACCCCGGAGGTGCCGGCGGTGGCGGCCACGGTGCCGGGGTCGAGCACGCCGAGAGAGAGCGCGTTGTTGGGCTGGTCGCCGCCCCGGTAGGTAAGCGGCGTGCCCGCCGGCAGGCCGAGCTCGGCGGCGGCCGCCGCGGTCAGCGCGCCCTGTGCCGAGAAGGTGGGCACCGCCGGCGGCAGCAACCCGGCGTCGATGCCGTAATGGTCGAGCAGGAAGTCGGCGCGCTGCGAGCGCGAGAAGTCCCACAGGATGCCTTCCGACAGGCCGGACGGCGTGGTGGCCCACTCGCCGGTGAGGCGCCAGGCGATGTAGTCGCCCGGCAGCAGGAAGTGCGCGGCCGCATCCGCTAACCGCGGCTCGTGCTCGATGACCCAGCGCATCTTGGAGGCGGTGAAGTTGCCGGGCGAGTTGAGCAGCCGGCTCAGGGCCTGCTCCGCACCCAGCTCGGCGAACGCCCGGTCGCCGATTTCCACCGCGCGGCTGTCGCACCAGATGATCGCCGGGCGCAGCACCGCGCCGGCGGCGTCGGTCAGCACCAGGCCGTGCATCTGGTAGGCGATGCCGACCGCCCGCACGTCGGCCAGGCTCCCGCCGGTGCCGCGCAGAGCATCGCCAAGCCGCGCGGTGGCCGCCACCAGGTGCCGCCACCACAAGTCGGGATCCTGCTCCGCCCAGCCCGGCCGCGGCGCGGCCATTGCCAGCTCGGTACCGGCCGGCGACGTGGCGGCGGCAACCAGCCGGCCGCTGTCGATATCGACCAGCGCCGCCTTGATGGCGGAGCTGCCAAGGTCGTAGCCAAGCAGAAGGCCCGCCATGTCAGCGGCCCCCCAATACGCCACGCCGGCCGCCCATCGCGGCGCCTCGGCGGCTAGACACCGTTGCCCCGGTATGCCGGCAGCAGGTCGCCGTGCGCCTCGATCAGCTCGTCGCACATGCTCGCGATCTGGTCCAGCGACAGCTCGGACGCGGTGTGCGGGTCGAGCATCGCCGCCTGGTAGATGCGGTCGCGGCGCCGCTCCAGCGCCGCCTCCACGGTGAGCAACTGCACATTGACGTTGGTGCGGTTCAGCGCCGCGCACGGCTCCGGCAGATCGCCCACCACGCAGCCCTGCACGCCGTTGCGGTCCACCAGCGACGGCACCTCCACGCACGCCGCCGCCGGCAGGTTGCCAATGAAGCCGTCGTTGAGGACGTTGCCGTGAATCCGGTACGGGGTGTCGGTGACGATCGCCTCCATGATGCGCGAACCGTACTCCACCGAGCGCTCGTGGCCCAGGCCGGGGTTGCCGACCATGGTGGCGCTCTGCGTGCGCCAGCGCTCGATCTGCCGGATGCAGCGGCGGATATACTCGTCGAGCGGGATGTTGAACTCCTCGATCAGCTCCGGGTGGGTGCTCTTGATCCAGTACGGGAAGTACTCGGCGCTGTGCTCGGACGACTCGGTCACGTAATACCCGAAGTGGCGCATCATCTCGAAGCGGATCATGTCATCGTGCTTGCCCCCGCCGGCGCGCGCCGCGCAGTTCATCTCGGCAGCGCGCCGCTTCACCTCCGGGTACAGGTCGGCGCCGGCCGCCTTCAGCTCCAGCAGCCACGCCTGGTGGTTGATGCCGGCAATCTGCCACTTGGTGTCCGCCGCATCGTGCTCCATGGCCAGCCGCTCGAGCAACCTCGGCACGCACGCCTGCACCGAGTGGCACAACCCCACCGCGCGCACGCCGGTGGCGTGCAGCACCGCGCCCATCACCATCGCCATCGGGTTGGTGTAGTTCAGCAGCCACGCGTCCGGCGCCACCTCCTCCATGTCGCGTGCGAAGTCGAGCATCACCGGGATGGTGCGCAGGGCCCGGAAGATGCCGCCGATGCCGAGCGTGTCGGCGATGGTCTGGCGCAGCCCGTACTTCTTGGGCACCTGGAAGTCGATTACCGTGCTCGGCTCGTAGCCGCCCACCTGGATCGCGTTGACCACGAAGTCGGCGCCGCGCAGCGCCTCCCTGCGCTGTTCCGTGCCCAGCCAGGTCTCGATGGCGGCGCGCCCTCCGTTGATGTTGCCGTTCAGCGTGTCCAGCATCGCCTTGGATTCCTGCAGCCGCTGCGAATTGATGTCATACAGCGCCACGGTGGCGTCGCGCAGCGGTTCGGTGAGCATGCAGTCGCCGATGATGTTCTTCACGAACACGGTGGAGCCTGCCCCGATGAAAGTGATCTTCATGGCTGCCGATTGCACCACGGAGCGGCAAAAATGGCCAGTACCACGTGGTCTGCGGCGGCGGCTTCTGCCTGTTGCCGGCAGCGCGTGCAGCGTCCATATTGGAGCGGATGGCTGAGAAGGTCGTCATCGCGGGTGCCGGCACCACCGGGTTCCAGGTGGCGCGTCACCTGATCGCTGACAACAAGAACGTCGTCCTGATCGAGCGCGACCCGGAGACCGCCAAGTACGCGGTGAACCACCTCGACTGCATGGTGATCAACGACTCCGGCAACCGGCTGCCGGCGTTGCGCGAAGCCGGCATCGAGGCCGCCGATTTTTTCATCAGCGTCACCGACAGCGACGAATTGAACATCGTCTCCTGCGGGCTGGTGGCCAGTGAGTTCGGGGTGCCGTGCAAGATCGCCCGCGTGCGCAACCCCGACTACGCCAACTCCAACCTGTCCGGCCACTCGCTGATGGACGTCGACTACTTCGTCAATCCCGAAATCGAGGCCGCGCAGGCAATCGTCAAGTCGGTCGAGCAGGGCGCCACCAGCGACGTGATGACATTCGAGCGCACCGACCTGCAGATGCGCAACTTCCTGGTCGACAACCGGACGCTGTTCGCCAAGCAGAGCATCGCGGAGATCAAGCAGTCGCTGGATGCCGACTTCCTGGTCGCCGGCATCTCCCGCGGCGAGGACTTCTTCGTGCCGCGCGGCGACACCGTCGTGGAGTCGGGCGACGAACTCTACCTGGTCGCGGCCGAGCACACCCTGGAGGAGGTGTTCGTGATTGCCGGCCGCCCGCGCGTGGACCTGAACCGGGTGCTGCTGATCGGCGGTGGCCGGGTCGGCAGCTTCGTTGCCGGCTCGCTCACGCGGCGCGGCTTCAGCAGCAACGGCATCCGATCGCGCCCGCGCCGCCTGCTCGACTACCTGCGCCGCCACAACAAGCGCCTGAAGATCGTCGACGCCAACTACGACAACTGCAAACGCCTCGCCGAGCAATTCCCGGACGCCGTGGTAATCAACAGCGACGTGTCGGAAGAGGGCTTCTTCGAGGAGGAGGCGCTCGCCGGATCCGACCTGATCATCACTACCACCGACAACCCGGAACTCAACATCCTGGTGGCGATCTACGCCAAGACGCTCGGCATCAAGCGCTCCATCGCCCTGGTCAACAAGTTCAACTACCTGACCGTGGCGTCGCGCCTCGGCGCGGACGTGATCATCAGCCCCAAGTACAGCGTGGTGAATACCATCCTCAAGTTCATCCGGCGCGGCAAGGTGAAAAGCGTGCACAGCATCTTCGGCGGCCTCGCCGAGGTAATCGAATCGACGCTCGACGGATCGCGCGGCTTCGTGGGGCGCGAGGTGCGCGACGTGCGCATGCCGGACAACTCCCTGATCGTGGCGGTAACCCGCAATGGCTCGCACATCGTGCCGCGCAGCAACTACACCCTGCGCGACGGCGACAAGCTCACCATGGTGGCCAAGACCGAGTCAATTTCGCGGGTGGAAGAGATGTTCAACACCTGACGTGACCGGGCACCGCACGGTGACCACGCCGCACGAGAGTGAGGCGCATCGCCGTGGTATCGTGGCGACCGGCCGATGGGCTTGCCCAGGTGCGTAGCCGGCTCACTCCTCGGCGACCACGGGGTTGGTGAGGGCACCGATGTGTTCGATATCCACGGTCACCTGGTCGCCGGGCTGCAGGAAGCGCGGCGGTTTGCGTGCCCCGCCGACACCGTGCGGGGTGCCGGTCATGATCACCGTGCCCGGCTCCAGGGTGGTGCTGCCGCTCAGGAAGGAGATCAGCGCCGGCACGTCGAAGATCATGTCGCTGGTGTTCCAGTCCTGCAGCGTCTCGCCGTTGATCACGGTGCGGATGCGCAGCGCGTTGGGGTTGCGGATCTCGTCCGTGGTGACCAGCGCCGGCCCGAGCGGACAGAAGGTGTCGAACGTCTTGCCGCGGCACCACTGCCCGCCGCCCCATTCGTTCTGCCAGTCGCGGGCGCTGACGTCGTTGCCGCAGGTGTAGCCGAGCACGTAGTCGAGCGCCACCCGGCGGGACACGTTGCGGCAGCGCCGCCCGATTACCACCGCCAGTTCGCACTCGTAGTCGACCTTGTCGCTGCGCAAGGTGCGCGGCAGTACGATCGGGCCGCCCGGATGCTGGATCGACGACGGCATCTTCATGAATACCACCGGGTGGTCGGGAATGGCGGCGCCCGACTCCTCGGCGTGGCGGCGGTAGTTGAGGCCGATGCAGACCACCGCCGGCGGCGCCACCGGGGCCAGCAGGCGCGCGCGGGTGATGAGGCGGCGGGGGGGCCGGCAGGGCTGATGGTGCGGCGGGTCACCGACCAGGCGCCGACGCCGCCGGGGCCGAGCGGGCCGCTGCCGGCGAGCGGGTCGCCGTTGATTGCGACGATCGATCCATCTTCTCGTTGACAGCCGTAGCCGACCGTTTCACCCTTGGCGTAGCGTACAATTCTCATGGCGCGCGATTGTACCGTGGACGCGGGCCGCGGCACGAGAGTCGACGCAGCACAGTGGAGGAGCGGCGAGCCGGTGATGAAGCAAGTGAAATCGGACAAGGTGCGGTGGGGCGGCAAGGTGCGGTGGGGAATTGTCAGCACCGCGCAGATCGGGCGCTGGGTGTTTGCCCCCGCGCTGCGCGCCACCGCGCGCGGCGAGCTGACCGGGGTGGCGAGCCGCGACCGCGAGCGGGCGGCGGCATTTGCCGGCGACCTGGAGATCCCGGAGGTGTTCGCCAGCTACGACGACCTGCTGTGGAGCGACCGCGTCGACGCAGTATACGTGCCGCTGCCCAACTCCATGCACGAGGAGTGGGCGATCCGGGCCATGGAGCACGGCAAGCACGTGTTCTGCGAGAAGCCGCTGGCCACCAGCCGGGAGGGGGCGCAGCGCATGGTGGACGCCGCCGCGCGCCACGGCGTGGTGCTTATGGAGGCGATGGTGTTCCGCTACCACCCGCAGACACTGCGCCTGCGCCGCCTGCTCGATGCCGGCGCGATCGGCGACCTGCGCCACGTCGCCGTGCACATGGGCGCGCCGGTGCCCGCCGGCAACATCCGCTGGCTGCCGGAGCTGGGCGGCGGCGCGCTGGCCGACATCGGCTGCTACCTGATCGAGGTGGCGCGCTGGGCGGCCGGAGCCGAGCCGGTCCGCGTCGCCGCGACCTGGCGGGAAACCCGGGAAGGCGGCGTCGACAGCCGCATCGGCCTGCTGCTGGAGTTCCCGGACACCGTGGTGGCCACCCTGTTCGGCGCCTTCGACGCGGCGCCGGTGCGCGGCGCGCACCTGGCCGGCTCCGGCGGCTCCCTGCACATCGAGCAGCCCACCCACCCTTACGAGGAGAGCGCCTATACCCTCACCACCCCGCGGGCCACCGAGCGGGTCACCCTGAACAACGGCGTGCGCGCCTTCACCCCTGCCCTCGACCACTTCCACGACTGCGTGCTCGACGGCGCCGCGCCCATGCTTGCCAATACCGACGCCATCGCCACCCTGCGCATCATGGCCGCCGCCGCCGAGTCCGCCCGCACCGGCCGCACCGTGCGCCTGGGATAGCAGTTCGGGGCTGAGTCAGAACAGTTCGAGCTGGCGTTCGTTGCGGCGCACCTCACCGAAGTCGCGGCGGCTGATGGCGAGCACCGGCTCTGCCACCGGGCGGATCTGGCGCTCGACGTAGTGCTCGTAGTCGATGCAGTTGCGCCGCTCGGCAGCCGGTTCCGGACCTTCCACGGTAATCACGTAATCGATGATGCCACGCAACGATAACGGCTCGCCGGGCCGGGACGCGGCGAGCTTGCGGGCGGCCACCACGTGCGGCGCCCGGGCGCGGTAGTCGTCCGCGTCCTTGCGCAGCGACTTGTGGTAGACGAGCTGCGCATCGCGCCTCCCGGCGGTTACCTCGCCGATCACCGCGCGCAGGTACTCCTCCACCGGCTCGTCGGCGAACAGGCGCCGGTACAGTTCGCGCTGCACCTCGTGGGCGAGCGCCGTCCAGTCGCGGCGCACCACCTCCATGCCGGTGAACTGCAGCTTGCCGCCGGTCAGCCCGACGTACCGCTTGGTGGCGCCGCGCCCGCCGCCGCGCACGCTCGGCAGCAGCAGCCGCTCGTAGCAGGTCTCGAACTCCATCTCCAGGTAGCTCCGCACCCGCCAGGTGGCGGCCACGTAGGCGGCGAGATCGGCATTCAGACGCTGCGCCAGGGACGGGCCGCCGGTGGCGCCGCTGCCGGCCACGAACAGGCTGTCCGTATCGCCGTACAGCACGGTCAGGCCGCACCGCTCCATCCAGCCCTTCGCCCACAGCAGGAAGTGCTTGCCGAAGCTGGTGATGGCATTGGCCAGCAGCGGGTGGGAGAAGCGGCACGCGCTGGTGCCGAGCACGCCGTAGAACGAGTTCATCAGCACCTTGATGGCGTTGCTGGCGATCGTGTTGCCGGCCGCCTTGGCCTTCTCGCGGCTGCTGAACAGCTCGTCGAGCAGCTCGGTCAGGATGCCGTGCCGGCGCCGGAAGCGCGCCCCGTTGGGCGCCTCGATCACCTCGTCGCCGGCGCTTCTATGTACCGCGCTCTGCACCCGGATCAGCCCGAGCGGATCGATCTGGAAGGTGCGTATGATGCTCGGGTACAGGCTCTTGAAGTCGAATACCAGCACATCCTCGTGCAGCCCGGGGCGCGGCTTGAGAATGTGGCCGCCATGCATCGGCTCCGGTTCGGTGCCGTTGCCGTGCCCGGTGCCTTCACCGGTGCCGCCGCGCCGCTCGGCGCCCACCGTCGCCGCCACCACGCCGTGGGCATGCAGCCGCGACAGGTAGAGAAAGTCGAACGCGGCGATGGAGGAGCCGACGCGGTCGGGCGGCATCCCGGTCAGCGCGCTGCGCTCGGCGGTGAACGGCACCAGCCCGAGCTTGTCCAGGATGTCGAGCACCAGGCGCGCGTCGGTCAGGTTGTACTCAACGAATCGCTCGGGCTCGCGGCGGAAGGTGTACATGATCTGCGCCACGTGGTCGACGCCGCCAAGCGTCTTTCCCTCGCCGAGAATCTCCCGCGCCGCGTTCTCCAGCGAGTAGCTGTCCAGGCGGTAGGACACCGCGCGCAGCAGGCGGATGCCGTCCAGCACCACCCGCCCCGGGATGAAGATCGAGTCGCTGAACCGGCGCCGCCGGGTACCGTTGCCGGCACCGCCGCGCTTGCGTGACTCACCGCGTTGCCGCACCTCGCCCGGCGCACGGCCCAGCTCCAGCGGCACGCGCAGCTCCGCCGCCCGCCGGATCAGCACCGGCACGTCGAAATCGATAATATTCCAGCCGGTCACCACGTCCGGGTCGAGCGCACGCACCCGCCTGCAGAGCACGGTCAACAGCTCCGCTTCGCTGTCGCAGGGGATGGCAGCGGCGGGACACGCCGAACGCGCCGCGGCGTCGGGGCACAGCAGCAGCACACCGCGTGCGCCCCCCCCCCCCCGCGCCACCCACAGCCGCCCCCGCCCCCTCGGGCCGGCCTCGCGGGCCCTGCCCCCCCACAGCGCCACCGACAGCAGCCGCTGCCCCTTCGGGTCGGTCTCGATGTCCAGCGACAGGGTGGTCAGCTCCGGCACCCAGCGCGCCGGCTCCACCTCCGGTTCATCGAACACCACCGTCTCACGCGGCGGGTGCGGCCACTCGGCGGGCGCCGGCGGGGCATCCGGCAACCCGGCGGACTGCGGCCGCTCCAACTCCGGGCGTCGCTGCAACCCATCCCCGGCGGGCGGCGCACCCGGCAACGCGCCGGGTGGCTGGGCCTGCGACTCGGGCTGGCGGCCCGCCTCCTGGCTCGCCGGCGGATTGGCCAGCCACTTCCCAGGCAGCCAGGACTCCTGTCCCGCGCCCTCACCGGTCCGCCGCTCAGCACCCGGCGGTGGCTCCGGCGGCGCGTCTTCCAGCCGGCGCGCGGCGCCGTGGATGCGCATGGCGCTCTTGATGCCGCGGTCGATCAGGTAGCGGTAGGCGAAGCGCACGTCCGCCTCGTAGGTGGGTATTCCGGCGTGGTGCAGCCGGGTGCGGACGGCGGGCGTGTCGCCGGGATGGTGCAGCCGCACGCAGTGCACCGGTGCGCCGTGCAGGGTGCGGCGGTCGGTGGCATCGAGGTCGTGGACGCCAAGTGCGCGCGCCTGATCGGCGGCACTGCTCTCGATGTAGAAGTAGGGCTCCGGGCGGCGGTCGCGCACCAGGAACGGGCGTCCGTCGGCAAGCCGGCCGTACACGTGCACCACGGCGCGGCCGCCGCCAGGGTCGGCTTCGTAGGTCGCGTTGAGAATAAACCCGAGGTGCCCGCACTCACGGCGGCTGCCGCCACCGTCCGCCTCCGGCTCTATTGTCACGGCGCCCATGGCGCCGCCTCGTCCGGAAGCGGGTTCCTCAGGTGCCTCACCGCGCGACGGGCGGCCGGCATGCGTATGGAGGAGGCAGTGTTTTCTCGGCGCTCAGGCCTTTCCGGTGTTTCATGTATCGTGGTCCCGATCGGTCTGCGATCAACTGACGAGCAAATGGAGGTTACCATGAACAAGACTACGATGCTCGCGCTGGCGGTGCTGTTGCACCCGGCTACGCTGCTCCTTGCCGCGCCGTTGGAAGAGCTGGTAGAGAACACCGAGTTGCGGCTCGCGATCTGGGACGCGAACCAGCTTGCGATGCAGCAGCAACTGGTTGCCGAGTACTCAGCCCGGGTTCCGTACGTCACCGTCATCGTGGAGGTAGCCGCGGACTACTGGTCGGCGATGCGGGCCGCCGTGGCGGACGGGCGGCCATACGACGTGATGTGGATGAACGGGCCGACCCTGCCGCTGTATGCCGGCAGCGGTGCCCTTCTCCCTGTCCAGCCCCTCGTCGAACGAGATTCGCTCGACCTGTCACCGTATCCCGAGACGCTCATCGACCTGCATACCCATGACGGCATGCTGTACGGACTTCCCAAGGACTTCGACACGATCGGGCTGTACTACAACGTCGACCTGTTCGACGCGGCGGGGCTGGACTACCCGGACGACACCTGGAAATGGGACGATCTGAAAGCCGCTGCCCGAGCACTCACCACCGAAGATGTGTGGGGCTTCGCGGCCACCCTGTCGGCGCAGACGGTGGTGTTCGACCTGATCGGCCAGAACGGCGGACAGGTGCTCTCCGACGACGGCATGCACGTACTCTATGGGACGCCGGAAGCGTGCGCGGCGCTGCAGTTTCTGTACAGCTTCCACGAGGAAGGCGTCTCGCCCGACCAGACGACGCTCGACGAGACCGGTGCGGGCAACCTGTTCTTCGCTCAGCGCGTGGCGATGATGTACGCCGGGTCGTGGATGGCGCGGTTCTGGGCGGACGTGGATTTCCCCGTGAACGTCGCACCGCTGCCCGCTGGGACGCAACGCTCGAACATCATACATGGACTCTCCTACGTGATCGCGGCGGACACCGAGAACCCGGAGGATGCCTGGCAGCTCGTCAGGTATCTCGGGTCGCACGAGGCCCACGTCACGCAGTCCTCCACGGGAGCGGTAATCTCCAGCCGCGCGGGTACGCAACAACCCTGGGTGGACAGCTTCGGGGATGCGCTGGACGCGCAGGTGCACCTGGACGAGCTGCCGCATGCCAAGCCGTACCCCGTCGCACCCTTGCCGGGTTGGAACCATTACGCGCACCAGGTTCTGGTGGACGCGTTCCACGGCAACGTGAGCTTTCCGGAGGCGTGTACGCTGGCCGCCGAAGCGGGAGACGCCTATCTGGCCGAGAACGTTACCGACTGACGAACAAGGCAACCGGCCGCGCGCCCGGCCGGACGCTCACGGAGCGGGCGCCAGTTCCGCCACCGGTACCTCGGCACCGCCCTGCTCGGCGGAGCGGTAGGCGGCGTACAGGACGGCGGTGGTTACGAAGCCGAGTTCGGCGCCGCACTGCGGCGCGTTGCCGTTGGCGAAGCACTCGTAGAAGTGGGCCAGCTCCTGCGGGTAGCCGTGCATCCAGTCCTCGTCCGGCGCCGGCTGCGACCAGCCCTGCTTGGTGCCGATCTTCTCCACCACGTACACGTCTTCGAGCTGCTCCTCGACCGGATTGTAGGTGTGCAGCGCGTCGATTGGGTTCAGGTTACAGCGCGTGCGGTGGTTGTTGGCGAACACCTCCAGCCAGTTGTACACGCCGCCGAGCACGATCTCGGAAGCGAACACGTCGGCCACGGTGCCGTCGGCGAAGGTGACGTGCAGCGAGCCGCAGTCCTCAATGTCCTCGTAGTCGGCGCGCAGGTGTCCGGCGTCGCGGTAGCCGGGCAGGCGGGTCAGGGCGTGCACGCGCGCGCTCACCGTGGCCGGGCGGATCGGCGCCCCGCCGTTGGCGCGCCCCTCCTCCTCCTTCAGAAACAGGATCGCGGTCAGGGGGTGGCACGCCTTGCCCACCAGCGAGCCGCCGCCGGAGTGGCGCCAGATGCCGTACGTCGGCGAGTGGGAACCGGAGTGCGACTCTTCGCCGGCCATGCGCAGGATCTGCGCACGGCTCTTGCGCACGATCTCCGCCTCCTTCTGCACCGCCGGCGCGAATACCCAGTTCTCGGCGTACCCGAGCGTGGCCGAACCGGCCCGCTCCGCCGCCAGCATGCGCCGCGCGCTCGCCACCGCCGCGGCCTCCATCTCCGCCCGCGGCGTATCCGCCTCCGCAAAGCAGCCGGTGAACGGCTTCTCCACAATCACGTGCACCCCCGCTGCCAGCGCCGCGCAGGCAATCTTCTCGTGGGTAGCCGGCGGCGCGCACACGTGCACGGCGTCCACCTGGCCAAGCAGCTCCTCCAAACTCGCGGCTGCGGCCAGCCCGTGCCGCGCCGCAAACGCTTCCCGCCGCCCGGCGTGCGGCGAGTACACCGCCGCCGGCCGCACCCCCAGCCCGGTGCACCCCTTCAGCCCCGCCAAATGAAACTCCGCCGCAAACCCGCTCCCCGCAATCCCAGCTCTCATCCCATCTCCTCCCTGTCGACCACCGTAACCAAGCCATCGGTCAGGATGCCGCGTACGGCGGCAGTGGCTTGCAGATCTTCCAACTTCACGCCGGCGATATTATCAGACTCGTGCAGGGACAAATGGACAAATGAAGCAACGCGAGACACTCTCGCGGTCTCGGGTGCCAACGACTGAGTTCGCTTGCGGAGAGTCATCCGGTACTCCAATCCACGATGGTGAGCCCATCTATCCCATTGAAGTCGCGGAGGTTGCGGGTGACCAGAATCGCATCGGATGCCATGGCGATAGCGGCGATGCGAAGGTCCATCCGGCCCCGGCGCGGCTACGCCCGGCGGAGCCGGTCGTAGGTGCGGGCGGCCGTTTCCGTAAACGTTGGCCGTGAAGCGGATGAAGCCGAGGTCGGTGAGCCGGGTCAGTTCGCGGCGGAACGTGCGCGGAGTGAGCGATCGGTAGGCGGAACGAACGTACGGTAACGCCAGCAGGGCGGTAAAAGAGACCTGGCTCGACGGCTTCGCAGCGAAGGGATACTGCGTGGCAACGGAAGCGCACGCCGGCATTTTCTCACGGCTGCCCTGCCTTGTCTGCCGAACCGGCTGCCGGGCTACCGGGTGATCGGTGACCGCCCGCGCACCGTCCCGGAAGACCACACCACTCTCGGACCGCAGCCGTTCTGACCGTCGCGGGGCAGATGGCCGCCGCTGCCGTGTATGGGTCGGAAATTCCTGAAATGCGCATCAACAGCACCAAGTGCACGGTCTGCCGTTGACAGCCACATAACACCGGTCGATTCTTCCACGCATGGCTACCCGATCCGGGACTTGGTTCATTTGCCCCGTTCTGGAACGTTCGTTACACTACGCTTCCACACAGCGGGCGATTGCGACCGGCGCACACGAGAGCAGATTGCAGTGGCCGACGGTGCCGCCCTGGGTGGGCGCGGTGTTGTTGTCAGCCCTCGTGACCCTCCCGGGGCACCCGGTCGCGGCAGAGTCCGAGACGGCGGACGACGGCCAGCCGGTGGTGACCATCGCCGCCGACGTGAACGAAGTGGTCTATAACCTGGACCGCGACATGTTCGCGCTGGCCGACCCCAGCTTCACGGTAAGCCGCACCGGGCCCACGTTGGCGGCTGCGGAGGTGCCGCTGATCCTGACCCAGGACCGGAGCTTCCTGCCCGCCGGCGCGCTGTCGCGCACGGTGACGATTGCGGCAGGCGCGACATCGGCGTCGCTGGAAATTGCGCAGACGGAATTCACCCGCACGGCCAGGGAAGACGGGACGCTGACGGCAGAGGTCGGGGAAGGCGACGGCTACACAGGAGCCGCCGCTACGGCGAGCGTGGCGATGCGGTACGTAGAATGGGCGGTAATCGCCCAAATCGAGAGTAGCGAGTACCGGTTTCCGGAGGACCATGGCGCGGCGCAATTTACGATGATCTTGACGACCGCCACCGGAGTGCCCCCGCCAAACCGCTCATTGTGGTTCTCCTTGAGCAGTGAGGCGGATGAAGCCACGTCCCCGGACGACTACAAGCCACTCTCCGAAACAAAGGGGATCACATCTGGATCATGGAATGAGGAGGGGGATCACTACACGGCACGTAACATATTCGACGAAATGTTGATCCACGACGACGCGATCGACGAGCCGGACGAGCGCCTCAGCGTGTTGCTGATGCCGATGCCGGGTAGTCCGCAGTGGCTTGGCTTCGCTATGCCGGATGGCAAGCGGTGCGCTTCCCCATTCGGCGACCGGTGCCTTTCAACGGTAACCATTGAGGACAACGATACGCGCGGGATCACGGTCACACCAACGGCGCTGACGGTGCCCGAGGGCGATGCGCGAACCTACACGGTGGTACTGGCCACCAAGCCGACGGGCAAGGTAACGGTAACGCCGAGCGTCAGCGGCAGCCCGGAAGTGAGCACGGGTCCGGCAACGTTGACGTTCACGCAACACAACTGGGGCGAGACACAGGCGGTGACGGTAGCGGCCGACGACGACACGGTGGCCCAGGCGATCATGGCGAGTGTGACGCATGACGTGGACGGCGGAGACTACGCATCGGAGCCGGCTGACGCAGTGGCGGTGACGGTGACCGACGACGAGACGCCATCGACGGCGATCGCCCTTGCCGTGAATCCGCAAGCGGTGGGGGAGGCCGCGGCCGCCACGGAGGTGGAGCTGACGGCGAGTCTGAACCACGCACCGGCGGCCGCCGAAACCGAAGTGACGATCGCGGTATCGGGGGACAGCGCGGCGGCGAGTGACTTCATGGCGGTGAGCAGCTTAAACCTGACCATAGGAGCGCGGGCCAGTTCCGGCACCGTTACGTTCAGCTTCTCACCGGAGGACGACAAGGTGGACGAAGAGGATGAGGCCGTCTCGGTGGTCGGCAGCTCCGACGGTTTCACGGTGACGGCGGCCACACTGACGATCACCGACGACGACACGCGCGGGATCGAGGTGAGCCCGACGGCGCTGACGGTGGCGGAGGGCAGCCAGGAGGCCTACACGGTGGTGCTGACCAGCGAGCCGACGGCCCCGGTAGAGGTCACCGTGACGGTACCACCCTCGGCGCCGTTCAGCATCGACGAAGCAGTTTTGACGTTCACCGCCGGAACCTGGAACCAGGAACAGACGGTATCGGTGACCGCGGAATCGGACGAAGATGCGGTTTCGCCGCCGGTGGCGACGGTGACGCTCGAGGCGGGAGGCGCGGACTACGACGGGGTGGCCGGCAGCGTGACGGTGCAAGTAGAGGATTCAACGCCGGTGATCAAGAGCGTGCTGACACTGGCGGTGGAGCCGTCAGTGGTGGCGGAAGACGTGGCAAGCCAATTGATCACCGTGATGGGTACGCTGCAGCCGGCGCCGGCGGCAGCGGTGGAGGTGGAGGTATCGGTGAGCGGAGACACGGCGACGGTGGGTGCCGACTTCGCGGCGGTTACTGACTTTATGCTTACGTACGCAGCCGGGCAGGCGACGGCCAGCAACAGCTTTACGCTGGAGCCGGTGGACGATGGGGTGCCGGAGGGAACCGAGCGGCTGAAAATGGTCGGCACCCCGGGGGATCCGAACATCGCGGCGGCGGAGGCCGTCGTCGAGATCAGCAATGCGGAGCCATCTCCGCCGCATCTGCCGACCGTGTCGATCACGCCCGCGGCGGAGGAAGTAGTGGAAGGCAGCGAGGCGAGCTTCATCGTGACCCGCTCCGGCACCGCCGTGGCGGCGTTGACGGTAGCGGTGGACATCGCCGACCAGGGCGGTGTCGTTGCCGGCGCGGCACCGACCGACGTGACGTTTGCGTCGGGAAAGGTTACGGCGACTCTGGCGATAGCGACGGCGGACGACAACACCGACGAACCGGACGGTGCGGTTTCGGCGACGCTGGCGACCGGCATCGGGTACGTCCTCGGCAGCCCGGCAAGGGTCACCGTTACCGTCGCCGACAACGATGCCGCCCCTGCGCTGACAATTGCCGACGTCAGAGCGCTGGAGAGCGGGGGCAAGATCGAGTTCACGGCGATGCTGGCGGCCGCAAGCGGGCACGAGGTGTCGGTTGGTTGTACGCAGGAAGACATGACGGCGACGGCGGGCGAAGACTACCAGGCACAGCGGGGCACGCTGGTGTTCGCACCGGGCCAGACCAGCGTGACGATCACGGTACCGGTCATGGACGACCTGCTGGACGAGGCCGATGAGTCGTTCCTGATGGTGCTGAGCGATCCGAGCAACGCGACTCTGGAGGATTCCGAGGCCACGGGAACGATCGTGGACGACGACCCTGCGGTGGCGAAGGCGTGGCTGGCGCGGTTCGGGCGCACCGTCGCGAGCCAAGTGGTGGAGACGGTGGCAGGCCGTCTGGCTGCCGGCAGCGAACGCGGCACGCAGGTGACAGTGGCGGGGCGGCAACTGAACCTGATGGATGAGTCGGCTGCCGGCGGCTGGAGAGACCTGACTTGGGCAGCCCTGAATGGCACTGCAGATGCACGGACGATGGAGTTCGTGGAGCTACTCGGGGACAGTTCCTTCAACGTGAAGTTGGCCGATGCCGACGGGTTGGCGGGGAGCGGCGGCGCATACGGGGGCGGCGGATACTGGGGTGCTTGGGGCCGTGGCAGCGTGGCGCGCTTGGCCGGAAAGACCGCGGAATTGAACGTGCGGGGCCAGGTAGCCGGCGGCGTAGCCGGGGTCGAGTACGGCTCTGGACGAGTGCTGGCGGGGGTTTCGGCGGCGTATTTTAGCGGCGCCGGCGAGGTCGCACTTCCGGGCACGGAGGCCTCCGTGCCGCTCACCGATGAGGTGGCGAGCTGGCTGGCAAGCGTACACCCGTACGTGAGCATGGACCTGACTGACCGGTTGGCGGTGTGGGCGCTGCTGGGGTACGGACGCGGCACGATGTCGCTGGCGAACGCCATGGGACAGGAAGAGACCGCGATCCGGATGACAATGGGGGCGATCGGAGGGCGCGCGGGGCTGCTGGCACCCGCGCAGAGCGGACGGATCGGTCTGGCGGTGAGAACGGACGGGTTGCTGCTGCAGATCGCGTCGGCGGAGACCGCTCGGTTGCCGGGGGTAACCGCCAACGTGCATCGACTGCGGGTGGTGCTGGAGGGCGCGGTAGTCGCGTTGCGCGGGCCGGCCGGGGTGTTTACGCCCACGCTCGAGGTTGCGGCGCGCTACGACGGCGGAGCGGCGGAGACCGGAGTGGGCCTGGAAGTGGGTGGCGGACTGAGCTATGCGTACCCGGCGTGGGGGGTGACGGCGGCAGCGAGTGGGCGACTGCTGGTCACGCACGAGGACCATGGATTCAAGGAGTGGGGAGCCGGGGCATCGCTGCGCGTGGCCCCCGCAACAACGGGACTCGGACCGTCCCTGACGCTGAACACGGCGTGGGGAGATACAGCGACCGGGCAGGAACGGCTCTGGTCACAGGGGGTGGAGCTGACAGGTCATCCGGCCGCGCCCGACGCGCGCGCGCTACGCGGTCGTGTTGCGGCGGAGTTGGGCTATGGAATCGCACATGCGGCGGCCGGTGCCATGGTTACACCATTCGTGGGAATTGCTTGGCAAGAGGGCGGATCGCAGGCATACCGCCTCGGCGGCCGTCTGCACGTCGGTCAGTCGTTCCGTCTCGATCTGGAGGCCGAGCATCAAGACGGCGGCGCAGCCCCAAGGCATGGTCTGAACCTGACCGCCACCCTGACCTGGTAGGTCCTGCGAAAAATGCCGCGTACGCGCATGTCAGACGGCCTGCTCCCGGGGCTGCGCCATGGCGCGCGGCAGCGGCTGGTAGTCGGTGGACGGGGCGTCGCACACCGGGCAACGCCAGCCGGAAGGCAGCGCCGCGAACGCGGTGTCGGCGGCCACCTCGCCGAGCGGGTCGCCGTAGGCGGGGTCGTACTCGTTGCCGCAGGCGGCGCACGACCGCGTCCCGGGGCGCTCCTCGGCCGGCGGCTCCCGTGCCGGCGCCCCCCGGGAGGGGGGCCCCGCGCGCCCGCGTGCGGGGGCGCCCCTCGGCCGGCGGCTCCGGTGCCGGCGCCTCGGAGGAGGGCGGCTCGCCGTCGTCGCGGTAGAAGCGGCGCGTCAGGGCCGCCAGGGCGGCCGCCAGGTCGCGCTCGCGCAACCGGCGGGGGGAGGGCAGGCCAACCGGGGTGTGGCGGGCCGAAACCCCCCGGTGGCGCACCGCGTAGCGGCGGCGCAGGCGGGAGAACGGCAACCGTTCATCCGCCAGGGGCTCGATCGCCACCGCCACCTCGTGCCGGGGCGGATCGTCGGTCACCGCGAAGCTGAGGCCGGAGGTCACCACCGAGCGGCGCGACAGGCGCGCGATCATGGTGGCGGCCAGCGCCGATGCTTCCGGCAGCCGGTCGGCGACCTGCCAGTGCAGGGCGGCGTCCACGTGGCGTACGCGCACCCCGTGGCGGCCAAGCAGCATGCGCCACTCGGGAAGCTGTTCGGGCGCCACGTTCTTGAGTACCAGCGAGCGCCAGCAGGTGGTAAACAGCGCACCGATGCCCTGCTGCGCGGCGCGCATGCACATCTGTTCCAGGAACCGGTGCCGGAACGGCCGCGTACCGGCGCTCATGCCGATCCAGTAACCGGAACCGGAGTGCATGGGATGCACGCCCTCGTAGTCGCCGTACTCCGGCGGCGGCAAGCGTCGACCGGCGCCGGCGGGCACCATCCGGGTACCAAGGCGGTCACGGATCGCGTGCGCCAGCTCTTCCGACAGGCGCGATGATGCCGCGCCGGCCTCGGTGGCCGCCGCCTCGGCCGCCCGCACCGCCTCGGCCACGTACTCCGATGGCACCAGGTAGGGAAGCGTGACGCGGTCGTGGCGGCCGGGCGCCCGGGTTCCGCGCCCAGGGTGGTGGTCGGCCGCGATGGCGACCCGCCACGAGTCCACCTCGTCGGCCGCCAGGAAGTTGACCAGCCCCGAGGTCAGCGGCAGCAGATCCTGGTGCGGGTCGGCGACGTTGACCGCGAACGACGGCCGCAGCCGGATACCGGCCAGGATCGACTGGATGATGCCGGCGTCCAGCCAGGGCGCGCCGCGCATGATGCCGCATGCCGCGGCCGAACTGGTGATGTTGGGATGGCCTGCCGCTTCCGCCCGGTCCACCGCCAGCGGCGCCACCGCGGCGCGGAAGCGGGCAACGTGGGAGTCCGGGATGCCGGCCACCAGCAGATCCTGGCGGTGGCCGATGGTCAGCCGGTCAATGCCCCAGGCGCCGGACAGTTCCGCCACGGTACGCAGCGCCCCGGTGCCGATGATCCCGCCCGGACAGGTCACCCGGAGATCCACCCGCCCATTCATACCAGCACCTCCCCGCGACGTGCCTCCGCCGCCGCGCGCGGCAGCTCTTCGACCGCGGGCGGCGGCTCGATGGCGCCGGCGTTCGGGGGCGGCTCCTCCGCCGGCCGCGGCGTGCCGGCGAACCGGGCCAGGAGCGCGGCCACTTCGGGGCGGCAGGTGCCGCAGCCGGTGCCGGCGCGGGGGGCGGCGGGCAGTTCCCGGCGGGGGTCCATGGCGGGCTCCGTCGCGGGTGGCGGCGCACAGTTCCGGGAGGGTCTCGCTGCCGGCCGCGATCGCGGCGTGCAGGTCGCCGGTGCCGACGCCGTGGCAGGAGCACACCAGGTCGCCGCGCGGGGTGCCCGGCAGGCCCGCCGCCGCGGGCCGCAGCAGCTGCCGGCGTTGTTCGTCCAGCTCCGAACCGGTCTCGATGAGCCACCGGAACGCCGCGAACTCCGCGTTGTCGCCGATCAGCACGGCGCCCACCAGCCGGTCGTGGCGCACCACGCACTTCTTGTAGAACCCCATGCGGCGGTCGAGCAGGGTCACCTCCTCGAAGCCGCCGCCCGCATCGCCGCCGTCGCCGTCGGGGGCGGTAAGGCCAACCGTGGACACCGAGGTGCCGGAGATCTTCAGCACGTTGTAGGGCGGCGCGCCGGCATACGCCGCCCACTCGTCGCCGGTGGCGTGGCGGGCGGCCACGCGCGCCTGCTCCTGCGCGTGTTCGGTGGTGCCGTACAGCCGGCCGTCGTGCTCGGCGACCTCGCCGAGCGCGTAGATGTTCGGGTCGCTGGTCTGCAGGTGGGAGTTGACCACCAGCGCGCGGCGCGTGTGCAGCCCGGCGGCGGTGCCCAGTTCCCGGTTGGGCGCGGTACCGACCGCTACCAGCAGGAGGTCGCAGTCCAGGATCAGGCCGCCCTCGGTGCGCACGCCGCTGATGCGCGGGGCGCCGGTGTAGCTGGCCACGCGGTCGTTGAATACCAGCCGCACGCCGCGTTCGATCAGGGTGTCGCGCAGCACTTCGCTGCCGGTGGCGTCGAGCTGCCTGCCGAGCAGCAGGGAGCGGTTCTGCAGCACCGTTATCGCCGCCACCTGCCCGGCCAGCGCCGCGGCCAGTTCCAACCCGAGCAACCCACCGCCGACGATCAGTACCCGCGAGCGCCCGGTCACCAGCGCCATCGCCGCGTGCGCGTCCTGCCGGCTGCGCAGGGTCACCACGCCTTCGCGGTCCGCCGGCAGGTCGGGCAACCGGCGGGGGCGGCTGCCGGGGGCCCGTACCCGCCCCGCGTAGCGGGACACCCGCCCGCCGGCGCGCCCCCCGGCCGGGGGGGGAACCGGGGGGGGGCGGCTGCCGGGGGCCGGTCCCAGCCGGTCGTAGCGGAACTCCTGCCCGCCGGCGGCCCGCACGCACTGCCGGTCGCGGTCGATGGCGGTTACCGCGGTGCCGGGATGCAGGTCCAGGTCCAGGTCGGCGAGTTCCTCCGGAGTGGTCAACTGCAGCTCCGGCCAGCGCCGCCTGCCGGCGAGGTACTCGACCAGCAGTACGCGGTTGTAGAACAGGTCGCGCTCGGCGCTGAGCACCTCGATCCGATCGCCCCGGTTGTGAGCACGATACTCGCGCACGAACGCCAGCGCCGCCGGCCCCGCGCCCACCACGCAGACGCGACGCCGCGTCGAGACCACGGCCCGAACCGCCACGGCGGTGTACTTGAAGTCCGGCTCCTTGGATCGGGGGTCGACGCGCGGGCTGGTCACGTTGTTGGCGCGCCCGGCGTCGCCGCGCGGGGTATCGGTGCGGCCCCAGTGCATCGGCACGAACACCACGCCCGGCTTGATTGCGGCGGACAACCGCGCCGGCACCCGCACCGTCCCGTAGCGGCTGGCGATCTCCACGGTGCGGCCGTCACGGACGCCGAGGCGCACGGCGTCATCAGGGTGCAGCTCGGCGAACGGGTGCCGCTCGTGCTGGCCGAGCCTGGCCACCTTGCCGGTGCGGGTCATGGTGTGCCACTGGTCGCGCAGGCGGCCGGTGGTGAGCACGAACGGATAGTCCGCGCACGGCGGCTCGGCCGGGCTCTGCTCCGCCACCGCGTGCAGCCGCGCGCGGCCGCCGGCGGTCGCGAACCTCAGGTCGGTAAACAGCCGCTCGGTACCGGGATGATCGGCGGCCGGGCACGGCCACTGTATGCTGCCGGCCCGCTGCAGCCGGGCGTAATCGATACCGGTCATGTCGAGCGTGGTGCCGGCGGTAAGCCGGGTGTGCTCGGCGAAGATCTCCGCTTCCGAGCGGTACGCGAACGCCTCCCCCCAACCCATGCGGCGCGCGAAGTCGCACAGAATCCACACGTCGGGGCGTGCTTCGCCCGGCGGCTCCACCACCTTGGGCAGGTGGGTCACGCGGCGCTCCGAATTGGTCATGGTGCCCTGCTTCTCCAGCCAGCCGGCCGCCGGCAGCACCACGTCGGCCCAGCGCAGCGAGTGGGAGCGGGAGGAGATATCCTGCACCACCACGAACCGGGCACGTCCGAGCGCCGCTTCGGCGCGGCGTACGTCCGGCATGCTCACCGCCGGGTTGGTGCACATGATCCAGATTGCCTTCAGCGTGCCCGCCTCCAGGGCGCCGAACATCTCGGTGGCGGTCAGGCCCGGCTTGGCGGGCACCTGCTCCACGCCCCACAGCGCGGCGACCTCGCGCCGGTGGTCCGGGTTGGCCAGGTCGCGGTGCGCCGGCAGCATGGTGGCCAGGCCGCCCACTTCGCGCCCGCCCATCGCGTTGGGCTGGCCGGTGAGCGAGAACGGCCCGGAGCCGGGCTTGCCGATCTGCCCGGTCAGCAGCGACAGGTTGAGCAGGGCCAGGTTCTTGTCGACGCCGGCGGCACTCTGGTTCAGGCCCATCGCCCACAGCGACAGGAAGGTTGGCGCGGAGCCGATCATGTCGGCCGCCCGCTCCAGGTCGGCGCGCGGCACTCCGCACATGGCGGCCGACCGGTCCAGGTCGACGCCGGCGAGTTGCCGCTCCACTTCGTCCCAGCCCTCCGTGTGGCGCGCCACGAACGCGCGGTCCACGAAACCGCCATCCAGCAGGCAGCGCGCCAGCGCCAGGTAGCAGGCGACGTCGCTGCCGGGGTTGATCTGCAGGTGCAGGTCGGCGATGGCGCAGCTCTGCGTGCGGCGCGGGTCGACCACGATCACGCGCGTGCCGGGGTCGCTCTGCCGGCGCGCCTCAATGCGCTGAAACAGGATCGGATGGCACCAGGCCGGGTTGGCGCCGGCAATCAGGAAGCAACTCGAGCGCTCGATGTCGGCGTAGGCGATCGGCACACTGTCCTCGCCGAGGGCCAGCTTGTAGGCGGTGACCGCGGTGCTCATGCACAGCCGCGAGTTGGTGTCGATGTTGTTGCTGCCGATGAAGCCCTTCATCAGCTTGTTGGCGACGTAGTACTCCTCGGTGAGGAGCTGGCCGGATACGTAGAACGCCACCGACTCGGGGCCATGTCGTTCGATCAGGGCGCGAAAGGTGGCGGCGACCCGATTCAGGGCGCGGTCCCAGGTAGTGCGCGCCAGCGGCTGGGCGCGGCTGCCGCGCAGCATCGGAAACCGCAGGCGGTCGTCGGTGTCGGTCACCGTGTGATGCAGGGTGCGCCCCTTGGCGCACAGCCGGCCGCGGTTGGCCGGGTGCTCGGCGTCGCCCTGCAGCGACAGGCGGCCGTTGCCGTGGCGGGTAATCTCGATGCCGCAACCCACGCCGCAGTACGAGCAGGTGGTCTTGAAGGAACGCTCCACCGTATGCCCCTTCAGTACACGTCGCGCTGATAGCGGCGCGCCCGCTTCAGGCCCAGCAGGTAATCCGCCGCATCGTCGGCGGAGCAACCGCCGTGGTCGGCGATCACCTGCCGCAACGCCGCGTCCACGTCCGGCGCCATCCGCTCGGCGTCCCCGCAGACGTACAGGTGGGCGCCCTCCTGCAGCCAGCGAAACAGCTCGGCGCCATGCTCGGCAATCCGGTGCTGGACGTACACCTTGTGCGCCTGGTCGCGGGAGAATGCGGTGGTGAGCCGGCCGAGGGTGCCGTCCCGCAGCCATGCTTCCAGCTCGTCCCGGTACAGAAAGTCGGTGGCGCGGTGCGGGTTGCCGAACAACAGCCAGCTGCGTGCCCCGGCGGCGCCGCGTCCCTGCCGCTCCTGGAGGAAGGCCCGGAACGGTGCGATACCGGTACCGGGGCCGATCATCACGATGGGCGCCTGGTCGTCTTCCGGGAGCCGGAAGTTGCGGTTGGGGTGCAGGTAGACCGGCACCTCCTCCCCCGTGGCGGCGCGCAAGCCGAGGTAGGTGGAGCACACCCCGTCGCGCGCGCGCCCGGCGGCTACCCAGTGCACCATGGCGATGGTCAGGTGCACCTCGTCCGCGGCGGCAAGCGGGCTGGAGGCGATCGAGTAGAGCCGCGGCCGCAGCGGCGCCAGCGCCGCCGCCAGCTCCTGCGCCGAAAGCGCGCCGGGAGCGGCGGCGCGCAGCAGGTCGAGCACGTCCACGCCGCCGCCGGCGCGCTCGCCCGGCATGCCCAGCCGCTCGGCCAGGGCGGCCCGCGGACGGGTCAGGTCCAAGCGGCGCAGCAACGCCTCGCGCAGCGGCCGCACGCTGCCCCCGCAGTCCACCGGCTCGCCGGCGGCGCAACCGGCGGCGGCGAGTACCTCGTCCACCAGCGCCGGGGCATTGCACGGCAGCACGCCGAGGGCGTCGCCGGGGCGATAGGCAATCTGCGAGCCGCCGATGTCCACCACCAGGTGGCGGATGTCCTTGACCGAGTCCGCTGCCGTGAGCGCGCGGCTCTCCCGCAGCGACGCCGGGAATGGATGGGCGGCGTCGTAACCGGCGCCAGGGTCCGGCTCGGCGTCGTCCGGCTCCGCGCCGGACAGCACCGCGGCAACGGAGAAGCCAGACACGATTCCGCCGCCGTTGCCGTTGCCGTGCCCGTTGCCGCCGGTTGCCTGGTCTGCGCCGGCTGCCGCCGGCCAGCGCTCCTGCCAGCCGGCAAACGATTCCAGGTCCACGTCGCAATCAGTGCAGGCGCACAGCCGGGTACCGCCAAGGGCGGCCAGACGCTCATCCAGGGCGTGGCCAAAGGCGCAGAAGTGCGGGTAGCTGGAATCGCCGAGCGCCAGCACCGCGAAGCTCACCGCATCGAAGCGCGGCGCATCCGCGCGGTTCAGCTCCGCCCAGAGCGGCTCCGCCGTGTCCGGGGGCTCGCCGTCGCCGTAGGTACTGGCAATCACCAGCAGCGTGCCGGCGCCCGGCAGCTCCGCCGGCGCCGCCTCGGCCGCCGCGCGCGGGCGCCGGCCCGCCCCGCCGGCCCCGCCTCGGCGGCGTCGATCACGCTCGCGGCGAAACCGCGCCCGCGCGCCTGCCTGGCGGTCTTGCGCGCCAGCGACTCCGCGGTGCCGGTCTGGGTCGCGTACACCACCGCCAGCGGCCGCGCCGGCGCCGTCACCGGCGGCGGCGGACCCGCGGCGGCCAGTTCCGCCCCGCTGAGCATGCCCGCCAGGTAGCCGTCCAGCCAGATCCGCTGCGCGGCATCGAACGGAGCCTCCTCCGTCACCAGACCGAGCGCCGTGCTCTCAAGCGTCATCGGCGGACGCTCCTGCCGGCACACCGTGTGCCGCGGCGGCTGCGTGCGCCGCGCTCCTGGCGCTCCCCGTATCCACGGCCGCCGCCGGGCCGGGGTCGCCCGCTTCGCCGGCGAGCCGTGTCACGGCGGCGACACCCTCGCGGCGGATGAAGTCATTGAAGCTCTCGCCCTCGCGGCGGTGACTCAGGTAGACGCGCATGACGCGGGTCAGCAGCGCCGGCAGTTGTGCCGCCGGAACCGCGCGGTACGCCTCCTCGGCGAGCGCCTGCTGCTGATCCATGCCACCGCCGAACAACACGTTGTATGCCTCCACCGCCTCCCCGTCATGGCTGGTCCCGACGCCGAGCAGCCCGATGTCGCCGCAGTAGTGCTGGGCGCAGGAATTCGGGCAGCCGGTGAGGTGGATGTTGATCGGCCCGTCGAGCGGCGCGCTGCGTTCCAGGTGGCGCGCCAGGGTGACGGCCGCGCCCTTGGTGTCGGTCATGGCATACTTGCAGCCCGCGTTGCCGGTGCACGCCACGGTGCCGGCCGCGTAGCTCGACGGCGACGCGCTCAGCCCGATCCGTTCCAGCTCCGCCGCCAGCGCCGCGGTATCGCCGTCGGCCACGTGCGGAATGAGCGCATTCTGGAACACGGTAAGACGCAACTCGCCCGTTCCGAACCGTTCCGCCAGGTCGGCCAGCGCCGTCATGCGGGCGCCCGGCAGGCGGCCCCCGGGCACCCCGACCCCCACCCAGTTGAAACCGGGCTGGCGCTGCCGGTGCGTGCCGACGTGGGCGCCGCGCACCACCGGCGCGGCTTCGGTGCAGTGCTCGACCGGCAGGCGGGTCAGCGCCGCGCCGAGCTGCGCCTCGGTCTCTGCCACGAACCGCTCGATCCCCCAGCGCTCGAGCACGTACTTGAGCCGCGCCCGCTTGCGGTTGGTGCGGTCGCCGGCGCCAGCGAACACCCGCAGCATCGCCGCGACCACCGCAACGCACCGCTCCGGCGGCACCACGATGCCGGCGTCGCTGCCGAAGCTGCGGTGCCCGGTGATGCCGCCGAGCAGCACACGGAAGTACACGCCCGCGGCCAACTCCGCGCTGCCCGCTTCCGGCACCCGCACCGCGCGCAGGCCGATGTCGTTGGTGTCCCCGGCTACGCTCACCTGGCCGCCGCTGTCGAACGCCACGTTGAACTTGCGCGGCAGCCCGTACAGGTCGCGGCTGTGCAGGATGTAGTGGTGCAGCGCGCGCGCCTGCGGGCGCACGTCGCACAATTCCCGCGGATCGAACCCGGAGGTGGGGGTGGCGGTAACGTTGCGGATGTTGTCGGCGCCCGCCCCGCGCGAGGTAAGGCCAAGGTCGTACAGCCCCATCAACAGGTCGGGGGCGTGGCGGGCGCCCACCTCGCGCAGCTGCAGGTTGCCGCGCGTGGTGAGGTCGGCATAGCCGCTGGCGTACTCGGCCGCGAGCGCCGCAACGCCGCGCAACTGGCGGGAGCTGATCTGGTTCGCCGCAATGCGCAGCCGGCACATGTACGCGTCCTGCGCCGGGGCGGTGTGGAACAGGCCGTGAAACTTGTAGCGGAACACGTCATCCGGCTCCGGGAACCGGCCGTGCGCCGCATTGGCGAGCACCGTGTCCCAGATGTCGAGCGCGTTGCGCTCGTGCTTGATCCGTTCCTCCCGCGGCAGCTCGTCGACGGGCACGCCGTGCACCGACGGAGCTGTCTCCGCGGCGTCCTGCTGCCCCGGCGGCCGCCGCCGCACGGCGCCGGCGAACAGCTCGTCGAGGTAGCGGCGCTGTTCCTCGCTGAACGGTGGCTCCGCCGGCGTCCCCGCCGCACCGGCAGCGGCGCCCGCACCGGTACTTTCGGTCGCAGCCACGGTCACGCCGCCCGTGGAGCGGCTTCCAGCCGCGCCCGGCGCAGCCGCTCCTCCATCTCTTCGCGCGCCTCCACCTCGGCCGCGGGCGAGAAGCGCACCAGCAGCGTCAGAGAAGCGGCGCAGGCCACGGTTGCGCCCAGGATCAGCAGCGCCTGCGGCCACGGCAATCCCTCCAGGCGGAACAGGAAGCCCGCCGCCACGGCGCCGGCATTGCCGCCCGCGCCGACGATGCCGGCTACCGAGCCGAGCGCCTTGCGGTTGATGAACGGTACCACCGAGAAGGTGGCTCCCTCCGACATCTGCACGAACATGCTGAACGCCACCAGGGTGACGATCGCCATCGGCAGCAGCGCCATCCGCGAGAACAGGATCAGGGCCAGGCCCTCGCCCGCCAGCACGACGCCGAGAAAGGCCACCCGGCCCTTCAGCCCCCACTTCCGACCGGTGCGGTCGCCGAATATGCCGCCCAGGGTGCGGGCGAAGATGTTCATCAGCCCGAACAGGCCGGCGACGATCCCGGCCTCCTTCAGCCCCAGGTCGAAGTAATCCTTGAAGTACAGGGCGGCGATGTTGTTGACCGTGAGCTCAATGCCGAAGCACGCGCCGTAGATCACGAACAGCGCCCACACCCGCCGGTCGCGCGCCGCCAGCAGGAACGATCCCCTGGTCTGGTTGGCGCTCGCCATGCGCCGCGCCGCGCGCAGCTCGCGGTAGTTGCCATCCACCGTGTCGGTGGTCAGACACCAGTACAGCACCCCGGTAACGATCATGGCGATGCCCGGCACCATCATCGCCAGGCGCCAACTGATCGCGTCGGCGAATCCCAGCGTCACGAACAGGGCGAAGATCAGCGGCATCGCCATCTGCGTGACCCCGCCGCCGAGGTTGCCCCAGCCTGCCGTGGTGGCGTTGGCCGTGCCCACCACGTTGGGTGCGAACACCATCGAGGTGTGGTACTGGGTGATGACGAAACTCGCCCCCACCGCGCCGATCGCCAGCCGGAACAGCAGGAATGAGACGTAGCTGTTGGCCAGCCCGATGCCGATGACCGGCAACGCGCCGAGCAGCAGCAGCCAGGTATAGGTGATGCGCGGTCCGACACGGTCGCACACCCAGCCGATTACCAGCCGCGCGACGATCGTGATTGCCACCGAGGCAATGATGATGTTGCCGATCTGGACCTGGGTGAGCGCCAGTTCCTCGCGCACCACCGCCATCAGTGGCGCGATCCCGAACCAGCCGAAGAAGCACAGGAAGAACGCGAACCAGGTCGTATGGAAGATCCGCATGGCGGGTGTTCGGTAGTTGAACAGGTCGATGCGCGTCGCCTTGGCGATCGCGAGAGAGGGAGAGTCAGACAACGTAGTCCTCCTGAATACCATTCGTTGCCGACCCATAGGCAAAACCCGTGCCACGCACTGATCCCCCGCATTCTCCTGCCGCAAACTGCCCGTTTTGCTTACCGAAACGTAATATATGGAGTTAGGAGATACCTTATAGTAGTTTTTTGATACCTATAATACGCAAATGTATGATTTGCACCCTCCTTCGACAATGACATGATGTTCAAAAACGTGCTATGGTTGTTGCTTGAAGCCCCGACGATCTGGCAGGCACTGCGAATGATGCCGTCCGAGCCCGACGCGCGCTATACGGTACGGAATACGCACGGGCCGACCCACCGCGACCTCCTCGACCCACTCGCGGTCGCGGGAGTTGCCACCGCGGTGGTGGCCGTCGTGGTGATGCTTGCGGCGCTCGCCGCGCCGGCGTTCCCGGACAAGTCCATTACCCTGTCGCAGCGATTGTTCTACAACGCACTGTGCGGCGTAATCGGTGCTTCCGTCTGCTACTGCGCCGGCGTGGTGGTGCTGTTCATGCAGCGCTTCCGCGGGACGCTCGAGACCGGCGTGGCGTGGACGGCGGCGATGCTGGTCGCCGCGGTGCCCTGTACGGCGGTCGCTCACGTCGCCCAGTTGCACCTGTTCTCCCACCACGCCGATCTGGCAGGTCACTACCTGGTAGTGGCGACGATATTGATCGCGTGGTCCATTCCTTTCTTCCTCGCGCTCAGCCAGTACGCGAAATACCGGGCCCGGCCGGTGACCGCGGTACCGCGGGAATACGCCCGGCGGGAGGCTCCGAGCCCTGCGCAAATCGCGATGTCCGGCCCCTCGGATCCGCCACGGATGGCGGAACGCGGTGCGGCCGGGCAGCAGGCTGCGGTTCGTTCACCCAACCCGGGCGCGGCCCGCGCCGAGCCGCAGCACCGATTCCTCAGGCGTCTCGCCCCCACGCTGAGCGGCGAACTCATCTACGTCAAGACCAACGGACACTACATCGACGTTCACACCACGCTGGCAACCAGCTCGGTTCTGATGCGTTTTGCGGATGCCATCGACGAACTCGGCGGCATCGGGATGCGCGTGCACCGCTCTTACTGGGTCGCCCACGACCAGGTGAAGGGCTGGCTGCCGGGCAAACAACGTTCGCTGGTGCGGCTCACCGGCGACCGGCACGTGCCGGTAAGCCGCACGTACCTGAACGCGGTGCGCGCGGCTTACCGGAGACTATCCGAGGAGCCCGCCGGCAAGACGTCCGCGGGCGCCGAGATCCCGTTGAATGGTCCGCGTCACGACCTTTCCGTCCCGGCGTCCAACCGCTGAGCGGCGCGGGTGAAGCGGGGCACTACCTCCAGCACGCGGTCCACGGCGCGCTCCCAGAAGGCCGCGCCGGTCAGGTCTTCGCCCAGGTGGCGCTGCGCCAGTTCCTCGCAGGTCATCGAGCCGGTATCCTCAAGCAGTTGGGCGTACGCCTTGGCGAAGCCCGGCCCCTCGCGGCGGGCGAGCGCGGACAGGCCGTTGCTGAACAGGTAACCGAACACGTAGGGGAAGTTGTAAAACGGCATCGAAGTGAGGTAGAAGTGCAGCTTCGAGGCCCAGAACAGGGGGTGGTAGCCATCCTCGGCCAGCCCGCCGCAGTACGCCTCGCGCTGTGCGTCCACCATCAGCGCACTCAACTCGTCGGCGGTCAGCGGCCCCTGCGCGCGGCGCTCGAAGAAAGCGGTCTCGAACAGGAAGCGGCTGCGCAGGTTCATCAGCATCATCACCGCCTCGTCGCCGATGTTGCCGAGCAGGGTCAATTCCTGCTCGCCGTCGGCGGCATCGAGCGCGGCGTCCATGATCAGCGTCTCGCAGAACGTGCTCGCCGTCTCCGCCAGCGCCATCGGGTAGTGGGTGGCGAAGTAGGGACGGTCGCGCAGCAGCCAGGCGTGGTAGGCGTGGCCGAGTTCGTGCGCCAGCGTGGTGGCGCCGCCGAAGGTGCCGCCGTAGGTCATGAAGATGCGCGTCTGCCTGCTCAGCGGCAGGTCGGTGCAGAAGCCGCCGGCCGCCTTGCCGGGCCGGTCCTCCACCTCGATCCAGCGCCGTGCGAACGCATGGCGGGGGGAGGCGCCCCCCCCGCCCCCGCCACCCCCCAAACCCTCCCCCTCGATCCAGCGCCGTGCGAACGCATGGCGGGCGAAGTCGCCCAGCTCGCCGCCGAACGCCGCGAACCGCTCCACGATGTAGTCGGCGGCCGCCGCGTAGGAGAACCGGCTGTCGCTCCTGGCCACTGGTGCGATCAGGTCCGCCCAGCGCATGCGGTCGATGTTAAGCAGGCGCGCTTTGGCCTCCAGGTAGGGCAGCAGCGCCGTGCTCTTGGCGGCGATGGCGTCCCACATCGCCTGCAGGGTCTCCGGACGCAGGCGGTTCAGGTGCAGCGGCTCCCACAGGATCGACTGCCAGCCGCGCCCGGCGTACAGGCTCTGCCGGAACCCCGCCTGGCTGTTCAGGGCCATGGCGGAGAGGTCCTGCACGCCGCGCCACGCTTGCTCCAGGTGGCGGAACGCATCCGCGCGCACCGCGCCGTCCGGATCTTCCAGCCGGTGCACGAGCTGGCCCATCGACAATTCCGCCGCCTGCCCGTCCTCGGTCACCGAGGCGCGCAGCGAGCCGGCCAACTTGTCGTACATCCGCCCCCAGGCGTGGTAGCCGTTGACCGCCAGCGTCTCGGCCAGCGTCTCGCGGCTCGGATCCATCTTGTGGCGCGCCATGGCCCGCTGCCGGTCCAGAAAGAACGCAACCTCGGCGAGCGGCGCCTGCTGCAGCAGGTGCTGCCAGGTCTGGTCGGACAGCGCCAGCAGGTGCTTGTCGATTTCCACCTCGATCGCCTTCAGGCGCGCTTCCACCGCGTCCAGGCGGCCGCCAAGCGCGGTGGCCACCGCGTCGCCGGTATCGGCCGCCGCGAGGCACTCCACGAAGCTGTACGCCTCGCCCAGCTCGGCCGCGCGCTGCTGCCAGTCGCGCACCGCCGCGCTCCAGTCGCCCGGCTCCTCGCCGAGCGCCGCCACCTGGCCGGCGAGCGTGTCGAGGCCCTCGTCCAGGCGGGCCAGAAAGCCGGCGAACTGCGGCGACTCCGAGCCGCCGGCGAAGATCCCCTCCAGGTCCCAGGTTTCCTGCAGTTCCATGTACGTGCCGCTCCTTTGTGCGTGCGCCGCCCGGCGATTGAGCGGCACTCGCGTCGTAGTGTAACTTATGGCGCAACCTCCCTATTCGACGATTCATTTATGGACTGGAAAAGCTATCTCCGCGGGCAGCAGCAACGCGTAGTCGACGAGCTGCTCGCCTTCATTCGCATTCCGAGCGTGAGCGCCCTGCCGGAGCACGCGGACGACGTCGCCGCCGCCGGCGCCTGGGTGCATGCGCGCCTGCAGGCGGCCGGCATCGAACACGTGCAGACGCTGGCGACCGGCGGCCACCCGGTGGTATACGGCGACTGGCTGCACGCCCCCGGCGCTCCCACCGTGCTCATTTACGGCCACTTCGACGTGCAGCCGGCAGCGTTCGAAGACGGCTGGAGCCATCCGCCGGTCGAGCCGCCCCCGCCCCCCCCCCCGTGCCCTTTCCCGGCCCCTTCGGCGGGCGGCCGGCAGCGTGCGAAGACGGCGGGACCCATCCGCCGTTCGAGCCGCGCCTGGCCGGCGGCCGCATCTACGCGCGCGGCGCCTCCGATGACAAGGGCAACATGCTCGCGCCGATCGTGGCCGTGGAGGCGCTGCTGCGCACCGCCGGCGCGCTGCCGGTGAACGTCAAGTTCCTGCTCGAAGGCCAGGAAGAGATCGGCAGCCCGCAACTGGCCGGGTTCGTGACCGCGCACCGCGAGTTGCTGGCCAGCGACTTCGCACTGTCCGCCGACGGCAGCCAGTGGAGCGAGACGGTGCCCACGCTGCTGATGTCGCTGCGCGGTATCTGCGCGCTGCAGGTGGACGTCACCGGCCCCGCGGCCGACATGCATTCCGGCATGTACGGCGGCACCATTCAGAACCCGCTGCACGCGCTCGCCGAGCTGATCGCCGGCCTGCACGACGCCGCCGGGCGCGTTGCCGTGCAGGGATTCTACGACGACGTGGTGGAGCCGACTCCGGAACAGCGCCGCCAATACGCCCGGGTGCCGTTCGACGAGGCCGCCTACCTGGCCACCACCGGCGTGCCCGCCGTGTTCGGCGAGGCGGGTTGGAGCACCTACGAGCGGGAGTGGATCAGGCCCACGCTGGAGGTAAACGGCCTGTGGGGCGGCTTTCAGGGCGACGGCACCAAGACCGTGCTGCCGGCGGCCGCGCACGCCAAGATCACCTGCCGGCTGGTCGCCGGCCAGCAGCCGGCGCGCATCCTGGACCTGGTCGCCGGCCACCTGCGCCGCCACGCTCCCGCCGGCGTGCGCGTGAACTGCGACGTCAGCGAGGTGCATGGGGCGCCCTACTCGGTGCCGGCCGACCATCCCGGCAACCGCGCGGCGGCGGCGGTGCTGGAGCAACTGTACGGGGTGCCGCCCCTGCACACCGGCACCGGCGGCAGCATCCCGGTGTGCGGCTTGCTGCACGAGGAGCTGGGCATCCACACTATCGGCTTCTCGTTCGCTCTCGACGACGAGGGCGCGCACGGCCCGGACGAATTCTTCCGACTGGCCAGTTTCGAGCGCGCACAGGAGGCATATTGTTTAATTCTGCAAGAGTTGGCCCCCGCATGAGTGGGCTTGATGCACCGGCAGCGCGGGTTGGCCGGCGGCCGCGGATCGGGCGCACTGCCCGCACTGCCCGCATTGCCCGCATTGCCAACGCCGCCGCCGCGGTTGCGGCGCTGCTGCTGGCGACCGCGGGCTGCACCGTGAATCAGCAGCTCACCCTGCGTGTCGACCGCTCCGGCGACGCGCAGATCCACGTCGCGCTGGAGCAGGTGTTTGTGGATTACCTCGCTACGCTGTCCGAGGCGGCCGGCGACTCCGACATGGTGCCGGAATCGGTGTTCGACACCGAAGAGGTGGAGCGCTCCATTGGCGACCGGCGCGGGGTCACCGTGACGCACATCGCCACACCAGCCCCGGAAGCGCTGGAGCTGAACCTCGCGTTCGACGACCTGAAGGCGATGCTGGCGCACAACGCACCGACCCCGGGCCCCGCGACGAGCCCGCTCATCACCTTTACCGGCAGCGGCCCGAGCACGCTGCGGGTGCATCTCGACCGCAACAATTACCGCGAGCTCACCAACCTGTTTCCGATCCTCGACCACCCGCTGCTGGTCAGCCTCGGCCCGCAGAAAGACCTGGAGGTAACCGACGCCGAATACCTGGAGATGATGGGATTCGTGCTCGGCGACGATGGGCCGCCCGCCATCGAGGACTCGACGGTCACCGTGCGGGTGGTGGTCGACGGAACCATCATCGAGCACGACGCCGGCGAGCTGCAGGACGACGGCAGCCTGCTCATCACCATTCCCCTGATCCGGGTACTGGTGCTCGACCGGCCGCTCGACTACACCATCGTATTCGAGTAGCCGGCAACGAACCGCGAAGGAGCGCAACCTTGAATACCCGACCAAGCTTGGATGTCCGACCAAGCCCCGGCGACACCAGTTGGTTCGTACACGACCGATTCGGACTGTTCATTCACTGGGGATTGTACGCCCTGCCCGCCCGCCACGAGTGGGTAATGCAGAAGGAGGAGATCCCGGTCCGCGACTACGA
Organism: Spirochaetaceae bacterium bin103; assembly: GCA_002238925.1. Lineage (GTDB taxonomy): Bacteria > Spirochaetota > Spirochaetia > SZUA-6 > Bin103 > Bin103. The sequence continues at coordinate 26,382 of MPNH01000013.1, read as the reverse complement.
ACGCTACATGGATTACTTCGACCCCGATCTGTACGACCCGGATCGCTGGGCCGAGGCAGCGGCCGGCGCCGGCATGAAGTACGCCGTGGCGACCACCAAGCACCACGAAGGCTTCTGCCTGTGGGACAGCGCGCTGACCGACTACAAGGCCACCAACGCGCCGGCCGGGCGCGACCTGATCCGGCCGCTGGTCGATGCGTTCCGCGCCCTCGGCCTGCGCGTCGGGCTCTACCACTCGATCATCGACTGGCACCATCCCCAGTTCGTCATTGACGACGTGCACTCCTTGCGCAACCACCCCGAGCGCGAGCAGCTCAATACGCAGCGCGACCAGAAGCAGTACATCGAATACCTGCATGGCCAGGTGCGCGAGCTGCTCACCGGCTTCGGCCGCATCGACATCCTGTGGTGCGACTTCAGCTACCCCGAGCGCGGCAAGGGCCGCGCCGACTGGGACAGCCCGCGCCTGTACCGGATGATCCGCGAGCTGCAGCCACACGTGGTGCTCAACGACCGCCTCGACCTCGACGACGGCTGGGACATCCGCACCCCGGAGCAGTGGCAGCCGCAGGGCTGGATCACGGTCGACGGCCAGCCGGTGGTGTGGGAGGCGTGCCAGACCTTCTCCGGCTCGTGGGGCTACCATCGTGACGAGGCGTCGTGGAAGAGCATCGGCCAGTTGGTGCGCATGCTGGTCGATACGGTCAGCAAGGGCGGCAACCTGCTGCTCAACGTCGGGCCCACCGGACGCGGCGAGTTCGACCGCCGCGCCCTCGACCGCCTGCAGGGGATGGGCGAGTGGATGCGCGTGCACGGCCGATCAATCTACGGCTGCACGCAGGCGCCGGCCGGGTTCGCGCAGCCGGCCGACTGCCGGCTCACCTGGCATCCGGACCGGAAGCGGCTGTACGTACACCTGTTCGCGTGGCCGTTCCGCCACCTGCACCTGCCCGGCTACGCCGGCAAGATAGCCTACGCGCAATTGCTGAACGACGCCTCGGAGGTGCCGATGCAGGCGGTCAGCGAGCACCACCAGCGCGTGGAAGGGATTCCCGCGGACACCGTGGTGCTGGAGCTGCCGGTGCTGCAGCCGGACACTCCGGTCCCGGTGGTCGAGCTGTTCCTGAAGTAACCACCCGGTAGCGCCGCCGAGGGACCCTGCATTAAGGTTGGTAAGGTGACATGCGAGCATTGACCGACATGCGACAGCGCCGCGGGTGGCCGGCGTGATCACGGTACTGCTCATCATCGCACTCGCCGGCGGCGCCGTGCTCCTGTTGTTCGGCGGCCGCGCACTGGTTCGCGGGCGCCGAAGCCGGGCCGCCCGAAAGCGCGCGCGGGGTCCGCTGCCGCCCGCCGCCAAGCGCGTTCAGGGCGAGGCGCGCATGCTGCTCGAGCGCACCGACGTGCTGATCGCCGCTACCAAGAAGACCAGCTTTCAGCCCAGCGCCGAGGTGGTCGAGGTGTCGATGATCGATACCAACGGCACGGTGCGGCTGGACCGCGTGCTGATGCCCACCGGGAGAATTACCCGCGAGGCGACCGCCGCGCACGGCATCGACCGCGACGAGCTGCAGCGCCAGGGCGCGCCTCCCTACCGCGACGCCCACGCCGACATCGCGGCCACCCTGTCCGCCGCCGCGGTGGTGCTCGCCTACGACGCGCCGCTGGAGAAACGGTCGCTGCACCGCACCGCCGAGAGTCACGAACTGGAACTGCCGGAGGCCGACTGGCGGTGCGTACGCATCGCCTACAGTGAGTATTACGGCGTCGCGGCCAAGAAGGAGCCGGGGCTGCGCAACTGGACGCTGCCGCAGGCGGCCCACCGCGAGGGCATCCCGCTCGCCAAGCCGCACCTGCGCGCACTCGGCGACTGCCGCACCATCCTGAGCCTGCTGCAGACCATTACCAGCACCAGCCAAGACTCCCGGCGCCAGCAGTAGCCGGCCGGCGCGGACGCCAGGAAGCGTCGATGGCGCGGATGGCGCCCGCTGTCAGGTGCGGAGGTAGCGGGGGCAGTCGGGCCGGCAGGTCTCCCAGGCGGCATCGAATGCGGCCACCACGGTGGTGTCGAGCGGCGCGGCACGGCAGGCGGCGAGGTTGGCGGCCAGTTGCTCCCGGGTGCTGGCGCCCAGGATGACGGCGTCGCCGGCCGCGGCGACCAGGCCGCTATGGTGGTTCATCCAGGCCAGGGCGGCGGCGGTCATGCTTACCCCGGCCGCGGCGCACGCCTCCTGCACGCCCGCCATGGCGGACAGGTAGGAGGGTTGCCAGTAGCGCGGCCGGTAGTTGGCCATATCGTGAAACCGGCCGCTGCCGGGCAGGGCCTCGGCGCCCACGTAGCGCCCGGTGAGCAGGCCGCCGGCCAGCGGGTTGTAGGCGTAGAAGCTCATTCCCAGGTGGCGCAGGCACGGCAACAGCTCCGGCTCCACGTCGCGGGTTACCGCGTTGTACATGCCCTGGTACACCGCCGGCAGCGGCCAGCCGTTGCGCTTGCAGATGTGATGGGCGTCCGCGACCTGCCAGGCGGCGTAGTTGCTCATCCCCAGGCGGCGGAACCTGCCGGCCGCGTGCAGCCGCGCGCACGCCTCCAGGGTCTGCTCCAGGGAAGTATCGTTGTCGGGACTGTGCAGGTAGAACAGGTCCACCGCGTCGCGCTGCAACTTCTGCAGGGATCCCGTGAGCTGGCGCTCCACCTCCTCCGGGCGCAGCGACGGCGTGCCCGCGGCGGCATTCGGATGTGCCTTGGTGGCCACGGTAATGCCGTCCCAGCCCCGCTCCGCCAGGACCTCTCCCAGAATGGTCTCGGTCTCGCCGCCGCCATACATGAACGCGGTGTCCAGCTCCCCGGCACCGGCGCCCGCGGCAACGAAGTCCGCCACCGCGCGCGCCGCGCCCGCCGCGTCCATGCGCGGGCCGAAGGTCATGGTCCCCAATACGATGTGCACTACCCTCTCCTTTTCCTGCTCGTCCTTTCCCTGCCCGCCCATTGTACCGCGAGAAGCGCTACCGCCGGGGCGCCGTTGTCCCTTGCATGACAGCCAAACAGAACGGGCCGGCGCCGGTGGCGGCGGTGGTGGCGATAACGGTACAGGTGGTGGACCAGCGCCTGCGCGTGGAGGCGCTGGTGCGAGAGGAGGACGGACGGCGCATGCCGGTACGCATTCCCGACCGCGAACTCGCCGCGCTGTTGCCGCGCTCGATTCTGGCTGCCGACGGCCATCCGGCACCGCAACTGCTCGACGCCATTCGCACGATCATGGCACGGACCGTGGTGGGGCGGCGGGTAAGGGTGTGGGAGTACCGCGGCCAGCGCTACCTGGCGTTCCTGTCCTGGCGCACCGTACGCTTCAGCGCCGAGCAGGCCAGCGGGGCTCGTTCCCCGTCTCGCACCCGGCCGGCGGTGCGTTAGATGCCGAACGATTCCAGGATCCGGTCGCTCACCGTGTCGAGCACCTCGGCACCCGGGTAGGCCGGATCCTGCAGATTCCGGGCTGCTTCGCCCACCAGGTCGGCACGGATGTCGGGACTGTTCAATGCAATCTCGGTAGCGATGCGCAACGCTTCGCTCGCTGCCTGAGCCGCAGAGGAAATCTCCACCGAATCCACGTTCCCGACCTGACCCGCCGCGGCGGCACGGTCTACCGGTTGGTAGTTCGGAACCGGGTCTACCGGACCTATCCCTTCGATCGCCATACGCGTTCTTCTCCGACTATCGTACCAGGACCCTGCCACGCCCGGCTACCCGCCGTCAATACCCGCAAATACCACCCGCCGGTGCAAAGATTGACTCTGGCATCCGACACTTCGTTTGCCGGGCGGCGCTACTGCGGCGTTGCCGGGCCGCGGCGCGGGCGGTGCTCGGTGACCAGCAGCGTCATCTCGCCGACAATCCTGGTGCGACCGCCAAGTTCGCCGTGCAAGTCCGCGGCGCTGCCCACCAGCACCTCTTCGTGGAGCTTGGTCAACTCGCGTCCGAGCACGATCGGGCGCTCCGGAGCCGCCGCCGCCAGGTCGGTGAGCAGCTTCAGCACCCGGTGCGGCCCCTCGAACAGCACGAAGGGCGCGCCGTCGGCGAGCAAACGTTCGAGCTGGGACCGCCGACGGCCCGGTTTCGGCGAGCAGAACCCGTAGAAGCGGACACCCTGGGCACTCGTTCCCGCCACGCTCAACAGCGCGGTAACCGCCGACGCGCCCGGAATCGGGATCACCGCGAAACCGGCCTCGCGCGCCGCCCGCACCGCACCGCCGCCCGGGTCGGATATGCCCGGCGTGCCGGCGTCGGACACCAGCGCTACCTCCAGTCCGGCGCGCAGCAGCCCCAGGACGCGCCCGCTGCGCGTCTCGTCGTGCCCGTAGGCGACGGTACGCGTGTCGATGCCGTAGTGGCCGAGCAGGGTGCGGGTGCGGCGGGTATCCTCGCAGGCAATAACGTCCGCCGCGCGCAGCGTGTCCAGGGCGCGCACGGTAATGTCGCCGAGGTTGCCGATCGGCGTGGCGACCACGTACAGCACCGCCACGGGCTTATCAGGCGTGCCAGCCGCCGGCGACCTTGAGGTTGGCGCCGGTGATGTAGGCGGACGACTCGGCGAGCAGAAACAGCACCGCGTTGGCGATGTCGGCCACGGTGGCGAAGCGGCCGGCGGGAATTGCCTGCTCGCCGCCGGGCGGCTTGGTTACCGAGTTGTCGATGATGCCGGGCGACACCGCGTTCACGGTGATGCCGCGGCCGGCGTAGGCGGCGGCCAGGCTCTTGGTGAGAATCAGCACCCCGGTCTTGCCCACCAGGTAGGGGGTGATGTTCGGCGCCGCGCGCAGGTGATCGGCGCCGGCATCGGCCAAGTTCACGATCCGCCCCCAGCCGCGCGCCGCCATGCCGGGCAACACTGCCCGGCAGGTCAGAAAAGTGGCGGTAACCGTGGTGGCCAGGCTTTCCTCCCATTCGGCGGGCGTTACTTCGTCGATGCCGCGCACCAGGAACGTGCCGACGTTGTTGATCAGAACGTCCACCCGCCCGGCACGCGCGGCGACCGCCCGCACCATCGCCTCCACCGCCGCCGGGTCGCGCAACTCCGCCTGCACGGCAAACGCCGAACCGCCGGCGGCGCCGATTTCCTCCACCACCGCGTGCGCGTCGCCGGCCCCCGAACGGTAGTGCACCGCCACCGCCGCGCCGTGCGCCGCCAAAGCCAGCGCCAGCCCGCGCCCGGTGCGCCGCGCCGCGCCGGTTACCAGCGCCACCCGGCCGCGCAATTCCGCCGCGGGCGGCAACTGCCCACCTGGCGAACCGCGCGCGTTGCCGGCAGCTGCGTCACTGGAGCCGGTCACTTGCCACGCTCCGACCCGGCGAGACTGCCTGCTGAGTACGCCGCGCGCTCTTGCGCGGGAGCGGGGAGCGCGACGCCACCGGCCGCAACGCGAGCACCGGTGCCTGCCCCCTTCTCCCGTGGCTCTTGCGCGACCACCCGGCGCGCGATCTGGCGGAACGGCAGAGCGCCCGCCGCCGCGGCCAACACGCTGCCGGTGCGCGGGTCGCGCGCCTCCGGAGCCAGCTCCAGCAGAGGGATCAGCATGAAGTCACGCTCGCACAGTCCCGGGTGCGGCAGGGTGAGCCGGTCGCTGGTGCACACATGATTATCGTGCAGGAGCAGGTCGATATCCACCGTGCGCGGACCGTTGGGCAGCACCCGGCGCCGGCCGAGCAGGGCCTCAATGCGCTGCGTGAACGCCAACACGTGCAGCGGGTGGTCGCGGGTAACGGCGTGCGCGCAGCAGTTCAGGAACCAGGGCTGGTCGGTAATCCCCCACGGCCGGGTCAGGAACCAGGAAGAGACGCGCAGCAGCGGATAGCGGGCGCGCAGCAACGCCAGGGCACGCGGCAAGTGGCGGCGCGGCGCCAGGTTGGAGCCCAGCGACAGGTACAGGTCAGCCACGGTTGGCCGCGGGAACCGCCGCCGGCACCGGCGCCGGCGCCAGCGCCGCGTGCAGCTGCCAGGCGCGCACGGCGATCGCCGGCTCATGGGCGCGGATGTAGTCGACGCCGAGCGCCGCCAGTTGGGCGGCAATGAGCTGCCGGCTGGTCAGCGCCGACTTGCGCGCCAGGTAGGCGAGCGTGGGACAGCCGAGCCGCGCCACGGCGGGCAGTGCCGCCATCGCCTGGACCTGGTGGGCGATCTTGGTGGCATCGTCATGGGAAGGGTGGAAGATGCCGAGGTTGGGGTCGAGCACCAGGCGGTCCAGCCCGGCGGCGCGGGCGCGCGCCCTCAGCGTGCGAAAGCGCTTCAGGATGTCCGCGACCCGGTAGCTCGCCGGCTTGCAGGCACGCATCCGGTAGGGATCGGCGTACGGCAGGTACAGCGCGCACAGGGTTGCGCCGGCGGCCGCCACGGCGCCGCACAGCTCTTCCGACGGCCAGGCGCCCGTGAAGTTGATCAGGCATGCGCCCGCGTCAAGCGCCGCCGTGGCGCTGGCCTCGCTCCAGGTGTCGACCGCGACCCGGTACCCGGCGGCCACCAGGGCATTCAGCGCCGGCTGCAGGCGGCGCCACTCCTCGGCGTCGTCGATCGGCGCCCGGTCATGGCTGATCGAGCGCGCGCCCAGTTCCACGTAGCCGGCGCCGTCCGCGCTCAGGGCGGCTGCGCGGTCGCGCACCGCCGCCAGCCCGGCCGCATGCGCACCCGGCACGTTCGACTCCGGCGACAGGTTGATCACCCCGACAATGGCGGGCCGCCGCGCCGGACGCATCAGTCCGGTATCCGCTGCGCGTTCACGGAAAATTTCCACCCCGGCGGCGCGGGCGTCCGCGATGGCGGCCGGCTTGCGCACCGTGACGCGCACCGCCGCGGCGCGCGGATCGGCCAGCACGCTCGCAGCCAGGTCCTCCGCCATCGTCTCCAGCAGCCGGTAGCGGCCCGTCACGATCAGCGTGGCCACCCGCTCGGCAAGCGCCGCGTAGTCAATGGTGCAATCGAGCTCGCCGGTGCGCGCCGCCGGGACAATATCGGTGCCCACCGCCAGGCACACCACCACCTCCTGCGGCGTGGTGCGTTCCTCCGGCAGCACCCCGACGATGCAGGTTACGCGCAACTCGCGAATAATGACTTGGTCCATCGCCAGGCGCCGGATCAGGCGCTGAGCAGCTGCAGGAATTCGGCGCGGGTGGCGGCGCTGCTGCGAAAGGTGCCGAGCATGCAGGAGGTCTTCATCTGCGAGTGCTGCTTTTCCACGCCGCGCATCATCACGCACAGGTGGCTGGCCTCCATTACCACCCCCACACCCTGGGCGCCGACCGCGTCCTGCACCGCGTGCGCGACCTGCAGGGTCAGCCGCTCCTGGATCTGCAGGCGGCGGGCGTAGTGGTTGACGATGCGCGGAATCTTGGACAGGCCGATGATCCGGCCTTCCGGAATGTAGGCCACGTGGCACTGACCGATGAACGGCAGCAGATGGTGCTCGCACAGCGAGAAGGTCTCGATGTTGCGCACCATGATCATCTCGTCCGACTCCGACTTGAAGATGGCGCCGTTGATGATCTTGCCGAGGCTCTCGCGATAGCCGGAGGTGAGATCGGTTAGTGCGCGGGCGGCACGGTACGGGGTGCGCGCCAGACCCTCGCGGTCGATATCCTCTCCGAGTTCTCGTATAATTCGGCGGTAGCACGCCTCGAGGGACGCCGGTTCGGCGACATCCGGTCCGGTTGGAGCCACAGTGGCCCGAAAGATAGGGGCTCGGTGTTCCGGGGACAAGCGAGGACTGCTCTTCAGACAAGCAGCCGGACGGTGCCGGGCTCACGGCCGCGCCGCCCGCAAGGAGACCTGATCGATGGTGGGAAGAGCCAAGATCGCCGTAATCGGTGCCGGCAACGTCGGTGCCACCTGCGCACTCTGGATCGTATCGCAACAACTCGGCGACGTGGTGCTGGTGGACATTCCGCAGATGGAAAGCGCCACCCGGGGCAAGGCGCTGGACCTGTATGAGTGCGCCCCGGTGCGCCGCTTCGATTGCACGGTGACCGGCACCGCCGACTACGCCGACATTGCCGGCGCGGACGTGGTGGTGCTCACCGCCGGCGTGCCGCGCAAGCCGGGCATGAGCCGCGACGACCTGATCAAGACCAACGTCGCCATCGTGCGCAGCGTAAGCGAACAGATCGCCGCGCACGCCCCCGGCAGCATCGTGATCGTGGTCAGCAACCCGCTCGACGCGATGGTGTATACCGCCTGGAAGGTGACCGGCTTTCCCACCAGCCGCATCGTCGGCCAGGCGGGCTGCCTGGACATGGCGCGGTTCAAGGCGTTCATCGCCGAGGAAACCGGCTTCTCGGTAGAGGACATCAGCACCCTGCTGCTCGGCGGCCATGGCGACGACATGGTGCCGCTGCCGCGCTTCACCAACATCAGCGGTATACCGGTAACCGAGTTCATGAGCGCCGAACGGCTCGACGAGCTGGTGGAGCGCGCCAAGCAGGGCGGCGGCGAGATCGTGGAGCTGCTCGGCACCAGCGCCTACTACGCGCCGGCGGCGGCGGTCACCCAGATGGTGGAGGCGATCGTGCGCGACAAGAAGCGGATTCTGCCGTGCGCCGGCTACTGCGACGGCCAATACGGCATCGACGGGTTGTTCGTGGGCGTGCCGTGCGTGCTCGGCGCCGGCGGCATGGAGCGGATTCTGGAGGTCAATCTGGAGGCCGGTGAGCAGGAGTTGCTGACCTCCTCCGCCGCCCACGTGCGCGAACTGGTACAGGTCGTGCAGCGCCAGTATCCGGAGCTCGCCTGAGCATGGCCGCGCACGGCGGGCCAACGGACCCGGCCAACGGGACGCGCCGCGAGACCGACTCCATGGGCGCGGTGCAGGTGGCCGCCGACCGCCTGTGGGGCGCGCAGACGCAGCGCTCGCTGGACAACTTCCGCATCGGCGGCGAACGCATGCCGCTGGAAGTGGTACGCGCGTTCGGAGTGCTCAAGAAGGCGGCCGCGCAGGTCAACCACGAGCTGGGCCTGCTCGACGAGCGGCGCTGCTCGCTGATCGTGCGCGCCGCGGACGAGGTGATTGCCGGCGACTGGGACGACCACTTCCCGCTGGTGGTGTGGCAGACCGGCAGCGGCACGCAGTCCAACATGAACGTGAACGAGGTGCTCTCCAACCGCGCCATCGCACTGGCCGGCGGCGTGCCCGGCAGCAAGGATCCGGTGCACCCCAACGACCACGTCAACCTGTCGCAGTCGTCCAACGACACCTTCCCGACCGCCATGCACATCGCCGCGGTCAACGCGCTGCAGCAGCGCCTGCTGCCGGCGTTGCGTGACCTGCACGCGGCGCTCGATGCCAAGCAGCGCGAGTTTGCCGACATCGTCAAGATCGGGCGCACCCACCTGATGGACGCGGTGCCGCTCACCCTCGGCCAGGAGTTCTCCGGCTACGCGGTGCAGGTGGAGCGCGGCGCCGAGCGGGTAGCGGCCACCGTGCCGGCGCTGCTGGAGCTGGCGCTCGGCGGCACCGCGGTCGGCACCGGGCTGAACAGCCATCCGCGCTTCGCGGCGCGCGTGGCCGAGGTGATCGCGGAGCTGACCGGCTACCCGTTCGTCACCGCCCCCAACAAGTTCGAGGCGCTGGCCGCGCACGACGCGGTGGTAACCGCCAGCGGCGCGCTGAAGACGGTGGCCGCGGCGCTGATGAAGGTGGCCAACGACGTGCGCTGGCTGGCGTCGGGACCGCGCAGCGGCATCGGCGAACTGACCATCCCGCCCAACGAGCCGGGCAGTTCCATCATGCCGGGCAAGGTCAATCCCACCCAGGCGGAGGCGCTGACCATGGTGGCGGTGCAGGTGATGGGCAACGACGCCGCCATCGGCTTCGCCGGCGCCTCCGGCAACTTCGAACTCAACGTCTACAAGCCGGTGCTGATCTACAACCTGCTGCAGTCGATCGGCCTGCTGGCCGACGCCGCGAACAGCTTCCGGCGCCACTGCGTGGCCGGCATCGGCGCCAACCGGGTGCGGATCGCGGCGCTGGTGGAGCAGTCGTTGATGCTGGTCACCGCGCTGACTCCGCACATCGGCTACGACAAGGCCGCCGCGATCGCCAAACACGCCCACGGCACCGGCGGCACGCTGCGGGAAACCGCCCTGGAGCTCGGCCACGTCACGGCGGAGCAGTTCGACCGTTGGATCCGCCCCGAGCGGATGACCGGTCCGGGAGACTGAGGCGGCGGTGATGGCGGCGATTCAGCGATTGCGCGAGGACGTGGCGGAGCTGGCCCATGCCGAGGGCCGCAAGCCGGGAACCCTCGGCCACCGGCGCGCCGAGCACTACCTGGTGGAGCGGCTGCTCACCGTCGGCCTGTCGCCCTACCGCGGCGACGAGTTCCGGTTGCCGTTCGAGCTCCCGGAAGCGCTGCGCCGCGGCGGAGTGACGGAGGGCATGAACCTGGTCGCGGTTGCACGGGGAACCAACCGCGACGCCGCCCCACTGCTGCTCGGCGCCCACTACGACAGCCTGCTGGAGGCGCCGTGTGCCGACGACAACGCCGCGGCGGTGGCGATCGTGCTGGAGGTGGCGCAGGAGCTGGTTGCCCGTCCGCTGACCCGCGACGTGGTGGTGGCGCTGTTCGACACCGAGGAGCAGCCCTACGCCGGCACCCCGGGCATGGGCAGCACCCACTTCCACGACCGCCAGATGGACAGCCGCGGCGTCGCCTGCGCCGTGATCCAGGACCTTACCGGCCACAACGTGTCGTGGCGTGCCGGCGGCAAGAAGCGCCGGCTGCCGCGCATGAGCGGCCTGTTGTTCATGACCGGCGCGGAGTCGCACGCCGAGCTCGCCGGCGCGGTCGCGGCCTGCCGGCGGCCGTGGCGGCTGCCGCTGATCGCCATACTCAACCGCTACATCGGCGACGTCAGCGACCACCGTCCGTTCCGCCGCGCCGGCAAGCCCTACCTGTTCTTCTCCTGCGGACGCTGGGAGCACTACCACCAGGAAAGCGATACCCCGCAGCGGCTCAACTACCGCAAGATGCGGCGCATCGCCCGCTTCCTGACCGCACTGCTCGCGCGCCTCGATGCGCTGCCGTTCGACGCCGGCAGCGAGCCGGTCGATACTACCGCGTTCGAGTTAAGCAGTCTGCGTTCCGCGTTCGGCCCGTGGTTGCCGCTGGTGCGCCGCGTGTTGAAGCTCGGCAAGATCGAATCGCGCGACGACATCGACCGCATCGCCGGAGCCCTGACCAAGTCCGGGCTCTGACCGCGCCGGCTCAGGCCGGGTTCAGAATCGCATCGGGAGTGGCATAGCCGGCGGTAATGTGCTCGGCGAGCCATTGCGGCGGATCGTTGCGCGGCAGGCTGAGGGCCGGTTCGCCCTTGCAGCTCAGCCGGTACAGCAGCCGGGCATCGTCAATCGTATCGATGTTCGACTTCACCGCCGGCGAGTTGTGCAGCGTCATGTAATTGTCCCACAGCGTTACATCGCCGGGCGCATGCGCATGGTCGTAGCGAAACCGCGGCTGCAGCACGTGCGCCTCCAGTTCGTCGAGGAAGGCGCGCGATGCCTCGGACGACATGCCCTCCACGTCCACCGCCGGGCGCACGCCGGGCCGCGACGCCCACACCGGGCTGTGCAGCGACTTGATCCCGGAGCGCGGGTTGGTGCGCACCAGCGGCGCCAGCCAGCCGCGGTCGCCCTCGTTCAGCCGGCGCCGCAGCATGACCCGCTCCAGTTCCGCCTGCCGCTCGGCCGGCAGCGCCGCGAACGCCGCGGCCGTGTCGGCAAACGCGGTCTCGCCGTTCAGCGGCAGCGTCTTGCGCAGGCGCAGCAACTCGGGATCGGAGTCCTCGAAGTACGGCGCGGCCGGGGCGTCGGCCAGGTCCGGCCGCGCCACCCAGGTACCGCCGGGCGCATCGCGCCGCACCGGGGCGTGGTGGGCCAGGAACATCGACACGTAGATCGGCAGCCGCTCGTATTCAATGTCGGTATGCCACGACCCGCCCATGCCGACCGCGACCGGCTTGCGCTGCTCGCCGCTGCCATTCGCGGCGCGGCGGAAGTTGGCCACCACCAGTACCGCGGGGGATTCGTGCGGCAGACACTCGAGGCGGCCGGGAAATACGCGGTTCACCGCCGCCGCCGGGCGCTGTTTGAACGGCATGATCTCGACCGGCCCGTCAGACGATCCGTCCTGCTGCGCCGGCTTGCCGCCGCGCAGGAAGTTGCTCGGGTGCGGCACCGGCGCCCCCCAGTGATTGGCGAAACGCTCGAAGTGGGCGAGCGTGAACGATCCCAGGTCCTGGCCCGGAATGCTCAGCACGCGCGCCCGGCTCAGCGCGTCCACCAGGAACGTCACCTGCTGCGGCGAGAGCGGCGCGCGCAGGTCGACGCCGGCCAAGCGCCACCCCGCCCCGCTCTCCGCCAACGGACCTTCCACACGGGCCTGCGCCCCGAACAGCCGCCGCACCTCGCGGTCGAACTCCTGTTGCCCCATCACACCGCTCACTATACACGAACGCTCCGGTCTGGAATCGGCGGCCCGGCCGCGGTACGGTGACGACATGATGCCGGACCCGGATCGACCCGAACGCCCCTGGATGCAGGCGATTCCGCGCTTCGCGGACAACCTGCAGCGCATCGTCGTAGTACTGGTGCTGGTGCTCGTGCTGGCGCTGCTCGGCGTGATGATCGCGCGGCTGGGGTGGCTGCTCGGCGTGGAGCTGCTGGGCACCCCGATCGCGCAACTGAGCGCGGACCAGTTCCTGAGCCTGTTCAGCTTCATGCTCCTGGTATTGATCGGCGTGGAGCTGGTGGAGGCGGTGCAGCTGTTCCTGTCCGACGCGCACGTGCACGTGGAGTTCCTGATTCTCATCGCCCTGACCGCGATCTGCCGCAAGATCCTGATTCTGGATCCCACCAAGGCATCCCCCCTCACCCTGGTCGGCATCGCCGCCCTGGTGGTCGCCCTCGCCGGCGCCTACTTCCTGATCAGAGGCCGCCTCCCCGACAACGGCAAGTAGCGGTAACCGTGGTCCCGCCGGTCAGCGGGTGAGCTTGGCGGCGAGGTATTCGCGGTTGAGGCGGGCGATGTTGGCGAAGGTGATGTCCTTGGGGCAGTCGCCCTCGCACTCACGCTCGTTGGTGCAGTTGCCAAATCCCGCGGCGTCCATCGCCTCCACCATGGCGGCGGCGCGGCGGCGGCGTTCCGGGGCGCCCTGCGGCAGCAGGGCGAGCTGGGTGACCTTGGCGCCGGCGAACAGCATGGCGGCGGCGTTCTTGCAGGAGGCGACGCAGGCGCCGCAGCCGATGCAGGCGGCGGCGTCCATCGCCCGGTCGGAGTCGGCGCGCGGCACCGGCAGGGCGTTGGCCTCCGGCGCGCTGCCGGTGTTCACCGAGACGAAGCCGCCGGCCTGAATCACGCGGTCGAACGCGGAGCGGTCCACCACCAGGTCCTTGACCACCGGGAAGGCACGCGCCCGCCACGGCTCGAGCACGATGCGTTCGCCGTCCTCGAAGTGGCGCAGGTGGAGCTGGCACGCGGTGACCCCGCGCAGCGGGCCGTGCGCGCGCCCGTTGATCAGGAAGCCGCAGCTCCCGCAGATCCCCTCCCGGCAGTCGTGCTCGAACGCCACCGGCTCCTCACCGGCGCGCTCGAGGCGCTCGTTGAGTACGTCGAGCAGCTCCAGAAACGACATGTCGGGCACCGCGTCGTCCATCTCGTAGCTCACGAAGCCGCCGCCCGCCTCCGGGCCCGGCTGGCGCCATATTTCCAGGTGCAGTGTCATGCCGCCGCTCCCATCACTTGTAGCTGCGCACCGTGGGGTGCACCTCCTCGAACTCCAGCGGCTCGCGGTGCAGGACCGCCGGCTCGCCAACGCCGCGGTGCTCCCAGGCGGCCACGTAGGCGTAGTCGGCGTCGTTGCGCAGCGCCTCGTTGTCCTCCGACTGGTGCTCCTCGCGAAAGTGGGAGCCGCACGACTCGTTGCGCGCGAGGGCGTCCTGGATCACCACCTCGGCGAACTCCAGGAAGTCGGCCACCCGCCCGGCGCGTTCCAGCGGCTGGTTCAGGTCGCCTCCCGAGCCGGGCACGTTCACCTCGCGCCAGAACCGCTCGCGCAGTTCCGGAATCCTGGCCGCCGCCTCGCGCAGCCCGTCGGCGTTCCGGGACATTCCGCAGCGGTCCCACATGATGCGCCCCAGCTCGCGGTGGAAATGGTCCACCGGCTGGTTGCCGGACACCTCCAGCAGCCGCCTGCTGCGCTGCTCGGCATCCTGCTCGGCGGCGCGGAAGGCGGCATGGTCGGTACCGGCCGGCGCCCGCGCGCCCTCTGCCAGATAGCTGCCGATGGTGGCCGGCAGCACGAAGTAGCCGTCCGCCAGCCCCTGCATCAGGGCGCTGGCGCCGAGCCGGTTGGCGCCGTGGTCGGAAAAGTTGGCCTCGCCGAGCACGAACAGCCCCGGCACGGTGCTCATCAGGTTGTAGTCCACCCACAGCCCGCCCATGGTGTAGTGCACGGCGGGATAGATGCGCATTGGCGTCTGGTAGGCGTCCTCGCCGGTAATCTGCTCGTACATCTGGAACAGGTTGCCGTACTTCTGCTCGACGGCGGTGCGCCCCACCCGGTCAATCGCATCGCGCAGGTCCAGGTACACCGCCTGGCCGGTGGCGCCGACGCCGTAGCCGCGGTCGCACACCTCCTTGGCGGCGCGCGAGGCAACGTCGCGCGGCACCAGGTTGCCGAACGCCGGATAGCGCTCCTCGAGGTAGTAGTTGCGCTCCGCCTCGGGAATGCCCGCCGGCGCACGCGTGTCGCCCTGCGTCCGCGGCACCCACACGCGCCCGTCGTTGCGCAGGCTCTCGCTCATCAGGGTGAGCTTGGACTGGTGTGCGCCCGATACCGGGATGCAGGTGGGGTGAATCTGCACGAAGCACGGGTTGGCGAACAGCGCGCCGCGCTTGTGTGCGCGCCAGGTGGCGGTGACGTTGCTCGCCATGGCGTTCGTAGACAGGTAGTACAGGTTACCGTAACCGCCGGTGGCCAGCACCACCGCGTCGGCGGCGTGGGAATGCAGCCGGCCGGTCACCAGGTCGCGGGTCACGATGCCGCGCGCGACGCCGTCGATCACCACCAGTTCCAGCATCTCGTGGCGCGGGTGCATGGTCACGGCGCCCAGGCCGATCTGCCGGCTCAGCGCGCTGTAGGCGCCGAGCAGGAGCTGCTGGCCGGTCTGGCCGCGGGCGTAAAAAGTGCGCGACACCTGCGCACCGCCGAACGAGCGGTTGGCCAGCAGGCCGCTGTACTCGCGCGCGAACGGCACCCCCTGCGCCACGCATTGGTCGATGATGGCGTTGCTTACCTCGGCCAGCCGGTACACGTTGGCTTCGCGCGAACGGTAGTCGCCGCCCTTGATGGTGTCGTAGAACAGGCGGTACACGGAGTCGCCGTCGTTGGGGTAATTCTTGGCCGCGTTTATGCCGCCCTGGGCGGCGATGCTGTGCGCGCGGCGCGGGCTGTCCTGAATACAGAAACAGCTCACCTCGTAGCCGAGTTCGGCCAACGAGGCGGCCGCGGAGGCGCCGGCCAGGCCGCTGCCCACCACGATGACCGAGTAGTGGCGCTTGTTGGCCGGATTGACCAGCGTCACGTCAAACCGGTGGCGCGACCACTTTTCGCCCAGCGCACCGGCGGGGACCTTGCCGTCCAGGGCAATTCCGGCCATTACGCGAGACTCCGTACGAAAAACACGATCGGCATGGAGGCGAACGCGGCGGCGAACCCCACCGCCAGCAGCAGTCCCACCCCGCGCAACACCGGCGTGTAGCGCTGGTGCTCGATGCCGAGGGTACGCAAGGCGCTCAGGAAGCCGTGCGCCAGGTGCACGCCGAGCAGCACCATGGCGATCACGTACAGCGCCGCGTAGCCAGGCAGGGCGAAGGTCTCGGAAACCACCCGGTACAGCGACTCGCCGGCGGCCGCGCGCCCGAAGCGCGCCTCGTAGAAGAAGTTGCGCAGGTGTATGACGATGAAGATGAACACCACGCTGCCGGACACGATCATGCTGCGTGAGGCCAGCGTGCTGAAGCCGGCACGGCGCTTCACGCGGTACCGCTGCGGGCGCGCGCGCCGGTTGCGGATGGTGAGTTGCACGCCGCTGACCGCGTGCGCGATGATCGACAGGAACAGCACCACCTCCACGATGCGGATCAGGGCGTTGCCGGAAATCGATTCGGCGTGGTGGTTGAACGCCTCCTCCCCGGCGTACAGGTACAGGTTGCCATACAGGTGCACGGCCAGGAACAGCACCAGGAACAGGCCGGTGAGCGCCATCAGCACCTTTTTGCCGATGGAAGTGGAAAGCAGATCGAGCAACCAGCGCATAATGACAGTACGCCGCAAATGTACCCCATGCGCAGCAGCCGCCGCCAGAGGCCGCGGCACAATCCGTACAAGCGGTCTACCCGGTGCCTCGCGGACCGGCCTACGGATTCTCCTGCTGCTCGGGACGGTGCGCAGCGCGGTGCCGGAGCGGCATCTGCGGCTTGAGGCGGCGCACCTCGGGGAGGTAGGTGCGGCTCACCGGCACCTCATAGTCGCCGGTGAGGTGCAACAAGGTGCGGCGCTCGCGGCGGACGACGTACCGGATGTGACGATGGGCTACCCAATAGGAGCGATGGATCTGCATGCCGTGGCCGCCGAGTTCGCGGACCGCGTCCATGAGGCGCTGCAGAATGACGGAGGTTCCACGCGTGGTAACCACCTCCAGGTAGTGGCCGGAGACCTTGAGATATACCACGTCGCTACCGAGGTGTGCCGGCAGCCGGTCCAGGAAGCTGGCGGACGGCGGCTTGACCGGGACGTTGGGCGCCGCCTTCCCGCCTGGCACAGCGGCGTCGGCACCGGGGGCGCCAGGCCGGACGCGGTCGGTCGTGGGCGCCCCGGAAGCGGGCTTGATCGACCCGCCGGCCGGAGTCACTCGGGTCTGCCGCGCGCGATTGCCGGTCTCCGGACCCGGGTCCGGCGTGGCAGCCCCTGTCGAGGGGGTGGCAGTGTTGGCGGCAGGTATCTGCCTGCCGCTCACGCGCAGGTACAGGACGAACTGAACCAGCGCCGTCGCACCCAGGATCGACCCTGCACACACCAGGTAGGTAATCGGCAATTCGCCACTCGCGAGAGGTGCGCCGTGAAATACCCCGTACACGCCGTAGGCAATCGCTCCGCACGGCACGGCCATGATCAGCGCACACGCCGCAAGCGCCAACGCGGCAACCGCGCCCGTTCGAAAGCGGCACAGGAAGAGGGTCAGCGCCGCCGCCGGGTAACAGATCAGCAGGCAGAGGGCGCCGGCTGTCACGCATAAGGCCAGGCGGCCGTTCCAGCTCAGGGTATACCTGATGCCGAACGGTCCGATGAAGGTCATCAGAATGATCAGACCGCTGCCAATGCCGAGCACCAGCATGAGCATGCCCGGTGTCACGAATTCCCGGTAGGCGAACCTCATCCAGCGGTTCGCTTCAGTTACACCAGCGTCGGAGCAATCCATAGTCACAGTCCAGCGTCTATCAGGTGCGGCATAGTAGCTCACCGCTCAGAGAGCAACAGTGCATTTCGGGAAAACACGAACCACTCAGGAAGGAAACGGACCCGGCCAGGAAAATGAACGTGCTTCGGGAACCACGTAAACCAGATAGAGTGTCTCTAAACCATTGCCAGCAACTCCTCTGCCTCCATTGTGATGCGTCTGGTGTCGCACGTTCGGCGCTCCTGTACGGCATAATGATGGAACGAACATTACACTATATTCGCCGGCGGTGCTTGTCCATCGTCCCGCGCCCGGCGCCGCCCGCCCGAACAACCGGTCACGGCTCCGCCCCGCTGGCCGCGACACCGGTTTCGGCGTAGATTGAGGCCCGATCATGGTTACCAAGGATCAGGTGCTGGGAGCGCTGGCGCAGATTGTCGACCCCGATCTGGGGCGCGACATCGTGGCGCTCGGTTTCATAACCAGTCTGGAAATCGAACACGGGCACGTGCTGGTGGAAATTCGCGTCACCACGCCTGCATGTCCGGTGCGCGACCAGTTCAAGGCGGAGGCGGAGCGGCTTTTCGGGGCGGTGCCCCGCACCCGGGCGGGTTACGGCCCCCTTTCCCGCGGGCCCCCGCCCGCCCCTGCCGCGCGCTCCGCCAGCCGGCCCCCCGGCGGGGCCCAGGTCGTTTACCGTCACCATTACCAGTGCGCCGCAGCCAGCCGCTGCAGCGCGCTCCGCATCACGCCCGCCGGGTGCTGCCCGGGAGAGCGGGCTCGATCAGGTGGGAGCGCTGATCGCCGTGGCGTCGTGCAAGGGGGGCGTGGGCAAGTCCACCGTGGCCGCGGCGCTGGCGTGCGAGCTCGCCGGGCGCGGCCACCGCGTCGGGCTGCTGGACACGGACATCTTCGGCCCATCGATTCCGACCCTGTTCGACTGCCGCGACCTGGACCTCAAGGCCGGCCCCGGCAACATGCTGCTGCCGGCTCAGGTCGGCGCACTCAAGTTGATGTCGTTCGGTTTCTGGCTCGGCGACGCACCGGCGGTGATGCGCGGACCGATGGTTACCAACTACATTCAGCAGTTGCTGCACGGTGTGCAGTGGGGTGAGCTGGACTACCTGTTCCTCGATCTGCCGCCCGGCACCGGCGACATTCAGCTCACCATCACCCAGGCGGTGCAGTTGAACGGCGCCGTGGTGGTAACCACCCCGCAGCCGCTGGCGCTGGCGGACGTCGGCAAGGGCATCCTGATGTTCGACAAGGTGAGCGTGCCGGTGCTCGGCGTGGTGGAGAACATGTCCTACTTCGAAGCCGGCGGCGAACGCCACGCGGTGTTCGGCAGCGACGGCGCCGGCCAGCTTCAGGAACGGTTCGGAGTGGACGTGCTGGGGCGGCTGCCCCTGGACCCGCAACGCTTTGGACGTACATTCGGCGACGAATTCGAGATGCCGGAGGTCGCGGCCGCTGCCGACCGGATGGTTCGCGCCGTCGGCAAGGCATCGGTTGCGCAGGAGAGCATCGGCGTAGCACACGACGACAAGCAGATCACCCTGCGCTGGGCCGACGGCAGAACGGTCTCGGTCGCCAACCGCGACTTGCGGGCGAGTTGCCGATGCGCCCACTGCGTCAATGAGTACACCGGCGAGCGGACCGCCGACCCGGCCGTGATTGCGGCCGACATCCAGGCGAAAGAGGTGCGCACGGTCGGCAATTACGCCCTGTCGATCACCTGGAGCGACGGCCACAGCACCGGGTTGTTTCCCTATCCCGTCATCGAGCAGTTGGCCGCGGCCGCCGTCGCATGAACCACAGCCTGCGCATCTGCGTCGGCCCCACCTGCGGCGTCAACTTCTCGAACGACCTGCTGGCGGAGACGGAAGACCGTCCGCGTGACGACGTGATGGTGGAGCGTTGCGGCTGCCTCGGCCACTGCGAGGAAGGTCCCAACCTGATGCTGAATGGTGCCGTGCACATTGACATGACCCCGAACCGGCTGCGCGACCTGGTGAATGCCCTGCCGGCTCTGCCGTTGGGAATGGAAGTGTCACGATGACCGAATCCCAGCCCCTGGTGCAGGAGATCAGCGCCGAACTGCGCGCCCGGCAGCCGCTGCCGCCGCTGTGTCCGACCGCCCCGTGGAGCCGCGACCTGAGCCGGCGCATCGCCGCGGCGAACCTGCCGGCGGCGGTCGCAAGCGCGCTGCTGCTGTGGAACGACGACCTCGATGGGTCGCACACCCTGTCGCAGGCGCTGCCCGACGCGTTCGGAAGTTGGCTGCACGGCACCATGCACCGCCGCGAGGGCGACTTCCCCAACAGCAAGTACTGGTTCCACCGGGTAGGTACCCACGCCGGCTTCGCGCAGATGGCGCGCCGTGCGGCCACCGCGGTGGCCGCGGCCGGCGGCCAGCCGGCGCCGGAACTCAGGGCGCTCGCCGAGCGTTGGGACCCATACGCCTTCGTCGACCTGTGCGCCGGCGCCGCGCGGCGCCCCACCAGCTCGACGGCGCTGCTCCAAGCCGTTCAGGCCGCCGAACTGGACCTGCTCACCGAGCTGGCCACCTGACGGCCGGGACCGCTCCGGGTCAGTCCAGGACGGCGAGCATCTCCGCTACGGAGGTGAATTTCTCGCGCGGTTTGCCGTTCGGCTTGCCGCGCGCCACCTCGGCGGCGTCGATCTTCTGCCAGTCGGCGTAGCTGACCACGCGCACGCCGCGGGAAGCCAGCAGTTCCTGCATCGACCCGCTGTCCGGGGTCGCACAGCCGGGCAGCGAAGGCAGGTCTTCAAGCAGCTTCTTTACGGTCTCGACGCTGTCGGGCTTGTTGGTGCCGATCACGCCTGACGGTCCGCGCTTGATCCAGCCGGCGGCGTACAGGCCCGTGACCGGCGCGCCGTCGTCCACGATGCGCCCCGCCTCGTTGGGAAACACCCCGCGCCGCGCCTCGAACGGCACCCCCGGGATTGCCACGCCGCGGTAGCCGACGCTACGGAAAAACAGCCCGCAGTCCATGCTGTCGGTGTCGCCGGTGCCTTCCGCCCACTGGTCGTTGGCCTCGCCGGCCAGCCGGTTGCGCTCCAGCACCAGCGACTCCACGCGGCCGTTTCCGGCCAGCTCGCGCGGGCTCTGGAAGAAGTGGACGACAATGCGCCGGCTTTTGCCCGCCGGCGGCAGGACGCGCAGCTCATCGAGCACCTTCCAGTTGCGGCCGGCGCCGATGTTGGCGGTGTCGTCCAGTTCCGCCTGGCTGGCCGGGTTCAGGTCGAAGTCGCCGAGGTCGTTGAACACCAGGTCGCAGTCGTCGAGCTCGCCAAGCTCGCGAATCTCCTTGTTGGTGAACGCCGCCTGCACCGGCCCGCGGCGCCCGATCATGTGCACCTCCTTCACCCGGCTCGCGGCCAGGGCGTCCAGGGCGTGGGCAGCGATGTCGGTGTCCTTCAGTTCGTCCACCGTCTTGGCCAATACGCGCGTCACGTCCACCGCGACGTTGCCCTGGCCGATTACCACCGCCACCTCCTGCGTCAGGTCGAAAGAGCGGTCCAGATAGTCGGGGTGGCCGTTATACCAGCCCACGAATTCGGTGGCGGTGTGGCTGCCGGCCAGCTCGATGCCGGGAATGTTCAAGGTGCGGTCGGTCTCCGCTCCGCAGGTGAAGATCAACGCGTCGTAATGCGCGCGCAGCTCCTCGACGCTCACGTCGCGGCCCACGTTCACGTTGCCCAGAAAGCTGAACGCTGCGTCCCGGGCGGTGCGCTCGTAGATGCGGATCACGTTCTTGATCTTGGGATGGTCGGGGGCAACGCCGCCGCGCACCAGGCCGAACGGGGTCGGCAGGCGGTCGTACATGTCGATGGCCACGTCCTGATCGGCTTTGATCAGTGCGTCGGCCGCGTAGAATCCGGAAGGGCCACTGCCCACGATGGCAACCCGTGCCGGGCGCCCTGAAATGGTGCTCATGCTGTCTCCTGAGGGGAAGTAAGCGTGTCGGCGCCCAGCCGGGCCACTGGCCGCGGGCGCTCATCGCCGCTACTGTTCCATCATATGTTGGTGTGTGCGGCTGTCAACCGCTGGGGAACGTCCCCGTGCTGATTGCCGGCAAGATACTGCAGGCGGCGGCACTCGCCTACCTTGGGGTGAGCTACGTGATCACGCTGCCGGCCGTGCCGCGCGGCCGCGACCTGGCAATTGCCGCGGGAGCGTTCATGCTGGGCTGGTTCCTGGTCCGGGGCGGCAAGGGCAGCGGCTGATGGCCAGACGGCAGGACCCGGCCACCACACGTACCATTCTGAAGTTCGACAGCGGGCGCCGCGCCTTCACCCGGGCGATCGTCATCCTGGCGGTCAGCGCCGGCGGGCTACTCGCGTTCTCTGTCTACTTTTTCTGGAGTCTGCTCCAGTAGCAGCCGTCCGCCGCGCGCCGGGATCAGCCGTCCGCGGCGGGATCCGCGCGCTCAGGGTGATCGGGCCGCCCGTGGCCGGTCATTTCCACCACCAGAGCGGTCATGTCGCGAAACGCCAGGTGCTCGCGCCACATGACGTAGTGAAAGTGCACAAACGCCGCCACCACCAGCGTGCCGTGCAGGAAGCGCGGCACGGCACGCGCCGCCACCGCGCCGCCAAGTATCGCCTGCGCCAGGAACAGCAGGATGTTGAGGTACACCTGCCCCGATACCGCACCGCGGATGTGCCGTGCACGGGCCACCAGTTTCGCGGGCGTCCCGTTCGGATCGGCACGCGCCGCCTCCTCCAGGTACTCGCGGATGTTGGTGCCGGTGCCGACGAAAAAGAAAATGATAAGCGTCTGGGTGAAGAAGTAGATGATGGCGGTCAGGAACGAGAAGGTGGGGTGCGGGGCGCCGAGCACGGGAAACCCGAATATGCCCTGCAGGCCGGCGAGCACGAACAGCACGTAGGTGAGCGCGGCCATCAGGTAGCACGCGTACATGAACAACCACATGGGTGTGCGCGTTACCGCCGGCTACGGAACTGTCAGGAGGCGGTCCGCGCCACTGGCGGACCACTGGGTCAGGAGCCTAACCCTCGACCGTAATGCCGTACTGCGCCTCGAATTGCGCCGTCGGCAGCATGCGGATGGCGTCCCAGGTGAGTTGGGTACACACGCGCGCGCAGATCTGGCAGCCAATGCACTCGTCAAAGCGGATCTGCACCGGCGGAATGGGACGGTTGTCATACACGTCCGTGTCGACCGCGGCAATACAGTCCACCGGACAGAACGGCACACAAACCTGGCAACCGGTACAGTTGTCCTCGTCCACCACGGCCATGAGCTTCGGCTTGCGTTTCTTGGTCTGCATCGCCTTGGGAAGCTCGGGAATCGACTTGTAGAAATTCTGTCCCGTCTTGGCCATGTTGTCCGGTTACCTCGGAAACCGTGTGCCGCCCTGCTGCCGGGCAGCCGTCCTACTTGAAGTAGTTGGCGTTGATCTCGATGAAGTGTGCCCACTTGTCGGGCACTTCGCTCTCCTCGTAGATCGCATCGACCGGACACTCGGGAACGCACGCTGCGCAGTCGATGCACTCGTCAGGGTCGATATAAAGCTGCTTGTCCGCCGGGTCGTCGAAACCTTCCGCCGGGTGGATGCAGTCCACCGGGCACACCTCGACGCACGAGGTGTCGCAGGTGCCGACGCACGGCTCTGTAATGATATACGCCATGAGTAAGGTAAACCTACTGATCGGCGGCCGTTTGTCAAGCGGAATTCGCGGCGGCGTGCGGGGCTAGCGAGCGGTCGCCGGAACCGGGCCGGCGTACCGCGCACCGGGGCGCAGCAGCGCGCCGGTGTAGTACTGCTCGAGGCGCGCTGACCCCCGGGACTGGAGCGTCGGGAGCCGGTCCGGCGCGTCGGACCGGTGTGCGCGGCGGCAGAGCAGAATTGCCCATCAATTGGTCGGCGGTGCACCATTGCGGGCATGTCGGACAAACCCCGTGCGGCCGTGCACTGGTACGCGCATCCCGCCTGCCTGGACCATGATCCCGGACCGGGGCACCAGGAACGCCCGGCGCGGTTGGCCGCCGTGACCGCTGCGCTGGAGGGCGGCGGGCTGGCCGACCGGGTGCACCGATGCGAACCGCGGGCTGCGCCGCGGGAAGCACTGCTCCGCGTACACGACGGCGCATACGTGGACATGATCCTGGCGCTGCGCGGCAGCGCCCGTCGCCTGGACGCGGACACCGCCGTGTCGCCCGGCAGCGTCGACGCCGCACGCTACGCGGCGGGCGCCGCGCTGGAGGCATCTGCCGCGGTGCTTGGCGGCACCGCGCGCAGCGCGTTTTGTACGGTCCGTCCACCTGGCCATCACGCCGAACGCGGTCGCGCCATGGGGTTCTGCCTGTTCAACAACGTGGCGGTCGCCGCTGCCGCCGCTGTGGCCGGCGCGCTTCCCGTGCCCAATCCCGGTCTCGCCCTCGCGCCGCTGCAGCGGGTGTTGATCTTCGATCCCGACGTCCACCACGGCAACGGCACCGAGCACATCTTCTACCGGTCCGCCGCGGTTCATTACATCTCCATGCACCAGTACCCGTTCTATCCGGGTACCGGGGCGGCGCGCGAACGCGGCGCGGGACCGGGCGCCGGCTACACCCTCAATGTGCCGCTGCCCGCCGGCTGCGGCGACAACGACTACCTGGCCGCGACCGATCGGCTCGTCCTGCCGGCGATGCGGGCGTTCGCCCCGCAATTGGTCATCTTCTCGGCGGGATTCGATGCCCACCGCCGCGACCCGCTCGGCATGATGCGCGTCACCACCGCCGGCTTCGTCGCCCTGTACCGGCTGCTGCTCGACGAGCTGGACCGCACCCGGACGCCGCACCTGTTCGTGCTCGAGGGCGGCTACAGCCTGCCGGCGCTCGCCGACGGCGTGACGGCCGTGCTCACCGAGCTCGTGGACCGCTACCCTGTCGATCGACTGCTGCCGTGCGTCGGGACTCCGACCGGCGGCAGCCCAGGGCACACGAGTACGGGATGACCCGAAGCATGCAGATCGCCCTATACCTAGATCGCGACGTGAGCTTGGGTAGCGTCCGGCGGAAGGCCGTAGACCGGCAGCAGCTCCCGCTGCCGGCCGGCGAGGATCCGCTACCAGCCGAACTCGGAGTAGGGCCGGCCGGCCAGGGCGCAGGTAATGGCCTGGCGCACGTAGGGCACCGTGTTGGCCGGCAGGGCGCCGGTCGGGAACCAGCGCAGGTCGTCGCACTTGTGCGGCTCGCGGTTAACCGGTTCGCCGGACCAGGCGCGGCAGACAAAGAAAAAACCCACGCTCTCGCGGTCGGAACGGCGGTGCATGACGTGGCGCAACAGCAGCGCATCGGGCCGGATGTCGATCCCTGCCTCCTCGCGCGCCTCGCGCACCATTGCCAAGCGCGCCGGCTCGTTGCCGTCGACATGACCAGCCACCACGCTGTAGTTGCCATCCTCCCAGCCGGTCCGATAGCGGCGCAGCAGCAGGATCCCGCGCTCGTCCATCAACAGCAGGTACACTTCCGGCACCAGCCGAAACCGCTCCATCGCTTCCCATCGTAGCACGTTGCGCGGGCGGCGATTGGCGGTTGATGGCCGCACGCCATTTCCGTAGATTACGCATGATGGACCCTGCGGATCAGGCGCCGGAAGTCTCCATTCCCGAACCGCACCAGCCCGGCGCCAACGGCACTGGTCCCGGGGCGCCCGGTGGCGGCGCCGGCGGCGAATCGAAACAGCCGGAGCAGCGTTCGTTCATCAGCGTTATCATCCACTCCTTCTTCATCATCCCGTTCCTGATCGCCATCTTCGCCGGGCTGCTAGTCGTGACCTGGCGCATCCTCACCAACGAACCGCACTCGGTGTACGACTACGTGGCCGACGTCAAGGTGGGCGGCGCCACCAAGCGCTGGCAGGCGGCGTTCGAGCTGTCCAAGATTCTGGCCGACCCGGACCGGGTACCGGACGAGCAGCGCTTCGTGGACGAGGTCGTCGGCGTGTTCGAGGTTTCCGAGCACGATGACCCGCGGGTGCGCCAATACCTGGCGCTGGCCATGGCGCGTACCGGCAACGAGCAGTTCATTGCCCCGATCGCCGAGGCAATAGGAGACGAGTCGGAAGGCACCCGGTTCATGCTGCTGGTGGCACTCGGCATGTTTGGCGACGCCGCCGTGCTGCCGGTCCTGGAACCGTACCTGGCCGACCAGTCCGGGCGGGTGCGCTCCGGCGCGGCAACCGCCATGGGTCTGGCGGGCAACCCGGACGCGGTAGCGCCGCTCACGCGGGCGCTGCACGATCCGGAGCCGGGCGTAACCTGGGATGCAGCCCTGGCGCTGGCCCGGCTCGGCGACCTGAGCGGCAAGACGGTGCTGCTGCGCCTGCTCGACCGCGACCACCTGGCGCAGTTCGCGAACGTGGACGACCGCGACCAGAATCTGCTCATGGCGACGGTGATCGAGGTGGTCGCACCGTTCGGAGACCCCGACTTCGAGGCGCGCATCGCGGAATTGGCGCGCGATGATGTAAGTTTGGACGTCAGGAGAATTGCACAGCAGGTGGGAAAGTGATTAAGGTGAGAGTGCAGGGTGAACCTGCCGGGTCCGGCACGCCGGATCGCGCGCGGTCGAAGATCGCCGTACGAGTCAACTTCACGAGTATGAGAGTATGAACCAGGAAGACGCGAAGAACGCAAACGCGCCGCAGACTCCAGATTCAGCCGGCGGCGAGCAACAGCCGGCGACAGACAAGCCGGCGGCGGCAAAGCCGGCAGGACCGGCGGCAGCCGGAACCGCCAAACCGGCGGCGGCAGGCAAGCCGGCGGCATCGGGCGGCGCGAAACCGGCACCCGCGGGTGAAGGACGCGAGCGGCCTGCCGCGGCGCGCGGCGCAGCGGCGGGGGGGC
>MPNH01000073.1 GCA_002238925.1 Spirochaetaceae bacterium bin103 | reverse complement strand
CTGCGCAATCGTGGACTCGCCGCCCTCCGCGCTCGCCGGCACCTGCTCCAGTGCTGCCTCCACGGCCCGCAGCAGCACCGCCCCCACCTCCGCCGGCAACCGGCCGCGCAGCACCACCATGCCGTCCTCGTCCACCTGCATGCTCAACGCCCGCCCCGCCAGCAGCACCTGCTCGGCATCGGGCAGCGCATCGCGATCCGCCCGCCGCCACCCCCGCACCAGCCGCTCCACGTGCGAGGCGGTGGCGCCCAGGGCCAACGCCAACAGCGGCGCTTCAGTAGCCGGTGTCGCGACCCGGGTCAGGGCGCGTACCTTCGAGTAGGACAACTGGCCGCGCGCCATGGCCGCGGCGATGTGGTTGAGGTCGGCCAGCGCGCCGGCCACGCGCAGCTTCTCGCGCGCGGCGCCGAGGTCGAGCCCGGTGCGCCAGTTCAGCCAGTGGGCGCAGGAGCGCCACCCCTCCCAGCCGTGGCGGCGGTCGAACTCGCGCAGTTGGCACAGCAACTCGTAGGTAGCCGCGTCGATGCGCGCCGACAGCTCGGCGATGTGGTCGCCGAGGCGTTCCAGCTCGGGCTTCTGGGCCGGATCCGGTCGCATTGCCGCACCGTTCCCAAGCGCGCGGTCGGTCGCCTTCTCCTGAGCAGAGGCGAGCGCCTCGCCGTCCGCCGGCCGGATCATCACCGTCGGTTCAGGCCGCTCGGGCGCCGTCGCGTAAGGTGCAAGCGTGATCGTGTCGTGTTCCATGATTCATCGTACACCCGGATTTCACCCGCCCCTTGACGGCCCGTGGAGCCGGCGGAGGACGGATTTTGGCTTTCGGGGTCAATGTGAGCGGCCGCGCCAGGGACAAGCCCGCCACGCGCACCGTGCGCCAAATCCCCGCTGGAGTAGGCACGCGGCTCAATCGGACGGCCCAAACCATGTCAACCCCGAATCCACGAAATCAGCAACTTTTTTCGCGCCAGTCCCGCACGTCCAGCGATCGGTACAATTCGCGCTTGCGTCCCAGGTCCACGAGCCTGCCTCCGCCCCGCAACGGTCCATGTAGCCGCGGGTTTGCTCCACCCCCTCGGCGATGGTCCGCTCCAACTCCTTGCGCAGCACCTTGCGCTCCGCCACCAAGCGGCGCACGCGCCCGCCCTGCGGCCACACGATCAGCAGGTCGGTACGTCCGCGCCCGAGCGCGTACTCCCGCTTGATGCGCCCGCCGCCGTTCACCACCCGCTGCAGGTGCGCCTGCAGCAGCAACTGCGGCCCGGCCTCGTGGCCTCGTGATATTGTTCGAAAGCGCTGCACCGAGTGCTCGGAGTGCTCACGGAAGACCTCCTGGAACGCCGCGAGCAGCCCCTCGACGTCCAGCCCCTCGTCCGCGCCCACGTACCACGCCACCTGTTGCGGCAGCCCCGCCTGCACCGCGTAGTTCAGATGCCGCGGCACCACCTCGGCGTAGACCGGGTTGGCGATGCGCGGCGTGCCGGCGGCGTCCTGCGCCACCAGCCCCAGGTCGCGCACGTAGGCGACATCCTCGGTCGACCACGCCTGCTCGTCGGCGCCGGTCAGAATCGGCTCCATGTGGCCCCAGCCTAGTCGGACCAGGATTGTGGGACTGCCGGCCACCCGATGCCAGTCGATCGGTGTCGCCGGATCGCAGGTGCGTAGCGATACCGCCACGCGCCGATCATTTGCGAACGCGGGCAATTATCGATAGACGTCTTTTCGCTGGCCGACCTTCAGAACGACGATCACCAGGCGAGCGGACTCCACGCTGTAGAGTACGCGATAGGTACCGACTCGGATACGAAACACATCCGCGTAGCCCTGCAGTTTGCGCGTTCCAGGGGGGTGTGGATCAGCGGCCAGATCTCTGATTCTGCGCAAGATGCGTAGCTGATCCGGCTTGCCCAGCTTCGCGATCTGACGTTCAGCGGTCGCCGAGAACTCAATCCTATACTTCGCCATCCAGCTCCAAGTCGCTGAGCACGTCGGTCCACGACTTGGTCGGCTCGAACCGGATCGCTTTGAGGTCCTCTATATCCTCGAGTTCCTCCAGCTTGTCGAGCAGTGCGTCCTGGACGAAGCGTCCGATCTTCAGGCCACGCTGTGTGCACACCTCCTCGACCGCCTGTTTTATTCTGCTGTCGATCCGAGTGGCGATCTGTACAAGTGCCATTCCCGCCTCCAATATCGCTGCAACGCCATCGATTGCTAGCAAATGGTAGACGAGCGAAGGCACGCGGTCAAGCAGCCCTGCTTCCGCTCGACCGCTTCGACGCTCCATAGCGGCCGCCGCTCGACGAGCGGTCAGGCTCGGGCTCATTCTTGACAAATCGTCACTTCAATCCCAACATATCTCACTATGTGGATAACGCGGATCATGGAGGATCGGCTGCGGCGGTTGGCGGCCGCGTTCCCGGTGCTGATTCTCACCGGAGCACGACAGACCGGCAAGACCGCGCTCCTCAAGCGGCTGTTCCCCGATCATCATTACGTCAGCCTGGATCTGCAACTGCTGGCGGAGCAGGCCGAAGAGGCCCCGGCCAGCTTCCTGCAGGATCATCCAGCTCCGCTGGTGATCGATGAAGTGCAGTACGCACCCGGGCTGTTCCGGCACTTGAAGGTGGCCGTCGACGGCGCGCGCTCTCGCAGGGGCCAGTTCATCCTCACCGGGTCGCAGAAGTTTCCCTTGATGCGCGGGGTGAGCGACAGTCTGGCCGGGCGCTGCGCCGTGCTGGAGCTGCCCGGATTGTGCGTGGACGAGATGCGCCATGCGGGCTGGCGGCAGGAGCCGGCTGCCACCGGCGAGATGCTGGTCCGGGGCAGTTTTCCGGAACTGTGGGCGGACCAGACCATTCCGGCACGCGAGTTCTACCAGAGCTACGTGAGCACCTACCTGGAACGTGACCTGCGGCAGATTGTGAACGTGGGTAGTCTGCGCGATTTCGAGCGCTTTCTGCGGGCATGCGCGGTTCGCGCCGGACAACTGCTCAACAAGTCAGGCATTGCGCGCGACGTCGGCATTTCCCAGACGACGGTGGGTCAGTGGCTGTCGGCCCTCGAGGCGGGCAACCAGGTGACGCTCCTGGAGCCGTTTTTCGCCAACGTCGGCAAGCGGCTGGTGAAGTCGCCAAAGCTCTACTTCAACGACACCGGACTGCTTTGTTTCCTGTTGGGCATTGGCGCCGATGATCTGGGCAGGTCGCCCCTTACCGGTCCGATCTGGGAGAACTTCGTGTGCGCCGAACTGCGCACCCGGCTCCAACTCACGCGCCCGGAGTGGTCGTTGTGGTTTTATCGCGACCAGCAGAACCGTGAGGCCGACTTCCTCATTCAGGGGCCGTATGAGCGGATTCGGCTGCTCGACGCCAAGTGGGCAGAGACGGCGCGCGGCGGTGCATTCGCGGCGCTGGACGCCGTCGCGTCCGTGTTGCGCAACGCATCCGGCATCAGCGACGTGGATGTCGGCTTGGTAGGGCGTATGGCGGCGACACGACGGCTGGGCGCCAGCCGCACCGCCGTGTCCGGTTTCCGGGTCGCCGATTTTCTGCCTGCAGACGACTAACGACCGCGGAGCTGACTCAGCGCGAACTGCGTGGGACTGTCTTGCTCCGTTTGGAGGTTCCGTAGCGGCCGCCGCCGCGCAGCCGCGGGTCGAGCAGGTCGCGAATTGCGTCACCGAACATGTTGATGCCGTACACGACGATCGTCAGGCACAGGCCCGGCCAGATCGCCAGCCGCGGCGCGATGGTCATGTACTGGCGCCCCTCGCGGCTGAGCATGCCACCCCAGCTCGGCACATCAGGTGGCAGACCGAAGCCGAGGAAGCTCAGCGAGGCCTCGGCCACGATGATGGCGCCGATGGTGATCGAGAAGATGATGATGATGGGCGGCATGACGTTCGGCAGCACGTGTCGCCAGAGGATCTGCGCGGCGGGGCTGCCAACTGCTCGGGCTGCCTGGAAGTAGTCGTTCTCCTTGATGGCGATGACGGCACCGCGCACCACCCGGGAATTGCTGATGCCCGAGGAGATGCCGAGCACGAGAATGATCTGCAGCAGACCGCGGCCGGCCAGGGACATGATGGTCAGCAGCACCAGCAGGCCCGGCATCGACATCCACGCGTCGACGAAGCGCTGCACCACCAGATCGAATCTCCCGCCGAGAAAGCCGGCGGTGCCGCCGATCAGCGTCGCGACCACCACGTGCAAGGTGGTCGCCGCCAGCCCGACGAACAGCGAGAGGCGCGCGCCGTGGATCAGGCGGCTCAGGAAGTCGCGTCCCAGCTGGTCGGTGCCGAGCGGATGCTGGCTCGATGGCTCGGCCAGGCGATCGTCCAGGTTCATCTCGCCGAAGCGAAACGGTGCCAGAGCATCGGCAAAGATACTCACCAGGATCAACACCAGGATGATGGCGGCCCCGACGGTACCCAACGGATGCTCCCGGAACAGTCTCTTCAGCAGCACCATGCTCGCTACCGGTAGCGCACGCGCGGGTCGAGGAACGCGTACAGCAGATCGACCACCAGGTTGATGGCCACCACGCCGGCGGCAAAGACCAGGTTTACGCCGGAGACCATCGGGTAATCTCGGTCGAGGAGGGCATCCACCAAGAGACGCCCGATCCCCGGCAGGTTGAAGATGTTCTCCATTATTACCGAGCCGCCGATCAGGACAGGCAGCTGCAGACCGGCGAGGGTGATGACCGGAATGAGGGCATTCTTGATGGCGTGCCTGACCACGACCACTCGCTCCCGCAGGCCCTTGGACCAGGCGGTGCGCACGTAGTCTTGCCTGAGCACCTCCAGCATCATGGTGCGGGTCATGCGCATGGTGGCGGCGGCGAAGTAGGTGCCCAGAATCAGACTGGGGATGATGAACACGCCGAGATTGCCCAGCAGGTCATCGGCGAGGGCAATCATCCGAATCGGCGGGGTCCAGTTCCACCAGATCGCCGGAAAGACAATAACCAGCAGACCCAGCCAGAAGTTGGGCGTCGCCAATCCGACCACCGCCAGGGAGCGCCCAGCGTAGTCGGCGAGCGTGTTGCGGCGGATCGCCGAGTAGATGCCCACCGGCAACGCGATGATGAGCCCGATGGCGATTGCCAGAAGGCCAAGCTCGAGGGTGACCGGCAACCTGCGGAGAATCTGCTGCTCGATCGTGATGGCGCTGCCAAGGAGCGACTTTCCGAGCGTGCCGTGCAGCACCATGTCGCCGATCCAGCGCGCGTACTGCACGTGCGTCGGCACGTCCAAGCCGAGAAAGCGCTCGAGATCCGCGCGAGTTTCAGCAGATCCGCCCCTATAGGAGCTCGCAAACATCGCGTCGATGACATCGCCGGGGATGAACCGGATGAGCAGGAACACCAGGATGCTGACCAACAACAACGTCGGGATCATCAGCAGCAGTCGTCTAATGATGTAGGCTTTCATGCAGTGTGGTGCTGGAGGGGTGGCCGTTGGGACGGCGGCTCTGTCACCGCCATCCCAACGCCACGATCAGAACCCCATCGATTTCTTCAGATCGGGGTCGAGCCAGATACGCGCCACGATGGCGCCGGCGCCGACGGATACCAAGTCAAACTCGCCGTTGAAGCCCTTGAGCCAGGGCTGGCTCACGGAGACTATCGGTGCTTCGCCGGCCGTCGTGTACCAATGGTTCTCCAGCATGATCAAGAGCGCGTCCCGCGAAGCCTTCTGCGCCTCCTCGAGAGTAGACGCATTCTGTGCGGCTGCAACCAGGGCATCATACTCGGGGTTCGCAATCGGGCCCCCGGGCTGCCACGCGTTACCCGTGACGGAGTGCGTCAACGGAGTCAGTTGACCCCACGTATTCGCTACCGTTGCGGAGGTCATGCTTTGGTACGTCTTGTTATTGATATTGCTCACCCACGGAGCGGTTTCCATGACCTGTAGCTCGGCGTCGATACCAACCGCCAGAAGCTGTTCCGCATAGATCTCGTACACGTTCACATCGTAGACATTTCTGACCTCGATGTTGGTCTTGAACCTGATACCATCGGCACCGCGCGGGTAACCGGCAGCGTCGAGGAGTTTCTCTGCCTCCGTCGGGTTATGCCGGTAAAACTTCTTGATCTCCTCGGGCCACTCGGCGAACTGCGGTGCGAATCCGGCGATGGCGCTACTCGTATGGGCTTGAGGCGTGGTGTTTGCCAAGCCCTTCCAGTAGCCGTCGTTGATCGCTTCTGCATCGAGTGCCATCTGGATCGCCTGGCGCACTCTGAGGTCGTTAACTGGCTCCACGGACAGGTTGAACGCGAGAGATGCTCCGCCGGCAAAGAACGGCCACACCCCGATATCGGGATTGGTCCGCTTGAGATCGTCGACTACGTCGACACTCTGTATTTGCGATCCGGTAATCGAGCCCAGGTAGTCGATCTGCCCCGACCGGAATGCGGCCACGCGCGTCGACTCTTCGGGCATGATCAACCAGGCGACTTCGTCGATATAGGGCAAGCGGTTGTCCGGGTACTTCTCGTCGAACTTCCAATAGTTGGGGTACTTGGTGAAGGTCAGGGAGCTGCCCTCGACCCAGTCGGTCAGCTCATAGGGCCCAGTGCCGACCAGGTTGCGCCAATCCAGAAGGTCGCCGTGCTCTTCGATAACCTCGGGAGGCGCGATGTGAGTACTGTATTCATGGATGATCGTCCGCTCCGCGAAGATATTGGGCTCTTTCAGTTTAAAGACGACCGTGCGGTCGTCGGTGGCGGTTACCGACACGATGCCTACATCGTCGACCTGCGCCCACTGCGCCACGAAGGGGTTGACTTCGGTGTAGCCACTGCCCAGGCCCAGATAGCGGTGCCAGTTGTACTCCACGTCCTTGGCAGTGAGCCCGCGGCCATTCATCGGTGCCTTGTCGTGCCAGTGCACGCCGCTGCGGATCCGGACTGTCAGCGTTACCGGGTCGGTCAGTTCCCAGCTTTCGGCCAACAGACCGGTTATCGCGAAGTCCGGCGAGTACGGGGATTGCAGAGCGTTTCGCTGTCTGTCTAGCGCCCAATCCGCCATGCCCAGCTTCTCGAGCGTGAACATCCAGGAATATAAACCCGGGTGCCCCTGCCCGGGATCGGAATTCGGCGGCTCGGAGGCGGTGCCGAAGGTGATGGTGCCACCGTACTCGGGCGCGGTCACCATCTTGCCGGTGGCCGGGTCGCGCACCATTTCCTTCTCGGCGGCGGCCGCCTCCTCGCCTTCGCTGGCGGGGCTGGCAAACGCAGCGGTCGCCACCAGCACGAACGCGAGTGCTATCAACAAGGACCTTGAAACCATAACGGTTCCTCCTCGCGGGTCAACACGTGACCCATACATATCTCTTACTGCCGGCAACGCCGGGCTCAGTGGACTGGTGGGGGTTGCGGCCTACGTTGTTGGCCGTTCGAGGAACGGATACGTGGCGGGTGTGCGCCACGCGGATAGATGACGCCGCGTTCAGCAGCGCTGCCGAGCGGCCGTTCGTCGCGCGGCTAGCAGCTAGGCGGTGAGCGGTGAGCGGTGAGCGGTGAGCGGTGAGCGGTGAGCGGTGAGCGGTGAGCGGTGAGCGGTGAGCGGTGAGCGGACCCGGGGCCGGCGGCTGCGTCAACCGTGATCGGCCGCTGCGCCCGCTAGCGTCGCTACGCATCAGACCCTGATCTTGTCACACCCGCCACAACAGCGCAAGTGGCGGAGTGGCGGTCCACGCACGCCACATCTTACTGCGCTACATCCCCCAGACCGTGACCGGCACGCCAGCTCCCGCCGGCGCGCGGCGGAAGATCTTGTCCGCGCAGGGTCGGTCCGGCGTGCGGTCGAACACGATCAGGTGTCCTGCCTCCGCCCCGCAACGGTCCATATAGCTGCGGGTTTGTTCCACCCCCTCGGCGATGGTCCGCTGCAACCCCTTGCGCAGCACCTTGCGCTCCACCACGTAGCGGCGTTCGCGCCCGCCCTGCGGCCACACGATCAACAGGTCGGTGCGCCCGCGCCCGAGCGCGTACTCTCGCTCGATCCGTCCGCCGCCGTTCACCACCCGCTGCAGATGCGCCTGCAGCAGCAACTGCGGGCCGACCTCATGGTACTGCTCGAAGCGTTGCACCCAGTGTTCTGAGTGCTCGCGAAAGAACTCCTGGAACGCCGCCAGCAGCGCCTCGACGTCCAGCCTTTCGTCCGCGTCCACATACCACACCATCTGCTGCGGCAGCGTCTCCTGCACCGCGTAGTTCAGATGCCGCGGCACCACCTCGGCGTAGATCGGGTTGGCGATGCGCGGCGGGCCGTCGTCGGGCTGCGCCACCAGCCCCAGGTCACGGACGTAGGCCAGATCTTCGTCCGAGCACGCGATCTCCGCCGCGCCGGTCAGAATCGGCTCCACCACGCGCCGCACGCGCTCCTCGCGCAGCTTGTGCGCCAGGTCGTCGATGTGCGTGTCGCGGCGCAGGATCAGCCGCTCCTGCGCCGCCACGATGGCTTCCGCCGTGATCGGGCGCGCGCGGTCACGCCCCACCTCGTCATCGAAGCATGCCTCCCGGCACAGCGCGTTCACCAGCCACGGTTGCCCGGCGGTCCGCGTCAGGATCAACCGCACCGCCTCCGCCGTAAACCCCTGTCCGGTGGCCGCGGTGTGCTGCGCCAGCAACGCACGCACCTCCGGCTCCGAGAAGTCGCCCAACCGCAGTGACTTGGCCTTGATGTTGAAAGCGCTGCCGCCGAGCACCAGCCGGTTCTCGGCGGTCGAGTAGATGCGGTAGTCGCGCACATCACGCACCCCGCACAGGACGATGCTGTGCGGAAAGGCGGCCGGACGCTGGTCGTAGCCGCTGCGCAACTGCCGCAGCACCGACAGCAGGGTGTCGCCCACCAGCGCGTCGATCTCGTCAATCAGCAGCACCAGCGGCGTGCGGTCGGCAGCGGCCCAGCGACTTAGCGTCACGCTCAGTGCGCCACCTGGTCCGGCGCTGCTCATGGCCTCGCTACAGATACGCTCCAGGGAGTCGTCGCCAGCGTCAGGCTCGCCCTGAGCGCAAACTGCGACAGTACGGTGCGCATGCCTTGGTCCGAAAATGCCGGCCCCCGCGCTGTGCCCCATGCGCCGTTTTCGTGTCCTTTCGCATCACGGAGTGACCGTGCCTCCTCCACCACGTTCTCGCGCATCGCCTGGCCCGCCTCGACGTTGGCGTACACGCAGCGGAAGTCGCCGGGCACCACCGGCACCACACCAACCACACCACCGTTCGGTTGATCAACACTCGCCCGGCGGTGCAACGTAACTCCACGTTGACAGCCAGGACAAATCCATACTGCGAGGCGCTCGGGATCGGGATTCCGAGGCTTGAGGTGGCGAAGGACCACCGGGAGGCCAACTACTACCGGCTACTGCTCGTGTTCCTCCTGGAACGGGGCGAGCCCGTCACCCTGCGCGAAGCCGCGCAGCGCTTCGAGGAGGCCGGGGTGGCACCTTCCGTGCATGCGCTCGCTTCACTGAAGCGTTGCAAGCCGGGGCGCGCTCCGATCTACCGTGATGGCGACCGGTACGCGCTCGATCCGCACGCCACCGAGGCCGAATTCCTGCTCTGGCGCCTCGACTTGCGCCCATCGAATGCCGCGTCGTCCCCGGATCGCCCCGCGCCGGAACCACTTCCCACCGTCGATGCTCCGTTGACGACCGCGTATCTTGACGACGCATGGCGCGACGGCATCCCAACCGGCTGGTCGGCACAACGCGTTGTTCTCTGCATCCTGGATGCCCATGGCGGGACCATTGGATCCGGAAGACGTGATCTCGTTCGCGTCGGCGCGCAGCGAGCGGCATCCCGTGCCGGCCAAGAGGGCCAACTACTGGCGGCGCGTGTCCGCGGTTCGCGTGACAGAGGACGGCCGCTTGCAACTCGACCCCGACCACGATGCGCTTCGCTCCGCGCGGCAAGCCGTCATCGACCGGATCGAAACCCGCAGGCGCTGGGCAACCGTGCAACCCGATCCGGCAGTGATTGAAGCCAACCGAAAGCGCTTCGAACGCGAGCGTGACGCTCGCGTCAAGGAATTCGGCGGCATGCGGCGGGTGTTGATCCACGCGTTTCCCGCCCGGAAACCTGCGGCGGTGGTGCTGGTCGATGTCGCCGAGCGGGGTCTCGACACCTTCGTGGGAGACGAAATCGAGGGCGCGGTCAAGAAGCTCGCCGCCTACGACCTCATTGCGGCCATCGACGTGCGCACGCTGCTGCGGACGTTGCGCTTCGAACCCGGGAACCGTCGCCTCGGCGAGTTGGGGCCTCCGCAGAAGACAAGATCCCTGAACAGGAGCGGACGGACACTCAAGATCACGACGAGCCTGCTGGTACAGGGGTCTTGCGGCATCAGCCGCCCGTTCGGCGACCCCAAGAAGCTGCGCGAGTACCTCGCCGGCGGCGAGGTCGCCAAGCTGCGGCGCCGGCTCGAAGCTGACGCCAAGTCGCTCTACGCCATCTACCAATATGGGCGCCTGCATGGCACCGTGCGGTTGCGCTGGGGATTCCTGGACGAACACATCCTCGTCCCATGGGTGCACCGCGACGAGATGAATCTCTACCACCTCAAGGATCAGTCGTACCGGCGCGGCGTACCCCTTGAGGTCGTGGTTGGCACTGCACCCGGCTGGGCCGACCCCTGGTCACGGGCACAGTTGGCCCATGTCGAGAAGGAGCAGGACGACTGGCGATCACGGTTGGTCGACGACTACGGACTCGTGATCGACGAGCGTGAGATCCAGCTCGCTCGGCTGTCGGGTCGCCGTCGCGATGCGATTACTCGCGCGCGGCCGAGCGTCACATAAAGTCGCTGACTCTGCGGATGGGCGAATAGAAACCGATCGCTCGCATCGCTCGCACGCTGACGTTGACATCGATTCGCGTCGGACAACACCGTAGCCGCCGAGTCATGGCCGGCGAGATCTCCAAGCCCCACGATCACTTGTTCCGATCCGTGTTCCGAGAGGAATCCGAGGCAGCCGGCCTGCTGCGCGCGCACCTGCCGGACGCGGTCAACAGCGAATTGCCTGGTTGCGGCTGCGGCTGCTGAAGTACAGTATCAGAATCTGGGAACGGGATCGGAAGCAGCACCCCGGCGAGCAGCACCTGCGTCCGGGCTGTGTGCGCCGCGCGTCACGCCCCCGGCTCAGCTTTGTGCCGCATTGTCCGGCGGTAAGGTTTTCCCCTGCGCCGGCGATGATGGTATGGTCGAGCGCGGGGGTGTCATGGGGGATTTGACCACGCCGAGCGGGGTTGCGGTGCGGCCGGAGCCGGGACCGCCGACGGAGCGGCTGGAGCAGTTGCGGCGGGACGGGTTCTGCGTGATTCCACGCGTGGCCGACGAGGCGGTGCTGGAAGTCACGCGGCGTTGCGCGGCGCGGGCGGTGGCGGCGCAGGACGCCGAGCGGCTGGCGATGACGCGTTCGCCCGGCACACTGATCGACTCGAATGGCTGGCCGGAACTGGCCGACATCATCGGCAACCCGAACGCGCTGCACGAGTTGGAGCGCATGGGGCTGATTGACGTCACGTTCTGGAAGGCGGTGATCATCAGCAAGTTTCCGGGCGGCCCGCGCCTGTATTGGCACCAGGACTGCATGATGTGGCAGGACCCGCGCGCCTACAGCGACATCGCGCCGATGATCTTCCTGATGTACTACCTGGACGACACCAGCCCGTTCAACGGCTGCCTGCGGGTGCTGCCCGGCAGCCACCGGCAGCGCCACCCGCTGCACGACATCGGCGAGGCGCACACCAGGGACATCAACAGCATCGGCGATCCGGACGACCCGCGCTTCCGCGACTACGACGGCGCCGTCGACGTGCCGGTGAACGCCGGCGACGTGGTCATCGGCGACGCGCGCCTGCTGCACGCCGCCCATGCCAACCGCTCCGACCGGCAGCGCACGGTAATCACCATCTGGTTCTATCCCCTGTTCAGCGACCTGCTGGAGCCGACGCAGCGCTGGTTCCACGACGCAATGCACCGCCAGCACGCCGACTGGCCGCCGCAGGCCCTGGCCAAGATCGCGCCGGTCATTCCGCACTACCACGGCTCGGCGGAGCCGATGGAGGCGAACCGGCAGCCGGGCCCGCTGCTCACGTGAGCGGTTCCGGTAACCGGTAACGGCGGCCACGATGCACGCGACTGAGCCGGACGAGCCAAACCAGGTCGGCGCCAAAACGGCGTTCGACGGAGAGTCGTACGACGTATTGATCGTCGGGGCGGGAGCGTCGGGATTGTACATGCTGTACCGGGTCCGGCAGCTCGGGCTGTCGGTGCGCGTGCTGGAGGCGGGCGGCGGCGTCGGCGGCACCTGGTACTGGAACCGCTACCCCGGCGCGCGCTGCGACACCGACACCCTGGAGTACTCCTACAGCTTCTGCGAGGAACTGCAGCAGGAGTGGGAATGGCCGGAGCGCTACCCTACCCAGCCGGAGATCCTGCGCTACCTGGAGCACGTCGCCGACCGGTTCGCGCTGCGCTCCGACATCTCGTTCAACACGCGGGCGGCGGCGGCGGCCTTCGACGAGGCGGCGAACCGCTGGCGCGTGCGCACCGAGTGCGGCGACCGATTGTCGGCGCAGTTCCTGGTCATGGCCACCGGCTGCCTGTCGGTCCCGATCACCCCCAAATTCGACGGCGTGGACTCGTTCGCCGGCCCCACCTACCACACCGGCCGCTGGCCGCACGAGGGGGTGGACTTCGGCGGGCAGCGGGTCGGGATCATCGGCACCGGCTCGTCGGCGGTGCAGGCTATTCCGGTAATCGCCGAGCAGGCGCGCCAACTGGTGGTGTTCCAGCGCACCGCCCAGTACACCGTGCCGGCCCGCAACCAGCCGGTCGACCCGGAGCTGGTGGCCGCGATCAAGGCCGACTACGCCGGCTTCCGCGCCCGCAACCGGCGCATGCAGAGCGGCCAGCTCTCGCACCGGCCCGGCAACGACATCTCCGCGCTGGCGGTGGATGCCGCCGAACGCGAGCGCATCTTCGAGCAGCGCTGGCAGGCGGGCGGGTTCCTGTTCTTCGGCAGCTTCAACGACCTGATGGTGAACGAACAGGCCAACGCCGCCGCGGCGGAGTTCGTGCGCGGCAAGATCCGGGCCACCGTGCGCGATCCGGGTGTCGCCGAACTGCTGTGCCCGGCCCACACCATCGCCTGCAAGCGCCCGGTACTGGACAGCGGCTACTTCGAAACCTTCAACCGCGGCAACGTGCTGCTGGTCGACGTGCAGGCGGCGCCGATCCGGGAGATCACGCCGTCCGGCGTGCGCACCGCGGCCGCGCACTACGAGCTGGACTGCATCATCTTCGCCACCGGGTTCGACGGCATGACCGGCGCGCTGACGGCGATCGACCTGCGCGGGCGCGGAGGCGTGACGCTGCGCGGCGAGTGGGCGGCGGGGCCGCGCAACTACCTCGGCCTGGCGGTGCCGGGGTTCCCGAACCTGTTCACCATCACCGGCCCCGGCAGCCCGTCGGTGCTGACCAACATGATGGTGGCGATCGAGCAGCACGTGGAGTG
Organism: Spirochaetaceae bacterium bin103; assembly: GCA_002238925.1. Taxonomy (GTDB): domain Bacteria; phylum Spirochaetota; class Spirochaetia; order SZUA-6; family Bin103; genus Bin103. The sequence goes on along the minus strand of MPNH01000073.1, from coordinate 1,784 downwards.
GGTGGCGGACTGTATCGGCTCCTTGCGGGAGCAGGGACATTCCTGCATCGAGGCCACGGCCGCGGCCGCGGATGCGTGGGTGGAACACGTCAACGAGGTGGCGGATCGCACGCTGTACCCGACCTGCAACTCCTGGTACCTGGGCGCCAACATCCCCGGCAAGCCGCGCGTGTTCATGCCGCTGCCCGGCTTCCCCGCCTACGCCGACAAGTGCGAAGAAGTGGCCGGCAACGGCTACGAAGGGTTCGCGCTTGCTTGAGTGAGGCGCGCGAGGGCGGCGCCGGCTTCGGCGATCACGTCGCGCACCACCTCGCCCGCCGGCTTGACCGCGCGAATCAAGCCGGAACTCTGGCCGGCGGGCAGCACGCCGTGGTCGGTGTCGCCGCGGTGGCGGCCGAGCTCGGAGGCCGCATGCCCGACGTGCAGCGCCTGCAGCGGATAGGGTTCGATCTCGTCCTGCCGCGCTTCCCACGAATCGGTGAACTCGTTGCGGATCAGGCGGCACGGCTTGCCGCTGTGGGCGCGCGTCACCACCGTGCCCGCCTCCGAGGTCGCCACGATCTTGCCCTTGTAGTTGCCGTGCGCGTGCGCCTCTTCGGACGCCACGAAGCGGGTGCCCATCCACACGCCTTGCGCGCCCAGCGCCAGCGCCGCCACCAGCGCGCGCCCGTCGGCCAGCCCGCCGCCGGCCAGCACCGGCACGTCGACCGCGTCCGCCACCGCCGGAATCAGCACCGCGGTGCCGATCGTGCCGACGTGGCCGCCGCCGTCGCTGCCGGAAGCGATCACCGCGTCTACCCCGGCGGCCACCGCCTTCTGCGCATGCCGAACGGCGCCCACCACCGACATCACGAAGATGCCGCGTGCGTGCGCCTCCGGAACCGCGGCGGCCGGGCTGCCGAGACCGGATATCAGCACCGGCACCCGCTCCTCCAGCACCACGCCCACCATTTCCTGCACCGCGTCGGTGTAGCGCGCCGCCTCGCTGCCGGTGGCCCGCACCGTCGCGAACAGGATGTCCACCCCGAACGGCTTGTCGGTCAGACGCCGGGTCGCCGCGATCTGGCGCCGCAGCTCGTCGGCGGCCATGTCGGTGCCGGCGCCGATCACGCCCAGCCCGCCCGCCTCCGACACCGCCGCCGCCAACTCCGCGCGTGCCACCCACCCCATGCCGGCCTGGAACACCGGGTACTCGATCCCAAGGCGCTCGCAGATCGGCGTCCGCAGAGCGGACGTTGCTGGCGTGGTTGCGTGTTCCGTGCGAACCTTCATGGGTGGCGGGTTCCCAGCCTACCGCAGCCCAGGCCGCACCGCAATCCGATCACCTGCCGAACCGCCAATTACACCGGTTACCTGCAGTGCACTAAGCTGTGGTACACGGAGGTTGTGCAACTGTGGCAATGAAGAACATTACGGTGTCGGTCGACGAGGAGACCTACCGCCGGTCCCGCATCAAGGCGGCCGAGATCGGCACCTCGGTCTCGGCGCTGGTCCGCGCCTACCTGTCGGATCTGGGCGAACACGGGGCTCCCGAGAGCAGATTCGACCGTCTGCGCCGCCTTCAGGACGAGACCCTGGAGGCGATCCGATCCCGCGGCGGCGGGCTGCGCGCCGCCGACAACCTGCCGCGCGACGCGCTGCACCAACGCGATGCGCTTCGTTGACACCAACGTCCTGGTCTACGCGGTCAGCACCGCGGACGAGGACGCGGCGAAACGGAACCAGGCGCTGACCGTGTTGTCTGCAAGAGACTTCGCCTTGTCCGTGTAAGTGCTGCAGGAATT
>MPNH01000012.1 GCA_002238925.1 Spirochaetaceae bacterium bin103 | reverse complement strand
CAGGCGGGCGGCCTTGAGCCGCAGTCTGACCCGGCCTGCCGAAATCGGACCGACCGCTTTCGGCGTGCGCCGCACTGGCGGCACCCGCCACCCGGCAGGCGTGCGTGCTGGGGGCCGTACACGGCGCCGCCGGGACTGTCCCGGGAGGTGGCGGCGAACCGGCCACGGCCGGTCGAGGGTTGGCCAATGAGCGGTACGCCCGGTAAGCGGCGCCGGCGCGGTGTTGCGGCGCGCCAGGGCGGCGGTGCGGCACTCGAACCAAGGCGCCGGGCCGGGGGGACGTGGTGAGCCGCGCTGTCCCCGATCCGAAGGCCGCGGTGGGGCGCGCGGCCGCCGCGTTGGTGGAATCCGGGATGCGCGTGGGGCTCGGCACCGGCTCCACCGCCGTGCACGTGGCGCGGGCGGTCGCTGAGGCGGTGCGTAGCGGCGCCTTGCGCGATCTCGCGCTGGTGCCCACCAGCAGCCAGATCCAGGCGGTGTGCTGGGACTTGGGCCTGGATCTGCTCACGCTCAGCGACCCGGCGGTAGGAGGGGCGCTCGATGTTGCCATCGACGGCGCCGACGAGGTGGATCCGGCCTGGAATCTGACCAAGGGAGGCGGCGGCGCGCTGCTCAACGAGAAGGTGGTGGCGCGGGCCGCGAGCCGCTACGTGATCGTGGTGGACGAGTCGAAGCTGGTGGCGCGGCTCGGGGAGCGCATCGCACTGCCGGTGGAGGTGGTGCCGTTCGCGCTGGCCCCGGTGCGCGCCGCCCTGGAGCGCCGCGGCTACCGGCCCGCCGTGCGCATGGCGGAGCGCAAGCAGGGGCCGGTGGTAACCGACAACGGCAACCTGCTGATCGACGCTTGGCCGCCGGCGGAACTCGACCCGGTGCGCGCCGAGCGCGAGTTGGCGGCCATCCCGGGGGTGGTGGAGAACGGCCTGTTCACTGCCTGCGTCACCGACCTGATGGTCGGGAGCGCGGCCGGCGTCCGCCACGAGCGCCGACCCTTGCCGCGGTAGGTTCTCTTGGCGGATTCGCCGATGAGCGGTGCGCGCAGGCGGGTGGCGGTGCTGCTGTCGGGCGGTGTGGACAGCGCGCTGGCGTTGGCGCTGCTGCGCGAGGCAGGGCACGATCTGACCGCCTTCTACCTGAAGATCTGGCTGGAGGAGGAGCTGGCGTTCCTGGGCGACTGCCCGTGGGAAGAGGACATGGCGTATGCCACCGCCGTGTGCCGCCAGCTCGAGGTGCCGCTGGAGGTGGTGCCGCTGCAGGACGAGTACCGGCGCGCGGTGGTCGAGTATGCCCTCACCGCGCTACGCGCCGGCCACACCCCCAGCCCCGACGTGCTGTGCAACCGCGCCATCAAGTTCGGGGCGTTCGGCGACCGGCTGGCGGCGGACTACGATGCGGTCGCCAGCGGCCACTACGCGCGCTTGCGCCGGTTGCCGGACGGCCGCTGCCAACTCCTGCGCGGGGTCGACCCGGTCAAGGACCAGAGCTACTTCCTCGCCTACCTGCGCGCCGAGCAGCTCGCCCGGCTGTGCTTCCCGATCGGCGGCATGCACAAGAGCGAGGTGCGCGCCCAGGCGAGCGGGCGGCAACTGGCGCCGTGTGCGCGCCGCGACAGTCAGGGCATCTGCTTCCTCGGCAAGCTGACCTACCGCGACTTCGTGCGCGCCCATCTCGGCGAGCAGCCGGGACCGATCCGGGAAGCCGGCGCCGGCGCCGAGCTCGGCAGCCACCGCGGGCACTGGTTTCACACCATCGGACAGCGCCAGGGCCTCGGCCTCGGCAACGGGCCCTGGTACGTGGTGGCCAAGGACGTGGCCGCCAACACGGTATACGTCGCCCATAACCCCGCGGCCACTGCGCCGCGCACCGTGTCGCTGGTGGACGGCAACTGGATCGAACCGCTGCCCGACACGGCATCGACCGGCCAGCCGGTACTGGTCCGCATCCGCCACGGCGATGCGCCCCGTCCGGCCACGCTGACCCGTGCACCCGCGGACGGCGGCGCTGCCGCTCCCGTGCTGCGCTTCGACGGCCCGGTACCCGGTCTCGCCAGCGGCCAGTTCGCGGTGCTGTACCGCGCCGCCGAGCCCGCCCTCTGCTACGGCTCCGCCGTGATGCAGCGCCCGTCCTGAGTAGCTGCGGCGGGTGACGCCGGCGTCATCACACCGCTCGTTCGACGACCGTTGCCAGCCATGCGTTGAGGCTCTTGCCGTCAGCTTTGGCCGCGGCGGTTGCGGCGCGGTGAACTTCCGGGCTGATCCGCAGCGGAATCTTACCGGAGAAAGGCCTGTCCGGCGGCTGCCCCTGCTCGGCGCACATCGCCAGATAGTCGTCGATAGAGAATCGGAACTCGTGCTTCAGCTGTTCGACGGAGGTCGCCTCGAAAAAGATCACGTCACGAGTGCCGACAACTTCCCCGTGAAACACCTCTGCTTCATGGTCAAACGAAATCGCCGCTTTATACCCCTTGTAAGAAATCATTCATTCAAACCTCGCAATGCAGGGGGCGACCGGCGGCCCGCTCACGGCGGCCCGGCTCCGGCTTCCCTCAGGAACCTCCTCATCGACTCGACCACGGCTTTCCTTGCGACACGCTGCGGGTGTGGCGTGAGCGCGTGAGCGCGAACACCGTTTAATTCGATCGCTACCCGCGAACCGCGCCTCTGAGTAACGCTCGCCCCCAAGGATCGAAGCAGCGATTCAATCTCATCCCATCGGATATCCGCCTTGGTGGGCCGAGCGAAGATGGCCGAAAGCGTTCGCCGCTGAGTGCGATTCACCAACACAAGGATATCATCGTGTGATACTATCCGACAAGCACCGGCGAGGCGTGCAGGAACCTGTCGACTCGGGTATTGACCGATGCTCCGGCCGTGATTAGGTTATTGGTCCTGTAATCCTGACTAAACCGATCAGGATTGCAGAGAAGAGCCGGGAGGGCGATCGGGGAGCATGTTGTCTCTTTCCGCGAAGGCGCGCTATGGGCTGCAGGCGGCGTATGATCTGGCGCTGCATGCCGGCAATGGGCCGCGGCAGGCGCGCGAGGTGGCCGCCGAGCAGGGTATTCCGCAGCACTTCCTGGAGCAGGTGCTGGTGCAGCTGAAGCGCGCCTTGCTGGTGCGCAGCTATCGGGGCAGCCACGGCGGCTATGCGCTGGCGCGCGATCCGCAGCAGATTTCGGTGCTGGAGGTGCTCACCTGCCTGGACGGGCCGCTGGAGCTGGACGGCGGGCCGTGGAGCGACGCGGTGCTGGCGGCGCCTTTGCGGCGCGCGGCCGACGGGGTGACGCGGGCGCTGCAGGTGAGCCTGGCCGACCTGGTGTGGGACAAACAGCGTTCCGGGCCGCGCCTGACCTATCAGATATGACGGATCAGATATGACGGACCAGATATGACGGACATGACACGAACCACGGACAAGCCGGCGTCCGCAGCCGCCATTGAGGCATTGACGGCGGCTGGCGGGGGCGGGCCGGAGGCGCTGCTCGGCGCCCTGGTGCAGCGTTACGGCAACCGGGTCACGCTGGCTTCCTCGCTGGGCGCCGAGGACCAGGTGCTGACCCACATGCTGCTGGCCATCGAGCCGCGGGCGCGCATCTTCGTGCTCGATACCGGGCGCCTGCACCAGGAGACTTACGACCTGATGGCGCGCACGATGAGCCGCTACGGGATGCGCTACGAGGTGCTGTTCCCGGATGCAACGGCGGTGCAGGAGATGGTGAGCGGCGAAGGCCCCAACCTGTTCTACGCCAGCGTGGCCGGGCGCAAGCGCTGCTGCGAGGTGCGCAAGGTGGAGCCGCTGGGGCGCGCGCTGGCTGGCGCCGACGCCTGGATTACCGGCTTGCGCCGGGCGCAGAGCCCGGAGCGCGGCGATACGCCGCTGGTCGAGTGGGACGCCGCCCATGCGGCGGTCAAGGCGAATCCGCTGGCTGAATGGAGCGACGAGCAGGTGTGGGACTACCTGCGCGCCCACGGGGTGCCCTGCAACGTGCTGCACGACCGCGGCTTTCTGAGCATTGGCTGCGCGCCGTGCACGCGCGCGGTGGAACCGGGCGAGCCGGCGCGCGCCGGGCGCTGGTGGTGGGAGCAGGGCACCGCAAAGGAGTGCGGTCTGCATGTCGACGGGCGCCCCAAGGAGCGCGCGGACGGGGACGCCGGCGCAGGACGGCGAGCGCCCGCGGAGCGCCGGCGATGACGGCGCTGGAGCGCCTGGAGGCGCAGAGCGTGTATATCCTGCGCGAGGCGTACCGCGAGTTCCCGCGGCTGTGCATGCTGTGGTCGATCGGCAAGGACAGCACGGTGATGCTGTGGCTGACCCGCAAGGCGTTCTTCGGCGAGGTGCCGTTCCCGCTCGTGCACATCGACACATCGTTCAAGATTCCTGAAATGATTGCCTACCGCGACCAGTTGGTGCGCGACTGGCGGCTCAACCTGATCTACGGCGAGAACCGCGCCGCGCTCGACGCCGAGCACACCTTTCCGGCCGGCGCCATCTCCCGTATCGCCTGCTGCAAGGCGCTGAAGACCGACGCGCTGGTCAACACCCTGTCGGGCCAGTGGCCGCGCTACCGCTTCGACCACGACCAGGGACGCTACGTGCAGGACACCAACACCGAACCCTACACCGGGGTAATCGTCGGCGCGCGCGCCGACGAGGAGGGCAGCCGCTCCAAGGAACGCTACTTCTCGCCGCGCGACCATCACAGCGACTGGGACATCGGCGACCAGCCGCCGGAGCTGTGGAACCAGTTCAAGACCGACTTCGCGCCCGGCACCCACGTGCGCGTGCATCCGCTGCTCGACTGGACCGAGCTGAACATCTGGGAGTACATCGAGGCGGAGGAGATCCCGGTGGTACCGCTCTACTTCAACCACGGCGACGGCACCCGCTACCGTTCGCTCGGCTGCTATCCGTGCACGACACCGGTGCGGTCGGATGCCACCTCGGTGGCCGAGATCGTCGCGGAGCTGCGTACCGGGCAGTTTGCCCACATCGCCGAGCGCGCCGGGCGGGAGCAGGACAAGGAGGGCGACGGCACCCTCGAGACCTTGCGCCGCGAGGGCTACATGTAATGGCGGCCGCGGACTTGGCACACGCGGCCCCGAGTCAGGCCGCAGCCGCAGCGACGGCCGCGCCGCCGCCTGAACTGCCGACCATGAACGTGGTGGTGGTGGGCCACGTCGACCATGGCAAGAGCACCGTGGTGGGGCGCCTGCTGCACGACACCGGCGTGCTGCCGCACGGCAAGATCGAGCAGGTGCGCAGCAACTGCGAACGCAGCGGCAAGCCGTTCGAGTACGCGTTCCTGATCGACGCCCTGCAGGACGAGCAGGCGCAGGGCATTACCATCGACGCCGCGCGCGTGTTTTTCCGATCCGACAAGCGGCGCTACATCATCATCGACGCCCCCGGCCACATCGAGTTCCTGAAGAACATGATCTCCGGTGCGGCGCGGGCAGAGGCCGCGATTCTGGTAATCGACGCCAGCGAAGGCGTGCGCGAGAACTCGCGCCGGCACGGCTACATGGCCGCCATGCTCGGCATCCGCCAGTTGCTGGTGGTAGTGAACAAGATGGACCTGGTGGACTACGACGAGGCCGTATTCGCCGCCATCCGCGACGAGTACGAGACGTTCCTGGGCGAGATCGAGGTCGAGCCGCGCGGCTTCATCCCGGTGAGCGGACGGCACGGCGACAACCTGGTAGGCCGCTCGGAGCGCACCCCGTGGTATGAAGGCGCCGCCCTGCTGGAGCAGATCGACGCGTTCGCGAGTGCCGGCGCGGAGACGGCGCAGGCGCTGCGGCTGCCGGTGCAGGACGTGTACAAGTTTCCGACCCGCGGCGACGACGCCCGCATCATTGCCGGCACCGTGGCCACCGGCAGCGTGCGGGTGGGCGACACGGTGGAGTTCCTGCCGTCGCGCAAGCGGGCCCGGGTACGCAGCGTCGAAGGCTTCCAGGTGGCGTCGCGCGAGCAGGCCGCCGCGGGCGTGGCCACCGGCGTCACGCTCACCGAAGAGCTGTACGTGCGGCCCGGGGAGTTGATGTACCGGGTCGGCGAACCGGCGCCGCAAGTTGGTACCACGTTCCGCTGCAACCTGTTCTGGCTGGGCCGCAACCCGCTGGTGCCGGGCAAGCGCTACCGGCTCAAGCTGGCGACCACGCGGGTCGGGGTACACGTGAAGGAGATCGTCCAGGTGATGGATGCCGCCACCCTGGAGCACAGCGAAACCGCCGGCCACAAGGGCCACGTCGGCCGCCACGAGGTCGCCGAGTGCGTGCTGGAGACGCAGAACCCGATTGCTTTCGACCTCGGCATCGGTGCCGAGTTCGCCGCCACCGGGCGGTTCGTGCTGGTAGACGAGTACGAAATTGCCGGCGGCGGCATCGTTACCGAGTACGTGTCGGGGCTGAAGGCGTCGCTGCGCGAACACGTCAAGCAGCGCGACTACGCCTGGGTGCGCGGCGCCATTTCCGCAGAGCAGCGCATTGAGCGCTACCAGCAGCGCCCGCGGCTGGTGGTGCTCACCGGCGAGGACGGCGACGTGCTGCACGAGTTCGCGCGCGATCTGGAGGACCGGCTGTTCCGCGCCGGTCGCAGCGCCTACTACCTGGGCCTGACCAACCTGGCGCGCGGGCTCGACGCCACCATGGACGAGGCGGCCGCGCGGGCGGCGGCGCACGCCGACGAGGACCGCAGCGAACACCTGCGCCGGCTCGGCGAGGTGGCGCACATTCTCGGCGACGCCGGGCAGATCGTGATTACCACGGTCACCGACCTCGACGCCGCGGAGGCGGAGATCCTGCGCATACTCAACGAACCCAACGACATGCTGGTGATACGGGTGGGCGCCGATCACCACGCAGTGAACGCGGACCTCGTGCTCGCCCCGGGCACGCCGCCGGAGCAGGCGGTCGCCGAGGCGTACCGCCTGCTGCGCGAGCGCGAGGTGGTGCTCGAGTATTACTTGTGACCGCGGCGATGGCGGGGTGCGGCTGATGGCGGCGTTCGTCAGCCTGATCGGGGCCGGGCCGGGCGACCCGGAGTTGATCACGGTGCGCGGGCAGCGCGCCCTGGCGGCCGCCGACGTGGTGATTCACGACGACCTGGTGGATCGCCGCCTGCTGATCTCCTGCGCCGGGCGCCCGGTACACGGCCTCGGCGACCGCCGCGCGCCGCCGCTCGAACGGCAGCGGCTGCTGTACAACCTGCTCGCCGAGCTGGCGCTGGCCGGGCGGCGGGGGGCGGCCCCGAAGGGCGGGGGGCCGCGTGTGGCGCACCGGAAGGGCGGCGACCCGCTTTTGTACGGGCGCGGCGCCGAGGAGATCCAGTTCCTGCGCGCCGCCGGCATCCGGTACGAGATCGTGCCCGGCATCACGGCGGCGGCGGGGGCGGCGGCGTACGCCGAATTGCCGCTGACGCGGCGGCGGCGCGCCTCCTCGGTGGCGCTGTGCACCGGCCACACCGGGCAGGTGGCGGTGCCGGAGGCGGACACCCTGGTGTACTACATGGCCGCCGCCCGCCTGGGCGAAGTGGCGCGGCAGGTGCTGGCGCGCGGGCGTGCGCCCGACACGCCGGTCGCCCTGGTACGCAACGCCAGCCGCCCGGAGCAGTCGGTAACCGCCCTGACCCTGGCCGAGGCCGCCCGGCAGCCATCACCCGACCCGCCGCTGGTGGCGGTTATCGGCCCCGGCGGCGCCCCGCTGGCCGGCACCCTGGACGCCGCCGCCGCGGAGGTAATCGCCGCGCACCGGCTGCCGGGCGCGGCGCAGGTGGGTCCGGAGGAGGATGTGGCCGCCGTCGCTGCGCAGACCGCCGGTACCAGGTCCGGCGCCGAGCCAAGGGAGAGCGCCGGCGCCCGCCCCGGCCCGGCTTCCGTGCCCCGGACCTGGTTCGAGGCGGCGCGCAAGGTGTTGGTGACCGGGACCGGCGCGGAGCCATACCGCTACCTGGGCGAGCTGGTTCACACCCCGCTCATCGAGATAGCGGCCCCCGAGGATTGGCGCCCGCTCGACGCCGCGGTGGACACGCTCGCGGCTTATTCGCTGGTGGTGTTTACCAGCCGGTTCGCCGTCGCCGCGCTGCTGGAGCGGCTGTTTGCCCGTGGCGGCGATGCGCGCCGGCTGGCCCAGGCGCGGCTGGCGGCAATCGGGCGCGCCACGGCGCACGCACTCGGCGGCCGCGGTTTGGCGGCTGACATAGTTGCCGCTTCGGAGCACACGGACGGACTGCTGGATGCGGTGCTGCGTACCGGTCGGCTGGACCGGGAACGGGTGCTGCTGCCGCGCTCGGCGCGGGCCGGCGACAAGCTGCCGGACGCGCTGCGCGCCGCCGGCGCGGAGGTGACGGCGGTCACCGCTTACCGCAACCTCGCGGTAGCCGATCCGGTGCGGGTCGACCTGGCCTCACTGGACGCGGTGCTGTTCACCTCCCCATCGACGGTGGCGGCGTTTCGCGGCCTCTACGGCGAGCTGGTCCCGCCGGCGCTGGCGCTGTGGTGCCGCGGCCCGCGCACCCGCCGCGCCGCGCGCGCGGCGTTCGGCCGCGGAGATTCGTTACCGCCCAAGTCTTGAGCCGGCCGCAGCCTATCCGCGGGAGCGGAGCTGCTGCAGGAGGGCGTCGTCGCGGCGCCACTTCTTGCGCACCTTGACGCGCAGGTCGAGGTGGATGCGGCGCCCGAATATGTCGGCGAGTTCGGCCGTCGAGGCGCGGCGGATGGCGGCGATGCCGGTGCCGCCGCGGCCGACCACGATACCGACCTGGCTCGGCCGTTCCACCCAGATGGTGGCGCGAATCCACAGTGCGCCCGGGCGCTGCTCCAGGTCGACCACGTCGACGTACAGCGCGTGCGGCACCTCCGCCGTCACCCGCCCGAAGGCGTGTTCGCGCACGATCTCGGCGACGCGGAAGTCCGGGGTTTGATCGGTGTACATGTCATCCGGGTAGAGCAGGTCGCCGGGCGGGCTCAGCGCCAGCAGGCGCGTTACCAGGTCGGGCACGCCGGCGCCGGTGAGCGCCGACACGGCGTGGGTCTCCTCGATGCCGGCGCGCCGCAGGCGTGACTCGCGCTCCTTGGCCGCGCCGCGCGCCGCCGTCAGGTCCACCTTGTTGCACGCCGCCACGCGCGGGCCGGCGAAGCGGCGGGTGCCGGCCAGGACGGCGTCATCCTCGGCGCCGAACGGACGGCTGGCGTCGAACAGCAGGAGCAGCAGATCCACTTCGTCGGCGACCGACAGGGCGACGGTCTTCAGTACCAGGTTCAGCTTGCGTTCGCTGGCGTGCAGGCCGGGGGTGTCGAGGAAGATCAGCTGGCCCGCCTCCAGGGTAACGATGCCACGCACCCGGCTGCGCGTGGTCTGCGGCACCGGCGACACGATCGACACCTTGTGCCCGCAAATGCGGTTGATCAGCGACGACTTGCCGGTCGACGGGCGGCCGACGACGCCGACCGTGCCAACGCGTGGTTGCTCGGCGTGTGGCGGCTCGGCCTGCGGTTGTGCGGTGTGCGACGGCTCGGCGTGCGGCTGGTCGGCGTCGTTCACTGCGATCCGTTCTCGGCGTCGGACGGTGCCGGGGTACGCCCGCGCGCCCGGGCGCGGCGGCGGTCCACCCGCTCGGCGCGCTTGCGCAGGGTCAGGCGGCGGCGCAGGCCGCGTTCCACCAGCGTCAGGGTGTCTTCGATGAGGGCGTCGTTGCCGGGGCTGCCGAAGTTGGCGAGCAGGGCGGTGTAGAGAGCGATCAGCATTGAGCGCACGTTGTGAAACCGCGCCGTGCGAAACGTGCGCAGGCGGGTGCCGGTGAGCAGAATCTCGTCGATCATCTCGCCGATGCGCTCGAGTACCCACTCGGAACGCTGCGCGGGGCTGGCGCCGGGGCACACGTAGCGCCGGTCGCCGGTGAGCACGCCGAGCAGGATCGGGCTGCGCCGCAGGCCGAGGGTAATGAAGCGGTACAGCGCCTTGAGTTGATTCATGGGCGATTCGAAACGCCCGATCACGCGCCGCGCCTCGCTGATGGCGCGCCGCTCGATAAGTTCGACGATGTGCGCGTAGAACGCCTCCTTGCTCGGAAAATAACGGTAGAAACTGCCGGTCGCGAGGCCGGCGTCGCGAGTGATCTGCTCGACGCTGACGTCGCGGTACCCTTGCGCCGAGAACAGACGTTCGCCGATCTCCAACAGCGCAGCGCGGCGCCGTGCACGGGCCGGACGTTCGAGTTCCAATTCCTGTAGGATGGCGCTCATAGCGAAAAAGTGAATATCGGATTCAGATATTCAGCCCCGTATTGTATCCGAGGATCGATTTCTGTACCACCTGCGGCGGCTAATTTCGATCCTAGCATATTTCGGGCGCCCGCCGGAATACGTCTCGCGGCACGGTCCCGTACACTGGCGAGAACGGCGCCATCCTCGGTTCGCTGTGCGTGGGCGGGAGATTGATTGGCCGGCGGCCGTGCCGGCTTCCCCCCCGCGGACGGCGGCATTCGTCCGTAGCGCCGTGTGGGAGAGACGATGGAGTCCATGCACTACCGGCTGCGCTGCCTCGCCTGCGGGGAGCCCTGCCCGGAACAGCGGTCCGGGTTCCGCCTGCACTGCGACTGCGCGGCGCCGCCAAGAGGGTTGTTGCGCGCCGAGTACGCCGAGCGGTTCGCCTCCGGCGGCGGCGGCGGCGTGTTCCGGTACCGCGCCTGGTTGCCGGTCCGGCGCAGTGCGCCGCAGCCCGCCACACCCCGGAAGCCGGCGCCCGGTCCGGTGGCCTACCGCAGCGACGAACTGGCCCGCCGAATCGGCCTCGACCGGTTGGTGGTGCTGTTCTCCGGGTACTGGCCGGAACGCGGCGCGCACTGCGAAACCTGCAGCTTCAAGGAACTGGAAGCGCTGACCGTAACCGCGCGGCTGCCCGAGGATGAGCGGCGTCCGTTGGTGGTGGCCTCGGCCGGCAATACCGGGCGCGCATTCCACACCGTCTGTTCGCGGACCGGCGTGCCGGCCGTGGTGGTGGTGCCGGAGGCCGCTCTGCCGGCGCTGTGGACCACTGCCCCGCCCGCCGCCGAGACGACGCTGATTGCGGTGAGCGGCGACGCCGACTACGCGGATGCGATCCGCGTCGCCGGCATGATCTCGGGGCTGCCCGGATTCCTGGCCGAGGGCGGCGCGCACAACGTTGCACGGCGTGACGGAATGGGAACCACGCTGCTCGCCGGCGTGGAGAGTGCCGGCGCCCTGCCGAACCACTACGTGCAGGCGGTCGGCAGCGGCACCGGCGCAATCGCGGCATGGGAGATGGCGCAGCGGCTGGTGCGTGACGGCCGTTTCGGCGGCCAGATACCGCGCATGCACCTGGCGCAGAACCGCCCCTTCACCATCATGGCGGACGCCTGGGAGCAGCGCAGCCGGCAGTTGCCGCCGCTCGACGAGGAGCAGGCGAAGCGGCGCATCGCCGCCCTGCGCGCGGCGGTGCTGAGCAATCGCAACCCGCCGTACGCGCTGGCCGGCGGCGTGTACGATGCCCTGTCGGCCAGCGCCGGCGCCATGTACCGGGTGACCAACCGGCAGGCGGAGCGCGCCGGCGCCCTGTTCGCGGCCAGCGAGGGCTGCGATATCGATCCGGCGGCGGCGGTCGCCGTGGCGGCGCTGCAGCAGGCGGTGGCGCGCGGCGCCGTGGAGCGCGACCAGTTGGTGTTTCTGAACGTCACCGGCGGCGGCCTCCGGCGCCTGCACGGCGAGCGCCGCGTGCGCCGGCTGGAGCCCGACCTGACGGTCGATCACCGCACCGTCACGGCCGCGGACCTGGCGCGGCTGCTCGACGCGGCCGGTGCGCCGGCCCAGGAGGTAGCATGAACGATCTGTTTGCAAAGTGCCACGGCGACGGCGGCTACTTCGGCGTGTACCGGGCGGCCGGGGACAAGTACGTGGTGCGGCCCCTTCTCGACTCCCTGCCCGGGCCGCACATGGAGTCGGGCGGGCGCCGGGTGATCATGTGGGGCATCAACAGCTACCTGGGTCTGACCGGCAACGAACGCATCAAGGCTGCCGCCGAGGAGTCGGTGGCGCGCTACTCCACCTGCACCCCGATGGGGTCGCGCCTGCTCACCGGCAACACGACCAAGCACGAGGCGCTGGAGCAGCGGCTGGCCGAATACTGCGGCAAGCAGGCTTCCGTGCTGTTCAATTACGGCTACCTCGGCGTGATGGGGACGATCTCCGCCCTGATCGGTCCCAAGGACGTGGTCATAATCGACAAGCTTTCGCATGCATCGATGATCGACGGCACCATCCTGGCGATGGCCGGGCGCCGCTTCCGGCCGTTCCGGCACAACGACATGGACAGTCTCGAGCAGCAACTCCGCGCCGAGCGCGAGCGCGGCGACGGCGGCATTCTCATTGTGATCGAGGGCGTGTACGGGATGCGCGGCGATCTGGCCAATCTGCCCGAGATCGTCGCCCTTGCGCGCCAATACGAGGCGCGCATCTTCATCGACGACGCGCACGGCTTCGGGGTGATGGGCGACAACGGGCGCGGCACCTCCGAGCACTTTGGGGTGCAGGACGAGATCGACCTCTACTTCGGCACCTTCGCCAAGGCGTTCGCGGCGATCGGCGGCGTGACGGCCGGCGCCCCGGAGGTGATCGAATACATCCGCTTCAATGCGCGCACCAACGTGTTCGCCAAGGCGCTGCCGATGGTGTACGTGGACGTGCTCGGCGCCACGCTCGACGAGATCCTGGCGCATCCGGAGTATCGCGACCGTATGTGGCACAACGCCCACACCCTGCAGCGCGGCCTGGTGGAACTGGGCTACAGCATCGGCGATACGCAGTCGCCGGTGACGCCGGTGTACATCCCCTCCGGCCCGGAAACCGGGCGTGCCATCATGATGATGCTGCGCGAGGAATATGGCGTGTTCCTGTCCGGCGTTACCTACCCGGTGGTGCCGCGCGGCATCAACCTGTTTCGCATGATTCCGACGGCGCTGCACACCGATCAGGACGTGGCCGATACCCTTACCGCCTTCGCCGAGATTCGCGACCGCCTGAACCTGGACCTGGCCAGCCTGAAGAACCTCAGCCTCGCCTGACGCGATGACCGCTACACGGCGCGCGCAACGGGGCCGCCGGCGCCGCGTGCTGCTCATCGCGCGTGTCCGGGCCGCCGCGCTTGCACTGCCCGCACGGACCGGCTGCGGCGACCGACTGCGCAGCCGCTGGCTGCGTGCCCCCTTGGTTGCCGCCGTGCTGGCCATGGCGGTGTTGAACGGCTGCAGCGACTCTCTTCGGCAGCACGAATTCGCCGCCATGTCCACGGTGGTGCGCGTCTCGGTGTACGGGCGCAACCCCGACTGGCAGGCATTCGAGAGCGCCGCCCACGCCTACGCATCGCGCTATGACCACCGTGACCCGGCGAGCCCGGTGGCGCGGCTCAACCGCGACGGCGCGGCCGACCTCGACCCGCTGACCGCCGCCACCCTGAGCCGAGCCGTGCAGTTGGCGGAGGCCACCGGCGGCGCGTTCGACCCCACCGTGCTGCCGGTCACCCGGCTGTGGGACTTCGATGGCGGCGGCACGCTGCCGGAACCGGCCGCCTTGCGCGCCGCGCTGGACCGGGTCGACTACCGCCGCCTGCAGGTGACCGGCGCATCGGCGGTGCTGCACGACGCGGAACTGGACCTGGGCGCCATCGGCAAGGGCGCGGTGGTGGATCACCTGGCCGACTGGCTTGCCGACCGCGGTTACCGGCGGTTCCTGTTGGAGGCGGGCGGCGACGTGCTGGTGTCGGACCTGAAACCGGATGGCACGCAGTGGCGGATCTGGATCCGGCACCCGCGCTCCGCAGACGCCCCGCTGACGATCGCCGCCATCGGCGCGGCCGGGCAGCGGGTGGCGCTGGCCACGTCGGGAGATTACGAGCGCTTCATGGAGCGCGACGGCGTCCGCTATCACCACATCCTCAACCCCGCGACCGGTCATCCCGACAGCGACGCGGCTTCGGTGTCGGTGATTGCCGGCAGCGCCATCGAGGCGGACGCGCTCGCCACGGCGCTGTTCGTACTGGGCAGCGGCGGCGAGGAGCTGTTGCGCGGCGGCTACCCGGGCATAGAGGGGGTGATCATGTACCGCGCGGGCGAGGAGCTGGCGGCACTGACCAGCGAGCAGTTTCCGGCCCTGCATGGCCGCGTCAACGTCAACTGACGCGGGGCGGCGCGGGCCGCGGCGGCGGCGCTCATTGGCACCTCCTGGAAGCGGTGAGTATATTGCCGCGCGAGGCTGGCAAGCGGCGGCGGGAAGCTGGCGGCGCTCCGGCGAATGGGAGGCGACGTGCGACCCGACTGGTACGCAGGACAAGGCTGGCATGCCAACGACGGCTGGCAGGCCGAGGATGAGCAGGACGAGCAGGAAGGGGAAGGCCGCGGCGGCGAGGCCGAGAATCCCCTGTTGAAGCAGTTTCTGAAGACCCGCACCATACTGCTCACCGGCGAGGTCAACAAGGAACTGGCGGAGCGGGTGGTGCGGCAGCTGCTGCTGTTGGAGCAGGAGGGCGATGAGCCGATCAAGGTGTTCGTCGACAGCCCCGGCGGCGATGCCGATGCCGGCTTCGCGATCCTGGACATGATGCGGTTCGTGCGCCCGCCGGTAAAGATGATCGGCATGGGGCTGGTGGCCAGCGCCGGTGCCATCATCCTGCTGGCGGCGCCCAAGGAGCGCCGCTTCGCGCTGCCCAACTCGCGCTACCTGATTCATCAGCCGATGGCCGGATTCCGCGGTGTCGGCACCGAGATCGAGATTCAGGCCAAGGAAATCGACCTGATGCGGCGCAAGATGAACGTGCTGATCTCGCAGGAGACCGGCAAGCCGGAGTCGGAAGTGGAGCAGGACACCGACCGCGACTACTGGATGGGCGCCCAGGAAGCGCTCGCCTACGGACTGGTCGGCAGCATCATCAGTTCTCAGGATGAGCTCTAGGGAAACATTCCCGGGGTTGCGGAGCGACCGGCTGCACGCCCTCGTTGGCGGTGCCGGCCGGGTTCCGGAAGTGCGCTCCTTCAAGGTCCGCGAGGTGGTGGATCTCGGCGACCGGCTACTGGTGGTGACCAGCGACCGGGTGTCGGCATTCGACCGCGTGCTGACCACCATTCCCAGCAAGGGGCAGGTGCTGAATCAGCTCTCGGTGTTCTGGTTCCGGCACACCGCGGACATCGTGGCAGGCCATCTGCTGCGCGAGGTGACGCCGCGCAGCATGCTGGTGCGGCGCTGCTCGGTGGTGCCGGTCGAGGTGGTGGTGCGCGGCTACCTGACCGGTTCGGCGTGGCGCGACTATCAGCGCGACGGGGCGGTGTCCGGCATCCGGCTGCCGGCCGGGATGCGCGCCGACGAACGGTTCCCGGAGCCGCTGCTGACGCCGTCGACCAAGGCGCCGCCGGGGCAGCACGACCGCCCGCTCGCGCGCGCCGAGCTGCTCGCGGGGGATATCGTGGACGGCCAGTTGTGGGAGCGAATCGAGGCGGCGGCGCTGCGGCTGTACCGGCGCGGGGTCGAAATGGCCGCCCGCGGCGGGCTGATCCTGGTGGATACCAAGTACGAGTTCGGTACGATCGGCGACGAACTGGTGCTCGCCGACGAGGTGCACACCCCGGACAGCAGCCGGTACTGGTACGCCGGCGAATACGCCGAACGTTTTGCCGAGGGCCGGCCACAGCGCAAGCTGGACAAGGAGTTTCTGCGCGCCTGGCTGATGGAGCGCGGCTACATGGGCGATGGTGAGCCCCCGGAGATTCCGGACCACGTGCGGGAGGGGCTCGGCGAGCGTTACCGGGAAGCGTTCCGGCTGCTGACCGGCGCCGAGTTGGTGCCGTCGGCGTTCAGCGAACAGGAAGAGCTGGCCGAGTACGCGGGCGTGATCCGCGCCGGCGCGGGCGGTTGACCGTGTATCGCGGCGCATCGGCGGCCGCGGTGGTAGCCGGCGCGGTACTGCTGCTGGCCGCCTGCACCGGCTCCGCGCGCACCATCACGGTGGTCAGCTACAACGTCGAGAACCTGTTCGACGCCGAGGTGGACGGCGGCGAGTACCGCGAATTCACCCGCCATGGCGGCTGGAGCGAGGATCTGTACACGGCCAAGCTGCGCGCCATCGGCAGGGCGCTGGCGGCCGCCGACCGCGACGGCGCCGACCTGGTCGCCCTGCAGGAGGTGGAACACTACGCCGCCGCGCAACGGCTGGTGGATCTGGAGCTGGACGGCCTCGGTTACCGGCACGTGGTGTGGCTGCCCGATCCGCACAACGCCAACGGACCGGTGGTGTTGTCCAAGCTGCCGGTGCGCCGGGTCGGCGCGCTGTGGGTCGACAGCGGTCCCGCTGCCGGCGCCGAGGAGGGCCTGGAGCGGCCGCTGCGGCCGATCCTGGAAGTGGAAGTGGCGCTCGGCCCGGACGGCGATGCGCCGTCGCTGTTCCTGTTCAACAACCACTGGAAGTCGAAACGGGGCGGCGCCGCCGAGACCGAGGTGTACCGGCGCCGCGCGGCCGCCGTGCTGGCCGGCCGCATCGACGGGCTCCGTGCGGGGAGGTCCCCCGGCGCCGCGCGGCGGCCGTGCTGGCCGCCCGTATCGACGAGATCAGTACGGCCGATCCGGCGGCGGAGATCCTGGTGGCCGGCGACCTGAACGAGTCGGTCGACGAGTATGAGCGCCAGGGACGGCGCTACGCCACGGCGCTGATGCCGGCTGCCGCGCCCGATGCCGCCGGCGGGCTGCGCGTTACCGGGACCGTTCCGCAGGCGCGTGCGCCGGTGGAGTTGTATAGTCCGTGGCTGACTCATGACGCGGATGCGGAGCCGGCGGGAAGCTACCGGTACGGGGACGATTGGCAGACCATCGACCACCTGCTGCTCGGGCCGGGCCTGTTCGATGAGCGTGGCCTGAGCTACGCGGTGGGCGGCGGGTTCGCGGTGATCCACGACGGCCTGCTCGATGGCGACGGCGCGCCGCGCGCGTTCTACCGCGGCCCGCCGGCGGGCGGCCACTCCGACCACTTGCCGTTACGCCTGGAACTGACCCTGCATCCGCCGTCGGACTGACCGTTCTACTCGCGGCGCACGCCGGCGAGGCGCTCCAGGGCGACGGCGAGGCTGCGCAGCCGGTTGCGGGCGGCCGCGTGCCCGCGGCCGAGTTGCAGGAGCTGGCTTTCCATGCGCGCGTCGGCGTCGAGCAGCGCCGTGACCTCGTCGCGGGCACGCTGCAGGGTGTCGGCCAGTTCCAGCGCGGAGCCGGCCAGGTGCACGCCGCGCAGCGCGTGGCCGACGGTGTGCAGGTAGAGGTACAGGCCCGACGGCCCCACCGGCACCACGCGGCGCTGCAGGGCGGTGCGCAGGAGCTCGTCCTCCGGCCCGGCAAAGCAGCGCAAGTAGAGCGCGTCGGTTGGCACGTACAGCAGCGCGAAGTTGTAGGTGCCGGCATCCGGCAGCACGTACTTGTCGCCGACCGCGGCGACGTGCCGGGTAATGGCGCGCGCGGCCGCCTTGCTCAGCGGCTGGTCGGGCGCCTCCTGCTCCACCGCCTCGAACGGGAACTTGGCGTCGATCGCCACGTTGCGCTCGCCGAGCCGGACCATGGCATCGACGCGCACCCCGCCCGGCAGCGTGACCTGGGTGGCAAAGCCGGAGCGTGGCAGCCAGGTGGCCAGCAGTTCCTCCAGCAGGCGCTCGCCATAGGCGCCGCGCTGGCGCGGTACGGTGAGCGCCTCCTCGAAGCGCATCAGCCGCCGCGACAACTGGTCGAGCTGCTCCACGCGCCGGCGCAGCGCACCCGCACCGCCCACGCTGGCGGCCCGCGCCGCCGCCATTACGATCAGCGTCACCAGCACGCCGCCCAGCGCCGCCGCACCGGCTACCAACTCCAAGCTCAACATGGCTATGTCCCTACTAGGGTCGGCGCGGTGGTGGAATGAATAAAGAGCTTGTCAGCGCAGGAAGCGCGTCAGAGTGGCGTATTCGAGACACGCCTCCTTTAGCGATGGCGGCGCTGTAGGAAGAAGGCTCTGCTCGCGGTCACACATCCGATACAATGAGTCCGCGAGTTCATGCAGCCCTGCTGTATTGAGCTTGCGGAATCGCGGCTTGTAGTCGTGTACTTCATTGACAACCTCGCCAGTCTTCAGGTGCCACAGCCAGGTTTCGATGTTTCTCCTTGGAATTGCGATGATCACCAGATCTCTCGGCTGTCTCTTTCGTACCTCTTCCGTATCGCATTGCCGATCTAATCGGGATCGTCGGTTCGCCGTGGTATTCATATCCGCATCCGTGACTACCAGGAGGACCGTTTGCTTCTTCCTGCGAACCCACTGCAGCTCTTCCGGATACTGCTCGCGGACCCATTGTTCGCCCGAGCCTTTCGCAGGGAGAGGAACGGTGTGGATGTCGTGCGTCCTGAAATTGCGATGCTTCAGGAATCGCCGTACGAACTGGTCGGTCCGCTGATCCTCACAGAGTAGAATGATGCTGGCGCTCACTGCTGCCAGCCACGAGCAATAGCCTCCGAGATCGACAGCTTCCCGCTCGCGTGCTGTGGTTCATCCGTTACTCGTACCGGTCCTTCACCGTCGCGGTAAAACCACCGTCCGTGGGCGCCCGCCATATAGTCGATGGTGGTCGGATGGTGGGAGACGACGACAATCTGCTCCAGGGAATCTCCGCAATGCGCGACGGCTTCCGCGAGCCATGGCTGTATCTCGCGCAGCGCCACGTAGTTGTCAGGTTCGTCGATGAACAGGGATGCTCGTCGATCGTCCGTGAGTACAATCAGGCTGTACAACGCTATCATTGCACGTTGACCATCGGAAATCTGGTCGAGTCCGTAATCGACTTTCTTGTTGTCAGAGTCTCGAAACACCGCTTTCAGAATGCGTGAGTTCTCGCCAGATTCTCTGAGTCGCATTGAATGAAACCCGTCGAGAGCCTGCCGGAGTGCATCGAACAGTTCCGCGACCGCTCCCATGTTCTCCTGAGAGCGATAGCGGTACCAACCGACAAAGTTGCCCATCATCGGCTCCAAAAAGTGATCTTCGGTTCTGGTTTCAGGTCTGATCGTCGGCGGACAGGGACTCACGATGACGTAGTTTTCGAGCTCGTTCTTGAAGCGGCTGAGCTTGCGGTTATTGGGTCGCTCATACAATGCACTGAGCCCGGACAGGGTCCAATCGAACGGATAGGTCTGACCAGCCGGCACATACTCGTCGTTGTACAGTTGAGCTTCGCCGTATTGAAACCCGAACAGGGGTCCGCCCGTATGTTCAAGCGTCTCTTCCGCGATCCGCATCCGGCCATGGTCCTGGTCGTGTTCCACGACTAATCGGTACATGTAGGTCTGCTTGTCGACGCAACACTCGATCTCGAAGCGTTGCGTCTTGTCATTCCGGCGCAGGGACAGATCCCGGGCGGGGAACACTTCGTCGATGCGGCGCCCAAGCGCCACTAGGTTCTGGATCTTCCAAAGGACGGACAACACCGAACTCTTACCGGTGCCATTGGCACCGAGGAATACGTTCGCTTCATCAAGCTTGAGTTCAAAGTTGCTCAGACACCGAAAGTTGTCTGCGTAGAATCTGGTGAGCATGCTGACCTACCTCAGTCGCGGGATACGCAGTATCAAGGGCCTACCCATGCTCGTCAAGACGTGGATCCGTTGTTCGATCGCAGCGGTGGGCGCGTCACGGTTGAGGTGATGCAGTTGTCGTGGCGCGCGGGGGTGTACTATAAGTCCACGGATGCAAAACACGTCTGAGGTCTATCACAACGCCGGCGCCTACCGGGCGGCGCTGCAGGAACGCGCCCTGGTACCGCGCGGCTTCCGGTTTGCCGTTACTGCGACCGAGTTCGTCCCGGCGGAGCTGGGCGAGGAGGCAGAGCCGCTGCCGATCAAGCTCACCGCCATTCTGGCGCCCGCCGCCAGCCGCGCTTGGGCCGCGGTGCTGACCCGCAATCGCGTGACCGGCGCACCGGTGGAGGTGGTGCGCGGCCACCGCGGGCGGCCGGTGCGCGGCGTGGTGATCAACAACAAGGTGGCCAACGTGTGCGCCGCCGATGGCGAGGCGGCCGCGCGCAGTGTGCTGGCAAGCGTCGGCGCCGCGTTCGGCGTTCCGGCCGCGCAGTTGCTGCCCGCTTCCACCGGAGTGATCGGCTGGCAGCTTCCGGTGGCCGCCCTGGCCGCCGCCGCCCCGCAGTTGGCCGCCAACCTGGGCGCCACGTCCGCGGCGGATGCGGCCGAGGCGATCATGACCACCGATGCCTACCCGAAGCTGCGCAGCGCCACCACCCCGTCCGGCCATCGCGTGCTCGGCATCGCCAAGGGCGCCGGGATGATCGAGCCCGACATGGGCACCATGCTGGCGTTCATCGTCACCGATGCGCCGGCCACCGCCGACGAACTGCAGGAGGAGTTGCAGGGCGCCGCGCGGTCGTCGTTCAACGCCATTACCGTGGACGGCGACCAGAGCACCAGCGACATGGTGGTGCTGCTCAGCAGCCGGGAGCGGGAACCGGACGCGGCGCCGGTGGCCGGCCTGGGCGCCGCGGTGCGGGAGGTTTGCGCGGGGCTGGCCGGCGACATCGTGCGCAACGGCGAAGGCACCCGCCACGTCATGGCGATCGCGGTGACCTCGCGGCTGGCGGAGGCGGATGCGCTGGCGGTGGCCAAGGCGGTCGGCAACGGGCCGCTGGTAAAGACCGCGGTGTACGGCAACGACCCGAATGTGGGGCGCATCGCGAGCGCGGTCGGCGACTACCTGGGCAGCCGGCCCGATCTTCGCCGTATCGGCGCGCGCGACCTGACCATTTCGCTTGGCGACCGGCAGGTATTCGACGGCGGCGTGTTCACCCTCGGGCCGGCATCCGAGCGCGACCTGAGCGACTACCTGGTGTCCTGCCGGTGCGACACCAGCGGCGGCTTCCCGCCCCACGACCGGGTGGTGCGCATCGGCATCCGGATCGGCGGCGGGGCGGGGGAGCGGGAGCCGCACACCGTGCGCGCCCTGGCCGCCGACCTCGGCTACGAATATGTCCGCGAGAATGCCGACTACCGGAGCTGACCCAGGGCCGTCGGGAGACGTGCAGGCCCGCGAACCGGAAGCCGGGCAGGCGATCGAGCAGGGCCGCCTGCTGGACGCCTGCTTCGCGGAGGTGGGCAAGCGCATCGTCGGCCAGCGGTCGATGGTGCGCGGCATGATGATGGCGCTGCTCGCCGGCGGCCACGTGCTGCTGGAAGGGATGCCGGGACTGGCCAAGACGCGCGCCGTGAAGGCGCTTGCGGAGGTCACGGACGTGAGTTTCCGGCGCCTGCAGTTTACGCCCGACCTGCTTCCCGCCGACGTGATCGGCACCATGGTGTACCGCCCGAACAGCGGCGAATTCGTGGCGCGCAAGGGCCCGATCTTCGCGCACATCGTGCTCGCCGACGAGATCAACCGGGCGCCGGCCAAGGTACAGTCCGCGCTGTTGGAGGCGATGGAGGAGCGCCAGGTCACGCTCGGCAACGAGACCTGGGCGCTGGATGAGCCGTTCGTGGTGTTGGCGACGCAGAACCCGATCGAGCAGCAGGGCACCTACCCGCTGCCGGAGGCGCAACTGGACCGGTTTCTGCTCAAGCTGCGCGTCCCGTACCCCGGCTACGAGGAGGAGCTGGCGGTGCTGCGCCTGGTCGGCCACGAGCAACCGGTGGCGCTGCGCCCGCTCCTCGACCGGCCCGCCATCGCTGCCCTGCGCGCTACCGCGGCGCGCGTGCGGGTGGACCGCCGCATCGAGGAGTACGTGGTAACGCTGATGCGCGCTACGCGCCCGGCTGCCGCTGTGGCGGGCGCCGCGGACGGTGCGGCGGCGCAACCCGACTACCTGCGCTTCGTCGAGCACGGCGCGTCGCCGCGCGCGTCGATCTACCTGTACCGCTGCGCGAAGATCGCCGCCCTGTTCGCCGGCCGGACCTTCGTCATCCCCGAAGATGTCAAGGCGGTTGCCGCCGACGTGCTGCGGCATCGCCTGGTGCCGAGCTACGAGGGCGAGTCGGAAGGGGTCACGGCGGAACAGGTGATCGAGGCGCTGTTGGCTCACGTGCAGGTTCCGTAGCAGCCGTGGGCGGAGCGGTTGGCGTGCGGGGCAGGGCGGTGCGTGGCCGGTGCGCGCCATGAACGGCGGTACCGGCGACACCGGATCGGGGCCGGGCGGCCGGCGGCGGCAGCGGCTGGCGGCCGGTTCGGTTGCCGCGCGCGGGCGCCGCCTGCGGCTGCTCGCAAGGCAGACGGTGGCCAGCCTGCAGGCGGGCGGACAGCGCAGCGTGTTTCGCGGCGAGGGCATGGAGTTCGACGAGGTGCGGGAGTATGCGCTCGGCGACGACGCGCGGCTGATCGACTGGAACGTGACTTCGCGCATGGGCAGCCCGTTCACCAAGGTGTTTCGGGAGCAGCGCGAATTGAACCTGGTGCTGGTGGTGGACGTGTCGCGGTCGCTGCTGGGCGGGGACGGCGCGCGGCGCGAGCTGGCCGCCTGGATCGTCGCCATTCTCGCCCACGCGGTGCACCTTGCCGGCGACCCGGTAAGCGCCTACCTGTTTTCGGACCGGCGCGAGCGCTGGCTGCCGGCGCGGCGCGGCCGGGACCATCCGCTGCGCATTGCCGGCGAGGTGCAGGCCATCGAACCGCGTGGGCGCGGCTCCGATCTCGCCGGTGCCCTGCGCGGCGTGGCGGGCCTGCTGCACCGGCGCGCCACCTGCGTGCTGGTATCCGACTTCAAGACCACCGGATTCTGGCCGCAACTTGCGCTGCTGCGCCGCCGCCACGAGGTGGTCGCGGTGCGTGTTGCGGACGCCGCCGACGTCGACTTCCCGGCCGCTGGCGCAGTGGATCTGCAGGATCCGGAAACCGGGCGGACAACTTGGGCCACCGGCCGGTCGCGGCGGTTCCGCGCCGCCTATGGCGCCTACTGGGAGCAGCACTTCCGCGAAATCCGCACCGGCTGCCGCGGGCACGGTGTCGACCTGCTGGAGATTGCCACCGGCGACGAGCCCGGCGCCGCCCTGGCGTCGTTCTTCCGGCACCGCTCGCGCCGACGCCGCGCCGCGGCGT
Organism: Spirochaetaceae bacterium bin103; assembly: GCA_002238925.1. Lineage (GTDB taxonomy): Bacteria > Spirochaetota > Spirochaetia > SZUA-6 > Bin103 > Bin103. The sequence continues at coordinate 62,127 of MPNH01000012.1, read as the reverse complement.
GCTGATGCCCGCGCCCGTGCCGGCGCGCTGCCGAGGGCGCTGGCGCGGCAGGGCATGGCTGGCCCTGATCGCCGCGGCGTGGTGCGGGCTGGCGCCGGCGGCTGCGCAGGAAGACGGTGGCGCCGGGCCGGCGACCGGCACCGAGCCGGAACCGGTGTGGGAGGTGCAGTTCGAGCCCGCGCGGTTCGTCGCCGGCGAACCGGTGTTGGCGCGCATCGTGGTGCGCGGCGGCGCGGAGCTCAGCGCGCCGGCCGCGGTCGCCGGCAGCGAGTGGTTGCCGGTGCATGCGGTGGAAGTGCTGCCGCGCACGGACGGGAGCTGGGAGGTGCGGGTGCGGTTCACCAGCTATCGGCCCGGCGTTGGGGAGCTGCCGGCCATCGACGTGGGTCCTTTGCAACTGACCGGGATCGGCTTTCTTACCGCTTCCGTACTGCCGCGCTACGGCGAAGTTGCGCCTGCCCTGCGCCCGCCGGCAGCGCAGATGGCGGTGCCTGGCTCCGCGGCGCTGCTGATCGGCGGCGCGCTTGCCGTGCTGGTCGTGCCCTACCTCCTGGTCAGCGGCGCATTGCTGCTCGCCGGCGCTGGCGGCCGGGCGCGCGCGCGCCGCTCCCGGACCCGGCCGCGCGTGCAGCTGGAACGCGCCGTGCAGCGGTTGCAGCACGGCGCTCCCGGCGGCGCTGCCCCCAATGGCGCCGGCGCTCCCGCGGCGCCGGCCGATGTCGTGGCGTTCTATGCCCGCCTGTCCCAGTTGGCGCGCGGCTACCTGGCCGAGCGGTTGGCATTGCCGGCACACGCCCTGACCGTCGGGGAGCTGCGTGCGGCGCTTCCGGATCAGGGCTTGCCGCGCGGGCTCGGTGCCGACCTGACTGCGATTCTGGATACCGCCGATCGGGTGAAGTTCGCCGGTCTCGGTGCTGGCGCCACGGAGATGCATGCGGCCGCAGCGCAACTGGTCACGCTGGCACGGGCGATCGACGCGGTGCTGGAGGAACGCGCATCGCGGGAGCGAGGAGGCGACGGTGTGGAGTTTTGAACAGCCGCTGCTGCTCGGCATGCTGCTGTTGCTGCCGCCCGCCATCTACCTGGTCCACTTTCGGCCCGGGCGCGGCGGCATGCTGCGGGCGCCGCTGGACCGGTGGGCCGGCGCGCCGCTCGCCCGCTCCGCGGCCGCTCGGGTGCTCGCCATCGCCGCCCGTGCGCCGTTCTGGCTGGCCGCGGCGCTGGTGATGGTGGCTGCCGCCGGCCCGGCGCGGGTGCGCCCGGACGAGGTCTACCTGAACCGCGGACTCGACCTGATGATCGCGCTCGACGAGTCGCCGAGCATGGCGGCGAGCGACCTGGACGGACAGCGCCGCCTGGACGCCGCGGTGCACGTGATTCGCGGTTTCGTCGCCGGCCGCGCCAACGACGCCATCGGCCTGGTGAGCTTCAGCGACCGTGCCGTGCTGCGCGTTCCCAAGACGACCGACCGGGCCGCCCTGCACGCAGCCCTCGACGGGATGGACGTGATGTCGTTGGGCGATGCCACCGCCATCGGTACCGGCATCGCGGTGGCCCTGCTGCACCTGCAGGACAGCATGGCGCCGGGCCGGGTGATCGTGCTGCTCACCGATGGCGACAACAATGCCGGCGAACTGACCCCGGAGGCCGCCGCGGCGCTGGCCGCCGCGCGCGGTGTGCGCATCTATACCGTCGGCATCGGCGGCGCCGGCGACGCGGAGATCGTGATTACCGACCCGCGCACCGGATTGACGCAGCGCGGCCGCTACCACGGCCGCTACGACCCCGCGCTGCTGGAACGGGTGGCGCGGATCACCGGCGGGCGCTCGTTCGCCGCGGCCGAGCCGGCCGCGCTGACCGCGGTGTTCCGCGAGATCGACACGCTGGAACGCATCGATCGGCGCACCCGGGTGCAGGTCTCGCGCCAGCCGCGCCACCGTGCGCTGCTGCTTGCCGCGTTGTGCGTGTTGCTGCTCGACGTGGCGCTGCGCCGGGTGGTGCTGGCGGAGCTGTTCTGAGGGGCATGGCGCGGATGCTGAACGTGTTCGGTGCGATCACCGTCGACCAGCCGGGACTGCTGCTGCTGCTTGCCGTGCTGGCGCCGCTGGCCGCGCTGCTGGTGTATGCCGCGCGCCGCGCCCGCCGCGACCTGCGTGCCTTGCGCCGCGTCGCGTCGCTGCCGGCGGCGGCCCCTTCGCCGGATGCCGTACTGCGCTTCAAGCGCGGCGCCGACGGTGCGCTGACCTGGGTGGCAGTAGCGTGCGTGATCCTGGGTGCCGCCGACCTGCGCTGGGGAACCGGCGCCGCGGCGGTGGTTCCGCCGCCCGGCGGCCGCGAGGTGGTCCTCCTGGTCGATCTGTCGCGCAGCATGGCGGTCGCGGACGTGGCGCCGAGCCGGTTGCGGCAGGGGCTGACGGCGGCCGGCGAACTGGTCGACGCGCTGCCCGACGCGCCGGTTGCGGTGGTGGGATTCAGCGACGACAGTCATCTGCTGTTGCCGTTCACCGACGATCGCTTGGCGCTGCGGCAGCAGCTCGCGGCGCTGCACGACCAGGCCCCGGCGCTGGGCGGGTCGCAACTCGCCGCCGCGCTGCGCTACGCCAGCTTCGAACTGCCGGGCAGGACGGGCGCGGCGCGCACCGTGGTGCTGGTGTCGGACGGCGAGAGCAGCGCCGGCGATCCGCGGGCGGCGGCCCGGCAGGCGGGGCGCGGCGGCGTAGCGATCGTGGCCGTGCCGGTGGGCACGGCGGCGGGCGCGCCGGTCCCCGCCGCTGGCGGCGCAACCGCCAGGCCGGCACGTCCCGCCGGACAGGCCGAAGGAACCGCACAGGCCGACGGTCAGGACGGCGCGGCGGGCAGTCCGGCAAGCGGCGAGCACTCGGCGCGCGACGGAAGCGCCATGCGGGAGATCGCGCAACTCAGCGGCGGCGTGGTTGCGGACCCGCGGCTCCCGGAGACGATGGCCACGGCGCACGCATACCTGGAAGCGGCGCGGGATGGGCATGCGGTACGCCCGGCCGCGACCCGGCGCCCGCGCCATGCCGCACTGGCGCTGATCGCCTTGTCGGCACTGGCCGGCTGCGCGGCGGTTCGAGCGGTACGATGGCGCGCTACGTTCTGAGCACCGCGCCGGCGCTGCTGCTGGTGCTGCTGTTGTTACTGGTGGCGGGCGGACGGCAGCCGCACGTGGCGGTCCTGGAGGGCAACTACGACTTCGCGCGCGGCGACCTGGTTCGCGCGCTCCGCCATTACCGAGACGCTGCGCACGCCGGGTCGCCAGTGGTGGCCTACAACCTGGCGAATGCCGAATTGGCCTGGGGTGAGAGCGATGCCGGGCTGGAGCTGTTGCGGAGCATTCCGGCGGACGCGCCTCCGGACCTGCGCCGCCGGGTGGCGTTCAACCTCGGCCACGCCCATTACCGGGCGGGCCGATACCGGGAGGCGGCGCGGCACTTTCGCGACGCGCTGGTGTTGGGCCCGGAGTGGGCCGATGCCAGGATCAACCTGGAATTGGCACTGCGGCGGATGCGCGCCGCGCCGCCGCCGCCCGCACCTGCGCCCGGTGGGCCGCCGGACGACGCGGCCGGCTCGGAACTGCTGGAGCGGTTGCGCGCACAGCCGGCTGCCGCCCCGGCATTGCCGGCCGGCGGTGGCGCGGGCGGTTACTGACCCCGATAAGGCTGTATGATGGTGCCGGGGGTATGCTGATTTCTACCGCAAGTCCGGCCGCGCGCGCCGAACCAGGCGCCCGCCGCGCGTGCCTCGATGCTGCCGGTCACGGGATTGCCCGTGGATGAGCAACTCGAACTGCTGTTCGAGGAACCGCCGGCCGTACCGGAACGGCCCGCCGCGGATCCGGCGCCCAACCCGAACGCAGAGCCGAACATCGCCCGGAACATCCCCCCCACGGCGATTCCGGCGCGGTGCCCGGTAGTAGGCAAGGCAGTGTGCTACTACGCCGACTGCCGTCACTGGTCGGGAGGTGGCTGCGCCCATCCGGAGGCGGTGCGGCCGCGGCGGAGGCGACGGCGATAACCTCCACGCGGGGGCCTGGATGCTCGTACGCCAAGCTGACCGACGTGGCCCGCCGCCTCGGCGTGTCGGCGTCCGGCGCCCACCACGCCCGGCCGACGTCCGCACCACGCCTGCCATCGTGCGTGGCGTGGTGGCAGACGACGCCGGCTCCTGTAGGTTCCGGCTGGCTGTCTAGTGTTCGCGGTAGATGATGCGACCCCGGGTGAGGTCGTAGGGGGACAGAGCTACACGTACGCGGTCGCCGGGCACGATGCGGATATAATGGCGGCGCATCTTTCCCGACAGGTGCGCGAGCACCCGGTGACCGTTCTGCAACTCGACGCGGAACATGGTATTGGGTAGCGATTCTCTGACTGTGCCCTGAATCTCGATTGCCTCTTCCTTGGCCAAGAAAACTCCTTTCGCTGGTGATGATTAGCCCGCTAGACGGTTTTGTCAACCAAAAGCCGACCGGCCGGCCAACTATTCGAGCCGGCTGCTACCCTCCTGCTACCCTTGACAAGGGGTGGATAATTCACCATATATGCGCAGCCTGCGCACCCAGGTGCAGCCCGCGCAGCTTGGCCGGGCCGGCACGCGGTGGTGTTCTGGCGGGGAGTCGACTGGCTTGGACAAGGCGTTCACCGAATCTATGCGGCAGCGGTTGACCGCACTGAAACAGGATATCCTGGCCCATCTGGCCCAGGAAGACGCGGAATTCCGCGAGCTGTGGGAAGACATGGATCCCAAGGACCTGGTCGACGTGGCCTCGGAGGACGTCGACCGCAAGACCCTGGAGGCGCTTGGCGCCCAGGAAATGCGCCGCCTCAACCTGATCGAATCGGCGTTGGCGCGCATTCCCAACGGCCACTACGGCGTGTGCATGAAGTGCGGCGCGCGCATCCCGAGGGAGCGCCTGGAGGCGATCCCCTACGCGCTGCTGTGTATCGGCTGCCAGTCTTCCGAGGAGCGTCGCAACCGCTGACCTGCCGGCTAGTTCTCCGCGTTTCCGTGCACGGCGGCGCGCCGGCGCGCGGTGACGCAGAGCATGCTCTTGCCGAGTTCCGCCAGGCGCGGTCCATAGCGGGACAGGTTGGCCGCCGCCGGCAGCAGGGCGGGGTCGCGGTCGACCTCAAGGTCCGGGCGTAGCAGCAGCAGGACGACCGCCTGCAGGTAGTAATCGAAAAAGTCGGTGACCAGGTGGAGGCAGCCGCCGGGGCGCAGCAGGTGCGCCAGTTGCGCCACCGTGCCGCCGCGCAGCAGGCGCCGCTTGCGGTGGCGGCGCTTCGGCCACGGATCCGGAAAGTAGATGTGCACCGCGTCCAGGGTCTCGGGCGGCAGCCAGCCGATTACCTGCTCGGCGCGGCCGTGGATGACGACGCCGTTGCCGGCACCCGCCGCGGCCAGCTTGCGGGCGCACTTGCGGCACCGTTCCAGCTTCAGTTCCGTGCCGATTACCAGGGAGTGCGGGTGCGCGGCGCTGTGGGCGGCGAGAAAGTTGCCGTTGCCGCTGCCAATTTCCAACTCCGCGCGCGGCGCCAGCTTCAGCAGCGGCGCCAATTGCGCCAAGTCGGCCTGCGGCCACACCTCGTTGCTGCCGCCCGCCGGCGGCCAGCGCGGCGGCGCGCGCTCGGGGCGCGGCGGGATCGGGGTGCTCAGTTCCTGGCGCGGGCGAAATCGACCGTGATCCGCCGCCCCTTGAAGCTGGTTCCGGAAAGCGCGGCTATGGTGTCTTCCGCAACCGCCTCCGGGACCTCGACGAAGGAATAGCTGTCGAGGACTCTGATTTCGCCCAGATCGGATCGTTCGACGGCCACCGAGCCGCTGATCAGCTCGGCCAGATCGTCCGGCTGGACGCGCCGGTTGCGCCCGATGCTGACAAACAGGCGGCGCTGGCCGGGTGCGGGCGGTTCGCCGTCCCGGCGCGGCCGCCGGCGCTGCTCGGCGCCGCGTTCCCGGCGTGGTTCGGCAGCGGCAGCGGGGGGGGCCGCGGCGGGGTGGCCGGCGGCGGGGCGGGGCCGCTGCGGTCCCCCCGTCGCGGCGCGGCCGCCGGCGAGGTTCGCCGCGCCGCGCGTCCCCGCTCCGTTCCGGACGCCCGCCGGAGCCGGCCAACTCCTTGAGCAGGTAGGCTGTTACGTAGCCGCGCAGGTTGAAGGGTACGTGTTTCTTGAACAGTGCGCGGAATTCCTTGAGCTCAACGGGATCTTCCCTCTCCCGTACCGTTGTCACCGCCCGCTCAATGGCCGCGACGATTGCCTCCGACGGTATGTCAGCGACTTTCAAGGTCCACTCCCACGGTGGGTAGTATAGCACGCGGCGGGCGTTCCCGGTATGCTCCGGCTACCGAAAAACGGGAGGAATCATGCAGGTCTATTACGAGGATGATATCGATCGCCAGTGGATTGCCGACAAGAAAGTGGCGGTGATCGGATATGGCAGCCAGGGGTTCGCGCACGCCAACAATCTGCGCGACTCGGGCGTGGAGGTGGCCGTGGGGCTGCGTCCCGACAGCGCCAGCGCGGCCAAGGTGAAGGAGACCGGCATACCGGTGCTGGATACCGCCGCCGCCGCCGCCTGGGCGGACGCCATCATGATGCTGGTCCCCGACCATCTGCAGTCGGAAATCTACGCGCGCGACATCAAGCCGGGCTTGGCGGCCGGCAACAACCTGATGTTCGCCCACGGCTTCAACATCCACTTCGGAATGATCGAGCCGGAAGCCGACGTGGACGTGACCATGGTGGCCCCCAAGGGCCCCGGCCACACCGTGCGCCGCCAGTATGAGCTGGGCTACGGCGTGCCGTGCCTGGTGGCGGTGGCAAACGACGCCTCCGGCAGCGGCAAGAACCTGGCCCTGGCGTACGCCGCGGCGATCGGCGGCGCGCGCGCCGGGGTAATCGAGACCAATTTTCGCGAGGAGACCGAGACCGACCTGTTCGGCGAGCAATCGGTGCTGTGCGGCGGCCTGACCCACCTGATGCAGGCCGGCTACGAGACGCTGATCGAGGCCGGCTACGCCCCGGAGATGGCCTACTTCGAGACCATCCACGAGGTGAAGCTGATCGTCGACCTGATCTACGAGGGCGGCATGTCGCTGATGCGCTACTCGGTGTCCGACACCGCCGAATACGGCGACTACGTATCGGGCGCGCGCCTGATCGACGACCGCATCAAGGGCGAGATGAAGAAGATCCTGGCCGAGATCCAGGATGGCAGCTTCGCGCGCCGCTGGATGGACGAGAACCGCTCCGGCCGCCAGGGCTTCCTGAACATGCGCTCCGACCATGCCGGCCACCAGCTCGAGGAAGTCGGCGCCAAGCTGCGCTCCATGATGCCCTGGATCGCCAAGGAACGCCTGGTCGACAAGTCCAAGAACTAACCCCGCGGGCCGGGTTGCCGAGGCGTCGACCCGCGCAGTCCGGCCCGTAGCCGATCGACAAGCCGCCACACGTCGGTGCTCGGGTTCTCACGACGCGGAGAGCCGTTGCCGGCGTGCCAGCGGTCGAGCGCTCTGGCGCGCTGCTTCGCATTCTCCACGCCATCAACCAGGATCGGCTCGGCCGCGGGCAGCACGTGCTTGTTGGCAGTGAGTTGGAGTTCGTCCGAGCGCTGTTGGATGTCATGGCGGTCGACGTGGGCGGTCTGCTCTTCCCGATGCAGCACCAGCCAAAGCTCGAAGCAGGGATTCGAGATCGCGATATTGATCTCACTCTGTCGAGCATCGTCGATGGCCTGTGCAAGGTTGGCGTGCTGGTCCACGTCAAACACGCACCAGATCTCATCGAACTCTCGCTCTGAAGGTCTTGATCGCAGGTTCCGCTTCATATGCTGCTTCGCGCGACGGACCAGGGCGTCCGGTGTCATTCCCCTGTCGTTGACATCGAGGCGCACGTTGTGTCGATTGAGGCGTGCCCACAGGTTCAGATAGCCAGGCTCCGTGACCTTGCCCTCCGAGAGTACGCGGATCACGCGTAACGGTCTGCGAAAGGTGCCTCTTCGCCGCGGATGCTGTCTGGATGGTTGTCTCACTTCCGAGCTTGCTCCACCGCTCTTCGGAACCCGGCCGTGTCGAGCACCGGGGTTCCTCCGTATCGCCCTTGCAGATAGCGCCGCTCGACCGCTTCATCGTTCTTGGGGCGGAAGTCGGACAGTGGGTATAGCGATGTCGAGCCGCTTACATCCTTTTCGGTGAACCAGACTTGGTCGCGCCCGAGCGTTCGCCGGCTGCCGTTTCCGAGGATGGAGGTGTCGTGAGCGTTGAAAATCAGCTGGGCACAATGGGGGTTGGTTTCTCGATCCCGAAATAGCGAGACGATCTCCTGCACCAGGTGGGGGTGAAGGCTAGTGTCCAGTTCATCCGCCAGGATCGCGTCGCCAACAGACAGCGCGCCCAGGACGGGGCCGACCATGCCCAGCCACACCTGTGTTCCCTGAGACTCCTGATCCGGCTCGATCGCTATCGGCCCGTGGCGTCCCATGTGGTGCAGTCGAATCAGTACGCCTTTGATCTGTTCCACGTCGATGTCGGATGCCGCATCCTCATCGTTCATGAGTATGCCCATCGCGCGCCGGATGCGCTCGGCCTCTCCGGGCTCAAGTTCGGGTTGGAATCGTTCCAGGCCCGAGATGCCGAGATCCGCTGCCTTGAGGAGAGCAATGACTCGGCTACGGGTCTCTGAAGACTGAACGAGGCTGGCGGTCGCCGCAATGCGCGGGGCACGGTTGGACGGCTCCATGAGTGCGAGATTTCTGCGAAACCAAGCGAACAGAGGGCCAATCAGCTTGTCGTCCGCGGCTCCGGCGACCGACAACAAGAGCGTGTTGTTCCGCATTAGCGGGGCGAGGGTACGTCTCGCTGAGCGGAACGGGGGCCCGAAGCTGATCACTCCGGTGGCTCGGTCTCGACGGAACACGAGAGCCTGTCGTCCTCTCGGAAAGTGGTAGGCATACTCTTCCAGGACGTGGGAGTCGTCGACTGCATAACCGTATTGCCAGCGTACGCCACCGAGCACCAGCTCGATGGCGAAGCGGGATGGATGCTTCTCGGTCCCCCCGAGAAGAAACGGGTAGCGCTCTATCCGTGCTTCCGAGTCTCCGCGGCGGAACGAATTGAGCACAACGTCACGCATGTCAGCCATGGCCCGCAGCAAGGTCGACTTGCCCGAGGCGTTGGCCCCGAACACGCCCGCGACCGGTAGCACCTTCACGGGCGTGAGGGATCCCGCAATCTCCAGGTCGCGCACCACACCGGGGCTTGCAAGTCTCGTTCCCAGGAGCGATAGATGGACTTCGCCCGAGTAGGAGCGAACATTCTCGGCAGTAAAGGACAGCATCGTGCTATTGGGTCGAGATTGAATGGATGCCTCGCTCATCCCTCAATAATCGCGGGAAATCAGCGCAAGTTGCAAGTTAGTGTGTGGTTTATTGATTTCTCACCTCGGTAGATGCGGGGGACGCGGGCGGAGATGGCGCTGGTGATTTCGTAGGGGATGGTGCCGATGATGGCGGCGAGCGCGGCGGCGTCGGGGCCGGCCGGGTCGGGGCCGAACAGGACGGCGCGGTCGTAGCGGTCGGCGTCGGGGCGCGGGCCCAGGTCGACCAGGCACTGGTCCATGCAGATGCGGCCCACCACCGGAAAGCGGCGGCCGCGGATCAGCACCTTGGAGCGGTTGGACAGGAGCCGCGGGTAGCCGTCGGCGTAGCCGGCGGGCAGGGTGGCGATCACGGTGTCGGCGGCAGTGCGGTGGGTGTGGCCGTAGGAGATGCCGGTGCCGGCGGGCACACGTTTGAGGTAAACGAGGTGCGTGGCCAGCTCCATGACCGGTTGCACCGCGATGGGGCGCGGCAGGTCGCCGCCCGGGTAGTACCCGTAGGCGATTACTCCCAGGCGCACCATGTCCAGGTGCGATTCCGGCAACCCGACGATGGCGCCCGAGTTGGCGGTGTGCAGCAGCAGCCGGTCGCGGTCGGGGATGGCGGCAATGGCGTCGTGGAAGGCGGCGAGCTGCGCGCGCGAGTATTCCTGGTCCACCTCGCTGGAACGGGCGAAGTGGGTACACAGCCCGGTCAGGCGCAGGCCGGTCAGGCCGCGCAGTTGTTCGGCGATGGCGGCGGCCTCCCGCGGGCGGCAGCCGATGCGCTCCATGCCGGTGTCGATCTTCAGGTGCACTTCCACGGTGCGCCCCGCCGCCGCCGCGGCGCGCGCCAGATCGCGCCCGAGGGCGGCGTCGCTGCACAACGGCGTGAGCCCTGCCGACGCGATGGCGGGCGCCTCCTCCGGCAGCGGCAGGCCGAACAGCAGGATCGGCTCCTTGATGCCCGCCTCGCGGAGTTCCACGCCCTCGCCGACGGTCGCCACACCGAACACGCTGACGCCCGCCTGCAGGGCGGCGCGCGCTACCGGTACGGCGCCGTGTCCGTACGCGTTGGCCTTGACCGCCAGGCAGATGCGCGGCGCCGGCTGCGCGGGGTTGCGGGCGGCGCGCAGGTGGGCGCCCACCGCCGCCAGGTTGGTGCGCAAGCGGGCCAAGTCGATAGTGGCGCGGGTGGCTCGCACGGCTGCGGCGGCGCTCCTACCCGGTGCTTCGGCGCCCTGCGCCGGTTCGCCGGGCGTCTGCAACGTGCGTGTTGCCGCGGCGCAGGGCGCCGGGCAGCTGCGACAGGTGGGTGAGCACCAGGTCGGGATGCACGGCGGCGCAGCGCGGGTCGTCGCGGCGCAGGCGCAGGGAGCGCGCGTCGCCGGCGAACAGGGCGGTACGCAGCCCCGCCGAGTGGGCGCCGAGCAGGTCGTTGCGCATGTCGTTGCCGACCATCACGACCTCGCGCGGACTAAGGCGGCAGTGGTGGGCCATGCGCGCGGCGGCGGCCGCGAACAGCCGCGGCGACGGTTTCGCCTCCCGCTCGGCGTACGACCACACCGCCAGCCGCGGGTCTATGCGCAGCTCCGGCAGCAGCGCGGCGAGCACCGGCGGGGTGAAGAACTGCGCGTTGGAGACGATGCCTATTGGCACGCGCGCCTGCAGCGCGGCCACCGCGGCGGCGGCGCCCGGCATCGGCCACACCGGGTTGACGCGGCACTCGTAGCTCACCGCGGCGCGCTCCACCGCGGCCGTCCCGGCCCCCGGCAGCAGGCGCCGCCACAGTTCCCGCAACTCCACCTCCGGGTACTCCAGCCCCCGCTCCTGAATGGCTGCGTGCTGCGCGCGGATTGCCGCCTCCAGCGCGGGGACCAGGCGGGAGGCGTCGTGCGCCGCCCCCGCCGCAGTCCCGGCGTCCGCAATCCCGGCGTCGCGCAGGGCAGCCGCCATGGCCGTGCGCCGGACCTCCCGCGACGCGCTACCGGCGCCGATGTCGCCGGCCGCGGAGATCAGCAGCGTGCCGTAGACGTCAAACAGCACCCCGCGCACGCCGCCGAGCGGCCCCAGGCGCGGCAGCGCACCCGCAACCGGCCGCGCGGCCAGCGGCGCGCTGAGCCGCCGAATCAATTCAACCATGCCGCCCTGCGTCTGGCCTGCGTCGCGCCTTGCTCTCCCAAGCCTGGAGCCGGTCCCTCACACCGCCAACATGGAATATTGTGTCCCCTTTGGCAACGGACGTGGGTGGCGGCGGCTCAGGCGTCGGCGGTTTCGAAGGCGATGATGTTGCGCGAGGCGCGGCTGAACTCGACGCCGACCAAGTGGATCGGTTCGCCCGTGGCGCGATACTTGTCGGCGTAGCGGCGCTCGTGGAGCTGGGTGAGGGCGGAGCCTGGCGGGGACATCTCAGCCACCTTGAATTCGAACAGATAGACGCGCCCGGCGGCGCGCACGGCCATGTCCAGGCGTCCGTGGCTGGTCGACTCCTCCACCGCGATGTCGTAGCCGAGGGCGGCGAAGTAAGAGTAGAACACGCTGGCGTAGAAGCCTTCGTAATCGGCGATGTCGTTGCTGGTGCACCATTGATACGGGATGCTGGCGAAGAAGGCGTGGAACAATCCCTTCATGCTGGCGGTGTCTCCGGCCGCCAGCAGGCGCGACAGACGGATGCGGTTCTTCGCCGGCTCGGCCGCGTCTTGTGCCAGGTAGGTCAGCAGGCTGCGGTTCAGACTCTGCCGGACTTCGCGATTCGGATATGCCAACCGGTATACCGTCTCGCCGCCTACTTCTTCCTCCGATTGGAGCGTGAGGTAGCCGGTCTGGAACAGCAGCGCCTCGGTGCCGATCCGGTTTACGTCGAACGCCGACAGCAGTTCCTCGGTACCGAGCATTTCGCTGAGCGACACCGACGAGACTCGGCGTTCGAAAAGGGTATTCAACAGAAACGAGGGCGTGCCGGTTTCGAACCAGTGCGCTTTGAACTCGCGGCTGTCGAACAGCAACAGCACGTCGAACGGGTTGTATACCCGCTCCTCGCCACGCCATCGGTAGCCGTCGTACCACTCGCGCACCCGGCGCCGGTCAAGACCGGGCAGCTCCGGGGCGAACACGTTGTCCAGGTCGCGCTCGGTGTATCCGCAGATCGCCGAGTAGCGGCGATCGAGCGTGATGTCGGTGAGGTTGTTCAGGTCGGAGAAGATGCTCACCTTGCTGAACTTGCTTACTCCGGTGAGGAACGTGAACCGGACGTGAGCGTCGTTCGACTTGATCATGCCATACAGGCTGCGCAGGTAGTCGCGGTTGGCAAGGGCAACTTCCGGCGTGCTCAGCGTGTCCAGGATCGGCTTGTCGTACTCGTCGACCAGCACCACGACCGTTTGCCCCGTCTGCCGGTGCAGCGCTTCCAGCAGGTACGCAAAGCGTCCGGGCGCCGTCAGGTAGTCGGGCGCCACTCCCAGCCGTCGTTCGGCGGCGGCGAGTTGCTCCATGACGTTGGCTTCCAGTAGCCGAGGCTCTGCGAAGCTGCCGCCGCCGAAGTCCAGCCGCACCACTGCGTGGCGCTGTGACCAGTTCCAGCCGTCGTGGACGTGGAGCCCTTCGAACAGGGGCTCATTGCCCTCGAACAGTTCCTTGATCGTGTCCAGAAGCAGGCTCTTGCCAAACCGGCGAGGACGCGACAGGAAGTAGTGCTTGCCGCTGTCGACCAATCGCTCGATATAGGCTGTCTTGTCCACATAGTAGCAGTTCTTCTCACGCACCTCGCGAAAGGTCTGCAAGCCGGTCGGCAGTCTGCGTCTTGCCACCGGCCTATAGTACCGCGCGCGGCGGCCGCGCGAAACCGTTGAACGGGGTCGAGCGGGGTCGAGCGCGCGCAAGCTGTCGAACAGGCCGCCGCGCACGCACGTCCGTCCGGTCCAGGAGTCGTGCGTAAGCTATCATGAGACAAGCATGAAGAACGCAATAGCCATTGCGGGGCGCGGCCCGGCATGACGGGAATCTTTCCGGCAATCGAACCGTACGAGCACGGAATGCTGGCCGTGGGCGACGGCAACCTTGTGTACTGGGAGGCCTGCGGCAATCCGCACGGCAAGCCAGCGGTCGTCGTGCACGGCGGCCCTGGGACGCTGGTGAACGGCCGCTTCGACTTCCAGGCGCCGATCGCCAACGCCTGGACGCTCCATCGCGCATGGCCACGCGCCGAGTTGGTGGTCGTGGACGACTCCGGACACGTCGACGATGCGATCACCGGGCAACTGATTGCCGCCACCAACCGGTATGCCGCGTCGCGTCCGTAGGTGAAACGACGTCGCGGACTATGCCGGCACCGCCCTCGGCGCACTCGGGTGACCGTCATGCTTGCCGAGGCCTCGGCCTCGTCAGTCGACTGCGCGGCCAAGCCACCAGGAATCTGGACTCACGCTGTAGTTCGGGGTAGGTTGCCCATTCAGATGGCACACATGCTCCTGCTGGCGCCACATAGCGGTTGGCTTTGCATCTTCAAATACAGCCAATCGATCACTGATGCCGTGCCTATGGGCGGCACCGATCGGCGTTGTCGATGAGCGGCGTCGGTACTGTCGCGGGCGGCGCAGGCAACTACCGTATTGAGGTCGCCGACTTCGGACCGATCCGACACGCGACCGTTGACATGCGTCCGCTGACCGTGTTCGCCGGACCAAGCAACACCGGGAAGTCCTACTTGGCAATGCTCGTGTACGCGTTGCACCAACTTCACCTTCGCGCCCCCGATCCACGTACGCGGCTCCGATCTGAACGTTGGTTCTGGGTAGCGGATGAGATGGCAATGTCATTGCATGGCAGTACTGATTTTTCGCGCCGATTCTTAGATTGGTGGTCCACGGTCGACGAGGGCGAACCGGCCGCACTGCCCGAAGACTTGGTAGCAGTCATTCGCCGCGCGTTTTGGCATGTTGCGGGAGGGCGCCTAGAGCAGGAAGTGCGCCGTTGTTTTGGCGTCGGCGCGCTTGACCGAATTGGTCCGGCTGGGGAGTTCCGAGGTCAACTCCGCGATTTCACTGCACATCTCGAACTCAGCCGGGAATGAACAGCACCGGTATAGTATCCACCTTGGATCGGCGGGCGTGGAGATGTCGGGAGGGACCCGCGATCTCCCACGGTTTCGAAACTCCGTTATAGGCGATAGGTACCGCCCAGGGCCAGCCAAGTTCGACGAAGTCCCGTTGTTGCGAAGCTTGCTCGTGGACGGCTTGGCCGAGGCTGTAGCAGGTCCCCTGGATTGTCACGCATGCTACCTTCCTGCGGACCGCAGTAATGTGATGGACAATCATCGTTGGTTGGTCAGCTCCCTATTCCAGAGCGCGACCTCCGGGGGACCACTACAGTTCCGCGATAATCCGTTGCTGAGCGGTGTCTTGGCAGACTTTGTAAGCGGTCTGACCACAATGATGAGCCACGTGAACCCTGGTGGATCTCATGAGGTCTCCGGCTTGCTGGAGAAGAACCTGCTGGCCGGCGCGATTCGTCTTTATCGGTCCACCGGTCAAGTCCCGTCTTTCGCGTATCGTCCGGACAAGTGGAACACGGATTTGCCGCTCGCACGGGCATCATCGATGGTGTCGGAGCTAGCTCCGGTGGTGCTTTATCTGCGCTACCTCGTGGAACCGGGCGATCTGCTGATCATCGAAGAGCCGGAGTCGCACCTGCATCCGGCCCTGCAGGCCACGTTCGCACGGGAACTGGCGCGGCTGGTGCATTCGGGCGTCCGTGTCCTGTTGACCACGCACAGCGAGTGGATCCTGGAAGCGCTTGCCAACGTCGTTCGTCTGTCGGAGCTGTCGGAAGAGCAGCGTGCAGGGATCTCAGGGGCGGATGTGGCGCTCGCCCCGGATCAGGTCGGCGCGTGGTTGTTCAAGGCCGATGCGGACGGCGGTGGCTCGGCGGTGGAGGAGATTCCGCTCGACACGGAGGCGGGCAGCTTCCCGGTCGGGTTCGGCGAGGTCACCGAGGCGCTGTACAACGAGTGGGCGAGGATCGGCAACCGGATCGAAGCGGCGAAAGCGGCGAAGGCCGATCAGAACGACTGACTGCCGGTGCTGGCGATAGTCGACGAGCGTGTTGACGCGCGCTGCATGACGGAGGCGATGAACAAGCAGGGTTGCTCCGTCGGTACCGATGGGGCACCCGCGCCGCATCGCGTAACCGACATGGATCACCCGGCAGCCCCGGTGGAGCCGAACCACCGCAAGTGCGACTACTTGTTCCTGGCGGCGGAAGAAGGCGGCCCAGGTGTCCTGGTGGTGCCGCTGGAACTGAAGAGTACGAAGCTCAATGCCGCGTCGGTCGTAGCTCAACTGCAAGCCGGAGCGGGTGCGGCGGAGCAGATCGTACGGGGGATTTCCACGGTGCGATTCGTCGCGGTGGCGGTGCACGGTGGCAAGGTGCATCGCCGGCAGTATCAAGAGCTGAGAAAAGGCGGGCCGGTTTCCGCAACAGACGTTACGAGATCGTGACCATGCCGTGTGGCTCACCGTTGAGCGCAGCACTCGCGTAACCGGAGGCTTGAAGGCAAATCGCCTTGCGCGGTGCAATTGCGTGATTTTGGGATGTGTGTCCACCATTGGTTCCGATGATGGTTCCGATGACGCCGGACAGGGACTCTTACGGTGTCAGTGCAGCGGTGAGGGGTCGTGGCGGCTGACCGGGCGGGGGAGTTGACGGTCGACGATGCCGCGCCGGTGAGCGCCGGCGGGCGGCGGGCGCTGCTGGCGGCGGTTCCTCTGGCGGCGGCGCTGCTGGTGCTGCTGGCGGCGGTGTGGCGGCCGGCGGCGGGTTCGGGGCCGGTGGAGAGCCTCGCCGACCAGGCGGTGCTGCCGTCGCAGGGCGAGAACGTGGTGGCGGTGGCGGTGGACTTCGGCGGCCGCCCGGGCGACGGGCTGGATGCGGACAACCTGCCGGTGCTGGCGGAGGTGGACGCGTTCCTGCGCGCCATGGAGGGGCTGCGCGGCTACTCGTCGCCGCTGCGCGCCACGGTGGTGCGGGCCACGGAGTTCGACATCGTGGTGCGGCCGTTCGTGCCGGCGGCGCTGTTGGAGCGGTACGACGCACAGGTGGCGGACGAGTTGCGCGGCGCCTACGAGCGGTTCCCGGAGATCCATCCTTACTGGAGCGCCGACTTCGGAACCGCGGCGTTCTACCTGGAGCTGGGCTCGCGGCTGACGCCGGCGGTGCTGGTGGCGCAGCTCGATGCGCTGCAGAGCGGGCTGGCGGAGCGCTACGGGGTCGCCCTGCACTACACCGGCGTGCGCCCGGTGGTGGAGCTGACCGCCCGGCTGATGGTGCGCGACCTGCGCACGCTGCTGCCGCTGGTGGGCGCCGCCATCGTGGTGATCCTGATGCTGACGTTCGGCGGTGTGCGCGGCGTGCTGGTGGCGCTGGCGGCGACGGTGAGCGCGGCCGCGGCGGGCGGCGCGCTGTTCGTGCTCACGGCGGGCACCGGCACCCCGCTGCTGATCCTGGCGCCGGTGTTGGCGGGCGGCCTGTTCAGCGACTACGCCATCCACATGGGCTATCACCTGGGCTGGCGCGGCGACGGCTCGGGGCGTGCGGCGCGCGGCTACCTGCGCCTGCCGCTGGCGCTGACGGCGGCCACCACGGTGATCGGGTTCCTGGCCCTGGGCGGGCTGGGCAGCACCGTGCACCGCTTCGTGGCGGTGACGGTAAGCGCCGGCGCGGCGGTGGCGCTGGTACTGGCGCTGTGGTGGATGCCGGCCGCGGGGCGCCTGCGCGCGGACCGGCAGCGCGCGGCCGCCGGCGGGGCGGCGCGCCGTATCCACCGCCTGCTGGTCGGCCTGCTGCTGGTCCTGGCGCGTCATCGCGTGCCGGCGACGCTGCTGCTGGCGGTACCGGTGGTGCTGGCGCTGCCGCAGATCGGCCGGCTGGCCCCGGAGCCCTATCCCCTGCACCAGCTCCCGGCCGCATCGACCATCCTGCAGGCGGAGGGCATCTTCAACCGTGACTTTGCCGGCACCGTGCCGTTTGCGCTGGCCATCGACGCCGGCGCCGCGGATGCCTTTCTGCACCCGGAAGCACTGCAGCACCTGCGCACCGCGCACCGGATCCTGGGCGAGTTGCCGGCGGTGGGGCATCGCCATTCGCTGCTGTCGGTGGTGGAGCGCATCCACCGCTACTTCGCCGCCGGCGAGGCGGATGCGCGCCAACTGCCGGCCACCGACGACCCGGAACGGTTCGCGCGCATCGTGTCGCAGTACCTGCTGTTCTACAGCGCGTCGGCGACGCCCGCCGACTACGCGGCGCTGGCCGACGGCAGCCTGTCGAAGGTGTGGGTGCACGGCATCCTGCGCTACCGCGACTTCGCCACCCTGGGCGAGCTGCAGCAGGCGGTGGCGGCAATCCGCGCGCAGGTGCCGGAGCAGTGGCAGGTCGCCGTTACCGGCCCGGCGCGCGAGCTGATCGCCCACGGCGACCGGCTGCGCCGCAACTGGCTGAGCGCGCTGGCGGCGAGCGCCGTGCTGATCTTCGCCACCGTGCTGGCGGTGTTCCGCAACCTGCGCCAGGCGCTGCTCAGCCTGGTGCCGCCGGCCGCCGTGCTAGTCGCGGTGACCGGCCTGGCGCCCCGCTTCGGGGTGCGCATCGACGACTACACGGTAATCGCCCTGGCCATCACCCTGGGCCTGACCGTGGACTACACCATCCACGTGCTGAACGCGCTGCACCACACCTCGCCGGCTGCGGCAGCGTCCGCGGGCGTCCGCCACACCGCCGCCGAAATCGGCCGGGCGTCCGCCATCGTGCGCGGCTGCGGCGTGCCGATGTTCATGAGCTTCCTGACTTCGGTGGTGGCGTTCCTGTCGCTGGCGGTGTCTTCGTTCTCCGGCGCCGTGCACTTCGGTATAATGATCGCTGCAGCCATCCTGGGGGCTCTGCTGTTGAGCCTGCTGCTAGCCGGATGGCAGCTCGCCCGCACGGAGGTAGCATGATCCTCAGAACCGCAGCCCTGCTGCTGGCGGCGTTGGCCGCGGCGGCTCCGCTGGCGGCCCAGGACGCGGCCGATATCTCGGCGCGTACCGACGCCCGCGGCGCGGCCCCCAACATCAGCGGTCTGCTTACCCTGACCATCACCGCGCCGAACGGCGATCAGCGCGTGATCAGCGCCGACTCCTATCAGAAGGAACGCGGGGAAGAGCGCGAGGACCGGCTGTTCGTATTCACCCATCCGCCCAACGTGCGCGGCATGGCACTGTTGGTGCACTCCTACATGGAGCAGGGCGACGACAGCATGTGGATCTATCTGCCCGCCATGGACCGCATCAAGCGCGTCGACCTGGGCTCATCGGGCGGCGGCTACTTCCTGGGCAGCGACTTCACGTTCCGCGACATGGTGAGCCGCGACCAGACCGAGTATGAGCATGCGCTGCTGCCGGCGGACGACGACGCCTACCACGTGCTGGAGGTGCGCGGGCGCACGCCGGAGCTGCGCCGCGTGTTCGGGTACTCGCGCGAGGAGCACTTCATTCGCAAGGACAATTTCCTGCGTGAGCGCATCGTGTTCTACGACCTGGCCGGCGACCTGCTGAAGGAGTTGATCGTGGAGGAGGAGTATGAGGCGGACGGCTACGCGTTTCCGACGCGCCTGAAGATGCTGAACCACCAGACCGGCCACGTGTCGGAGATCTTGTTCGAGGATATCTCGTTTTCTGCCGATATCCCGGACCGGTTCTTTACCCAGCGCTACCTGCGGCGGAGGTAGGCGGCGATGGGGTATTGCGGCAGGTGCGCGGCGGTTGTTCTGGGGATTCTGCTGTGGGCGCTGGCGGCGGGGGCGCAGGGGGGGCCGGTGGGCGGCGTCGTGCGGCTCCGTTCCCATGTGGGCGGTGGCGGCGGTGGCGCAGGAGGTGCAGGTGGGCGCCTTCGTGCGGCTCGATCACTATGGCGGCGTGGCGGAGGAGCGGCTGTACAGCAACGACCGGGTGCGGCTGACCACGCTGAGCCAGCTCGAAGCCTACGACCAGGCCGGGTTCTGGTCGGCCCTGCTGGAGGTGGTGGCGCACCTGCAGTATGACGAGGACGGATTCTCGACCGCGCCGGGCGGGTTCACGGCGCGCGATATCGACAACCTGATCCGCCGCGCGTACGTGTCGCTGCGCTTCGACGCGTTCGACGTCGACGTCGGCAAGAAGTTCGTGCGCTGGGGCAAGGTGGATTTCCTGAGCCCGCTGGACGTGATCAACCACTTCAACGTCGACGCCCCGGCGCTCGTTGACCTGTTCGAGGGGCCGCGCGCCGACCCGATGGTGCACGTGACCGCCTATCCCACCGACGAGCTGGCGATCGAACTGGTGTACGTGCCGATGCTGGCCCCCTACCTGGTGACCGTCGACGATATCGACGTCGACTTCCGGTTCGGCCTGCTGGACGTGGACATGGGGTTCCGCAACCGGCCGCCGGAGCCGTACGAGGAGTTCGCGCACTCCGTGCACGGCGCCATCTCCTACACCACCTTCCTGGCCGATCTGCAGTTGAGCTATTCGTACTTCCGCGACCAGATTCTGGACATCGACCTGAGCGATCTAAAGGAGCGGATCGGGACGTTTCACGTAATCGAGGGCACCATCGTGCCGGCCTACCGGCGCGCGCACAACATCGGCCTCGGCGCCAGTATCGGGCTGGATGGATGGGTGATTTCCGCGGACGTGGGTGCCAAGTTCCTGGCCGACAACCTGGACGGGTCGCGCATCGATACCAAGAACCCGGAGATCCGCTCCGTGCTGCAGGTGGACCATCCGTTTGCCCTCGGCGATCAGCAGATCTTCACCACCGCGGGCGTGATCCACCGGCTGGTGCTGTTCGACGAGGAAGCGTGGGAATCGGAGTACAGCCCGTTCCTGGAGTCGATCATCGGCTCGCTGCACGACCGCGAGCTGTTCCAGGACGAACCGTCGCACTGGTACCTGATCGCTCGCCTGCAGACCAGCTTCCTGCGCGAGCAGCTCAGCGTGGAGACGACCGGGGCGTGGGGCATCACCGAGTCGGCGCTGCACCTCGCCCCGCGCGCCAGCTATGCGATATCAGACAACTGGTCGGTGGCCGCCGGCGCCAACCTGTGGTTCACGCTCGACGGCCCCGACAGTACCAAGGTAGGCCTGCTGCGCCGGGACGACGCCAAGGACAACGTGTTCATCCAAACCACGCTGCACTACTAACCCCACCCCCGGCACTCGGGCCGCACCGCGCAGACTACTGCGTTGTGCTCCTTGTCAGTTCGATACTCGGATCGGTGGGGAGCGCTACCCCTAAATCCGCGAGCAAGTCATTCGTGATCTTAAGCGTGTCGTCGTCCGTGAACGTGTAGCCGATCTCGATTTCTTGCCCCACAAGGGGAGCCAAATTAGCAGGCGTGCCGCCGCCAGGACCTGCATCGATACTATCTACCGTCACATCAATGTTCTTGCTGTCGACCACGAAGGTACCGCTGGCCGTGATCGGCGGTAATGC
Organism: Spirochaetaceae bacterium bin103; assembly: GCA_002238925.1. GTDB lineage: Bacteria > Spirochaetota > Spirochaetia > SZUA-6 > Bin103 > Bin103. The sequence goes on along the minus strand of MPNH01000012.1, from coordinate 41,266 downwards.
TGTTGGCGGAGTAATTATGCTGTGAGTCACCGCAACCGTGAAGGTGCCCGTGTTCAGCTCGTCACCCTCGGCGATCGTGACGTTCACGTTGGCCATCGACGGGACAGCATCGGTGGAGCCAGGCAGCGCAAACATTGCGGGCAGGTCCATGATTGTCCACGTCCCCTTCAAGTCTTCCACGTAGTCCGTCTTTTCCATCGCTGCTTCGCAGCCGGACAGTAGTACCAGCGTCGCGACCGTCGCGACGCCCATGATTGAAGCGAATCTTGTCATTGCGCTTCCTCCTCCCAGTGCCCTCTCGGGGCGGGTATCTGGCCATAGTGTGTCGAATAGTTACAGGTAGTGCAATCGCGAACTGGCGAATGGGCAGGATTGCACGTTCGCGGACCGCGAACCGGTGGCAGGCGTGCGCCGAGCGTACCGCCGGACATGGACGCGGTGGGTCAGTGAGGGCGGTTTCGTATCGACCGCCAATGAAAGACCCCGCGCGGTACCAGCGTCCCGTCGCCCGGCCACATGAATTGCACCGCGTGGCGACGGTTGGCATGAGCGGTGGCTGCCCGTTTCGGTGACGATCAGCCGGCTGCGGACACGTTGCGGCGCGCCGGGAAGGCAGCGGGCAGCGTATAATCGGCGGCGGTGGACGACACGCTGTTTCAGGGTCTGGTGGTGCATGCCGACGGTCGGTTCGTGGCCGATCTGGAGGTAGGCGGCGGAGTGGTGCGGGCGCTGCGCATGGCACGCTCGGCTGCGGCCGAGGAGGCGGGGTGGCGCAACCTGACCGGCAAGCTGGTGTTCCCGGGTCCGGTGGTGCTGTGCCGGGAGGGCGTGCCGCGGGTGCTGGGAGAGGGCCTTGCGGCTACCACGGTTGGCGTGGTGGTGCGCAGTCTCGCGATTCCGGCGCAGGAGCCGCCGGCGGTGGATGCGGTGCCGATACCGCTGCTCAGGGGAGTGGCGCAGGAGCTGGAAGTGCTGCCGGAGGCGGTGTTCGGCCAGGGGTGCGCGACGTTCGCGGTGGACGACGGCATCCTGACCGAGCCGGGCTGGGACGACGACCTGGTGCGGGTAACCGGCCACTGTGGCGCGACCCTGCTGGTGCTGAGCGACGATGCCCGTACCATGGAGCGCGCCGTCGGTGGGTTGCCGCTGCCGCTCGACGGCGGCCGCGTGGTCCTGGCCCCATCCACCGCCGCCGGCATGCGGGAGGCACTGGACACGGCACAGCGCAGCGGCGAACCGGGCAACGGCATCGCGGTGGCGGCGCCGGCCCACCTGCTGCTCGCCGAACCGCGCGCGGCGGCCGAGTGGTGGCCGGCGGTGCGCTCCCCGACCGTGCGCATGGTGAGCGTGGACGCCGACGAAGGCGTCGCGGATCGCCAACTGCTGGCGCACTTGTGGCGGGCCGGGGTGGCCGCCGGCAACATCGCCCTGGAGGAACTGGCCGCTCTGCTGTGCTGGCAGCCGGCCCGCCTCCTCGGCCTGCCGGAAAAAGGCCGCCTCCACCCCGGTTGCGCCGCCGATCTGGCCATCCTTGACCCAGAGGCGCGGGCGCCTGAGCGCCGCACGGGCGAGGCGCACCAAGTTGACGGCGACGATGACGGTGCCGCCGCCGGGGAACGCGGCGTGGTGATTCAGATGCTGCGCGGCGGCGCGGAGAGCACCGCCAGTCCGGGGAGTTGGGTCCGCGCTACCCCCGTCCGTGAGTCGATCTGACGCCCACCGGGCAGGCGCATCTTCCATCTGCATATCCCACGTTTGCCGAGGCACACGTTGCGAGTGTTCAGAACAACGCGACCAGGATGGCAAGATCGCGCGGCGTGGCGCAGCTACTAGGAACAGCAAGAAGAAGAGGAGGCTCTCCTGTTCCGCTGATGGTGCGTGCGACCTGCGCGGGGACAGCCGCCCCGGCGCGCGGAGCGCATTCAGGACGAGCGGGGACGGGCGGGTGCGCTACTCGCCCTTTGCCATGCGGCGCTTGAGAGCTTCGAGTTCTTCGTCGGCGCGTTGCTCGGCGCCGAGGCGGTTGAGGTCGGACTTGAGGGTGTCGGGCTCGCCGGTGATGGATTGGAGTTGTGCCAGCAGGGCTTCGGCGTCGGCGTTGACTACCGGGCCGTGCTGCATGCTCTTCAGGTGGCGCTTCATCACCTCCACCTGGGCGCTGAGTTCGGACTCCTCGAACGCCACCCGGCCGAGGCCGTCCTGGATGCGCTGCATTTCGTTGCGGGCGGTGTCGCGCAGCGTGGTGTTGCCGGCTTCCGTGGCCTGCTTGATGCGCTCCTCCCAGGTCTTGAGGGACGCCTCCATGCGCTGGCGTTTCTTGCCGGTAATGCGCAGCGCGGTGATGTACCCAAGCACGTACTCGCGGGCGGCGCCCGGGTCGAGGCCGGTGAGGTCGGTGTCGTTTTCCATGCGCTGATTGTAGGAGGGCAGGAACGTTTTGGGTACCGTGGTACCGTGGGCGCCAAGGTGCGGGCAATGACGGACTCGGAGGTGTTGGACGACGGACTGTCCCGGCTGGGCATGGACGGCGGCGAGTGCCTGGGCGACCGGCTGCAGCCGGTCGGCGCTCCGGTTCCGGCTGGCCATGCCGGGCGTGCATTGCCTGCGCGGCCGGCTGCAGCGGTTCGCCGATCTGATCGCGGCGGCCAACCCGGTGTACGGGCTGGTGGACGCCGACCGGCGGCGGTTGATTACCCACCACCTGCTGGACAGCTTGGCCGCGGTTGCGGCGCTGCGCGAACTGGAACCGCGCGCCACGCTGCTGGACGTGGGCAGCGGCGCCGGCCTGCCGGGCGTGCCGTTGGCCCTGGCGCTGGCCGGCACGCGGGTGATCCTGGTAGAGCGCAGCACGCGGCGGGCGGCGTTTCTGAACCACGTGCGCCGCGCGCTGGCCCCGGTGGAGCTGACGGTGGTGGACCGCCCGCTGGCGGAGGCCGCGCTGGCGCCGGTGGACGTGGTGACCTGGCGCGCGGTGGCGCCGCTCCCGCGCCTGCTGCCCGGACTGCTGCCGCTGCTGCACTCGCGGTCCACGGTCGCCTTGTACCAGGGCACCGCCGAAACCGTGCACCGTGAGCTCGCGGCCGCCCGGCAGGCGGCCGGCGCGCGGCTGCGGGCACGGGTTATCCCGTTGGCGGTGCCGCACCTGGACGGCGAGCGCCACCTGATCCTGTTGCGGGGGCTGAAGGCATGATGAGCTTCTGGCAGGCGGTGGCGCTGGGCACGCTGCAGGGCGTTACCGAGTTCCTGCCGGTGTCCAGCTCCGGGCACCTGGTGCTGCTGCGCGACATCCTGCGGCTCGGCGAGGTGCCGCTGTTGTTCGACGTGCTGCTGCACCTGTCCACCCTGGCCGCGACTGCCCTGGTGTTCCGGGCGCGGCTGGGCCGGCTGCTGGCCGCCGGCATCGACCTGCTGCGCCCGCCGGTGCGCCGCCGGTCCAAGCCCGCCGAACGCCGCCTGCTGTTGCTGCTCCTGCTCTGCACCGTGGTGACCGGGGGCATCGGCATGGCGATCGGATCGGTCGGACTGCCGCGCGAGCCGCGCCTGGTGGCGGTGCTGCTGCTGGTGACCGCGGCGGTGCTGCTCGCCGCGCGATTCCGGCGCGGACAAGCCGCCCCGCGCCGTGATCCTGCGCCGCGTGGACAGGCCGCACCACATGGCGGCGCCGCGACGTGCGCCGCCACGGTGCCGGGTGCCGTGCCCGTGCCCGGGTGGCAGCCGCGCTGGCGGTGGGCGCTGCTGGTGGGCGCGGTACAGGGACTGGCGGTGATTCCCGGCATCTCCCGTTCCGGCGCCACCATCGCGGCCGGCGTGCTGGCCGGGGCGGACCGCGAGTCGGCCGCCGACTTCTCCTTCCTGGCATCGGTGCCGGCGATCCTGGGCGCGGTGGCGGTGTCGCTGCCCGAGCTGTCCGCCCTGGAGGCGGCGGTCGACCCCGCGGCGCTGATCGCCGGCATGGCGGTGTCGTTCGCGGCCGGCTGGCTGGCGCTTACCGTGCTGCTGCGCATTGTGCGCCGCGGCCGCCTGCACCTGTTCGCCATTTACCTGATCCCGGCGGGCATCGTCGGGCTTACCGTGCTGTAGCCGGTCGGGGCTCGGCTGGGGCGGCGGCGTGCCGATACTTGGGGTATGGGCATTCTCCCGCAACGGGCGGCGGTCGCGTCATGTCCGCGCCCGGCGGCGGCATCGGCGCGATGAGCATTTCCCGGTGGTTACAGGGCCGGCAGCTCCCCGGCGGCGGCATACAGCAGGTATGCGCGGTGGCGCTGGCGGCCACCGGCACGTTTGCCCTCGCGTCGTTGATTCCGTTCCTGGCGGCGGGCCGGCCGTCTACGGCGCCGTTTCCGCTCAACGTGTTGTTTGGGCCGGCGTGGTTTCTGTACGACTCGTTCCTCTGGTTCGGGCTGCTGATTCCGGTGCTCTGCTACGTTTACGTGTTCGTGCTGTACAACGACCGCGTAACGCGGGAGGTGATGGCTTCGCTGGTGGCGGTGGGGCTGTTCCTGCCGGTGCTCGGCACGCTGAGCCACGTGCTGCTGGCCGAGGACGGCGCGTTCGCGGCGGTGGCGCTGGTGGAGGCATTCGGACGCGTGCCGGCGGCCATCCTGCTGATCCTGATCCTGATCCTGGAGAGCGTGGCGTTCTTCGCCCTGCTCAAGCACTGGCGCGAATGGGCACGCCGCACCGCGGCCGAGCGGCCGCGGCAGGACGACGGTGCCGCGGCGCTCGCGGCGGCGGGCGGCGAGACGGCCCCCGAACCGCGGCTGGCAGGCGAAGGCCTGCTCCACCTGGCGAACGGCGCCGCCGAGCCGTACGCGAACGGAGCCGCCCATGCCCATGGCCACGCCAATGGCACCGCGCCGCCGCCCGCCATCGGTGCCACTCCGCCGCCCGCCGGCGGCACCGGGCTGCCCCACACCGACGGCACCATTTCGCCGCCTGCCGACGGCACCACTCCGCCCTATACCGGCGGCACCGTTCCACCGCATGACGACGGCGCCACTCCGCTGCCTGCCGGCGGCACCGCGCCACCCCATCCCTACGGTGCCAGTCCGCCGCCCGCCAACGGCGCCGCGCCACCGTATGCCAACGGCACCACACCGCCGCCCCGCACCGACAGCGCAGCGCCGCCACACGGCAACGGCGCCACGCCGCCGCATACCGGCGACACCGTTCCGCCGCATGTCGTCGGCGCCGCACCACCGCCCGCCGCCGGCAACGGCCATGCCGGCGAGCCCGAGTTCGCCGCCGAGGGCTCGGTGGAGACCGGCCACCGCGATCCAATGATCGTGGACGGCCAACCGCCGGCCGCGCACGCCCTTGCCGAGGACCCGGAGGCGGACCAGCCCGGCAGTGCCGAACCGGAGGCGCCCGCGGTTCCAGGACTCGACCTCCCGCTGTTGGACGGCGCCGACGGCGAGCCGAACCCGGTGGCGTACGCCGACACTGCCGGCGACGAAGCGCAGCCCTCTTCCGACCCGGGCGCGAATCCGGGCGCGAAGCCGCGCTCCCGCCGCCGCGCCTATAACGTGCCGCTGGAGATTCTCGACGAGCACGAGTCGGACGAGCCGTGGCAGGTGGAGAACGACACCCGCGAAGCCGCCGCCACGCTGATGGCCACCCTGGCCGAGTTTCGCATCGACGCCGAGGTGACCGGCGTGCGCCGCGGCCCGGTAATCACCATGTTCGAGATCCTGCCCGCGCCGGGGGTGAAGATCTCGCGCATCGTCAACCTGGCCGACAACATCGCCCTGCGCCTGGCGGCATCGCGGGTGCGCATCGTGGCGCCGATTCCGGGCAAGCACGCGGTCGGCATCGAAGTGCCCAACAAGCACCGCGCCATCGTCGGATTCCGCGACCTGATCAGCAAGAAGGAATTCCGCCCCAAGCCGCGGTCGCTGGTCGACGGCGTGCCGATTGCGCTTGGCAAGGACATCACCGGCGAGACTCAGGTAATCGATATCACCGCCACCCCGCACCTGCTGATCGCGGGCGCCACCGGGGCCGGCAAGTCGGTGCTGGTCAACACGCTGATCTGCTCGATCCTGTACTCGCGCACCCCGGAACAGGTGCGCCTGCTGTTGATCGACCCCAAGATCGTCGAGCTCAAGCTGTACAACGACGTGCCGCACCTGCTGACGCCGGTGATTACCGATCCCAAGCGGGCGTTCCAGGCGCTGCAGTACTGCCTGTACGAGATGGAACGCCGCTACGCGCTGCTCGACAACCTCGGCGTGCGCGACATCCGCTCCTACAACCGCAAGCTGACCGAGCGCGACGACCAGCTCACGCTCGGCCCGCTGCCCTTCCTGGTGATCGTGATCGACGAGTTCGCCGACCTGATGGCCACCACCGGCAAGGAGCTGGAGGCGACCCTGGCGCGGCTGGCGGCGATGGCGCGCGCGGTCGGCATCCACATCGTGCTGGCCACGCAACGGCCCTCCATCGACGTGATCACCGGCCTGATCAAGGCCAACATCCCGTCGCGCATCGCGTTCATGGTGGCGGGCAAGTTCGACTCGCGCATCATCATCGATGCGGTGGGCGCCGAGAAGTTGCTCGGGCGCGGCGACATGCTGTTCGTGCCGGCGTGGGACGCCAATCCGCTGCGCATCCAGGGCGCCCTGGTGTCGGAGGAAGAGGTAGAGCGGGTCACCGAGAAGGTGCGCGAGCTCGGCGAGCCGGACTACATCGACGAGGACATTCTGTTCGACGACGAAGAGGCGGAACTGGTGCTGGAGCCGGGCGGCGGCGACCCGATGATGGAGCAGGCGCTGGAGATCGTGGCCGGTGCCGGCAAGGCGTCTGCCTCCTACCTGCAGCGCAAGCTCAAGATCGGCTACAACCGCGCCGCCCGCCTGGTGGAGGAGATGGAGCAGCGCGGCATCGTCGGCCCCGCCAACGGCAGCAAGCCGCGCGAGATCCTGCACCTCCCCAACCGCGACAAGAGCTGACTACTACACTACGCTACTCGTATTCGTGGAACGGGGTGATACCTTACTGACTTACTGGAGAGATATGCCGTCGAAGATTCGCCGTCACTGTGGCGTGGTCGGACCGCTGTATTCTTGACACTCCGAATCACTCGTAATCTGATCCCATTCATCGCCCGCCCACCGATACAGATCGCCGCCTCGGTCAGCCACAAGAGTGATGATTCCACCACGATCGCGTCGATGGCTGTACGAGGCGATAACGGCTCCTTGAGAGAACCGATAGAAACTGAATTGGAAGGTCCGCTGGAACAGATAAATTGTGACCCTGCTTTGCTGATGAGCATTCCTGCCGAGTGCTTTGAAGAATTCGATGGCTTCTGTTACTCGATGGGAAATCTCGTCAGAAGAGGTGTTGAATCGCCTACCGTACTCGGCCATCGATGTGTCGGAAGAAGGGTCCGGAAGAATGACTTCTATTGATCGTCCGGGTACACTCACGAAGTCGGTGAGTTCTGTCTGATGTGTGTTTCTCCACGTACGAGCATATGCTACCATGAGACTCAACCTATCGCTCTTCTCGAAGAGATCATCCCACGGGACGCCGTGGAAGTTCGTGTAGAATCCACGCACTCCGGAACGCGACCAGTGCTCAGCCGAACGTACGTTGTCGAACAGATCTCTGAGTAGATCCTTCAGTAGCCATAACTGAAAGATGAGCGACATAGTGACGGATGTGGTCAGGATAGCGCCAATGTCATGCAGTAGTGTGTCCCTTGAGGCCAGTACGAGCAACAAGATTCCGCCAACGAGCCCGACCAACAACGCAACTATCGTCTTCCACGCGAACCTCTCCAACTTCATGTCGATCAGAGATTCTTCCCGCTCCCGACGACGTCGAAGTGCTTGCTGCGGACGGTATCGAACATTCGGCTAAGTATGAGCGCCGTGGCTTGTACGTCCTCCAATGCGTCGTGTTTGTGCCCTCGAGGAATGCCATACAGATCGCACAGAGCACTGAGATTGTGTGGATTCAACTTAATGCGTTGCGTCTCGAGTAGGAAAAACGACACACTCCATACGTCAAGGAGATGGTAGTCAAATGGAAAACCGATGCCTACGGATGTATAAGCGGCTTTCAAAAATGCGACATCGAAAGCAATGTTGTGGCCGCAAAGAATCGCATCTGGCGGTGCATACTCATTGAACGCACGAATCGCTTCCGCTATTGAGGGAGCGGTCCTCAGATCCGTCAGTTTCAAGCCGTGTACGGCTTCCGCCGTGTCGGATATACGGGTGTCGGGTCTGACGTAGGTCACGAACGGAGGATCGTCCAGCCGAGCATCCCCATCGAGCTTGCAGGCTGCGATCTGGACAACAGTGTCCTTGGCCGGATCAAGACCAGTCGTCTCCACGTCGACGACCAATATGGGTTTTGACACGTTGTCGCACATCAACCGCCGATCGAAGTCGTTGGTGGTCTCGGTCCGTTCCACTGCATTGGGACGATCGCTGACAGCACTCGTGGACTTCATATCGTCTCTCATGACTGTCTCCTTGGGCGGCGTTGCTCGGCTAAGCTGATCATGTACCAGATACTGTTAACTTCGTCTGCCTGCCTGTCAACCTGGCGGACGGTGCGCCAACGAGCAACCCGTTTGGTGAAGAATATGGATCTGGGCGGCATCGCGGGCCGCCATCGGCAGAGACCAAGCGAAGACCTGACAGTCCGGCCGGCGCACCAGCAGGCACAGGCCGGATCGTGGCTCAACGTCCAGGCATGGCCAGTTCGCGGCGCAATGCGCCTTCGAGGGTCGGTTCCAGCCAGCGGTAGCCGAGTTCGGTGAGGCGCGCCGGGACCACCGCCCTGCCCTTGAGGATGAGTTGGTCGCCCATCTCGCCGAACAGCAGCCGGATGGCGATGCCGGGCACGGGCGCGAACGCCGGGCGGCGCAGAACGGCCGCCAGGGTGCGCGTGAATTCGCGGTTGGTGGCGGCCTGCGGGGCTACCACGTTGCATGGGCCGTGCGCCTGGCCGTTGCTGATCAGGAAGCCCAGGGCGCCCACGGCGTCAGCCAGCCCGATCCAGCTTATCGACTGGCGGCCGCTGCCGACCACGCCGCCGGCTCCGAGCCGGAACACCGGCAACAGCCGCTTCAGCATGCCCGCCTGCGTGCTCAGCACCGGACCGAGCCGGGCATGGGCGACGCGGATGCCCGCCGAACGCGCCGGTTCGGCGGTCTGCTCCCAGGCGGCCGTGACTTCGCTCAGGAAGCCGGTGCCGGCCGGCGCCGCCTCGTCCGCCGGACCGCCGCCGTTGCCGTAGTACCCGATCGCCGACGCCGACACCAGCACCGCCGGCGGGCGGCGAAGTGCGGCGAGCGCGCCGCACAGCAGCGACGTCGACGCGACGCGGCTGTCGCGGATGCGCTGCCGGCGCGCGGCGGTCCAGCGGCCGGCGCCGATGTTCTCGCCGGACAGGTGGATTACCGCGTCGAACCCTTCCAGCGCGTCCGCGTCGATTTGCCCGGCGGCAGGATCCCAGGCGATCTCGGCGGCGGACTCGGGAGGCCGCCGAACCAGGCGTACCACCTGGTGATCAGTGCTCTGCAGCGCCTCGGCGAGGGCACGGCCGATCAATCCCGACGCGCCGCTCATGAGTACGCGCCGCGTCTTTGTCGAATATTCGCCCGCGGTCATACTTACACGCTACCGGAATGCCGCCGCCGCAGCCACGCCGCGTGTGGCCGGCGGCGCGGATGCCGGCGGCGGGTCAGGTGGACGGCTTCATGGCGCCGACCGCGGAGGCGATGGCGGATGCCGCCATGGCGGTGGAGGAGTGTTCGGAGTTGATCACCAGGTGGTAGAGGGCGACGTCGTCCCAGTTGACGTGGTAGTTGCGATGCACGAACGCGGCCCGGCGGCGGTCGCTGATGCGCACCTGTTGCAGCGCCTCGCGGAAGGTGATGCCCTCCTCGCCGGCGTAGCGCTCGGCGCGGCTCTCCTCGGAGGCCACGATGCGCACGCGCAGCACGTCGGAGAAGTCGCGCAGCAGCACCATGCCGCCGCGCCCGACGACGATTACCCGCCCGCGCTCGCCGAGCCGGCGGATGGTCTGCTGGATGAGGCGGTGGTACTGCTGCCGGTCGAGGAAGTGCACCTCCTCGCCGATGTCGACATCGGTCGGGGGCACGAAGATGCCGCCCGGGCCGTGGTAGGAAAGATCGACCAGCGATGACGCCGACGGCACGTTGGCCACGCTCTCCATGGTGAACCAGCGGGTCAGGAATCCGCGTACGCCGGGCTCTTCCACCTCGTCGATCTCGGCGACCTCTTCCGGGTCGACGTGCGCCTCGCGCGCGACCTCGGTAATCAGCGCCTTGTCGACCACGTCGTAGCCGAGCAACTCCGCGGCCCGGATACCGATGGCGCGCGCGCCGCTGCCGAGCTGCCGGGAAATGGTTACCACTGCCATATCACACTCCTGCGCGCCGCCGGCGCGCTGTCTGGGCCCACAAGGACTTGAACCTTGGACACGCGGATTATGAGTCCGCTGCTCTAACCAACTGAGCTATAGGCCCCACAGGGACCGGCATGTTACACGAACATCAATACCGGCTACCACCCGGAAAACCGCGGCTTGGCGCCGGAAGTTACACGCTGCCGGGAGGGGCATGCGTGCCCGGACGGCGGCCGCGCTCACCGGGTGGCGGCGTAGCGGTGCAGGGCGCGCAGCCGTTCCGCCAGGGTGGGGTGGGTGTAGTGGTAGGCGCTGTACCAGGGGTGGGGATGGGGATTGCTCAGGTTGTCGCGGCTGAGCGTGATCAGGGCTCCGGCCAGGGCGCCGGCGCCGCCGGTGGCACGCGCGGCGTAGCGGTCCGCCTCGTACTCGTGGCGCCGGATCCAGGCGTTGGCGGCCGGCTGCAGGAAGAAGGTGGCCGGGCCCCACAGAAGGGACAGGATGACCAGCGCGGCGTGCGAGCTCGGCTGGCCGGCGCCGGCGCCGGCGCCGGCGGCGTGGAAGCCGAACGCCGCGAACAGCGCCGGCTGGTGCAGCAGCACGCTGATCAGCCACAGCCCGAGCAGGGTGAGGAGCAGGCTCAGGGCGACGTGCTTGAGGACGTGGCGCCGTTTCTCGTGGCCGATTTCGTGCGCCAGCACCGCCTCCACCTGCGGCTCGTCGAGCGTGCCGAGCAGGGTGTCGAACAGCACGATGCGCTTGGCGCCGCCGAAGCCGGCGAAGTAAGCGTTGCTGTGCCCGGAGCGCCGGCTGCCGTCCATTACCAGCACACTCTTGACGCGGAACCGGAGCCGTTCGGCCAGCGTCACCAGCCGCTCCTTCAGCGTGCCCTCGGCGAGCGGCCGGAACTTGTTGAACAGCGGCGCGATAAGCGGCTGATACAGGTAGTTGACCAGCAGTTGGAAGGCGGCCACGAAGCAGAACGCCCAGATCCACCAGAAGTCCCCGGTTTCGGCCATGAACCAGAACAGCCCGAGCAGCAGCGGCACGCCGAGCACCAGGGTGAGCAGCAGGCTCTTGAGCACATCGAAAAAGAAGGTGGCCACGGTCATGCGGTTGAAGCCGAACCGCTCCTCGATGACGAACTGGCCGTACAGGCGGATGCCGAGGGTCAGCAGGGTGCTTGCCACCGCCAGCAGCGCCACGAACGCGGCGCCGGCGAGCAGCGGCGAGGCGATACCGCGCGCGCTGAGCCAGCCGGCCAGCACGCGGTCCGGGCGGGCGGGGGCGAGCCAATCCGGCGCCCCCGGCGCCAGCCGCCCACCACGCGGTCGAGCGCGCCGAGCCCGCCGCCGGTCACCACCGCCACGGTAACGGCGGCGACCAGCGCCCGGCGCACCAGGCCGAGGCGGCTGCGCGCGCGCTGGTAGTCGTGCATGCGGGCGACGGTGGCGGTATCCAGCACCTCTTCCAGCTCCGCCGGCGGCCGCGGGGGGCGGGCGGCCGGGGGCAGGGTGGGCCGGGGGGGGCGCCGTGACGCAGGTTGAGCAGGGTGAGCAGCGTCTCGCCGCCCTGCTGCAGCAGATACAGCACGATCCACAGGGTCAGAATTGCGCCGGCGGCCATCAGACGGCCCTCCGGCTTGCGCGCGGGCGGCGGTTCCATGCGAATGCCACGTTACCGCAAGTATATTCTATAATTCGGCGGCAGGATGAGGCGCCAAGGCCCGGAACCGTACCTGAACGCGCTCGGCGCGCGCTTTACCGCGCCTGATCAGGGCAGCGGCGGCGTGGAGGTGGGCGGTTCGGCCGATCCGCGCCTCGATCCCTACTCGCGCGCCGTGATCGAGGCGGTCGACGCGGTGGCGCCGGCGGTGGTCAACCTGGACACCGCCGAAGGCGCCGCCTCCGGCTTCATCTTCACCCCGGACGGCTACATTCTTACCAACAGCCACGTGGTGGCCGACGCCGCCTCGCTTACCGCCACGCTGGCCGACGGGCGCCAGTTCGAGGCGCACCTGGTGGGTGCCGATCCGGAGACCGACCTGGCCGTGGTGCGGATTTCCGGCGACGGCCTGGTGGCGGCGCCGCTCGGCGACTCGTCGGCGATCCGGGTTGGCCAGCTGGTGGTGGCGATCGGCAACCCGTACGGGTTCCAGTACACGGTGACGGCGGGCGTGGTGAGCGCCATGGGCCGTACCCTGCAGTCCGACGCCGGGCGCCAGGTGAACGACGTGATCCAGACCGACGCACCGCTCAACCCCGGCAATTCCGGCGGCCCGCTGGTTACCTCCTACGGCGAGGTGGTGGGGGTGAACACGGCGGCCATCGTGCCGGCGCAGGGCATCTGTTTCGCCACCGCCATCAACACCGCCAAGTACGTGAGCACGTACCTGGTGCGCGAGGGCCGCGTGCGGCGCAGCTACATCGGCATTGGCGGCCACAACGTGGCCATCTCCCGGCAGTTGGTACGCCGCCTGAAACTGCCGGTCGATACCGGGGTGATGGTGGAATCGGTCATGGGCCGCGGGCCGGCGGGCCACGCCGGGATGCTGCGCGGCGACGTGATCGTTGCCTTCGGCGAGCAGCCGATCTCCGCCATCGACCAGCTCGACAAGCTGCTCGACGACCAGGCGGTAGGGCGGCCGACGCCGATCACCGTGCTGCGCCGCGCCCGCCTGCGCCATCTCACCATCACCCCCGACGAATACGACGGCCGCTGACCGCCGCCCGATGCAGTTCTGTCGGGGACACCATTATATTGGGGGCGCCATGGCAAATATCATCCCTCTCGAAACCGAGGAACTGGCCGCCGACTGCTACGTGTACAAGCACTCCACCGCGTGCCCGATTTCCGCGGCCGCGGCGGACGTGGTGCGCGGCTACTCGTTCGACCTGCCGTTGTACTGGGTCAACGTAATCGAGCAGCGCCCGCTGTCCAACTGGGTCGCCGACACCTACGGCGTGCGCCACCAGTCGCCGCAGCTCCTGAAGATCAGCGGCGGCCGCGTGGAGCAGCAGTGGAGCCACTTCTCCATTACCCCCGCCAAGCTCGCCGCCTCGTAGCAACCCGCCAGGCATCCGCGGCCGGCGCGCGGCCGCGGGCTCACCAGGCGTAGGCCTGCGGGGCGCTGCCGCCCGGACCGGGGAACAACTCGTCCAGCCGGGCCAGCGCGGCGTTGTCCAGGGTCAGGTCCAGCGCCGGCAGCAGGTGCCGCAACTGGTCGGCCGTGCGTGGGCCGATGATCGCCGCGGTCAACGCCGGCTGCGCCAGGATCCAGGCCGTGGCCACGGCGGCCTGCGACGCGTCCCGTTCGCGGCACAACAGCGCGAACTCCCGCAAACGGCGCGCGGTCTGCTCGTCCGGCCGTCCGGGCTGCGCCTGCCGGGCGCGCCGCGACCGGTCGCCGCCGCGCAACTCATCGCCGCCGAGCCGGCCGCCGGCCAGCCGGCGGGAGGGGCGCCCGCCCACCCCCAGGGGGGCCGGCGCGGGCAGGCCAATCCGGAGGTGGCCGGCGGCGGGCAGCACCTCCAGCTCCGGCAGGCGGCACAGCAGGTTGAACCGGTGCTGCTCGGAGACCAGCCCGAAGGTGGACCGGGTGTGCGCCGCCGCCTGCGCCAGCGCCAGGTCCCAGGCGGCGAAGTTGCTCGATCCCACGTACACGACCTTGCCCTGCGCCATCAGCAGCTCGAACGCCTCCCACACTTCATCCCACGGCGCGCGGCGGTCGACGTGGTGCATCTGCAACAGGTCGATGCGGTCGGTGCCGATGCGGCGCAGCGAGTCCTCGGCGTGGCGGATTATCTTGTACTTGGACAGTCCGGCGGCGTCGTTGGGATCGTCCGGATTGCCCATTGGCTAGTACAGCTTGGTGGCCAGCACCACCCGCTCGCGGCGGCCCGGCGCGGCGGCGAACCAACGCCCGATGACCTGTTCACTGAGCCCGCAGTGCACGAAGTCGGGGTAGTGGTTGGCGGTATCGAAGAAGTTGATGCCCGCCTCCAGCGCGCCATCCATGATGCGGTGCGCGTCCGATTCGCCGGTGGCGAGGCCGAAGTTGAAGGTGCCCAGGCAGAAACGGCTGACACGCAGCCCCGAGCGGCCCAGGTGGCAGTATTGCATGGCGGATTGCATGGCGGCTAACGGCTCCAATCCAGGCTGATGCCCAGGTAGGTCTCCGGGGCGCGGTAGATCAGGTCGTACGCCTGTTGCGCCTGCGCGACCGGAAAGGTGTGGGTGTGCAGGTGATCGACCCGCAGAGCGCCGGCCGCCATCAGGCGCCAGGAGGCGAGCACGTGATCGCCCTTCAGGGTCCACGGGAAGGCCGCGCGGAACACGGTGCCGTGGAACGCCTCCAGGTTGAGCCCGGCGCCCTTGTACCAGGCCAGGAACAGCACCGTGCCCTCGCGGCGCAGTGCCGGCACCGCCTGCTCGACCACTTCGTAGCGGCCGGTGGCGTCGGCCACGATGTCGGCGCCCTCCGGCCACAGCTCGCGCACGCGGGTTGCCAGGTCCTCGCGCAGCGGGTCGATCACGTGGTCGGCGCCGGCGCGGCGCGCCAGCTCGCGGCGCAGCTCGTGCAAGTCGGCCACCGCCACCTCCACGCCGCGCAGCTTGAGGTGCGCGGCGGCCATCTGGCCGATCATTCCCAGGCCGATCACCAAGGCCCGCTGGCCGACCCGCGGCGCGGCCAGGGTCACCCCAAGCGACGAGATGGAGGCGATACCGCCAAACGCGGCGCGCTCGGTGGACAGCTCCTCCGGCACCCTGACGCAGAAGGTGTTGCTGGCGAGCAGGTGGCGTTCGGCGGGGTTTACGCCGATGATGGCCGGGCTCTGGTGGCCGCCGCAGTTCTGGATAACCCCCTGGTCAGCCCGCGGTGCGCGCGGCTGGAAGTAGGAGATGCGTTCGCCGGGGGTGAACAGGCGCGCCGCCTCGGCGCCCACCTCGACCACGCGGGCGATCGGCGCGTAGCCGGGAATGTAGGGCCGCGGAAAGCGCTCGCCGGCGAGCACGTAGGACTCGGTCCCCACGCTGATGGCGGAGCGCTCCAGCTCCACCCGCACGTCCCACGGGCCGACCGCGCCGATCTCGACTTCGCGCAGCTCCACCCGCCTGGTGGCCGTGGACACCACTGCCCGCGCCAGCATGGCTACTTCTGCAGGGCGGCGACGATGCGGTCCACGTCGTACACGGCGCCGCGCCAGGTGCCGCCGCTGGCCGCCTGCAGGGCGGCCCACAGGCGGGTGTCGTCGGGCAGCGCGGTATTGGCTGCCAAGCCCGGGTGGGGGGTGCGCCGCTCCAGCAGCTCCGCCGCCGCGGCCGGCTCGAGCGCGCCGTCGGCGGTGCCGGCCAGGTTGACGCGGCCTTCCAGGTTGGTGCGGTCCACCGAGATCTCGACCAGGTCGCCGTCGCGCAGCTTGCCGAGCGGGCCGCCGGCGAGCGCCTCCGGCCCGATGTGGCCGATGCAGGCGCCGGTGGACACGCCGGAGAAGCGCGCGTCGGTAAGCACCGACACGGTCTTGCCCCACGGCAGGAACTTGAGCGCCGAGGTGATCTGGTAGATCTCCTCCATGCCGGTGCCGGCCGGGCCGATGCCCATTACCACCACGATGTCGTGCGCCTTGACCGGGGTGACGCCGGGGGCGCCCTTGATGGCGGCGATGGCGTCCGCCTCGCTGGTGAACACGCGTACCGTGCCGCGGTGGGTGTAGACGCCGTGCTCGTCTACCACGCTCGGGTCGATGGCGGTGGCCTTGATTACCGAGCCTTCCGGGGCCAGGTTGCCGACCGGGAACACCACGGTGCTGGTCAGGCCGCGCGAACGGGCGCGGTCGGGGTCCATGATCACTTCCTCGGGCGGTACGCCGTCGGCGCTGCAGGCGGCATGGGCGGCGGCGCGGCGCGGGCTGTCCTGCCAGCCGTCGAGCACTTCGCCGAGGCTGCGCCCGCTGACGGTGCGCGCATCGGTGTGCAGCAGGCTGGCGCGGCGCAGGTGCAGCATCACCTCCGGCACGCCGCCGGCGGCGAACACGCGGATGGTGGGGTGGCCGGCGGGGCCGTTGGGCAGCGCGTCCACCAGCCGCGGCACGCTGCGATTGACGCGCGCCCAGTCCTCCACCGTCGGGATGGGGAGGCCGGCGGCGTGCGCCACGGCGGGCAGGTGCAGCAGCAGGTTGGTGGAGCCGCCGAACGCGGCGTACACGACCATGGCGTTGTGCAGCGCCTGCTCGGTGAGCAGGTCGCCGGTGCGCAGCCCGGCATCGGCCAGGGCCACCAGCGCCAGCGCGGAACGGCGCGCCATGTCCAGCCACACCGGCTCCCCGGACGGCGCCAGCGCGGCGTGCGGCAGCGACAGGCCGAGCCCTTCCGCCACCACCTGGGCGGTGGCCGCGGTGCCCAGGAACTGGCAGCCGCCGCCGGGGCTGCCGCACGCCCGGCAGCCCATGGTCTGCGCGTGTTCCAGGCTGATCAGCCCGTGCGCGAAACGGGCGCCGATGGTCTGCACCAGGCCGGTGTCCTCCGAGTCGGGCGCCGGCAGGGTAACGCCGCCGGGCACAATCACCCCCGGCTCGCCGCGCAGGCCGGCCACCGCCAGCAGCATGGCCGGCAGCCCCTTGTCGCAGGTGGCCACCCCCAGCACGCCGCTGCGCGTGGGCAGCGAGCGCGCCAGGCGGCGCAGCACGATCGCGGCGTCGTTGCGGTAGGGCAGGCTGTCGAACATGCCCGGCGTGCCCTGCGAACGGCCGTCGCACGGGTCGGTGCAGAACGCCGCAAACGGGATACAGCCACCGTCGCGCAGGGCGTCGGCAGCCGCCTGCACCAGCAGGCCCACCTCCCAGTGCCCGGTATGCAGGCCGAGCGCAATCGGCGACCCGTCCGGGGCCCGCACGCCGCCCTGCGTGCTGAGGATCATGAACGCCGGCTGCGTGGTCTCCGCCGGCTGCCAGCCCATCGCCACGTTGTGGGTAAGCCCGAACAGGTTGCCGCTCGGCTC
Organism: Spirochaetaceae bacterium bin103; assembly: GCA_002238925.1. Classification (GTDB taxonomy): domain Bacteria; phylum Spirochaetota; class Spirochaetia; order SZUA-6; family Bin103; genus Bin103. The sequence goes on along the minus strand of MPNH01000012.1, from coordinate 23,880 downwards.
CTCGCGCAGCATCTCGGCGGTAATCGGCAGCGACCCCTCCGGCGCCTCGCCCATGGTGCGCAGCCCCGGGCCGGGGCCGCTGAGCCCGTCGAAGCCGAGAATCTCCTCGCCGGCGGCGATGCGCAGCGGCGGCTCCCGGTTGGGGCCGCGCGGGTCGCGGCGCGCGGGCAGGTCGGTACTGCGGGTCTGACCGGTATTGCTCACTGGCGGCCTCCCAAGGTCGGTTGCGAACTGTGAGAGACTATACCGCTACCGGGGCTGACGTGGCCAAATGATGGCACGCGCCAAACTCTGCAGTGCACCATTGGGGTCCGGGGTGTCGCGGACAAGGGCCGTCTGCTCAGCGGACCTGGTTGGTGAGGGTGCCGATGGGGGGGATGGTGATGGACACGGTGTCGCCGGAGGCGAGGGTAAAGCCGTCGGGGGGCACGATGCCGGTGCCGGTCATCAGGTAGCAGCCGTGCGGGAAGCTGTTGTCCAGGTACAGGTAGCGGAGCAGCTCCTCCGGCGTGCGCTTGAGTTCGGCCAGGGTGGTGCTGTCGCTAAACACGGCCGCGCCGGCGCGGCTGATCTCCAGGCTGATCGACGTGTTCGCCGGCAGCGGCTCCGCGGCCCCCCGCCCCCCCGCCCCCCCCCCGCAGCCCCCGCGCCGCCCCCCTGAGCGCGCAACTCGCGTCGTACACCTTGGCCTGCGGCAGGTAGAGGGGGTTCTCGCCCTCGATGTCGCGCGAACTGACGTCGTTGCCGATGGTGCAGCCGATCAGGGCGCCGCTGGCATCGGCGAGCAGCACCAGTTCCGGCTCCGGCACGTTCCAGCCGGCGTCGGAGCGGATCGCGATTTGCCCGCCGGCGCCCACCGCGGTGCGCGCGCTGCCCTTGAAGAACAGCTCCGGGCGCGGCGCGGTATACACGCGGTCGTAGAAGCTGTCGCCGCCGGCCTGCTCCGACTCGGCCATGCGCGCGTCGCGGCTGCGGTAGTAGGTGACCCCGGCCGCCCACACCTCCTGCGACACCAGCGGCACCAGCGCCTCCGACGGGTCGAACGCGTCGAGCGCCGTCCCCTGCGCTGCCAGTCCGTCAATCCGGTCGGGCAGGGCGGGTGTCGCGATCAGGCTGTCCCAACTTTCGGCCAGCAGTAGGTATCGGTCTCCATCGGCGGCCACGACGCCGCGTTGCGTACGGTACAGTAACATCGCCGCGACTGTAGCAGCCCGCAAAATCCGCCGTCAACGAACGCGGGCACCTGTCGCGCGGGTGTCCGCGACTGCCTTGCGCGCCCTGTCGCGTACGATGACATCGACATCGCACTCGAGGACGTGAAGGAGGTGCAGCACGCGATCCACCGACTTGCGATAATTGGTCTGATCCAACAATCGATAGAGCTGCGCCGGGGAGGTTCCGAGCCGCCGAATGATTTCCCGCCTCGAAAGGGCGGTCGCGATCACTCGGCGCTGCGCCTCGAGAGTAAGCTTGTACAGCAGCAGATCGCGCCGGAAGGTCGGATCCTGGTTGTATTCGAGAACCTGCTCGATATGGACGGTGGTTTCCTGCCCGGAGGCCACGGTAAAGACGAACGCTTCCCGAGCCAACTCTTCGTCCACGCGGACCTGGGCCACGGGGTCTCCAGGCGCGGGAGCAGGATCGGCCTTGACGTACGGGAATAGAAAGGACTCCGAGTCCGTCGCGACCTCGAACGATTTCTTGTGGTTGTTGAGAGCCACCGTACGAATCTTCACAACTCACCCTCCCGCTGCAGTTCCTCGATCAGATCCAGAATCCGCCGAGTCGCCTTGCCCTTCATAGGCATGCACATGACGAGGCGCGTGGTCGGAAATCCAAGTGATGAAGATGTAGCCGCCGCGCCGTATCCGCGCCACAAAAAAGATTACCTTGCATGGTAACATTTGTCAACGTCGGTGGCAATGCGGGTGCCCACGGGTACCGCGGTGCCGCCGACGGCCACGGCTGCGACGCCACGCAGGGCGTTGGGATAGCGTATGATTGGTGCAGAGTGAAACGGCTGCTCCCGATAGCGGCTGCGGCCGCCGTGCTGGCGGCCGGGGTCGGCGCGTTCCTGGCGGTGCGCACGCCCTCCGCCGAGCAGGTGGCCGCCCGCCTGCTGCACGCGCGGTACGTCAACGACGCGGCCACGGTGTACGAGCTGGCGTCGGCGGAGGACCGGCGCTGGCGTACGCTGGAGCAGCACCTGGAGGGGCATCCGCAATTCCCGGCGGAGTTCCAGGACCTTATCAAGGAGCTCGGCGAATTCATCGAGATCCGCGAAACCGAGAGCGACCTGCAGGGCGATGCCGGCGTGGTGACCGTGCACGGCGCGGTGCCGAACGCCAACCACCCGGAGCTGCGCGACCTGCTGTACGGCGAGGGCGCCGCCGCCGGCAACCCGGTGGACGAGCGCCGTGTCGAGGTGCGCCGCCGCGGCGAAGCCGGTACGCTGCCGGTGATCGAGTTCTCGCAGCGAGTGGAGCTGGTGCGCGAAGGCGAGCACTGGAAGGTGTTCCTGGACTGGGCTGTGGGCTTCACGATCCGGTTCCGCGCCGAGGTGCGCGAGGAGCTTCCGTTCGAGTTCAGCGTGGAACCGGAGAGCATCACGCTGAAGCCGGGCGAGACCGGCTCGGCGATATTCCGCGCGCGCAACCTCTCCGCTGCCACGGTCAAGGCCAAGGCCGGACACCTGTTCGAGCCGCCGGTGGCGTTCCTGCACACCGAACTGGTGCAGTGCTTCTGCTTTTTCGAGGACACCTACGAGCCGGGCGAGGAACGCGAATTGCCCGTCGCCGTGCGCTTGAGTTGGGACATTCCCCCTGACGTGGGCGAAATCGCCATGGTGTACGAGTACTACCCGCTGGCCCGGTTCCAGGACCGCCGCCCCGCCGAAGCCCGCCCCGCCGAAGCGCGCGACCGGTAGCGGGCGTCCGGCAGGCAGCCGCGGCGGCGGGTCAGGCGAGTTGGGTGCGGTAGACGATGTCCGGGGTGTTCTCGATGCGGGTCCACCACAGGGCGACGTCGAAATCGGGGTCGCCGGCGAGGTAGCGCCACAGGCGGATGCGGTTCATCACCTCTATGCGGTGGCGCTGGCCGTGCCACGGGATCATCTGGCTGAGGATCTTGGCGACGTCGGTGCGGGTGTCCGGGTCGTCGAGGTCGGCGGTGTTCCACAGGCGCTGCTGGCGCACGGTGGGGTTGAGGCGCAGCTTGAACATGTAGCGGTCGCGGTCGGTCTGGTTGCTGCGCGCCGCGTGCCACACGTTGGTGTGCCAGAAGAACATGGTGCCGGCGTCGCACACCGCCTGCACTTGGCCGAGCACGTCCTGGTAGCGGCGGGTGGTGGACTCGTACACGCGCCGGAACTGGCTGCCCGGCAGGAACAGCGTACCGCCCGACTCGGCCGGCGTGTCTTCCGGGAAGAACGAGATCTGAATATCGAAGTGGTTGCGGCGCACGTCGTACTCGGCGTCCTGATGCAGATTGGCGCCCTTGCGCGTATGCGCCGGGGTCAGGTGCGCGGCGTGGTGGTCGTAGCGCGGGTCCGGGCCAACCAGGCTGTGGATGATCGCCGCCACCCGCGGCAGCCGGAACGCCTGTCCGAGCGCCGAGCCGGGATCCGCCCAGATATCGCGGAACTGAGCGCCGCCCTGGCCGCGGTCGCGCAGGTGACGCCCGGACTCGATCTCGTCCATGGCCGCCGCGCACAAGTCGCGCGGCACCAGGCCGTCGAAGCGCAGGAAGCCGTCGCGCACGAAGCGCGCCATGTCGCGGCTGGTCAGCCGCAGGTCGGGGGAGGTGCCGTTACCGCTTGCCATCGATTGACTCCAGTTTCTCCAATACGAATTCGAACTCCAGGTAGGAGAGGTCGTACTCCTGGCCGGGACTCGGCGGGCGCAGGTCGGGGTACTTGATAACCCGCCAGCCGTCGCGCATGGCATCGAGGACGGTGGCGTAGGGCGGTACCGCTTCGCCGGCGGCCTCGTAGGTCTGGTCGCTGGTGCCGTCGTACAGGGACCAGGCGACCACTTCGGTGTCGGGACTGGAATTGGCCGCATACAGCACCAGCAGCTTCTGCCGCAGCGTTGCAAGGTCGGTCGGGCTCGCCGTCATCCGCGCTTCCTCGTTGTGGGCAAGGACCGGTGTTCCCTGTCCCAGGGTGATCAACCGGAGTCTGTACCACGTGCGCGGGCCGGCGCAACCACCCGCCGCCACGATTGAGCGGGAGTACGGCCTGGGGCGCGGACGAACGGATTCCACCACCGCCACGAATCCGCCGTCGGCGCCGACATCCACGTATGGGGCATGTGATCAGGACCTGATTCTGCGGCGCAGCCGTTGGATTACTGCGAAAATCAACGGCGGAAATGTTGATTTCGTGACGCGCAACGTGCGCGATTTCCAGCGCCTGAGCAGGCTACGGCGCGGGCCGGTGGCTTAGTCTTAGTCGGTGTTGGGTGACGGGAAGCGCAGGAAGCGGCGGGCGTTGGCGCCCATGATGGCGGCGTGGTCGGCTTCGGACAGGCCGGGCAGCAATTCGCGGACCACGCTGGTGAGGCGTGCGTAACCGGGGTCGGCGAGGTTCCAGGGGAAATCGCTGCCCCACATCAGGCGGCCCGGGCCGTAGGCTTCAAACAGGTTGTGGTGCCAGCGGGCGAGGTCGCGGTAGGGGTACTGCTCGCGGCTGAACGCGGGCTGACCGGACAGCTTCACGACCACGTTCTCGTAGCGGTTGAGCCGGTAGGTGGTGTGGAATGCCGGGTTGTACGTGGGGGTGGCGATGCGCGGGCGGCCGCGGTCGTCGCGGGAGGCGGCGCCGGCGCCGGGGCAGATGCCGAGGTGGTTCACGACCACGCGCACCTGCGGGAATTGTTCCAGCAGGTAGGGGATCAGGTGCGCATCGCGGGCGCGGGCGTACAGCCAGATCACGTAGTCCTTGGCGGCGGCGTGCTTCCAGATGCGGTAGGTGGCGAACCGCCGCACGTCGATCGGCGCGAACGGGTCGCGCGGGCCGCCGACCGTGAACAGGCGGAATCCGATGATGCCGGGCTCCGCGGCCAGCCGGTCCATGTGGCGTTCCGGTTCGGGGTCGCCGGGCGGGATCAGCCCGATGCCCCGGAACCGGTCGCGGTGCTCGCGCAGACAGTGCAGCAGGTAGGCGTGCTGCGCCACCTCGGCGCCGCCGATCTGCACCAGGACCGCCTGACCGATCCGATTGGCGTGCATGGCCTCCAGCAGTTTCCCGACCGGCTCCTCGCGGCCGGCGGGGCAGTCCTCGTCCACCGCGCGCGGAAACTGCGCCGATGGCTTCGCGAACACGTGGGCGTGGGCATCGATGCGCGGCACGGCTGTTCCTACTGCTCCAGGCTGAACAGCCGGCGCCGTTCCGGGGTGGTGCACAGGTGCGCTATGGAGGAGAAGGTGCCCGCATCGACGCGCCCGGCGGTACGCTGCTCGTAGATCAGGATGATCGACTTGCGCGGCGTGCCGCCGTGGTTGTCCATGGCGGCATGCCAGCCGCGCGCGTTGAACATGACCGCGGTGCCGGCCGCGCCGGTGAAGGTGCGGTATCCCGGCATGCTCTCCTGGCGCAGCGGCCGGGTGTACGGCCCCGCCGAGCGCTTGTGGCTGCCCGGCACGAAGGCGAACTCGCCGCGGCCGGGGGCGACGTCGTTGACGTAGATCTGCACCTTGATGTGCAGCGGGTTGCTGTGCGGCACGTCGGGATGCCAACTCGTGTAGCTGAACGGCCACGGCGGCACCGTGCGCACCTGTTCGGCCAGGACAATCGGCTGCCCGCCGGTGAACTCGCTGAGGCAGCCGAAATAGCTGGGGTGATCGACGATGTCGATAAAGATCTCGTCCTTGTCCAACGGGTCGGGGATGTCGTAGTAGGTGGCCGCCTGCTCACCGCGGTCGATGCGGTCGAGCCAGTCCGCCTTGCAGCGCTCGGCCCAGTGGTCGAAGGCGCGCTGCAGGCGCTGCAACTGTTCGCCCGCGATGGCGCCGGGGAACACCAGGAACCCATCTTCCTGCCACTGCCTGGTCTGGGCCTCGGTGGGACCTCGCATATGCAGCGCTCCTTCACCCGACAGGCGCGGCGGGGAATTGCGGGTGGCGTCGGTCGTGTTTGACAATGGCCAGCCTAGCTCGGCACGCTACCACGGTGGATCGGACCTGTCTACTTGACGACGCCGCGATGCGACGCTTCATCGTCGACGGCTATCTCCAGGTCCAGGCGCAACTTCCGGCAAGCGTCCACGACCGGATCCGGGACCGGATCGGCACCGTGCTGGCCCGGAACGGCAATCCGGGCGACGATATTCTGCCGCAGGTTCCGGAAATCGGGCAGGTGTTCGCGGCGCCCGCCGTGCGCGGCGCGCTGACCAGTCTGCTTGGCCCGCACTACGCCATCCACCCGCATCGCCACTGCCACGACCTGGGGCCGGGGGCGGATGGGCAGCATTGGCACAAAGACGACTACGTGGGCGACCAGAACGTGCGGCACCACCGGTTCCGCTGGGTGATGGCGTTCTACTACCCGCAGGACGTGACCGCCGACATGGGGCCGACCGCGATCCTGCCGCGCCGCCAGTGCTTCAATACCGTGCACGACAACGATCTCGCGCGCACCGCCGAGGAGCTGGAACTATCGCGCAACATGACCGTCGAGTCGAGCCGGCTGGCGGATCACGATCCGGAGGCGGTGCGCAAGACCGCACGCCGGCTGGACGGCGAGAGAGCGCGCCTTGCCGAGCACGGCGAACTGCCGCTGTGCGGCAAGGCGGGCACCGTGAACCTGGTCAACTTCGACACCTGGCATCGGGCCACGGCGAACCGCAGCGACCGGATGCGCTACATGCTCAAGTTCCAGTTCACCCGCATGCGGGAGCCGGCGGCCGGCCCCTCCTGGAACAGCGCCGCCGCGCGCTGGCGCGCCGATCCGGGCGACGCCAACCCGGCGCTTTCGAAGGCTGTGTGGAACTGGCTGTGCGGGCGCGAGCGCTTCGACACGGTGCCGGACGTGCCGGCGGACGGGTCGCTGCCTACGCTGCTGGCGGCCCTACTCGGAAACGATGAGGCGGTGTGTCTGCGCGCCGCCTATGCATTGGCCGCGATGGGCGCCGCGGCGGTGCCGGCGCTGGTCGAAGTCCTGCGCGAGGAAGCGCCCGCGCGCCGGCGGCTCAACGCAGGCCGGTCGCAGGCCAACCCGGCGGGCGGCAATCCGAGCGACCTGTATGCAGTGCACGCGCTGAGCGCGGTGGGCGCGCCGGCCGTGGCGGCCCTGAGCGCGGCGCTCGGCGATGGCGAGTGGTCCGTGCGCGCGGCGGCGGCCGCTGCGCTCGGCAACATCGGCGCGCGGGCGCGGCCGGCGGTACCGGAGCTGCTGCGTATGCTCGGCGACGACAGCACGTGGGTGCGCCGGAATGCGCTGGAGGCGCTTGGCACGATCGGCAGCGCCGGCGGCGGCGTGCTATCCGGATTGCTGGCGGCCCTGCAGGATGGCGAGCACGTCGTGCGCCGCAATGCCGCCATCGCGCTGAGCAAGCTCGCCGGACCCGCGGCCGGCGAGGCCGTTCCCGCGCTGGCGGAGATGCTGCGTCGCGACGAACGCTACGTCAGCTTCTACGCGGCCACCGCCCTGGGCCGGATCGGTACCGGCACGGCGCAGCAGGCGCTGCGGAACGCGCTTCCCGACGCCGCCACCGGCACCCGCTTCGCCGTGAACGCCGCACTACGGCAGACCGGCACCGAACGCTGACGGAACCCTTCGCGCAACAGCGCGCATCTTTGGGGATGGGCAGCCGTCGCCGTGTGCGCGCGGCTCGCCGAGGCAGCGTGGTACCTCCCGTTGTCAGCCGCCGGAAGGCGCGCGGTGCTCGTTGGGGTGGGGGCCTCGCTGGGTCGGTTCGGTCCGGTCGGGCGGGATCAGGTCCGCTTCCCGCCAGAAGTCCTCGTCCAACTCCGGTACTTCACTGAAGTCGATGGCGCTGTCGGGAACGGCGGCGATCTGTTCGGGAGTGAGTGGATCTTCGTGCTTGTTCATCGCAGGCCTTCATTGAGGCGTTCGATGGCGGCGGGGCGCTGTTGGGCGGCGCGCAGGCGGGACAGGTCAAACTTGCCGGAGCGGTCGAACTTGTAGATGCCGTTCTGCTCCTGGTAGATGTCAGTGAGCTGAGTGTAGCAGTAGCCGAACATGTCGGGGTTGTCGAGCAGCACGGCGCACAGCTTGTCGAACCGGTCGTAGAACTCGTCGATGTTGGCCGGGCGGCCGCCGTAGCCCCACGACTCCTCGCCGGCGGCCAGCTCCGGGTTCCACCAGATGCCGCCGAACTCGCTGACGAAGTAGGGCTGGCCGCGGTACGGGATCGACCAGTCGAGGACGCCCGCCAGGCGCTTGATGGCGCTTTCGGACATGCCCCAGCCGGCGGCGTTGTTGCGGTACGGGTTGCCCTCCGCCAGGCCGGCCTGGTTGCGCGCCAGCTGCTCCGGGTCCTGGGAGTAGTCGTGGCTGTCGTACACGTCCGCCTCCGGCACCCGGTGCGCGTAGCCGGAGGTGTCCAGGACCGGGCGCGTGGTGTCGATCGCCTTGGTGGCCAGGAACATGCCGCGGGTCACGTCGTCCAGCACGGTGATGCGGTCGCCGAGCGACTCGAAGGTCTCGTTGAGCGGGCACCAGCCGACGATGCAGGGGTGCGAGTAGTCGCGCTCCAGCACCTCCAGCCATTCGGTGATGTAGCCGGGGCCCGGCTGCTGCTGCGCGCCGCCGAGCTGGCCCCGGGCGCGGCAGCCCCAGTCGCCGAACTCGCCCCACACCAGGTAGCCGAGCCGGTCGGCGTGGTACAGGAAGCGCTCTTCGAACACCTTCTGGTGCAGGCGCGCGCCGTTGAACCCCGCCGCCATGCTCAGCTCGATGTCGCGGCGCAGCGCCTCGTCGCTGGGCGCTGTCATGATGCCGTCGGGGTAGTAGCCCTGGTCCAGCACCAGGCGCTGGAACACCACCTCGCCGTTCAGCCGGATTGCCTTGCCGTCGATGCTCACCGCGCGCAGGGCGGTGTAGGAGGAGGCCGCGTCGACCACGTTGCCGGCGCCGTCGAGCAGGGCGATGGCAACGTCGTACAGGTGCGGGTCGCCGGCCGCCCACAGGCGGCGCCGCGCCGCCGGGATCGGCAGGTCCAGGCGCGGCGCCAGGTCCAGGTCGGCGGCGCACTCGGCGCGGGCAACCTCGCCGCCGGCATCGCTGAGCGTGGCGCGCAGGCGCAGTCCGGGTGTGTTGCCGGTGAGCGGCTGCTCCAGGCGGATCACGCCGCCGGCCACGTCGGGGGTGAGCCGCGGGCGGCGCAGTGCGAGGTCGGGAACCGGCTCCAGCCACACCGGCTGCCAGATGCCGGTGGTGCGCACGTAGATGGCGCCGTCCGGTGCGTAGTCGCGCGCCTGCTTGCCGCGCGGCTGCGGGTGCTCGCTGGTGTCGCGGGCGCGCACCGTGATCACCGCCTCCTCGCCAGGCGCGGCCGCACCATCGAGGTCGCAGGTGAACGGCGAGAAGCCGCCGCGGTGGCGGCCCACCTCGACGCCGTTGACCCACACGGTGGCGTCGTAGTCGACCGCCTGGAAGTGCAGCAGCACGCGCCGGCCCGCCCACGCGTCGGGGATGGTCACGGAGCGCCGGTACCACACGGCGTTCAGGAAGTCATGGTTGTCGATGCCGGACAGCCGCGACTCGGGGCAGAACGGCACCGTGATGGCGGCGTTCAGGCCGCGCTCGAGCAGGCCGCGCTGCAGGCCGCTGTCGCCCTGGTCGATCTCGAATTGCCAGGTGCCGTTGAGGCACAGCCAATCGGTGCGCACGAACTGCGGGCGTGGATACTCGGGGCGGGGAATGGACAAGATGACCTCCTTCGGAACAGTCAGCGGGTGGCGAGCGCGTCCAGGAAGGCGGCCACCTCGCGGGTGATCACTTCCAGGTAGCGGGCGCCGGCAGCGGCTTCGGCCAGGGCCGGCTGGTCGGTGTAGCCGCCGCCTTCCTGCCAGCCGCCGGCGGCGCGTACGCGGGACGACGCGCCGGGGACTGCACGAAACCGCCCGCCGGCATTGTCGCCGCCCTCACCGATACCGGCGAGGGCCTCCTGGTTCACCAGTTCCGGGCGGACCGCCATCATCAGCGCGGTCTCGAAGCGGCCGGCGTGCCCGGGAATCAGGGAATCGGTCAGGTCGGTCTCCGCCACCAGGGCGGCGCGCGCGATGTCCCAGTAGGCGGCGGCGCTCACGGTAACGGCGCGTTCGGCGCGGCCGGTGCCGTGCACGAGGTCGCGGGTGGCAATCTCGTTGCCGGCGTCGTTGCCGCCGTGGCCGTTGATCACCGCCAGGCGCCGGAAGCCGGAGCGGTACAGCGAATCGCACAGCTCGCCGACGGCGGCGACGTAGCTGCCACTGGACAGCGTCAGCACGCCCGGGAACGGCAAGTGATGCGCCGAGTCGCCGTAGCGCAGGGTGGGCGCCACCACGATCTCGCTTGCCGCCCGTTGAGCGGCGCCGATCACCACCGCCTCGCACAGGAACGTATCCACGCCGACCGGCAGGTGGGGGCCGTGCTGCTCGATCGACGCCGTGGGCAATACCGCCAGGCGGTGCGGAGCCAGCTCGCCGATGCGCTCACGGGAAAGATCCTCCAGCCGTACAATCACGCCGCCATCCTACGGGCCTGCCCGGTGTCCGGCAACCGGATCCCGGTTGCGGTCGGGTGGCGGCGGGCTCCAGAGGCGCAGCGCCACCACCACGGCGAGCACCAGGACGAGCCCGAGGCTGCCCATGGCGGCCACCGCCAGCGGCGCACCGGCCGCCTCTGCCAGCCCGCCGAGGGCGAGCGCCCCGAACGGCTGTGAGCCGATGCCGAGGGTCACGGCGCCGAGGGCGCGCCCGCGCAGCTCCGGATCCGTACCCTGCAGCACTACGGAGGTCTGCAGCACTGCGAAGGAGGCGAAGCCGAAGCCGCCCACGAACAGGACGGCGATCGACAGCGGGTAGCTGCGTGACAGCGCGAATACGACGATGCAGCACAGCAGCAGCAGGGAGCCGCCGCTGAACACGCGCCCGGCCAGCCGCGGCGGCACCGCGCCGGCGGCGAGCGCGCTGAACAGGGCGCCCAGCCCGGCGGCGCTGCCGAGCAGGCCGTAGGCGACCGGCCCGACAGCCAGTTCCTGGCGCGCGATCACCGGCAGCATGAACTGGTAGGGAAAGGCGCAGGCGTTCATGACCATGGTGATCAGCAGCACGGCCAGCACGGTGCGGTTGGCGGCAACCGCGCGCAACGCCTGCAACAGGCGCAGCCGCCGCGCCGGCGGTCCGCCGGGTGCGTCGCGCGGCACGCCGAGCACCAGGGCCAGCGAGCCGCCGACCAGGACCAGCAGCAGCGCATACGCGCCCGTATAGCCGAGTGTGCCGATGGCCAGCCCGGCCAGCGAGGGGCCGAGCAGGTAGCTGCCGGTGAGCGTGGTGGTGTCCAGGGCGGCCACCGTGCCGAGTGCGGAGCGCGGCACTAGGTGCGCCATCAGCGCGCGGTGTGCCGAGAAGTCGGCGGCGAAGCCGATGCCGCTCGCGAACACCGCCACGTAGAGGTGCAGCGGAGTGGCGGCGCCGGCCGCGGTGGCCACCACCACGGAGGCGATGGCGGCCAGCACGAGCGTGTGCGCGAGGGCGACCAGGCGCCGCTTGGAGGCACGGTCCACCACGGCGCCGATGCCGAGCCCGAACAGCAACAGCGGCGTCATCCGCACCACGCCGACCAGCGCCACGCGCGACGGCGACCCGGTAAGGTCGAACATCAGCCAGCCGAGCACCGCCAACTCGCCGGTGCGGACGATGTAGAACAGCGCCGCCGCCAGCAGGAGGCGCCGGAAGGGCCCGTCGCGCAGCAGAAGGGCGGCGCGCCCCAGCGGTCCGGGAGGCCGGGCGCCGGTCAGGGGAGCGGCGCGGGCGCCGACGGCGGACCCGCGGCCGGTGCGGGGGCTGGCGGCCTGGTAGCTCGTGGCGAAACTCGCTCACAGGCGCCCTGATATGCTGGTTCGTCGTTCGTTGCCAGCCGGGCGTCTCGCCGCTTTCGGTGCGCCGCCGGGCTGCACCGCGGGCTGCTAGTCATCCTGTTCCCGGAACAGCGAGGCGATGGAGGTGAGCAGGTCCATGGCGTGCAGCGACTCCTGCTTGCCGTACTGCGGGCACTCGCGCAGCCCGGCGGCCAGGCAGCGGTGCACCGCCTCCGCCTGGTACAGGAAGCCGTGCTGGTTGGGGTGCGGGCGCTGCATGGCGAACGTGCCGGGCAGTGGATACTCGAACGCCTGCACCGGCAGCGGTGCGTTGGCGGTGGCGTACAGGGACGGGATCTGATCCTCGGCGGCCTGCCACACCGACATGCGGGTCGGGCTGTGCGCCGGCCGGTGCAGGGTAATCCGCCCCCTGCTGCCGGCAATCTCGGTCACCTCCGGAAACTCGCTCACCCGCGCCGGGAAGGTGAGCATGGCGCACCGGTCGGGGCCGTACTCCACCACCGCCCCGCGCACGTTGCGGCCGGCCACGCCGATCGCGGTCGGACGGGCTTCGGCGCCGAACGCGAGCGGCGCCGCCTGCACGGCGTAGATCGGGTCGAAGAAGTCGGACTGCAGCAGCGACACCTGCCCGATGGCGCCGTCCTCGATCAGCGTGCGGGCGTGTTCGACAGCCGGGAAGAAGCGCGTCCATACGGCGTCCTGCAGCATGACGCCCTGTGCTTCCGCCGCCGCGTACATGGCGCGCGCGTCGGCGGCGCTCTCGGCCAGCGGTTTCTCGCACAGCACGTGCTTTCCGGCGGCGACGGCGAGCAGGGTGTGCTCCTTGTGCACGCTGTTGACGGTGCCGACGTACACGATATCCACTTCCGGCGAGGCGACCATGGCGGCGTAGTCGCCGTACGCCGCGGCAATGCCGAAGCGCGCCGCGAACTGCTCCGCACGCGCCCGGTCGCGCGCCGCCACCGCGGTAACCGTGGCCCCGGGGCAGGCGGCAAGCGCCTCCACCCACTGAGTCGAAATGCTGCCCGCGCCGAGAATGCCCCAGCGCAGCGGGAAGGCGGTGTCGCCGGCATCGGTCAATCCGCGGCGCAGGTCGAGCGGCAGCGAAGGCGGCAGGCCGCGGTCAGAGGCATCAGTCATGTCGCCGCCACCCTAACCCGCCACCCGTCCACGCGTCGACGCAGCCGCGGCGGCCCGGCAGGCGTCGCGACGCTCGACGGCAGTTCCCGTGCCGGTTACCCGCACTCCAGGGTAAGTTGCTGGCAGGCGGAAATGGTGATCGGTGCCGGGAAGGTCACCGTTCGGCCGCCGCCGGTGGTGATCGCTACCGGAGCAGCCGGCGATGGCGCGCTGTCCCGCGGCACCGCTTTGCCAATGGCACCGGCCGTTACGGTGCCGCAGGCGGCGGGGACGCGCAGGCTTGACAGGGTCAGCTCGCCGGCCAGCACGGTCAGCACCAGGCGGCCCGGCGCCATGGCGAAGGTGCCCCAGCCGCTGTCCAGGGACCAGATGGTGCGGTAGCCCGCCGCCGGCTGCAGGGGGTCGAAGCCGATCATGCCGTGCACCATGTCGTACTCGAAGCCGCTGAAGGTCGGGATCAGCGACCAGGCCGCCATCGAGCGGGCGTAGTTGGAGCCGCACTCGAACTCGTTCCAGGGGTTGCGCCGGGCGCCGTCGTAGCGGTCGCGAATCGCCGCCACCGCGGTCAGCCCCTCATCCACCAGCCCCTCCTGAATCATCAGGATCGCCGCCTGGTACTCGTAGCCGTTCTGGGTCTCGCCGGCGTACGGCAGCGGCACCACCGGGCGGTAGGCGCCCTGCGGCCAGTCGCTGATCACCAGGCCGCATTCGTCGTTCATGCAGTAGATGCGGCAGGCGTTGAAGAAGTCGCGCATGGTGCTCTTGAAGTTGTTGCGATACAGCGAGCGCAGCGCGGTGCGCCGTTGGGCGGGGTCGAACAGGTCGCCGAGACCGCACAAGTTGGCGTGCCACTGCGCGTTGAGCTGGTCGATCTCCGAGCCCTCGGCAATCTGGTACTTGATTTCGCCCGCCTCCTCGTTCCAGTAGGTGGCAATGACGTCGGGGTCGGCGGGCAGGAATCGCTCCAGTATCGAACGGTCGCGCACGTCGATCTGCTGATGGTACCAGGAGCCGTTGAACAGGTGCCGGTCCACCCACTGCCGGCCGTGCTGGAACAGGCGCCGGTATACCGCGGCGGTGTCCGCCTCGTCAAGGTGCTCCGCCATCTCCGCCCCCGCCTTGAGGGCGCCGAGGTAGAACCCGGTGAGCCAAGAGTTGGGGCCGAACAGCTCCATGTCCAGGGTATGGTGCTGGCGGCCCTCCAGCACGCCGTCGCGATCGGCGTCCCAGCGGTCCTCGTTGGTCTCCGCCCAGGCGAACTCGATCGACTTCTTCACCGCCGGCCAGTGGCGCCGCAGCCAATTCGTATCGCCGCAGATCTTCCAGTCGCGGTAGGTCTTGATCACGCCGCCGAACTGGCCGTCCGCGCACGGGCGGAACGGGGAGCGCTGGTCGCCGAGCGGCAGGCGCAGGCGGAAGGTCATGCCGCCGTCCGGCCGCTGGTTGTGGGTAAAGTCGAGGTCGCGCATCGAGCGCTCCAGCTTCGGAAACAGGAACGGCAGGGCGTAGGCGTAGTTCCAGACGTGAGTGCAGGAGCCTTCGCAGCAGCCCTGGTCCGGGCGCAGGCCCTCGAAACCGTAGAACGAGCCGTCGGTGAGGCGCAGGCAGGTGGGCGTCTTCAGCACCGCCAGGTTGGCGGCGGCGGCCTCCAGCGCGGCGGGCGGCAGGCTGGAGCCGTACAGCGCCTCCTTGAAGCGCAGCGTGTCGCCGTGCAGGCGGTCCCAGTGCCGCAGGACATAGCGGGCGCTGGCGGCGGAATCATCGAACAGGGTGGCGTAGTAGTTCTTCCAGGTGGGCGGGCGTGCCGGCGGCTCGTCCTCGGAGCGGGACTGCCAGTACTTGGCAAAGTTGGGGTAGTTCCAGGAGATGACGAAGCGCACGCCGCGCTCCGCGCCCGGCGCGAGGTCGAACGACGCGCCCAGCGTGCCGGTGTCGCCGGTTTCGAATCGGACTCTGCCGGCCGCCGCTTCGCCGTGCCGGTAGCGGCGCTCCGGCATCGGACCGGGGGCCGCGAACTCGCGCCAGTACACCTCCAGGCAGTCGAACCAGGCGCCGCGGAACCAGCACTCCTGCGCCCACACGTCGGCGCCGGAGGAGCCGGCGTCAGTCGCCACGCACAGGTCGCCGCGCGCGGGGTCGTCCGGTGCCGCTCCGGTGCGGCTCAGCTTGAGCGCTGCAGGGCTGTCCGTGGCGCCCGCACCGCCGGCGGCGCGCTCGAAGGCGTTGCGGCTGGCACCTACCGGGGCCGGGTTGGACAGCGACATCGCCACCGTGTAGCGCACCGCTTCGCTGTCGGTGTTGCGCACCCGGATCTCGAACATCGCGGCGGGAATGCTGGAGTCGCGGTCGTTGAGCGGAATGAACGGGTTGAAGGCGGTCATCGCCACGGCGCCGGGAAACGCGGCGCTGGCAAACGTCAGGTGCGCAAGCGGGAACTCGCCGCGGAACGTGACCTCTTCCATGTGCGGCGCTCCGGCCATGCGCCCGCGCTGCGGCCCGAAGCCAAACCGCTCGGCGGCGCCATCGGTCAGTTCGCCGGTGTGCTCGCTGGCCAGGTCGCCGTTCAGGACACGCGCGTCGAGCAGCCGCCCGTCGCGTTCGGCCTTGACCGCGAAGTGGCTGTAGCCGTTGATGCTGCCCTTGTTCGGGCGGTTGAAGATCTCCCAGTCGATCAGCCGCCCGCTGCCGGCCAGCCCGATGCAGCCGCTGCCGATGCCGCCCAGAGGAAACGAAATCTGGCTCAGGCGGTCGCCAGTGTACACGGAGGATGGTGACGCAGCGCTCATGCCGGCACCACCCTAATCAGCCCGGCGCCGCCCTGTCGAGCTATGCGGTGGCGCGGAGGTCGGGATCGACATACGGGGTCGCTCCGGCGGGCAGGGGCGGGGTGAAGAAGTAGCTTGCATCGCGGCGCTGGCGGCGGACCGTGGCCACCAGCTCCTTCCAGGTGTCCGGCAGGCCCCTGGAGGCGATCGGCAGGTCCCAGCCGATGGCTTCGCGCAGCTTGGGGAGGTTGTAGTAGGGCACGGCGGCGTACATGTGGTGCTCCACGTGGTACTGCAGGTTCCAGTAGAAGAAGGCGGAGATGGGGTCGCCGATGTAGGTGCGGGTGTTCTGCCGCCAGTCGGCCACGTCGGGGCGCATGCCGATGTGCTGCGGGGAGTGGGTCAGCACTCGGTACCACTGGTTGGCGAACGGGGCCAACTGCACCAGGACGACGAGGTACCAGTTGCCGCTGGCGATGAACAGCACCAGCAGGGCGGCGTGGACCAGCAGCGTGAAACGGGCGAAGCGGCGCAGCGAACGAATGCCGTGCGCATCGCCGGGCGGGAAGATGCGGCGCTCCCATTCGGCGGTGAACATCTTGTCCCAATCGCGCCGGAACGCCCAGCGGATTTGCTGTTTCACGAGGCCATAGAGTCCGGGGATGTTGAGAGTGAGCACCCAGAGCAGGTTCTTCCAGCGCAGCGGATCGCCCGGCAGGACCACTTCCAGCTCGTGCTCGTGGTGGGTCGTGTAGCGGTGGTGGGCGCCGTGGCTGTGGCGCATGTGCACGCCGTTCTTCCAGTTCAGCAGGCAGGCGATGGCGTAGAAGAACTCGTTCAGCCAGCGCGTCCTGAACACGGTCTTGTGGGACAGTTCGTGATGGCCGGCGCTGCCGTAGTGCCCGGCGAAGGTGGTGTGCAGGAACAGGGTCAGCACCACCAGCGGCCAGCTCCAGTGGTGGAAGGCGTGCAGGGCGAGCGCAGCCGTCGCCGCCAGGAAGCCGAGCTGAGCGAGGTTGTCCACCAGCGGGCGCAGATCGCGCCGCCGGTTCAACTCGGCCAGCACGGCCCGGTCGATCGGCGTCCGGTGCCACGGAATCCTTACCGCAGCCGTGTGCATCGGTTTGGGGTTCAGGTGGGCTGTCGGTGCCATTCGATCCGGTCCAGCACCGTGCCGTTGTTGTTGCGCAACTCCGTGAGCATCACCGGGCCATCGTGTCGAGCGGGAGCCGGGTAGTCAACGTCAAGTTCGCGCGCGCCATCCAACAGTGCAGTGCAGCCAAAGTCCGGTTGACAGAGGCCGGGTCGAGGGGACACAAGGGGAGGATGCGCTTGCTCGACACCGTGCGGCGGGCCGGATGAAGCCACCGCCGAGCGTCCTCCTGCTGTGCGCCGACATGGCGTCGGCCGTGCACTTCTCCTGCTACGGCGGGCCCGCCGGCCTTACGCCCGCCGTCGACGCGCTGGCAGCCGGCGGGGTCCGGTTTGTCAACGGCTACTGCGCCTGCCCGCCCTGCATCCCCGCGCGGGCATCGATGATGTGCGGCCAATACGCACACACGCACGGCAAATCCGCCCACCTGAAGATGCCGCTCGCGCCGCAACCGCCGCTGCTGCCGGAGCTGCTGGCGGCGAACGGCTACCGCACCGGGATCGTGGGCAAGACCCATTGGTGGCCGCCTGATGCCAGCCTTGGGTGCCGCGATACGTTCCTGACCATCGACAACCACCTGTCCCCCGAATTGGGCCACCGGGACGCGTACCTGCGCTTTCTCCGTGACCAGGGGCTGTTCAGCTACGATCCCGCCACCTGGATGGCCGACAGGGAGAAAATCGAAGCGCGCAACCTGCCGTTCGGTTGCACCAAGGTCAACTGGACCGGGGATACCGCGTGCCGACTCCTGGAGGAGTACGCGCGGGGCGCCGACCCGTTCTTTCTGTTCTGCTCGTTCGTGGAACCGCACGGCGGATCGAAAGACGCGCTGCGGAACGCACCCAGGGATCTGCGCTCGCAGGTGGAAGCGGTACCGCTGCCGCCAATCGTCGAGGATTCCGGTGAACACAAGCCGGCTCCCCACCGCCGCGCCGTTCGCGAGCTGTGGGACCGGCCGGCGCACGAGAAGGACGCGTATCGCAGAGACGTATTCAACGACATTGCCTTGGTGGACCGCAACATCGGCAAGATCCTGCAGAAGGTAGACAGTCTCGGCCTGCGCGATGACCTGCTGGTGCTGTTCACGACCGACCACGGCGACCTCATGTTCGACCACGGCTGCATCGAGAAGACGATTCTCTTCGAACGGTCGATACGGGTTCCTTTCATCGCGCGCGGCCCCGGCGTGCCGGTGGGCGAATCGAGGCGGCAATTTGCCAGCCACGTAGACCTCCTGCCCACGGTGCTCGACTACGCGGGCGTTCCCGAGCAGCGCGAGTGGAACATCGAAGGGCGCAGCCTGCTGCCGGTGGTGCGCGATGGCGGCGCGCAGGGGCGGGAGTACCTGTATTGCGAATCGGAACAGTCGCACCATCTGCGCCCCCTGGTACAGAGCTGCCAATCCAAGGCGGTGCGGCACGGCGACCTGAAGTACATCCATACGCTGGTGGACGGTCATCAGCGGTACGAGGAGCTGTACGATCTGGCCGCGGACCCGGAGGAGCTGGACAACTTGGTTCCATCCGGCCACTGCTGCGGCGAGCTGGATCACCTGCGTGGGGAGTTGCTGCGCTGGCTCACCGCCACCGAGATCAGCCGCCTGCACCCGGTCGACGAAAACCACTACCAGGTCCCGCGCATCGCCCGTGAGTACCTGTAACCCGCGCCGCTGGCGCACCCAGCAACCCGAAGCTGGAGCCCTTCGATGGGCCTATTCGAATTCCGTGGGAGGGGCTATGGGTACGGTCTCGAGCTCATTCTCTCTCCAGTAATACTGCAGCTCGGCGGATTCCCAGTTCTCGTATACCTGCTCCCAGGTGAGCCGCCCGCCATGAACGACGAGGTTCTTTTCCATGATCGGGTCGGTCTTCTTCTGGTAGCGGTAGTCGACGGAGAGGCGGACGCGGTTGTCGGACACGTTTGGCAGGTCCTGGTGCGCCGTCTTGCTGTGGAAGAACAGCACGTCGCCCGGCTCGAATGGGCTCGAGTGCCAGTCGCCGTCCAGGGCGTCGGCCTCGATGCTCAGCGCCCCGTCAGCATTCACCTGGAACACCGGCAGTACACCGCGCCTGTGTGAGCCGCGCAGTACGGCCACACCGCCCATGGAGCGGGGGCACGCGCCGAGCGGAATCCAGCAGGTCCACACCTCGGGTGTCCCCTGGATGAAGATGAAGTCCTGGTGCGGCGGTGTCGTATGGGCAATGCCACTGGCGAACATCACGCGCGCACGAATGCCGGGCTGGGGCATGGCCGGCGCACCGAGCAGGCTCTCGGCGATATCGAGCAACCCCGCATGGTGAGCCATGGCGTGAAACGACTCCAGCCGCTGAACGGTGTCGTAGATCGGGTTGAACGCGGGCGTGCCCATGACCTTCGCATCTCTCGTGGAGATGGCGTCCATGGGGTCGGTGCCGTCGTCGAGCCACCCGGCGTTGCGGAGAATTCCGGTAACGTCGCGGCGGAGGCGAAGAACTGAGTCGCGGTTCACCGCGCCGCGCACGAACAGGTAGCCGTCGTGCTGCGCCTGCTCTCTCAGTCGATCCGGTGCGGCAAGGAGATCGTTACTCTCCCGGAGCGGATACCCGGTGCGCTCGACCCGCCGTGGGACGTGCGTGGCGAGCTCTGCCTGCGTCATCGGCCGGCTGGTCGACCAATCCATTTGCAGCATCTCGCTTGGCCTCCTTTCCGGCCCCATGGTAGCGCATGCAGCATCACCATGTGCGCAGCGTGGCGCTCGCTCCCGCCGGCTCCCTGGCGCTTCATCGCCGGGCTGTTTATCGTGGTCGCCATGCTGGCTTTCCACTTCGTCGGCGGGGGCATGGGTGATGCCGCGGATCCGCATGCCTGAGCATCGCGAGAGCGACGGGCGGCCGTTCTTCAGTCGCGTGCGGGTGTGGGATGAAGACCCGGATGTCGCCTCCGAAGGGGTCTATCTCGAGGTGACGCCGTCCGGCGACGTGCTGGCGTTTGGCCATAAGCTGGCCCGGGCACGCATGCCGGGCGGCGCGGACCACGGATTCCCGTGGCTGCACCTGCGCGCGCGCAGCCGGGATGGCGGCCGTACCTGGGTTACGGAGGAGACCAAGTGGTGGGAGCCGGAAACCCGCGCATACCGATCCAGCGTCGTGGACGCCACAACCGGCGAGATCTTCCTGTTCAATCAAGGCACCTATCCACTGCAGGACGACGCCGGTCTGCCGATGTCCGAGTCGTGGTTGATTCGACACCATGAGCTGGCCCTCCGGCGCGGCGGGCGCCTGACCATGGCGCGCAGCCGGGATGGCGGCCGCAACTGGGACCCGGTCGACGTGACCGACCGGTTCTTCACCTATCCGGGGGCCGGGCTGGCCTGGTTCATCGGCACCGGCATCCAGTTGCGGCGTGGCCGCCACGCCGGCCGGCTGTTGGTGCCTGCCCGCTACTTCACCGGCAGTTGGCAGGAGGTGGACCCCGACCAACACCGGATCCTGTACTACCACCCGGCGCTGGGCCAAGTCTACGACGACGGCGAAGGGCAAATCGCCCAGGTTCTCGACAGCGAAGCCCACAACGCCGTGATCTACAGCGACGACCATGGCGAGACCTGGCGTTGGGGCGGCAGCTCCCAGGGTTACGTGGGTGAAGCCTGCATCGTGGAGTTGGCCGACGGAGCCGTCTACATGAACAACCGCAACCACGACCCGCGCAGCCTCGGCTACCGGTCGTGGTGCATCAGCCGCGACGGCGGCGAGAGCTTCACCGAGTTTGGCGTCGACCGGACGCTGATCGAAGGACGATGCCACGCCGCGCTGACGCGTTACCGGGCTTCTGCGCAACACGGCGGCGGCCCGATTCTGTTCAGCAACCCCGCCTCGTTCGAGGGCGTCAACCAGTTGCATACCCGCGACATCGGCAGCGCCGCACGGCGCGACCTCACGGTGCGGGTGAGCTACGACGAGTGCCGGACCTGGCCGGTGGCACGGCGTATCGACGAGGACGCCGGCTACTCGTCGCTGGTGGTGCTCGACGATGGCACCATCCTGTGCGGCTACGGCGCCTGGGTGTGCCGCTTCAATCTTGCCTGGCTCGAAGACCCGGCGGACGGGGACGAACCGTGACACGAGGGCACAGCGCCGGCGACCGGCCCAACGTGGTGTTCATTCTGGCCGACGACCTGGGGTGGTGCGACCTCGGCATTGAGGGGAGCCGCTTCTACGAGAGCCCGCACCTCGACCGGTTGGCGCGTGGCGGAATGCGCTTCACCCAAGGCTACGCGGCCTGCCAGGTGTGCAGCCCGTCGCGCGCCAGCATTCTGACCGGCAAGTACCCGCCGCGCCACGGGGTGACCGACTGGATCGGGGCGCCGGCAGGTGAGGCGTGGCGTGAGTTGGGGCGGCACAGCAGGATGTTGCCGGCCGAGTACGAGCGGGGGCTGAGAGCGGACGAGGTGACCTTTGCCGAGGTGTTCCGGAGGGCCGGCTACCGCACCTTTTTCGCCGGCAAGTGGCACCTCGGCGACACCGGGGCCGATCCGGAGGACTTCGGCTTCGAGGTCAACAAGGGCGGCTGGAAGATGGGCTCGCCGATGGGCGGCTACTTCGCGCCCTGGGACAACCCGAAGCTGGAGCCGGGTCCCGATGGCGAGTCGCTGCCGCTGCGGCTTGGCCGGGAGACGGTGCGGTTCATCGGCGACCATCGCGACCAGCCGTTCCTGGCCTACCTGTCGTTCTACTCCGTGCACGGGCCGATCCAGACCAGCCGCGACCGCTGGGAGCGGTTTCGCGCCAAGGCGGCCGCCCAGGGTGCGGCGGGGCAACGGAACCGGTTCCGGTTCGATGGCAGCCGGCCGGTGCGGCTGGTGGAGGACTGCCCGATCTACGCCGGCATGATCGAGGCGATGGACGTGGCGGTGGGCCTGGTGCTCGACGCCCTGGACCGCTTCGGGCTGGCCGACAACACGGTCGTCTGCTTTACCTCCGACAACGGCGGCGCCTCAACCGGCGACTCCTTCTCGGCGTCGATGCTGCCGCTGCGCGGCGGCAAGGGACGCCAGTGGGAAGGCGGCATTCGCGAGCCGCTGTACGTTCGTTATCCCGGGGTGGTGGAGCCGGGGACCACGTGCGGCGTGCCGGTGTCGGGCATCGACTTCTACCCCACGCTGCTGGAGCTGGCGGGTCTGGAGATACCGGCGAAGCAGGTGATCGACGGCCGCAGCGTGGTTCCGCTGCTGCGCGGCGGGCCCGACCCGGCCATCGCGGAGCGAGACCTGTTCTGGCACTACCCGCACTACGGCAACCAGGGCGGCGACCCCTCGTCGATGATCCGGCGCGGCCCCTGGAAGCTGATCCATTACCACGAGGATGGGCACAACGAGCTGTATCACCTGGAGACCGACCCCGGCGAGCAGCATGATGTGCTGAACGATCGGCGCGCCACGGGCGACGAGTTGTGGCTGCGCCTGCAGCGCTGGCTCGACGAGACGGGCGCCAAGTTCCCGGCGCCCGACCCGCAGTACGACGCGGCCGGCGAGCAGGCGTTCCTGCACCACTTCGAGTGCGAGCGAATGCCCGAACTGGAGGCACAGCACACCGCCTACCTCGACCCGGACTGGCAGCCCAACCCCGACTGGTGGGGTAGCCAGGTAGTCGCCGACTAGCAATCGATGGTATCGGCCTCGGACCCGTGCGGTACGATGTAATCAGGAGATCTGATGGCACATACATACGATGCGATCGTCATTGGTACTGGGCAGGCGGGGCCGAGTCTGGCGGCGGAGTTGACCGCGGCCGGCATGCGCACGGCGGTGATCGAGCGCCATCTGTTCGGGGGCACCTGCGTCAACGTCGGTTGCATTCCCACCAAGGCGCTGGTGGCAAGTGCCCGCGCCGCCCACGTCGCCCGCCGCGCGGCCGACTTCGGCGTGGTGATCGGGGGCGACGTCGGGGTCGACATGGCGCGGGTCAAGGCGCGCAAGGACGCCATTGTGCGGCGCTCGGCCACCGGCGTGGAACGGTGGATGAAGTCGCTCGCCAACTGCACCGTGTACCAGGGCCACGGGCGGTTCGAGGGCGACCACCGGGTGCGGGCCGGGGGGTGAACGGATCTTCATCAACGTGGGTGCGCGCGCCGTCGTGCCGCCGTTCCCGGGCGTGGATGAGGTGGACTACCTGACCAACTCCACGGTCATGGAGCTGGAGGAGGTGCCGGAGCACCTGGTGATTGTGGGCGGCGGCTACATCGGGCTGGAGTTCGCCCAGATGTTCCGCCGCTTCGGCAGCGAGGTGACGCTGATCGACCGCGGCGACCGGCTGATCCGGCGCGAGTCGGAAGACGTGTCGGCCGCGGTGGCGGCGATCCTGGAGGGGGAGGGCGTGCGGCTGCGGCTGGGCGCCGAGTGCCTGGCCTTCGAGCGCCGCGGGGAGCGGGTCGCCGCTACCCTGGAATGCCGGGACCAGGACCAGGAGCCGGAGGTGGCCGGCTCGCACCTGCTGCTGGCGGTGGGCCGGCGCCCCAACACCGACGACCTGGGGCTGGACACCACCGGTATCGCCGTGAACGGGCGCGGCCTCATCGAAGTGGACGATGCCCTGCAGACCAGCGTGCCGGGCGTGTGGGCGCTCGGCGAGTGCAACGGGCGCGGCGCCTTTACCCACACCGCCTACAACGACTACGAGATCGTCGCCGCCAACCTGCTGCACGGCGACCCGCGCCGGGTCAGCGACCGCATCGACTGCTACGCGCTGTACATCGACCCGCCGCTCGGCCGCGTGGGCATGACCGAGCCGCAGGTGCGCGCCTC
>MPNH01000001.1 GCA_002238925.1 Spirochaetaceae bacterium bin103 | reverse complement strand
CTGCCCGATGTCCTCGAGCGTCAGCGTGAGATAGCCGTCGTCGTCCACGGCGTCGATGATCGCGGCTGCGATGACGCGGTCGGTGTCGCCGAGCCGCATCAGCGCGGTCTGCCAGTGAAGATGATCCTTGAGCGACTCGGTCTGGGCACGGTGAGCCACCAGGTCGATTCCGCCGAACTCTCCGTTCGTTCCGATGCCGTTGACCGGAGCGGAGTCGTAGATGTCCTCCCACACGCTGTCGACCGGAAGCTCGCGCGGAATGTCGGCCGGGGCGACCTCGGTCTCGGGGCCGGAGGTGTCCTCCTCGTCCAGCTCCAGCATCAGGTTGGAGTCGAGCGCGTCCTGGACTTCGGTGTGCAGCTCCATGGTGGAAAGCTGGAGCAGCCGGATGGCCTGCTGGAGCCGGGGCGTCATCGCCAGGTGCTGGCTCAGCCGTAGCTGCAAGGTCTGTTTCATCGACTGCGCGTGGTGGAACGGTTCGGCTCATTGTATCAGTCTCCATAAGTCCAATGATGTCGTACCGTCCCGGAGCCGCGGCTCGCGCGGCACGCCGACGAGGCGTGGAGAGAGGCCGGGTGACCCACGGCAAGTCAGAGCTTGAAATTCTGTCCCAGGTACACCTCCCGGACTCTGGCGTCATCGAGAACGGCCTCCGGAGTCCCTCTCGCAATGATGGCTCCGTTGTTGACGATGTATGCCCGATCGCAGATGCCCAGGGTGTCCCGCACGTTGTGGTCGGTAATCAGAATCCCGATCCCTCGACTGCTCAAGTACGTGATGATTTGCTGTATGTCCGCGATGGAGATCGGATCGACGCCCGCGAACGGTTCGTCGAGGAGCATGAACCTGGGTTCCGTCGCCAGCGAACGCGCGATTTCCACTCGGCGGCGTTCACCTCCGGACAGGCTGTCGCCACGCTGTGCGGCGAGGTGCGAGACCTGGAGCTCACCCAACAGGGTCTCGAGGCGGTGCTCGCGCTCCTCCCGGCTCAGTCCCGCCCGTGTCTCCAGAATTGCCAGGACGTTCTCTCGAACCGAGAGATGGCGGAATATCGAAGGCTCCTGCGGAAGATAGCCGAGACCGGCTTGGGCCCGGACGTGCATCGGCCGGTCGGTGAGGTCGTTCTCGTCGAGATGCACGGTGCCTGCGTCGCATGCGACGAGCCCGATGATCATGTAGAAGCTCGTCGTCTTGCCGGCGCCGTTCGGCCCGAGCAGTCCGACGACCTGTCCGCTTTCCACGTCGAGGTTGACGTTGTTGACGACGAGGCGGCTGCGGTAGCGTTTCGCGAGTCGGCGCGCAGAGAGTGTGGACATCGGCGATACGTACGCGGCAGTTCACCCGGTCGACGCCACATGCATCGGATTGCTACGGCGTCGTCTTCTTCTTGGGCTTGATCTGGATCCTGACGCGATCCGGTTTCTTCCCGTCGGCCTGGCCATCCTGGCCCGAGGGCGCTCCCGCGGCGTCCGTCAGCGCCTTGAAGCGCGCGTTGCGCGAATCGTACACGAGCCGATCCGCCTGCACGCGGCTCCCGTCCTTCTCGTAGAGCGCCTCGCCCATCAGCATGATGAGATCCTGCTCCGGAAAGTACTCCATCTGCTTCGCCCATGCCTTGCGATGGTTGGTGTCGCCATCGGGCAACTGGCGGAAATGGGCCGGCACGCCGATCGCGGTGATTTTCGTCACCTCGTCCTGAGCATCGAAATTGATGGTCACGGTGTCTCCGGTGATGTGCAGGCTGCCCTGGTCGATGACCACGTTCCCGCGATAGATGGTGATGCGCGTCGCGTCGTTGTGCTCGGCCTGGTCCGCGAGGATGGAGATTGGCTGCTCGCTGTCGGTCGACAATGCGTGGGCGGGCGCGACGCTCGCCAGCAGCACCGCGGCCACGAGCCGGAGGCTGGCCCGGCGAACGAGCTCACAACTGCGGGCGGTGTCTGTCCACATGGGTTCGTACCTGCGAGAGCAGCTCAAAGCGGGTTTCGTCGAGGAAGGCGCGCATGCCGACGCCGGTCGACGTGCTGGCCGGCGTACGAATCGTCACCGGCTCCCCGGTTTCTCCGTACTCGGAGTCGGGCAGCACCACCAGGTGCTCGGTGCGAACGTCCAGGTCGCGGGCACCTGAGGGGTCACTGCGCCAGACGTCCACCTTGCCCAGCAGCCGAACGACGGTGCCGTCCGGGGATACCTGTCCGGTCTTCGCCTGCACGTGCCACGGCTCGCCCTCGGCGCGAAACAGCACGTAGTGCGGATTGGTGAGCTCGACCGTCTGATCGACGTGGGACGCCATGTAGTCCGCCGCGGTTCGCCGCCTCGGCTTGCCGGCGCCGTCCATCACGTCCTGACCGGCGTTGCGGTGGCCGCCCCGGACCGCGGCCTGGACGTGGCGCTGGCCCGTACCGCCGTTACCTTCGCCCCGCTCAGCGCCGCTGAAATGGACTGGTACCTGGACACCGGCGAGTGGCGGGGCGCGGCCGGCGGGTACCGTATTCAGGGCCGGGCCGCGCTCCTGGCAACCCACCTGCACGGCTCCTACAGCAACGTCGTAGGCTTGCCGCTGGAAACGATATATCGTATGTTGGCGCGGAATGGTTATCCGTTCACAGCCCGCACCAAGAGGGGGATCTAGTTGGCCGTCGTTACCATGAAGAACCTGCTGGAGTCCGGAGTACACTTCGGACACCAGACCAAGCGTTGGGACCCGCGCATGCAGCGGTACATCTTCGCCGAGCGCAATGGCATCCATATCATCGACCTGCAAAAGACGATCGTCGCGATCAAGGACGCCTACGAGACCGTTCGCCAGAGTGTTCTCGCCGGCAAGCACGTGCTGTTCGTCGGCACCAAGAAGCAGGCGCAGCAGTCGATCGAACGGGAAGCCCGGCGCTGCAACATGTTCTACGTCAACAACCGCTGGCTCGGCGGCATGCTCACCAACTTCTCGACCATGAAGCGCTCGCTGCTCAAGCTCAAGAAAATCGAGAAGATGGAAGTTGACGGCACCTTCTCCAACATGACCAAGAAAGAGATTTCGCGGATGCAGAAGGAGCAGGCGCGGCTGGAGCGCAACCTCGGCGGGATCAAGGAAATGAAGGACCTTCCCGGGGTCATGTTCGTGGTCGACACCCGCAAGGAGGCGATCGCCATCGCCGAGGCGAACAAGATGAAGATTCCCGTGGTTGCCATCGTCGATACCAACTGCAACCCGGATGTCGTCGACCTGCCGATTCCGGGCAACGACGACGCCATTCGGGCCATCAACCTGTTCACCCAGATCGTCGCAAACGCGGTCGTGGAGGCGGAGAACGAGGTCGGGCTCGAAGTGATCGAGACCCTGCAGGACGAGGGTCCGGACGAATACGACTACGACCAGATCATCGACAAGGACCAGTTCGGCGAAGAGTTCGACGCCCCGCCGACGCCGGACGTGGAAACGGTGTCGCTCGGTGAAATGGCGGGCGCCGCTTTGAACGACGAACAGGCGCCGCTGGGATTCACCGACCAGGACTACTCCGACTACACCCCGCAAGACGAACCGGAACGGGCGACGCCGGAACAGGAAACGGTCACCGACAAAGCAGGAATCGACGAAGATACGCTGTACGACCGTTGACGGCGCGTGTCAGGCGGCACGGCCCGGACCGGGCAAACAAATTAATCAGGAGTGAGCATTGGCAATTTCCGCTCAAGATGTAAAACGGCTCCGGGAGCAGACCGGGGCCGGAATGATGGACTGCAAGCGGGCACTGGTGGACAGTGGCGGCGACCTGGCGGCCGCGGAACGCCGCCTCAAGGAGATGGGGCTGTCGGCCGCCGCCAAGCGCAGCGGGCGCGCCACCAACGAGGGCCGCATCTTCGCCACCGTCAACGGCACGGCGGCCATCCTGGAACTGTCCAGCGAGACCGACTTCGTGGCCCGCAACGATCAATTCATGGCGCTCGGCGAGCAGCTTGTCGCCGAGGTGGCGGCCGAGAGTCCGCAGGCACCCACCGACAAGATGCAGCAACTGATCACCGCGGCAATCGGTCGCATCAAAGAAAACATCGCCCTGCGCAGATTCCATAGCGTTGCCATCGAAGACGGCGACACGGTCGCACACTATCTGCATGGCGAAGGTAACATCGGTGCGCTGGTCAAGTTGCACGCATCCGATGCCTCCCTCGCCGCTCACGCCCGCGTCACCGAGACCGCATTCGACCTGGCGCTGCACGTTGCCGCCTACGCGCCGCCGTTTCTCACCCAGGACAACGTGACCGAAGAGTACCTGTCCGAACAGGAATCGATCTTCCGCAAGCAGGCGGAGGCACTCGACAAGCCGGCAAAGGTCGTTGAAGGGATCGTCAAGGGCAAGCTCCGCAAGCACTTGCAGGAAATCTGCCTGGTTGAACAGGAATTCGTGAAGGATCAGAAGTTGAGCGTAAAGCAGCTCGTTGCCGGGCTCGGCAAAGAGCTTGGCGCCGACGTGCAGATCGTGGATTACGTCTATTACAAGGTAGGCGAGGAAGCGCCCGCGGCAAGCTGAGGGCGCACCTGAGGAGAGGAAATCGTGGCCGATCTTGGCGGTGAAGCTCGCCAGCGCATGCAAAAGACACTCGATGCCCTGTCGAGCGAGTTCAAGACCATTCGTACCGGACGGGCCAGCGCCGCCATGTTCGACAAAATTCGCATCGAGGCGTACGGCCAGCAGATGCCGCTCAACCAGACGGCGACGATTTCCATTCCCGAGGCGCGGCTGGTAGTCATCCAGCCGTGGGACCGGTCGACATTGAGCGACATCGACCGCGCGATCCAGAAATCCGACCTGTCGCTCAATCCGAGCAACGACGGCAAGGTAATTCGCATCGCCATTCCCCCTCTTACCGAGGAACGGCGCAAGGAAATCGTCAAGCAGGCGCGCAACGCCGCCGAGCAGGCTCGGGTCGCGGTGCGCAACATTCGCCGCGACCTTAACGAAAGCATCAAGCAGGACAAGAAGGAAGGGCTCAGCGAGGACGAGGCGAAGCGAGAGTCGGAACAGGTGCAGACCATCACCGACGAGCGCATCGCCGAGATCAACGAACTCCTGACCGCGAAAGAAAAGGAGATCATGGAGATCTGACGGTGTAGTGTTGGCATCGAAGTCCAAGAGCCTGCTGCATCGATCGTGAATCCGCAGACGATGTTGTCGGCTGATCGATTCGGGGCCCGCTTGGCGATGTTCGTGGCTGCGGTTCCGCTGTTCTTCGTTCTGATCTTTGCCGTACCCGCCTATCGGCACCTGTTGTTCACCCTGTGTGCCACTGCCGCCGCGATTCTCGGCTCGCGCGAGGTGGCCGCATTGCTTGCGCGCCGCGCGGTCGCCGGACGCTGGCATTTCGCGGCGGCCTGTTCCGCACTGTTCCCGATCGTCGCATATCTGGAGAACTGGGGTATCGTTTCCGGGTACGCCTTCGGCGCGGTAGCCGCGGCCGTGGTCGCGCTGGTATTGGCAGTCACCCTGCTGCTCGGAGCCACGCAGCGCGGACGCAGCGGCGATCCTCTCGGCGTGGCCGGGGCGACGCTGCTTGCCAGCCTCTATCCGGGCTTGTTTATTGGCTACATCGTACGCCTTGCCGGACTCAGCAACCCGCAGTGGCTGCTGCTTACCTTCTTCGTGGCGGTGTTCAGCAATGATACGGTCGCCTACCTGGCGGGCAAGTTGGCCGGCGGGCGCACCGCACTTGGCTTGCCGGCGAGCCCCACCAAGACCGCCGTCGGATACGCTACCGGCATCGGCGCGTCGGTGGCGGCACTGATTGTCGCGCAACGCGTGTTCCCCGGCGCTCCTCAGTTCGGTACCTTGGAGGCAGCGCTGGGAGGTGCTGCAATGGGTGTCTGCGCCGCGGTCGGCGACTTGCTGGAGTCGGCCCTGAAGCGCGCCGCGCAAGTCAAGGACTCCGGCGAAATCATTCCCGGACGCGGCGGGTTGCTGGACTCGATAGATTCCTTGATGTTATGCGCGCCGCTGTTTTACCTGTGGATGCAGCGCGTGCACGGGACGGCAGGTTGACGCAGTTGGTAACTATTTTCTTTGGCATCCTCGGTCTCGGAATCATGGTACTCATCCATGAACTCGGACACTTCCTGGCCGCCAAGGCCAATGGCGTTGACGTGGAGGTGTTCTCGCTCGGTTGGGGCCGGCGCCTGGTCGGTTACCAACACCGCGGCACCACCTATCAGATTTCGTGGTTTCCGCTCGGCGGGTACTGCAAGATGAAGGGTGACAGCGCCCTGCGCGAAGCGTGGCGCAACGAAGATCTGGAGTATCCGTCAGAGCCGGGGTCATTCTTTGCGGCGTCTCCGTGGCGCCGCATCGCGATTATCGTCGCCGGTCCGTTGGCCAATCTCTGCTTCGCGGTAATCGTGCTCAGCTTGATCTGGTGGGCAGGCTTCCGAATCGACAGTCCGGGAAACCGAATAGTGCTGGCCTCCGACTACGCTCTCGACGCGGTATCGGAGCCAACCCCCGCCCAAGCGGCTGGTCTGCAGAGCGGCGACCGCGTCACCCGGATCGCCGGCAACGACATTGCCAACTTTCAGGATTTGCGCCGCCACATCTCGCCTGCACCGGCGCGTGACCTGCCGATTACGGTGGAGCGGGACGGCATGCTGCTGTCCGCCATCATCACGCCGGAACTCGATCCGGACACCGGGGCCGGACGAATCTGGGTCTACCCCTGGATCGAACCGATTATCGACGTGCGCCTGGGAGGCGCGGCGTCGATCGCCGGGTTGCGCAGCGGTGATCGGGTGGTGGCGGTCGATTCGATGGCGGTGCGCCACTCGATCGACGTCGTGCAGCGGCTGCAGGATGGCGCCGCACCGGTCGACTTCACGGTCGAACGGGAGGGGCAGCCGCTCACGTTCACGGTGGTGCCGGACACCGGAACGGAGGACCTGGGCCTTGGCTTTCGGCTTCCACAATCACGTTCTCCCCGGCTGTCCCCGGCCGCCGCACTGACCCGCGGAATTGACGATACTTGGAACACCATGGCGCTCACCTTCGGCGGCTTCGCGAGGCTGTTCGACGGCAATGCGCGGAACCAGGTGGCGGGGCCGCTGCGCATTACCTATTTTGTCGGACGCGCCGCCACCGACGGCTTTGAAAACAGCTTCGGAGCCGGCCTGGTACGGTTCTTTCGGCTGCTGTGCCTGATCAGCATCGTCCTGTTCATCATGAACCTGCTGCCGCTGCCGGCCCTCGACGGCGGCCACTTGGCGCTCTACGTGACCGAGCTGATCCGCGGCAAGCCATTGCGTCCGGCGGTGGTGTATCGCATCCAGACACTCGGCATGTCGCTGCTGCTGGTGCTGGCGATCACGGTTACCTTCAGCGACATTCTGTTCTTCGTCGGCCGGTAGCATGGCTCGTCGCGTATCCCGGAGGGCGCGGCCGGCGCGGCCGGCGCGGCCGCTGCTGCGTGCGTGCGCGCTGGTGCTGCTCGCCTGTGCCGGTACGTCCGCGGCCGCCAACCCGCTGCCGCTGGTAGACACCAGCCACCGCGGTACGATTTACGACCTCGCCTACGATGGGCAGCGGCGGTTGCTGTTCTCCGCCGGCGAAGACGGCACGGTGCGGATATGGAGTCACGACCGCCGCACCATTGTCCGCCATCTCCGCCTCGGTGCGGTGCGTGTCCTGCGCATCGCCCTGCATCCCGACCGCCCGCTGCTTGCCGCGGTCGCGCGCTCCACCGGGGGCGACGACCTGCTGGAGGTGTGGGATTGGCAGAGCGCGCGGCGGCTGTACCGCCACCGCCTGGACACGGCCCCGCTGCACGTCGGGTTTACCAGCCTCGGCGCGTCCCTCGTCTACAGCCGCGCTCAGTTCGACAGCGTGGTGTTCCTCGAACCGGCGACCGGCGAGCACCAGGAACGTCTCCCGGCCGCATTTGGCATCGTTTCATACGTCGCGACTTCGACCAACGAACGCACCCTCATGACCTATCAGCCTACCGGAGAAATACGTTATTGGGACGCCGCTACGCTCGCGGTGAAGGGCGTCGTTCCGACCCTGCCCGGATTGGAGTCTATAGCACTCAGTGCCGACAAGAACCTGCTGGTGGCGCGTTCTGGAGACGACATGGTGGCCATCGATGTGGTCACCGGTACGGTACGCAGCAGGCTCGCGGTATCGCGGCAGGCAAGGGTGGCGGTAGCCGATCAGTTCGCCGGCCTCGGCGTACTGCAACCGGACGAACGGGAGGATCACGTATTCGTGCTGCAGCGGCACACACTCGATCGTGCCCTGACGCCGCGCACCGAATACCGCCTGTATCTCGATGAAACTCCGACGGCGGCGGCGTACGCGGGCCGCACCCTGTTCTTCGCCGCCGACGGCGCGATATGGGAGGCTCACCAGGCCGGCGCCGATCCGTTCGTGCGTGACGAACTCGTGGTACCGGAAGCACTCGCGGCAGATGGCGACACGCTGTTGGTCGCTACCCGGCGCCGCATCGCCGTTGCCCGGCTGCAGCGGTCGGCGGCGACGCTCGTGCCCGGCTACGCACCGCTCACCGCCGCCACCAGCTTGCCGCGGCTTGCCGCCGCCAGCGTATTGCGCAACCCGTTCGGAACCGCTATCGGAATGACGGTGGTACCAACGCCGGCGTCGTCACCACCGCCGCCGGTCGCCGGGCTGCTGCTCCCGGATACCCTGCAGCAGCAGCCGGGCAACGGCGCCGTCCTGGTGTGGAACCGGGACGGGACAAGCGGACGGTTGGGTACACTCGACCCACGCAGCGGCCGCTACCGAATGCGCATTTCCGGATTTGCCGCCCCGCTCAGCCAGGTAAGTGTGGTCGGCGACCGGCTGCTGCTGCTCGACGGGCTCGGCAACATTACCCTGTATCCGGTCAGCGAGGTGCTGACCGCGTCCGGGATACCGGCGCCGGACCCGGTGGGAGCATTCTGGGCCCCGGGCACTAGCAAGGTGGTCAGTTTCGGCGACCACCTTATTGCCGGACGCACCAGCACCAGTGACCTGACGACGCCGCTCCTCAAGATCGACGCCACCCACGCCGAGACGCTGCTGATTCCGGATGACGCGCTGCTCATCTACGATATGGCGCAACATGCCAACGGACAGCTCCTCACCCTCGGCGTGGAGCCGCCGCCGGACGGTGCCGCCCGCGGCCGCATGCGAACCGTGCTGCGGATGCGTGAGGGCAACGACCTCGCTCGACAGCGCGTCGTTCATGGATTCACCGGCGAAGACCTGTCCGCCGCCCTTGTCGAGGCTCCCGACCGTCAGCGGGTGTACTCCACACTGGGTGCGGACGCGGTCCGCGTGTGGGACGGTACCCGGCTCCAGGAGCTGGAACGCACCGATCGGCAGCCGCGCGAACTGGTCGTGGCCGGCGATTTGCTGGTGGCGCGCAACTCGGACGCCACCTTTACCGTCTGGAACCGGTTCACGCGATCCTTGATGTTTCACTTCTACCTGTTCCGCGATTTCAATTGGATCGTGGTGCGGCCGAACGGCGAATATTTCCACTCGCCGGGGGCGGATCGATACCTGGCGCAGCCGTCGCGTCAGGTGCGCGACGAGTGAGCTTCGAACGTGGTGTATTCCGGGAAGAAGGTGAGGTTGATCTTGCCAACCGGGCCGTTGCGCTGCTTGGCCACGATCAGGTCGGTCTCCCGTTCGTTCAGATTCTCGTCGGTACCGCGCTCGCGGTGCAGGAACATCACCACGTCGGCGTCCTGCTCGATCGAACCCGACTCACGCAGGTCGGCGAGGTTGGGGAGCTTGCCCTCGGTCTCCCGGCGTACCTGGGAGAGCGCCAGCACCGGTACGTCGAGCTCGCGCGCCAACGCCTTCAGAGAACGGCTGATCTCGGCTATCTGCTCGTGCCGGGGAAGATCCTGATTCTCTGACGTAATAAGCGTGAGGTAGTCGATGAAGACGATTTCGACCGAGTGGTTCGATTTCATGCGGCGCGCCTGGGCGCGCAGGTCGAGCAACTTGAGATTCGGAGAGTCTTCGATGAACAGTGGTGCGTCGTACAGGCGTCCCGCCGCGTCGGTGATCTTGTGGAAGTCGGAAGGCCTCAGCAGACCGGAGCGAATGCGATTCGAGTCGAGACGCGCCTCGGCGGCCAGCAACCGCTGCATCAGGGCCACGGCCGACATTTCCAGGGTAAAGAATCCCACCGGCTTGCGCTGCTGCACGGCGATGTGGGCGGCCATGGTGAGCGCAAGCGCTGTCTTGCCCACCGAAGGCCGCGCGCCGATTACCACGAATTCCGAGTTCTGAAACCCGCTGGTCAGATTGTCGAGATCGCCAAACCCGCTCGGAATGCCGGTGTAGCTGCCGCTTGAGTGGTATAGCCGTTCGATCGCGTCGACCGTCTGGTTGATGATCTCCCGCGCAAGCCGGAACGAACCGGTCTGTTGGCGGTCGGTAATCTCGAAGATGCGCCGTTCTGCTTCCTCAATGATATAACGTACCTCGCGCGAGTCGTCGAACGAGTCGGCAATGATCGAGGCCGCGATGCGCTGCAGCTCGCGCCGCATGCTGAGCGCCTGAACGATGCGCGCGTAATACTCGACGTTGGCACTGGTAGGGACGGCCGAGGTGAGCTGCGATATACGCGCCATGCCGCCGCATGCATCGAGTTCGCCGATCCGGTTGAGTTCGTCACTCAGCGTGATCAGGTCGATGGCTTCGTTACGGTCGAACAAGGCCAGGATCGACTGGTATACCTTGCGATGCGCCGCTCGGTAGAAATCGTCGGCGCGCAGATAGCGCAACACGGTAGACAGCGCCTCGGGATCAAGCAACAACGCACCGATGGTTGCGACCTCGGCGTCGATGTTGTGGGGCGGAATCGAGTCCCGAAGCGGTATGCCTGCCGGCGCGGCGGTGTCGGCCACCTCAGCTATTCTTGGTCGGCCTCGATCACAACCTTCACGTTTGCTGACTGACTTTCGTAGAGCCGGATGCGGACCGTGTGGTCGCCGATCATCTTCAGCGAATGGTCGGGCACCTCGATGCGGCGGCGGTCCACGTCGTAACCGCGCCGTTCGAGTTCGCCGGCAATCGCCACATTGGTGATAGATCCGAACAGCTTGCCACTCACTCCGGCGGTCATGCGGAAGGTGAGTTCCTCACCCTCGAGCCGCTCGCACAAGCCGGCCGCGCCCGCCCGCTTCTCTTCCTTGCGGCGTTCGATAGCGCCGCGGCGATGTTCGAGCCGTGTCATCGCGTCCTTGGTAAAGGGTAGTGCGGCCTGCCTGCGAAACAGAAAATTGCGCGCATAGCCGGTGGCTACCTCGCACACGTCGCCCTCTTCTCCAAGGCCCGGCACATCTTGCTGCAGAATCACTTTCATTTCTCACTCCTGTCGTTTCCGGGGTCACCCGAAGTATCGTCAGCTGACGTCTCGTCAGGTAACGTCTTTGTCCTGTTCGCCCGGCTTCGGACGCTTGAAGTCGATCCATATCTCGGACACCCCGAGCAGCGGCAATCCGAACACCGGTATGAAGGTGAGGACCGAGCGGAACAGCATGAACACCATTGCCACACCGATCATGACGCGCATCGGGCCCGGAACATTATACCGTCTGAACAGCCACTGCAATACACCGATTCCCTGCAGCGCAAACAGCAGCAGGAATACCGAGAACACGTTCCAACCGACATATCCGAGTACGCCGAGGTCGCCGAGCGCATCTCCGAGCACCGCCGCGCCGCTCAACAGCAGCGCCCATATGCACCACGGCTCCAGGCGGAAGGTCAGCAGCCGCCCGATCGGCGATCGAATGCCGATGGTACGCGCCCCCCACAGCGAACCCAGCCACCACGCCGCCATCAGGTACACCATGTACAGGAAGAGGACGCCGCGCAGCAGCACCGTGCCGACCGTGTCGATGAACAGGTTGATCTGGTCGGTGGTCACGGCCGCTCCGCCGGGCGCGTCGCTCGGGGCGATGCCGAGGCGCAGAATCGGCTGCCCGGCGATGTAATTGCGCATCGTCGGCACGAACTCGGGGTCGCTCACCAGGCCGCCGACGAACGGCACCGCGACCAGGCCGGCGGCTCCGGTCGCGATGAGGATGCGCAGCAAACTGCGATAGGGCAGCACGCGCGGCTGGTTGACAAGCCACAGCCCGCCGAGCAGGAGCGCCGACAGGAACAGGCCTATGTTGCGCAGGTAGCCTTCGTCCGCAGGCAGATCGCTGCGCCAGCCCGCCATCGCCAACTCCACCACCCCGGCCAGCAGCACCAGCAGCAGCGCGGCAAGGTTGAACGCGCTGCTGCCGCGCCGAATGGCGAGCATCTGCAACGGAATCAGAAACAGGAATACGCCTGGCGTCAGAAGGTACAGGCCAAGCGCCACCGCCGCGAAGATCCCGATTTCGATCCAGATACGATTTGGAACGCTCTGGCTATTCATGTGGCGCTCGCCACCAGGCGCGGCGTATTGCCGGCAGACGTGTTGTTGTGGCGTATATGAATGCAGCGCCCGTGCACGTGCGCGCTTGATCGCCGCCGAGACCGGTCGCCGGCAGGCGTGCTATTGCGCCGTGAACGGGAGCAACGCCAGTGCACGTGCGCGCTTCACCGCGGACGAGACCTTTCGCTGGCACTTCGCGCAGTTGCCGGTTACGCGGCGGGGCAGAATCTTGCCCCGGTCGGTCGTGTAGCGGCGCAACGTGTCGGTATCCTTGTAGTCGATGACAATCGGTCCCTTCAACTTGCGTGCACAGAACTTGCAGTACTTTTTTCGATAGAACGGGCGGCCCGGGCGGGAACGCCCGCGGTTGTCGCGCCGATCACGCATGCCGGGCCCGCCATACGATGACGGCGCTGTAAGCGTTGACTCGGGTGCAGATGGAGTGGTGTCAGACATGAACAAGGATCCTCACAATTAGAACGGAATATCGTCGTCGAAATCATCCGCCGCCGGCAGGGGTGCGCCGGCGCGCGGTTGCGAAGGGCGCCCCACGGCGGGGCTGTCGTCCCGCGGTGCTGCACCGTCGTTGCGTCCGCCGAGCAACTGGAGATTGTTGACGAATATCTCCACCCGGCTGCGCGAGCGGCCGTCCTGCTCCCAGCGATCCTGTCGTAGCTGGCCTTCGATGCCGACCTGTTTGCCCTTGACCAGGTAGGGATTGAGAGCCTCGGCTGTCCGGCCCCACACTACGCAATCGAAGAAGTGCGCCTCGTCGACCCACTGGTCATCCCGGCGGCGCCGCTGGTTGATGGCAATGCCGATCTTGGAAACCGCCTGACCGGAGTTGGTGTACTTCAACTCCGCGTCGCGGGTGAGGCGTCCCACCAGCGTGACGTGATTGATGTCAGCCATCCTCGCGCTCTATCCCGCCTGCGGTGCCGCCGAGGCGGCCGTGGCAACGCGATGTACGATGAAGCACTTCAGAATGTCGGGAACCAAACCCGCCGCCTGATAGAGTCCCTGGACTTTCTGGGGGTCGGACTCGATCTCGTACAGGAAGTAGTATCCCCGTTCCTGTTTTCTGATTTTATAGGCAAGCACCCGATCTCCGATGTCATCCTCGCCGGTAATCTTTACCCCGGCTTTGGCGAACATCTCCTGGACTGCCTGTTTTCCCCGCTCCACGGACTCCACGTCCGGGAGAAATACGAATGTAGCCTCGTATAACGTCAAGCGTTGCTCCGAAATTGTTACGTGATGGACCACATATAGTTAACGCTGTAGGGGTTCGCTGTCAACCAGCACAGCCGCCGTTCGAGTCGGACGCGGCCCAGCACAACCGCGCCGCCGGCGCTTCCGGCGGCGCGCTCACCTCGATCAGGTAATCGCCGGCCGCAAGCTCATATCGCTGCGGGACCGGCTCCACGGTACCGGTGTCTCCGGGTACCGCTGCGGATGCCGGTGCTATCCATTGCATGTTCGGAACGCTGAACACGCGCAACTCGGCATGCCCGTCATCCGTATCGGCGACTGCCCGGTAGGAACCGGAGCGAAACACCCGCAGCGTCTGGAACCCGGTGCCGCGCTCAAGGGCGACCGCGTGCACGGTGCCGTCGGCGAAGCGGCGCGCCGGGATCAACGGCCGTAACCGCAGGTAGTACGCCACGTGTTCCTCGGAGGCACTGCCGATGCGGGCGTAACTTCTCCGTGGCCCGGAGAATATCCCGAGCTTGCGATCGACTCCGCGGGGCAGTCCACCAGCGTCGCGCCCGGCATCCGCGCCGGCGTCTTCGCGCGCGGTCACCACCGGCGGCCCGCTGCGGTCATAGTGCAACGAAAGCGTCAGAGGACCGGAGAAGGAGCGCCCCTCAAGCAGGTAGAATCCGGGCGCCGCCACCTGCAGCGTGACCCAATCCTCGCCAGAGGTGGTATACCGCTGCTGGCCGCGGTCGACGGTAATGGCGGATGGCAGCGGCGTCCGCGGCGCACCCGGATCCGCGCCCGGCTCCACCGCCGGCACCGTGGCCGCGCCGGGCGCGGCGTGCTGCTCGCGGCCGGCGGCGGCGCCGGTCCCCGTGCCGTCGAGCAGTTCCTGCAGTTCCTCGCTGACCGGAAGGTCGACCCATTCGCCGGCACTTACGGCACCGGAACTGAATACCCGCAACACGACGCGAAGCGTCTCGCGAAACGGCTGAATCTCCAGTTCCAGCGCATGGCTCGCCGCTGCCGCGGCGGCGGGCAGCGGCTGCACGCCGCCGGTCAGAGCCCGAGAGGGGAGTGGCCGCCGCTCCGCGACGCGTATCTCAGCCGAGCCGTAGTCGCGCAGCAGCCGGAGATGGACGGCGCTCTGCAACCGGTGACCGAGCCGTGTCGCCACCCCGGTGTCGGTCATGAAGGGGAGAACCCAGATGGTCGCACCGGCCCGGTCGGGCACGTGATCGCGCAGAAAGGCCGCGGTGTGCGCCGCCAGCCGGTCTATCTCGGCCAGCGCCGACGGCTGCCCGGATTCCGCCGCGGGTGTGCTCGGCGGCGGCTGGGTACGCTCCGGCCCCCACGGGACTTGCGGAACCTGAGCTGCGAGCGGCTCGATGCCGACCGCCAGGGCGCAGGCTACCATGGCCGGAATCAGCACGCCAGCCGGATGCCGCCGGCTCCCAATCCAGGTCACGGACTCAACAGCAACCACCGCGCGGCGCTCGGCTCGAACTCCGTCGGTGCGGTGTACGGCTGCGCCAGCCTTTGCAGGTCGAGTTGCAGGTCGGCGATGCGCCAACCACTCGGGGTCGATTCCAGGTATGCCTCCCCGGCCACCCGGCCGGGTTCGCCGAACAAGCGCAATGCCACGTGTACCTGGTCTTCGGTGCCGGTCACCGCGCCGATCCGCGCCGCGTGCGGAAGCCGTCCGTCACGTACATGGAATTGCAGCGACCGGGACAGGCTCTGCCGGCGATCCGGAGCCATGGCCGCCTCCGCGATCGTCCCCTCGGCAAGTGCGGCAAGGAATGACAGCAGAGTACCCAGCACCTCGCGCTCGGTCCGACCGGTCGCCAGCAAATCCTGCAGTTGCCCGATCTCGTAGTCGTGCGGCAGCAGACGCGGCGCCCGCCGGTAGAGGAAAGACGGATCGATCTCCGTATCGGAGTCGGCAGACGGCTCGGTGGATTCGAACCCATCCACGGACTCGGCCGCGGCTTGCACGCTGCCGTCGTCACCGCCGGCGGCGTCATCGGCCGGCACCGTCTGGCCCGGCACCCCGGTTGCCTCGGAATCATCACCGGTGCAGCTCGACAGCAGTGCCGCAATCAGAACCGCCGCCGCAAGCCGCCCGACCCTGGTCAGCGACACATCCGTTAGGTAACCAGATTGCGCGCCGTCATTCAAGCCGGCGCGTGCGGGCCGCGCGGACCGTGGTCCGTTCGTGGCACCGGTCGGTCAGTAGTGTTCGGAAAACACCTGCGCATCGCGGATCGGAAACGCCAAGTGCTCCTCTGCATACGCTATGACTTTGTGCAACACTGACTCACCGAACGCATGCGAATTGGATACTACCGCACACCCGATTTCAGCCACGTTCCACAACTCGTTGGCGCCCACCTCGGCAATCGATACCCTGTACTTGTGGCGTACCCGTTCCTTCAGGGAGCCGATCACGCGGCGCTTTTCCTTCAGTGAACCCAAGCCGGGAAGATCAATGGTCAAATGCAGCATGGAAACAACCATCGAGCGTCTCGCGGCCAGTATAACAGCACGGCTGGCCGCCGCGCCGGAAAAGAAATGCCGGCGGTAGCGGCCGGCGGCGATGGCCGGGCACACGCACCGGACGCCATTCGCGTGCTCGAACCCGACGTTGCCGCCCGCATCGCCGCCGGAGAGGTAATCGAGCGCCCGTTCTCGATCGTACGCGAACTGATCGACAACGCACTCGACGCCGGCGCGAGCGAGATCGACGTGCAACTCCACTCCGGCGGCCTCGGCCAGATTGCCGTGCACGACGACGGCCGTGGCATCGCGCGCTCCGAACTGGAGCGCACCGGCCTGCGCCACGCGACCTCCAAGATCAACGACGAGCACGACTTGCAGACCGTCACCACGCTCGGGTTCCGCGGCGAGGCACTGGCGAGCATCGCCGCGTGCGCGCGCCTCGAAGTGGTATCCCGCCCGCGCTCGGTAGGGATGGCGGCCCGCCTGGTCGCAGACAGTCACGGGCGGCGCATCACCGGCGTGGCCGCGGCGCCCGGCACCCGCATCCAGGTGACCCGGCTGTTCGCCGACCTGCCGGCGCGGCGCCGCTTCCTGCGCCGTCCCGGTACCGAGACCACCCTGTGCCGGCGAATGGTGCTGGAGAAAGCACTCGCTCATCCGCGGGTGACCTTTCGTGTTTCGGTAGATGGCGAGGCGGACACCACGCTCGCCGGCGCCGAGCTTCGCTACCGGGTAGCGGATGTGCTCGGCAGCCCGGTGTCGCCCGATGACCTGTTCGAGGCGCAGCGCGACTTCTCGGATTTCCAGGTTACGGTAATCGGCGCCCGCCCGGAGCTTGCCCGCCGCGACCGATCGCGGCTCATGGTGTTCGTGAACCGGCGGCGCATTCAGCAATACGGCCTGGCGCAGGCGCTCGAATACGGCTACGGCGCCATCGTGCCCGGCGGCCGCCACCCGGTCGCGTGCCTGTTCGTGGAGATCGCCCCCCACCTGGTGGACTTCAACGTCCATCCGGCGAAACGGGAGGCTCGGTTCCGGAGTCTTGCGCCGCTGCATCAGGCGGTCGTGAAAGTCGTGCAGCAGGCGGCGGTCCGGTTCGGCCACCGCTCGCCGCTGCCGCCGGCACCCGGGGCGTCGGGGTCGCTGCCGTTCCCGGCTCCCGGCGACCGCGCCTACTCCGCGCCGGCGCGTCCGCCGGCCGCGGTGGCGGACCCGCCGCTTCGCTATGCGGAGCAGGCCCCGGCGGCCCCCGCGGCGCCCGAATTCACTGCGCAAGCCGCGCCGCCCGGCGCGCTCGGCATTATCACCCCCGGGCCCGCCGCCGCCACCGACAGCGCCCCGCGTCCGGACCGCAGCGCGGCCGTCAGATACATCGGCCAGTCGCTGGGCATGTTCTTGCTGGTCGAGATCGGCCGGACCCTCTACTTCGTCGATCAGCACGCCGCCCACGAACGGGTACTCTACGAGCGGCTGCGCAGGCGCTCGTTCGCAATCCAGCAACTGCTGATCCCGATCGAACTCGACCTCGACACGGAAGCAGCGCATGCGCTGCGCGAGCTACGCGACCGGCTCGGCGAAATCGGCATCGTCGTGGAACTGGAGGCGGACCGGCCGCGACGCATCACCGCGCTGGCCGAGCCGCTGCATCAACTACCGGCGGAGTGGCTGACGAAATACGTCGCCGGAATGCGCGGCAGTGAACAGGACCTGGAACGTGCGATGCTCGCCGACATCGCGTGCAAGCTGGCGGTAAAGGATGGCGAGGTACTGGACCACGACGCTGCCGCTGCCATTGCAACCGAGTCGTTTGCCATCGACCTGCAGCACTGTCCGCATGGGCGCCCGCTCTGGTACTCGGTCACTCGCGAACAGGTCAGCGCCCGCGTGGGACGCCAATCCACCAGGTAAGCTGCCGCCAGCGCATGTTCAACCAGCGGAGCAGGCGCTCGAACCACCAGGGACGGCGCAGCCGTTCGAGGCGTGCCACGGCCGCCGCCAGCTCCTCGTGGCTGAGCTGCTTGCGCTGCACGTTCTCCTCGATTTCCAGCTCCAGCAACGTCTCGTCACTGGCCTGATCCAGCACTACCGCCTCAATGCTGCTCCAACCGAGCCGCCGCGCCGATTCCAATCGGCGGTGGCCGGCGATCAGCTCGGAATCGCGCGTAATCAGTATCGGGCTGAACTGCCCATGGCGGCGCAGACTCTCCATCAGCGCCTCCAACTCTCCCAAGTCGGAGCGGATTCGCTCACGCACCACTACCGCGTCGATGCGGACCTGCATGTTTCACTTATCGGCGTGTGCAGCGGGTGGCGAAACACCGGCTGCTATATTTCGCCGGCAGTACGGCGCGCGTATTCGGATGCCGACAACAGAGTGGCGTATTCGCCCGGATCGTCCATTTCCATCACGAACACCCAACCAGCGCCCAGGGGATCGCTGTTGATCAGGCGCCCGCCGCCGCTGTGCGCCAGTTCCTCGTTGCGCGCCACGATCGTGCCGCTGACCGGAGCGTACAGCTCACCCGCCGACTTCAGCGACTCGATGGCGCAGATCGCCGCCCCCGCGGCCACCCGCACGCCCACTTCCGGCAACTCAAGGTAGGCGACTTCTCCCATCTCCCGTTGGGCGAATTCGGACAGGCCGACGGTGATGCGTTCCGCGGAGTCGCGTCGCGCCCAGTGATGATCCAACGAATAGCGCAGTTCCAATGGTCGATACTCCCTGGTGCCTCTAATCGAGCAACGGATTCCTGCCGCTCGGCGGTGGCGGCCGCGTTGCCGTACCGGTGCCGCCCGGCGTCAACGGAGGCGCCGTCCCGGCCGGAGCCAGCGGATTGGATGCCAGGCCGAGCGGCGGCCCGGTATCCACCCGCCGCATCGCCAGCCGCAGGTTGTCCACGATCTCGCCGCGCCGTTCCGACTCATACGCCAGCAGGCCGTCGCGTTCCTTGGGATCGGTTCCGGCAAGAAAGATCTCCTGGATGATCTCCTCGTCCGCGGCGCCGGACGGCAGCAGACCGGAGCGTGCATTTACGGTAACTTCGATCAGCCCGGTTGCCGGGCGCACAAAGCGCACCGGCTCCGCCGGCTCCACCGCCTTCATGTACTCGGCCCAGGCGGGGCCGGCCGCGGTCGCTCCGGTAAGGTTCAGGCCCAGGGTCTCGCCACGCTCGTCGAAGCCCATCCAAAGGGCCGTGGCCTGCGACGGGGTGAACCCGACCGTCCAGGCGTCCGACCAGTTCTGGGTGGTGCCTGTCTTGCCGGCGGTGTGGGCCTGCAAGCCGCCGACCGTACCGGAGGCGTAGCGCAACGTACCCCACTGCACGGTACTGCGCAGCAGGTCGGTCATCACGTACGCCGCCTCGGGAGTCATGATTTGTCGTTCCTGCTGGTGCGCGCCCTGCCGCGCGCGCAGATCCTTCTCCACTTCCAGTACCATGCGTCCGTTACGATCCATC
Source organism: Spirochaetaceae bacterium bin103 (assembly GCA_002238925.1). Taxonomy (GTDB): domain Bacteria; phylum Spirochaetota; class Spirochaetia; order SZUA-6; family Bin103; genus Bin103. The sequence goes on along the minus strand of MPNH01000001.1, from coordinate 232,875 downwards.
ACGTACTGAATGGCCAGCGGGGACACTGCCTGCCCGTGATTGGCGAAGGTCGCATAGGCGCGGGCCATCTGCAGCGGCGACACGGCGATTACCCCGAGGCCGAGCGGGTACTTGCGCGGGAATGTCGCTTCAATCTCGGCTGGCGTCTCGATGCCCAGCATCCGGCTGGCCCGCTCGATCGCGGCATCGAAACCGATCGCCTCCAGCACCTTGAGAGAGGGTACGTTCATTGACCGCGCCAGGGCGGTGCGCAGCAGCACTCGGCCGGTCCACTCGCCCTTGTAGTTGAGCGGGATGTAAGGGGTTCCGTCGTCGTTGATGAACACCGCCGGCGCATCGGTGATCATGGTAGCGGGCGTGAAGCTTCCGGAACTGATCGCCGCCGAGTAGTACAGCGGTTTGAACGCGGACCCCGGTTGCAACTTCGCCTGGGTGGCGCGGTTGAACTGGTTGCCGGTGCCGAATTCGCTGCCGCCTACCATGGCGAGAATATGGCCGCTGCGCGCGTCGAGCGTAATCACCGCTCCTTCCACCTGGGTTCGCCGCGCCTCCTTTTCCCCACGCCCGTATGCGGCCGTGGATATGGTGCGCAGGTCACGATCGTCGAGCATCATACCGAACACGTCGAGCGCCGGGGCCAGCTCCTTGACGAACAGGTCGGTGCCCTGCTTGCGCTCCCGAATGCCCGCCACCCGCATGCCGTCGATGCCGAAGGTCAGCGACAGCAGATCGACCATCGGCAGGAAAGTGGTATCGGCGGCCGAGTGACGCCGCCCGGCGCTGTTGCTGCGCGCCGTGTTGACCCGCTCGAGGTGGCGGGAAAGGATCTGCTGGGCGGCGTGCTGGTAGTCGAGGTCGAGCGTGGTCCGGACAATCAGCCCGTCCTGATACACATCCATCGAGCCGAGCATCAACTCGTCCAGCCGGCCGCGTACGTACTCGCTGAAGTAGGGGGCCGCGTCCTCCCGCTCCAGAAATGCCGTGGAGCGGTTGGAGCGCGTAAAGTCGTAGTTGTCCCAATACTGCTTGAACGACACGTCCGCCTCTTCGGCGGTGACCAGCCCGCGTTCCACCATCTGGTTGAGGATTTCGCGCTGCAGGACGCGGGCGCGATTCGGATGGTTGATCGGGGAGTTGCCGCCGGGCCGGTTCAGTTGAATTACCAGCATCGCGGCCTCGGCGAGCGTAATGTCGCGGGCCGAGTGCTTGAAGTAGAACTGCGAAGCTGCTTCGACGCCGTAGGTGCCTTCGCCGAAGTAGACCAGGTTTAGGTACCGTTCCAGGATCTCGTTCTTGGTGAGCCAGCGTTCCAACTGGATGGCCCACCACAACTCGACCAGCTTGCGGCGGATGGTGATCTCGGTACGGTCGGCGTAAATCGAGCCGGCGAGCTGCTGGGTAATGGTGGAGCCGCCGGACCAGAAGCGGCCCGAGACCATGTTCCAGGCGGCGCGCACCGTATCGGGAATGCGGAATCCGCGGTGTTCGAAGAAGTGGCGATCCTCGCGGGTAAGAAGCGCCTGAATCAGGTGTGGCGGCAACTCCTCATAGCGGATGATGTCTCGTTTCTGGTCGCGGAAGAACTGGGTGATGAGACGGCCGTGCCGGTCGAGGATCTGCGTCGGCAGCGCCGGCCTGTCCCGTTCGTACACGTCGAGGCTGCGAATGTTCCGGGTTCCCGCGGTCGACAGGCCTACTGCGGCGCCGACCGCAACGGCGATCAGCAGGCAGACGACAACCCCTACTCGGGCAATGAAGGGTCACCTCCCGGACATCGCCCACACCGAACGCCGGCAAAAAAACGGTCGGCCCCCCCAAGAGGGGGCCGACCTACCCTTTCAGGTGCCGGCACAAAACGAAGTAAACTGGGAGGGGAACTTAATCTTGTAACCGACACCCTCATTATCGACAGCCAACGGCGAAACCTGAGGGGCAGGACGAGCCGCACTTGCGCTAGGCAGCGGCGACCCGCCTCACTACTCCCGAGGAGCCTGAATAACAGTATAGACCAGCACCCGTTGGCAGTTCAATAGTTTTCGGTACGCTCGTTCTCGCCCGTTTACGAGCCGGGCCGGCGGCGGAACGGAATGAACAGCACCGCCCCGGCCAGCACGGCTACGATCGGCGCGGCGGCCAGACCGGCAGCCGTACCGCCACGGGCAAATACCAGCAGCGCGACAACGGCCAGGACGGCGACCGCCAACGCCCGTGCCGCGCCGCGCGCCGCACGGGCGGCGGTGCGGCGCAGGTGACCGGCCGTGCTTGGTGCTCTGCGTGCCCGGCGCAACACGCGCCCGACAACGGCCGCCGTCACCCCGCCGGCCAATCCAACCACTACGAACCAGTTGTAGACGACGGTGGCGTGCGTCGCGAACAGCCACAGCGGCAGAGCGATCAGCGCTCCCGCCGCCGCCGCGCCGGCCACGATCGCTACCAGGAACGCCGCCACCCGCAGCACCCCCAGATACCCGGACGCTATCTGCGCGACGACTCCGGAGCGCACCACGCCAGGCGCCGGGCGGCGAGGCCGGTCAGACCCCGTCGATGGGACGCGTCACCCGGGCAGAAACCTCGCCCGTGCGCAGCGCCCCCATCGCGGGACCGTATTGCTTCATGTGCGGCGCCTGCAGGTGGGCGGCCAGCGCCGCGGGTGACTCCCACTGTTCGATCAGCGTCACGCGATGATCGTCAATCTCGCCCTGAATGGAGAGCGGCGAGGCCGTGTCGAGCGTGTAGTCGTAGCGGATGCAGCCCTGTTCGGCGTGCACCAGCGGAGCGAGCTGGCGGGCCAGGGCAAGGAAATCATCAAGCCTGCCCGGCTTGATGTTCATGGTAACTATGACGTGCAGCATGGTTCCCTTCATCATACCGCACAATCACTCGTGACGCAGGCAGTGCACGATGTCGAGGCGCAGTGCGCGGCGCGCCGGCAGCAGTGCGATGACCATGCTCGCGAGCACGCCGAACGCCATCGCAACCGCCATCGTGCCCGGGTTCCAGGCACCGCGGAACACCGCCGTAACGCGGTAGCCGAGGCTGATGTCACCGTAGAACCGGCTCATGTCGATGCCCTGATTGACCAGGAAGTACACCGCGACGGCACCGAGCAGCACACCGCACAGCGACCCGAAACAGCCAATGAGGCCCGCCTCGATTACCATCGTGGCACGCAGCGCGCCGTCGGCCATGCCGAGCGCACGCATCATCCCGAACTCCCGTATGCGCTCGTACGCGGCGATCAACATGGTGTTGGAGATCCCAACCGCGGCGATCAGGAACACCAGCAACAACAACAGGGCGTTGCCGGATCTCTCCGACTCCATCATCGCCAGGTAGTCGCGCGCAAGCCGCGGCCAGCCCACCGCCGCCACACCGGGAAACTCCCGCTCCAGCCGGGCGCTCACTCGGTCGATTTCGCGTGCCAGAAAGGTTCCCGTGGGAACCGCCACCGGACGGCCGAGACGTGAGGGCATCGCCCCGAGCGCGATCTCGGTGACGCCCTCCATCTCCAGGTCGTATTGCGCCACGTCGAGCGGCACGAACCCGACGCCGCGGTTGATGGTGGGGTTGGGGCTCAGCAGGGTGCCAACCAGCTCCAACTCCAACACCTGCATCGCGCCGTGGCGGGTACGGGTGCGCACCTCGACGATGTCGCCAAGCACCATTCCGAGGTCATCGGTCATCCACGCACCCAGAATCAGACCGGACGAGCCCGGCTCCAGGTAGTCGCTGCCCGCAACCAGAGTGTCCTGCAACCGGAACACCTCGCCGTCGGTCGCCGGATTTATGGCGATGAGCCGAATAGGCAACGAACCCTCGCCAAAGAACATCTCGCCGTCAAAGCCGATACGCGGCGTGTTGGCAATGCCCAGCTCCGCCAGCACCGCCCCCACCCGGCGGTATTCGATCAGTTCGTGCTTCAGCGCCACTCGGTCCAGGTCGTCGTGCTGCGCGCTCGTAACCACCCGCCCGGAACCGGTTTCGTACCACACAAGGTTGCGCTGCGATTCCTTGTCGATCCCGCGCAGCATGGAGTCCATGAAAATGAATACGGCGATGCTGAACGCAAGCGCCAGCAGGGTAATCACGGTGCGCCGCCGGTGGCGTGCCAGATTGCGCCACGCCAGGAGCAGCAAATACCGCAACCCGGCGCCCCGGTCCGACGCACTCGGCGTAGCTGCACGGCCAGGGTTCACGACGAGCCGAACACGAATCTCGCCCCCAGGGTGGCGGCCAGACTGCCCGCACGGTCCCACGCGAAGGTGTCATCGGCGTCGCCCAGCATCGCCGACACGTACAGGCTGAACGTCAACCCCTGCAGGATGTTCCACGAGGCGCCGGCCGCGGTCACGGCCGATCCGTCGATCGGCGAAATCACCCCGCTCAGGCTCAGGTTCCAGTTGTCCGCCGGCGCGAAGCCGACCTCCGGGAACAGGTACAGGCCGTACCGATCCAGTGCCGACGGCGTTCCCGATTGCTCCTGCCAGCTCCGCCACGGCCGCACGCCGGCCTCCAGCCGCACGTTCAGCAGCCCCGATTCGGGCCCCAGGTCCACGAACCCGAACCCGCCGGCGGTAACGAACAGGCGGTCCTGTGCCGCCTCGCGCAGGTCGGGACCGCCGTCGGCCGGCAGTGCGGAGCCGGCGCTCAGGTGCCAGTCGACCCCGGCCAGCGCGCCCTTCAGGCTCACGAACGCGCGATGTTCGCGCTGCGTGGACGTACCCGAATCGGGCCCGAACAGGTAGCCTGCCTCGCTGGTCAGTTCGCCGATCCGGATCACGGCGCGCGCCCCGGCGGCGGTGTCGGCCAGGCGCGCGGGCAGGGGAGGGGGCAGCACCACCGCCTCCAGGAAGGATCGCAGGTCGACGGGCACGTAGGCGGCAACGAGCCAGTCGGTGGCGGTCAGGTACTCGCCGGCGCCGGAAGAGAACCCCGGGTTCTGGCCGAACAGGATGTCTCCGGCATTGAAAAAGCGCCCCCTTCCCCACGACAGCCGCGTCTTGCCGGCGGTGAGGCGGAATCCCGGCAGCCGCGCCCGGATGAAGGCGCGCTCCACGCCGAGACTGGTCACCAGGTGGTCGCGATCGCTCCCCGCGGCGCCGGGCGCCGCCGGCGGCAGATGCAGGTCCGCGGAAATGCGCAACTGGCCGCGAACGCTGCGGTTGCCGGTTGCGGCCAGGTCCAGCCTGGCGCTGCCGCCGCTGCCCAGCCACACCGACTCCTCGGGATGCGAGACGGCGTTCATCCGGGCATCGATCGTTACCGTGCTGCGAAGATCGGCGGCGGCAATTGCCGCCGTCGCCAACAGGAGCAGCGCCGCGGCGCGGCCCACGGTCAAAAAGTCAGCTCCTCTAACGAGAACAGGCTCTCGTCGACCGGTTCATCAATGGCGATGTCATCGATGGTGAATACCGTCATCGACTCCTTCTTCATGAAGTCCGACATCTCCAACCGGGTCCCGATCACCTTGTCGCCGACCTCGCGAAACTCGGTCACCGCCATCCGCTTCAGCGCCCGGCCGCGGCGCGAGAACAATTCCACCCGGCGGGTAACGAATCGTTCGCTGTCGACCCAGGCCACCTGCACCGGGTACACCACATCGCGCCGCTTCGCGGTCAGCCGCAACCGGTAGGTCTCGTGGCCGTCAATCTCCTCGGTACCCTCCAGCACGACCTCGTAGTCGTTCAGCCGGCTGCTGCTGCCGGTCATGTCCTCGTAGGAGAAGTCCGATCCGAGCACGCTGTCGCGCAGCGCCGCGCCTTGCAGGTGGATGACATCCTCCGAGTCCGGGAAATACAGGTAGATCTCGTCCTCCAGGCGCAACACCTTCTGGCCCGCTTCCTCCGGGTTGGTGAACTCCAGCAGCGAACGGTCATCGCCGAGGGCGGTGGACATGAAGGACTTGGTGCGCGTTCCGAATCGATCGGTAATCTCCATCGACCCGGTGGATTGCATCGAATCGTGGCGCTCGTGCCGTTCCATGCGGCGGATTATCTCGTCGCCGGTCAGGGCAAGCGCAGGGACAGCCGCCGCCAGCGCAAGCACGACGGCGCCGGCCGCCACCAGCAGCCGGCGCGCGCACGGCCGCATACGGCGCGTTGCAGTGCGAATCATGGTCAGGTCGCCCGGAGCGCGGTAACCGGGTGCAACCTGGCCGCCCGTCGGGTCGGCCAGAACGATGCGGCCGCGGTCACGGCAATCGAGTAGCACAGCACCAGCGCCGTGGAACGCAGGCTGAGTTGCGGGTAAATGATATTCGACATGTTCAATTCCACTCCTTCCATGGCCTCGGTGTAATCGATCCCGACCTGCGACAGCGGCAGTACCACGGCAATTCCCAGGCCCACACCAACCAGCGCGGCAGCCACCCCGATAAACAGCGCCTCCAGGAAAAACAACCGGGTAATCTGCGCACCGGTCATGCCAAGCGCCGCAATGGTGCCGATTTCGCGCATCCGCTCGTACACCACCATCATTGTCGTGTTGACGATTACCGTGGTGGCCAGCAGGAAGAACACCAGCGAGATGATGTCGTAAATGCGCGTCGCGAGCTGAAGCAGCCGGTACATGGCGTTTTCCTCGGTCCACGATCGCACTTGCAGCCGGTCTCCGACCGCATCGCTGACCGCGGCCACAAGGTCCGGCACCTGATCGTCGCGGGCAGTGTACAGCACCAGGTCAGTGACCGCGCCGGTCGCGTCGAGCTGCAGAAAACGTTGCGCCACGCCGATCGGCAGCAGCACCATCCGGCTCAGTCCGCCGACCGGGAACCCCACCAGCCCGCTGATGCGGAAGGTCCACGCCTGCGTGCTCATCACCGCGGTGCGGGTGAGAATCGTCAGCTTGTCGCCCGTTGTCACGCCCAACTCGTCGGCGAGCGTCTTCGACATGAGCAGTTCGCGCGCCCCGGGATCGGGCAGCACGCCGCCGAACAGATCCAGCCGCCACATCCGGGCGAAATCATCCAGGGCGGGCGGCGCGCCCGCGTCAGGAGCAAGATGCGGCAGGCGTTGGGCGGCGGCCGCGATCTCGCGGCCAAAGTCGACGCCGATGCCGTACACGGCGTGGTTCTGGTCTTCCCGGTAGATGGCCCCGCCAAACCGTACCCGCGGCAGCACCGAGGCCACCACCGGCAGCGCTTCGAGCCGCGCCTGCACGGTCTCCGCGTCGGACACCGCCAGGTGCACGGGACTGAGGTGCTCGTAGCGGCCGAACTCCGGGTGGCGCACCTGCACATGGCCGGTGTCATAGGTCAGCGCGATGGCCACCGTGTCGCCGAGCATGCCGGCAATCAGCGAGAACAGCAGCACCACGGACAGGGTCGCCACCGCGATGGCGGTTCCGGACAGCAGCGAACGGCGCTTGTTGCGCGCCACGTTGCGCAAGGCAATTCGCCACAGCTTCATCGATTCACCCCCATCGGCTCATGCGCTCGCCCGCATCCGGTCACTCATGACGCACCCCGTCACTCATGACGCATCCCGTCACTCATGACGAAGGCACTGAACCACGTCGAGACGCAGCGCCCGGCGCGCCGGCAACAGTGCGATCGCCATGCTCGCAAGCACGCCAAACACCACCGAAGTCGCCAAGGTGCCGGGGTTCCAGGCGCCTCGGAACTCGCCGGTAACCCGGTACCCGATACTCACGTCACCGTAGAGTCCGCTTACGTCGATTCCCCAATTGACCAGCCAGAAGGTGGCGGCCGCGCCCACGACGAGCCCCGCCATTGACCCGAGCAGGCCAATAATGCCCGCCTCAAACACCATCGTTGCCCGGATCGCCGCATCGTCCATGCCAAGGGCGCGCATCATGCCAAATTCGCGGATGCGTTCGTACACCGCGATCAACATGGTGTTGGAAATACCGACTGCAGCAATCAGCAGGATGAGAAACAGCAACATGGCGTTGCTGGAACTCTTGGTTTCCATCAACGCCAGATAGTCGCGCGCCAACTGTGGCCATCCGACGGCCGCCGCGTTCGGAAATCGTGCTCCCAGCTCGGCATTCAAGCGCTCGATCTCGCGGTTCAGGAAGGCGCCGGTGGGAACCGCGATCGGACGCCCCAGACCGGACGGCAGGGCGCCGAGGGAGATTTCGGTGACACCCTCCATCTCCAGGTCATACTGGGCGACATCAAGCGGCAAGTAGCCAACCCCGCGGTTAATCGTCGGATTGGGACTGAGCAGGATACCGACCAGCTCAAGCTCCAACACCTGCATGGCGCCATGCCGGGTGCGGGTCCGAACCTCGACGAAGTCGCCAAGCGAGAGTCCCAGGTCGTCGGTGGTCCAGGAACCGAGAATGAGCCCGGGTATGCCGGCTTCAAGGTACGAGCTGTCCGGCAACAGAGAGTCCCGCAACCGGTAAACGTCCTCGTCGGTGTCCGGATCGATGCCGATCAGCCGAATCGGCAATGATCCCTCGCCGAAAAACAGTTCCCCGACAAATCCGACACGCGGCGTATTGGCAATGCCGCGCGCAGACAGCGCCTCCGAGAGGGGGAGGTAGTCGACCAGCTCATGCTTCAGAGCCACCTGGTCCAAGTCTTCCAACTGGGCGTGAGTGACCACCCTGCCGGAGCCGGTTTCGTACCACACGAGATTGCGCTGCGACTCCTGGTCGATGCCGCCGAGCATGGAGTCCATGAAGATCAGCACCGCAACGCTGACCGCCAGGGCGACGGTGGTGATAACGGTGCGGCGCCGGTGCCGGCTCAGATTTCGCCACGCCAACCGGAGCAGGAACTTCCCGTTACCGCCCCCGCCGCGGGAGGCTGCCCCGGACGCGGCCGGTGCAGAGGTCAGTGCGCGCGACGACAGCGATGCCATCGGCCCGCTACCCGCTGCCCGCTGCAGCCGCCGACTGGCTCTCGGCGGGGCGCGTCTCATCACCGGTAATCCGGCCGTCCTGCAACGTTACCAGACGGTCTGCATAGTCCATGACCATGCCGTCGTGGGTGGAAAACAGAAAGGTGGTCGAGTGCCTCCGGTTGAGCTCGCGCATCAACTCCAGCAGCCCCTCGCCGGTCTCCGAGTCGACATTGGCGGTGGGCTCGTCGGCGAGCACGATGTCCGGGCCCTTTACCAGTGCGCGCGCAATCGCCACCCGCTGCTGCTGGCCCCCGGACAGTTCGCCCGGGCGGCGGTCGGCCATGTCTGCCAAACCGACGTCGGCGAGTATCGCCATGGTCCGGTCGCGCACCCGTGTGCGGTCGCGAATGAGCAACGACAGTGCGAACGAGACGTTCTCGTAAGCGGTAAGCACCGGGATGAGATTGAACGATTGAAAGATGAAACCGAGATGATGGCGCCGAAACAGGGCAAGCTGCTTGCGGTTCGAGTCGGAGACGCGCACGCCGCCGATTATCACCTCGCCACTGGAAGCCGTATCGAGACAACCGATCAAGTTGAGCAAGGTGGTCTTGCCGGAACCGGAGGGGCCGGCGATGGCCAGAAACGAACCATCCTCCACTTGCAAACTGACGCCGCGCAGGGCCGCGACCTCGGTGCTGCCGCTGCGATACACCTTGGTCACGTTGTCCACTGATATCACGGGGCCTCCCTGCGTGACCGGTGGAGCCGCTATCGCCGCACACGAACTCCGGAGGGCCGCTGCGGCAGTGCACGCATGCCTAGCTTACGCAAGGAGTCGCGGCCGGGCAACAAGCTTATACGCCGGTGTGTGGTCGGGGTAAGGACGGGCACGACCGCGGCCGACGCCCGGCACACATACCGGGCGTCCGGCCCGCAACCGTTGCTGGTTGGCCGCGGCCGTGTACCGGCTGATCAGCCGGTGCGGCGGCGGAACTCGAGTCGGTTGTCGACGCCGCGCGGCCGCCGAATGATCAGGTCTACACCCTGTTTGTCGGCGGCAGCCCGCAGCGCTTCGCGGGCCTGATTGATGTCCTCGGACTCGCGGAACGTCAACTGGCCGACCGCGGCTCCCTCGATGCGACCAATGTACTTCTCGTACTTCTCGACAAGCGCCTTGGTTACGCCTTTCTCCTTGACTTCTGTCGGCTGACGAATTGAGAATCTTGGCATGATGCCCTCCTATCTGTTTTGGGTTGCTTGCGCACACCCTCATGTTATACCTCGCCGAAGCGATCGGTAACCGAATAATGCGTTTCCGGGTTTGCGCGGGTCAAGTGCGGCTACGGGTCCGTCGTTGTCCCGCGATTCCTACGTGAACGCAAGATTTTCCATACCATTGTCGTCAATTGGGGCATCCGTCAAGAGCCCTTGTCGCGCCAAAACGCATGTCAATATTGCGCCGATACGCACGCTGCGATATAACGCCTTCATGACCATTACGTCACTGAACACGGTTGCGGTAGCGGGCACCAAGACCTGGAACTATGTGCGGCTGGAGACCGATACCGGAATCTCCGGAACCGGAGAAGCGCATCCCGGAGTAGGTATCTGCGAGCTGATCGAGCGCCGCTTGGCGCCACTGTTGGTAGGTGCGGACGCGCGCAACGTGGAGCCTCTCGTGCAACGGATGCTGACATCGAACACCGGCGATTCGTCCGGTGGTATGCTGGTCGGGGCGATTGGCGGTGTCGAAACCGCACTGTGGGATCTGGCCGGAAAGGCGCTCGGTGTGCCTGCCTTCCGGCTGCTCGGCGGCGCGTACCGTGATCGAGTTCGACTGTACGCCGATGTCGGGCGCGGAATCGGAATGGAAAACACGCCGTCGAGTTGGCGGGAACGGGCGCGTGAAGCGGCCAACGAGGGATTCGATGCCATCAAGTTTGACATCGACCACTCCGCCGATGAACTGAGTCATGACCTGTTGGCGCGCGGCCTGAGCCGGGCGGAACTGGAGTTCATGACGGAACTGGTGGCGGCCGCGCGCGCGGGGGCCGGAGAGCACGTCGACCTGGCAATCGATTGTCACGGCATTTACCAGGTGCGCGACGTGCTGCTGCTCGCCGAACGTCTGGCTCCGTTCCGGCTCATGTTTCTGGAAGATCCGGTGCCACCGGAGAACACGGCCGCTCTCGCCAAGGTGACGCGCAGTACGCCGATCCCGATCTGCACCGGGGAGTGGCGCTACCGCCGCGACGGATTCCGCGACCTGATCGAACAGCAGGCGTGCGACCTCGTGCACGTGGACGTCGCCGCCACCGGCGGCATGGCGGAGGCGAAGAAGATCTCCGACCTTGCCGACCTGTATTACCTGCCGTTTGCAGCCCACAACATCACCTCGCCGCTGGGCCTGGTGGCGAGCTCGCACGTGTGCGCCGCGGTGCGCAACCTGAACAGCATGGAACTGCCGTATCATTCCGACCAGGTGGCGTGGCGCTGGGACCTGGTGCGCAGCCCGGAGCCGCTGATCGCCGGTGGCCGATTCGTGGTGCCGCAAGGGCCCGGTCTCGGCGTGGAGTTGAACGAGTCTGTCGTCAACGACCACCTGGCTCCCGGGTCCGCGCCGTTGTAGCGCCGCTCGGGTCGCGCGTAGCGGTCCGAGTCGGGCGCGGCGCGTACGCAGGGCACAGGGCGCAGGTCGCGCGCCGCCGCCGGGTCAGTGCAACTCGACGGTACCGCGCGGCGTGGCCAGCGTGGCCCGCAGGCCGGGCCGATCGTCGTGGCGCACCGGTGCCGCAACCCCGAGCGCACGCAGCGCGGCGGCAACCGGCTCCGGCTGTCGCGAGCACACCTCCACGGCGAGCAGCCGGCAGCCCGGCGGGGTCGAGGAGGCCGGCGAACCGGCCGCGCCCCAGTCGATCAGGAACGGCACCAACCCGTCGAACGGCAGCACCTGGTGCTGGCATAGGTGCCAGACCAGCAGCGAGCCGTCGGGGCGGCGGCGGCTTCCGGCAGCCACCGGGCCCGGGGCGTAGCCATGCGACCCCGCGTGCGCACGCCAGCGTTGCAGACGGCCGCGCGCCCGCCGGCGGCGCGCCGCCTCCCGCCACCCCCCGGCCCCGGGCCGTCCCCAGGCCACACGGCGTGCGCACGCCAGCGTTGCAGCCGGCCCGCCGCCGCCTCCGGCTCCGCCCCGCCGCTGCGTTCCGCATGCACGGCGAAGGTGACCATACGCGGCTCGGTGAGCGAGTCGAGGCCGAACGGACGCGGCCCGGGAGGCTTCGGCTGTGCCGGATCGGGAGCGATGATTTCGAGGTAGGCGCCGTCGCCGAGCGAAAGTAGCGCGTTGTGGCTACCGCGTCCTTCGTGGCTGCCGCCGGGGGCGGCGGTGACGCCGAGCAGGTCTGCCAGCCGTGCAACCCCCGCCGTCAACTCCGGTACGCCGTACACCAGGTGGTCAATGGCCGCCCGCATCCGTCGCATCCGTCTAACTTATGCCCATCCCCTGCAGAAAGCGCAGGCTCGCCGCGAGTTCCGCGAACGGGTCGGCGCCGTAGGTCTGGTCCTGCTCCACCAGCGCCCATTCCACGCCGACGCCGCGGCTCGCCGCCACAATGCGCGGCCAGTTCAGATTGCCGGCGCCGACCGGGGCGAACCGTTGCGGGCGGTCCGGAAGCACCACCATGTCCTTGAAGTGGATAACCGGCTGGCGGCGCGCCAGGTCGGCGATCCATTGCGCCGGCTCGCCGCCACAATGCGCGGCCAGTTCAGATTGCCGGCGCCGACCGGGGTGAACCGTTGCGTGCGGTCCGGAAGCACCACCATGTCCTTGAAGTGGATAACCGGCTGGCGCGCGCCAAGGTCGCTGATCCATTGCGCCGGATCGGCGCCGCCGGCGGCCAGCCAATACACGTCCAATTCCGCGTTGAGATGCTCCGGCGGCGCCGCCTCGTACACCTGGTGCAACCAGGTGGTTGCCCCATAGCGGACCAGTTCGTGGCTGTGGTTGTGGTAGGAGAAGTCGACGCCGGCCGCCGCCAGCCGGTTCGCGATCGGCCCCAGTTCACCGGCAAACTGTGCCGCTCCGCCGGCCCGGAAGTACTCCTTGGGCAGGCCGCCGATCGCCGCGTGCCGGCAACCCCACATCTGGTGAACCTCGATCAAGTGTGCGAGGTTGTCGCGGAACTCGTCCCAGCCAAAGTGGGTGGCTACGATCTCCAGGCCGTGGTCGCCGGCTATCCGTGCCACCTCCTGCGGCGCGATGGGACCGAACGCGGACACCTGCACGGCGCGATAGCCCATCTCGGCTACCTTGCGCATCGACTCCGCCACGCCTTTCGCGGTTTGGGTATAGTCGCGCACTGTATAAAGCTGCGCTCCGGCTTTCAATTCCTTCACCATCGCTCAGTCACTCCTTGTTCCAGATTCTTTGTTCCAGATCGACGCCAGGCGCCACAGGTCGAGGCAGCGCACCCGCGCGCAGCCGCCTCGTGCGGCCACCGCCAACTCGTGTGCATCATCCGCCGGCACCACGCCGAGCGGGACCACCGCTGCGCCGCCGGCGCCGAACACCTCGATGGAAGCGCGGTCCAGCAGGATATGAAGACAGAGCAGTCCACGCTCCAAGTCGATCGCCACCTCGGATGTATCGGCAGAACCGAGCCGCCCGACGGCACACGACAGCCGGTGCGCTCTGGCATCATAGACGATCCAGATACCGCGCAGCACCACCGCCACGCAATCCGCGCCGCCGGGCGCGATTTCGATCATCACCTCGGCGGTGTCCTGGATGCGCGCCAGTGGATGGATGCCCCAGTCGCCATAGCGCGCCGGCACGCCGGAGAACGGCGCTGCCGGCGGCGGAACCGCATCCGGATCAAGCACCAGGCCGCGCCAGCGGCGGTGTTCCCGGCGCAGCGTCTGCAGCTCGCGCGCCGGCGACGAGCACAGGCGCACGCCGCCTGGAGTGCTGCGCAGGGCCAACTCGCAAGGCAGCGTCATGCAATGCGTGAACGGCATGCCGGGCGGCGTGGTACGCAGCCAGGCGATCTGCAGCACGCGCCCGTCGTCTGCCGGGACGTCACTCCAGGTCTGGGCGGCGTAGGCGGTGCCGCGCGGCTGTTGGCGCAGTTCCACACCCCCCACGTGCAATGCATCAGCGACGAAACGTTCGCCGTCGAAGCTGCCCACGAGGTAGCGGGTATCCGCCGCCCACAGCACCCAGCGCAGATCGTCCGGATTGCCGTCCACCGCGAGCTGAAACAGGTCGGGACAACTGTGAGTGGGGAGACGCACCTCGTTGCGCCGGGTCCAATCGCGCAGGTTGGGGGAGGTGAATATGGCAAACTGGTCGCCATCAAGGTACAGCACCATTACCCAGCAGCCGTGCGGCTGGTGCCAGAACACGCGCGGGTCGCGATTGAGGCCGGCGATGTGGGGCAGCACCGGGTTGTCGGGATGCTTGCACCAAGTGCGTCCGCGGTCGTTGCTGTATGCCAGGCATTGGGTGAACGGCCGCTCCTCGTCGGCAGAGCGACCGTCGGCGGTGTACAGCGCCACCAGCGCAGGATCGTTTCCGCTTTGCAGGCCGCTGGTGTTGTGCCAGTCCACGACCGCCGACCCTGAGTACATGGCGCCGTGCTCATCGGGCGCGAGGGCCGCCGGCAGCTCTTCCCAGTGCACCAGGTCGCGGCTCACCGCGTGTCCCCAGAACTTCAGATCGTGGCCGATGTCGGTGCCGAACGGCTGATGCTGGTAGAACAGGTGGTATTCGCCAGCAAAGTACACCAGCCCGTTGGGGTCGTTGATGAAGCCGCGCCGCGATGAGAAGTGAAACTGCGGGCGGTAACGCTCCCGGTAGATGCTATCGGCATCGGGCAGCGTGTCGGCGAGCGCCAATCCGTCCAGCGGGACGCCCGGATCCGCGCCGCTGTCGAAGGAGACTTCGATAGTCTGCCCCTGGCAAGTTGCCAAGTCGGCGAACGTCACGTAGTCGGCGGGCCCGGCAGTCACCTTGGCGGCGAACTTGAGTATCTGCGCGCCATCCGCGGACACGCGCATCAATCCGGCGCGGGCATCGTAACGTACCGGTACGTGGAGATAGCGGTGCCGTACCGCGAGTTGCCGGGAGGTAATCATCTCGGGCACCGATTGTAACGCAACGTCCCCGGCGCAGCAGGCCCAATCAGCGCCGCCAGTTGAAAAACCCGCCTCAATGGCCAATGCGGATGTCGTTCTTGCCGGTCTGGTCGACACCGCGCACCAGCCAGATGGGACGGCGCGTAAAGTCCACCAGGTAGGTGGAAGTGGACTCGCCGGGGCGGAACATCGTGCGGTCGAAATGCGAGGTCGCCGGCATGTAGCGCAGTGCCAGGCCGGCCCGGCGCCGCGGCGAGGTGTTGGCGCGCGAACCGTGCATCAGGTACACGTCGTGCAGGGACATCTCGCCTGGTTGCAGCTCCACGTCGCGCGCGGTCGACTCGTCGAACGCATCCGCGTCGAGTTCCTGATCGAGCACCACGTCGGTACGGTCGCTGCGGTGATGGCTGCGCAACTCGTGGCGGAGATGGGAGCCGGGAATCACGCGCAGGCACCCGTTGTCGATGGTGCTGGCATCGATGGCAATCCACACCGTGCAGGTGGCCAGCGGCCGGATCGGCCAGTACTGACCGTCCTGGTGCCACGGCACCTCCATGCCGTCGCCGCCCGGCTTGGCAAACACCTGGCAGCCCCACAGGATGATGTCGGGGCCGATGAGCTGCTCCACCGCGTCGAGCACGGCATCGTGGTGGGCGATCTCCAGGAACACCCGGTTGCCCTTGACGCCTTCCGCGCTCCGCTCGACGTGCGGGCTCACCAGCTTCTCGGGACGGACGCCGGGGTTGTCGGCGATCAGGCGCTCAAGCGCGGCGCGCAGTCGGTCGATTTCGGTGGCCGGCAGTGCGTGGCGCGGTACCACGATGCCGTCCTGCCGGTAGGCCGCGATCTCCGCGCCGCTCAACGGCCCGGACCGAGTCGTGCTGGAAGTGGTCATCGCGCGCCCATGTTAGCACGACCGGCGGGCGCTACCGCCGCGTCGGCTGCATTGACCGATCATTCGGCTCACAGGAGTGAGCGGCTCACATAAGTGAGCGGCGCAGCAGGCTGAGCGCCGCGACCGCCGCCCGTCGACGGTCCACCCGGCCCCGCACCCCGATGCCCAGGTGGTGGCTGTGCTCTCCCGCCGCCCCGGCAACCGCCAGCCAGGTGTTGCCGGGGCCGAGGTTCTGCGGCTGGGCAGAACCCGCCATCGTCGCGGCGCCCGCCATCTGGCTGGCGGCCCCCGCCGCTGCAGCGTCGGTGGAGTGCACCGCCAGCGCCACGTCGGCGCCGCTGAGCCGGCACACGGCACGCGCCAGGGCCGTCGCCAGTGCCCCGCCGGACGCGTCCGTTGCCTCGCCGGCGGCCTCGGCCAGACGCATGCGGGCGGCATCGGCGGTGACAATGCGGCCTTCCACGAAGCGCTCTTCGGCCGCCTCCCGGAGCGCCGCGGCGACCGTGCCGCCGGTGCGGTCCTCGTAGCTGGCCACCTGCCAGCCGCGCCGCGCAAGCGCTGCCGCTACCACGCTCTCCAGGGTCTCCTCGTCGACCGCGAACACGTGATCGCCGAGAGCCGCCCGGATCTCTGCTTCGGTCGGCCCGATCAGGCGCCGCGCGGCCTCCTGCGAGCCGGCGCGGGCGCTGATGCGCACGTCGACCTGTCCCGGATGTGCCAGCACCCCCACCTTGGGATTGGTCGAGGCGGTCATGATGGCGCCGATACGGTGGTCCACGGCGCTCTCACCCAGCTCGCCTACCTTGAGCACGCGGTGGTGGATTACCTGCTCCAGTCCCCAACGCTTGCGCAGGTAGGGCACGACCTCATGCTCCATCAGCCACTTCATCTCGAACGGGACCCCTGGCAGGCTGATGATGGTGCCCCGCTCACCTTCGACGATGAACGCCGGGGCGGTGCCGTTGGGGTTGTGCACCAGGGTAGCTCCGTGCGGCAGCAGCGCCTGCTTCTCGTTGTTGGGGGTGAGCACGAAGCCGCGCGACTGGAACCGCTCGCGCAGGTCGCGCAGCGCGCCGGCGTGGCGCTCCAGGGGGCGCCCGCACACCTGCGCCACCGCCTGCCGGGTCAGGTCGTCCTCGGTGGGACCGAGGCCGCCGCCGGTAATCACACAGTCGGCCCTCGCTAGCGCACCGCCGAGCACGTCGGCCATGCGATCCAGATTGTCGCCCACGGTAGTCTTGCGAAACAGGTCGGCGCCTACCTCGGCCAGCCGCTGCGCCATCCATGCCGAGTTGCTGTCCACGATCTGGCCGAGCAGCAGCTCGGAGCCGATCGCCACCAGTTCTACGTTCACGCGCCCATCATCCCGCATGCGCCCGCCCGTGTCACTCGGAAGCAACCCCAATACCCCAATCCAGCCGGACAGCGGGGCAGGGCACGCCCACCGCCGTCAGTCCGGCGCAGACTCGGCCGAGAGGTGGCGCAGCAACTCTTCGCTCAGTGGATGGGACAGTTGTACGTGCTGCCGGGCGAGCGCGGCTCGCAGCGGTTTCGCCGGCACGCCGGCGGCGGGCAGGCCGAGTTGCACCGCCAGTGCCGCGGCGGTGCCGGCCGCCTGGCCGAGCTGCATCATGGTGCGGGTCAGCCGGCAACTCGACGCCGCCAGGGCGCTGAAGCTGGCCCCTCGGCACGCGACGAGCAGGTTGCGGAACCCGCGCGGAATCAAGCAGCGGAACGGTACCCCGTAAGGTTCGCTCAACTCGCCGCAGGGGCGGCCGTGGCTGCCGTGCGTGTCCATGGCGTGGTCGGCGATGCAGACAATATCGTCGTGCCGCTGGCCGCTCAGCCCGGCGAGCAGATCATGCTCGGTCAGCACGTACTCACCGACCACGCGCCGCGACTCGCGTACGCCAAGGCCGGGCGCCACCCAGGTGCGGCGCATGCCGCGGAACTCCGCGAACCGGCTCTGCAGGTCATGCCAGTGCGCCCGCACGCGGCGCTCGCACTCGGCGTACGCATCCGCGTAGCCGCGCCGCTGAAACTCGGCCCCCTCCATCGTCGGCAGCATGTTCACGTTCAGATCGCCGTTCGGGTACTGGGTGATCGCGCTGACCGGAAAACTGCCGCCGGCGCCGCGCCACCAGCAGCGCGCCGGGACGGAGGCGGGTAGGGGCTCGGGGCCCGGGTGGCCGGTGGGCGCCCCGCGGGAGATCAGGCGCACGCCCATTATCCGCCCCCTCGGCCGCTCCCGGCGCTGCCGGCGCCGCGCCACCAGCAGCGCGCGGGGACGGAGGCGGGTAGGGGCTCGGCGCCGGGCTGGCCGGTGTGCGCCACGCGGTAGATCAGCGACACGCCATTGATCCGCCCGCTCGGCCGCTCCGGCGCGTCCGGCTCGCCGTAGCGGGAACGTGGTTCCTGGCCGCTGGTGAGCTCGCATCCGGCGGCGGCGCACAGGTGCAGGTCGGCCGTGGCGTCGACCACCGTGCCGGCCCTGATCCGCTCGCCGTTGTCCAGGACGACCTCGCGCACGATGCCGCCAGCGGCCGCCACCGAAGTGAACGCACACTCGGTCTGTACGCGGCACCCGCCGGTCTCCTCCAGCGTGCGGCGCATCGTATCGTGCATGGCCCGCGGCTCGAACGGCACGCCGTGCCAGTAGCGGCGGCAGAACCGCTCGTCCTGCGGCAGACCGCGCGACCCGAAGCGCCGCAGGGTATCGAGGTAGCGCAGCGACCGGTCAATCACCTGCTCGCCACCGGGGAAGCGGAAGGGCTCGTGCTCCGGGTCGTACCAGCACAGGTGACGGCCGAAGGAATAGATGCCGACCGCGTCCGGCCGCGCGCGCAGACGCCGATACAGGTCGTACGGAATGCCGGTGCCGCCGGCTCCCGGCTCCCAGCAGTTCACCCCGCAGCGCACCGCGTTGCCGCCGAGGGTAGGGCTCTTCTCCACCAGCACGGTGCGGGCACCAAGCCGCGCGCCGGCCAGCGCCGCCGCGAATCCGCCGGCGCCGCCCCCCACCACCAGCAGATCGCAGTCCGACACCAGGTTCAGCGCCGTGGCACTCATCGCTCTTCCCGCTCCCGCATCAGTTCCGTATCCCATGGTACCACGTTCGAACATGCGCCGATCCAGGCCACGCCGCCAGCAGCCGCCCGCCGAATGGTTGACCGCGTTCGGAGCCCGTGCTAGCGTCACCGGCGACACGGAACACGATGGCAATCGATACCGAGGTACCGCCCGCAGCTCAGGAAATTCAGACCACCGCAGTGCCGGGCCACTCGATGGCGCGCTATCTGCGCGACAGTTGGGTGCTGTACCTGTTCGTGCTGCCGGCCATTCTCTACTTCGTTATTTTCCACTACTGGCCCATGTACGGGGCCGTGATCGCGTTCAAGAACTTCTCGCCGATCAAGGGCATCCTGGGCAGCCCCTGGGCCGGGTTTGCCCACTTCGAGCGGTTCTTCAATTCGCACTTTTTCGAGCTGCTGATCCGCAACACCATCCTGATTAGCGTGTACGTGCTGGTGGCGGCGTTCCCGGTGCCGATCGCTTTCGCGCTGATGGTCAACCAGGTCGACTACCCGCTCATGCGCAAGACCCTGCAGACCGCCTCCTACATTCCCCACTTCATTTCGATGGTGGTGTTCATCGGCATGATCTTCCTGTTCCTGTCGCCCACCAACGGCGTGGTTAACCGCCTGATCATGTTTCTCGGCGGCGGGGCAACCGACTTCATGGGCAAAGCGGTGTGGTTCCGGCACGTCTACGTGGGCACCGAAATTTGGAAGGAGACCGGCTTCGCCGCCATCATCTACCTGGCGGTGCTCAGCACCATCAACCCGGAGTTGCACGAAGCCGCGATCGTGGACGGCGCCACCAAGCTGCAGCGCATCATCCACATCGACATCCCCGGCATCGTGCCCACCGCCGTCGTGCTGCTGATCCTGCGCGTCGGGCGGCTCATGGACATCGGCTTCCAGAAAGCGTTCCTGATGCAGACACAGCTCAACATCGACGCGTCGGAGATCATCCCCACCTACGTCTACAAGCAGGGGCTGCTCGCGGCGCAGTTCAGTTTCTCGGCGGCGGTGGGACTGTTCAACGCGGTGATCAACCTGGGCCTGATTCTGCTTGTCAACCAGATCGCCAAGCGGGTCACCGGCAACAGCCTGTGGTAAGCGAAAGCGCAGAACAGCGATGGCAGACCGCGATTTGAGCAGCGACGCCGACCATGCGCTCGACCGGGTCCTGGAGAGCACCCCGCGGCGCGGCGGCCGAACGCGGCCGAGCGCCCCCGACCGGGTATTCGACGCCGTCAACCTGACCATCCTGGCGCTGGTGCTGGTGGCGCTGGTGTACCCGCTCTACTTCGTGCTGATCTCCTCGATCAGCGAACCGAGCCTGGTGAACACCGGCAAGGTGACCTGGTACCCGCGCGGGCTCACCATACAGGGCTACACGCGCGTGCTGCGCGATCCCAACATCCTCATCGGCTACCGCAACACCTTCATCTACACCGCGGTCGGTACGGCGCTCAACGTCACCCTCACCGTGCTCGCCGGCTACGCCCTGTCGCGGCGCGACTTCAAGGGCCGCAACGTGATCTCCGCGTTCGTCGTGTTCACCATGTTGTTCAACGGCGGCCTGATCCCGCTCTACCTGGTGGTGCGCAACCTCGGGCTGCTCAACACCCTTGGCGCCATGGTACTGCCCACCGCCGTCAACGTGGTCAACCTGATCATTGCGCGCACCTTCTTCGCCACCACCATTCCCGACGAACTGCTGGAGGCGGCGCGCGTGGACGGCTGCGGCACCGCGCGCTTCTTCTTTCAGATCGTGCTGCCGATCTCGCCCGCGATCATCGCCGTGGAGGTGCTGTTCTACGGCGTGTTCCACTGGAACGCCTTCTTCGAAGCGCTGATCTTCCTGAACGATCCCGACAAGTACCCGCTGCAGATGGTGTTGCGCGACATCCTGCTGCGCGCCCGTCTGTCGGAGATGATGTTCACCGGCGACCCGCGCGAGTTCGCGGAGATTCAGATGCTGGCCGAGCTGATCAAGTTTTCCGCCATCGTGGTGGCTTCGGCGCCGATCCTGCTGCTGTACCCGTTCCTGCAGCGCTACTTCATGACCGGGGTAATGATCGGATCCTTGAAAGGATAGCGTACCGGCCGCGGCCGTGTTAGGGTCTTGAACATTCGAACCGAGAGAGCAGAGGAGGAACCAATGCTACGAACATTCGCCTTGTCCGCCGGCCTGTTGCTGGCGGTGACCGCCGGGGCTTTCGCCTCGGCAACAGAGGAGGCGGCCGCCGAGGCCGCCGGCTTCAACGCCACCGGCTACCCGATCGTCGACGAGCCGGTGACCATCAGCGTGGTGTGGCAGAAGTGGGCCAGCCACGTGAAAGATCCGTCCGAGATGATGGTGCCGGAGCAGGCGCGCGAGATTACCGGGGTCGAGGTCGACTGGCTCGCGGTGAACGGCGATGCGTGGGTGGAGCGCACCAACCTGATGCTGGCGTCGGGCGACCTGCCGGACACGTTCGGAGCGCCGCTGAGCGACTTCAACGTGGTCAGCAACGGCGAGGCGGGCGCGTTCCTGCCAATGAACGACCTGATTGACCAGTTCGCTCCCAATGTGACCGCGATTTTCGACAAGAAACCCACGTTGCGTCCGTTCATTACCGCGTCCGACGGCAACATCTACGCGCTGTTCAAGCTCAACGAGGGAAGCTGGACCACCACCTGTCCGCTCACCTACCTGAACAAGCCGTGGCTGGATGAGCTCGGCGCCGAGGTTCCCACTACCACCGAGGAATATTACGAGTTGCTGATGGCGGTAAAGAACGCCGGCGACCTGAACGGCAACGGCGAAGCGGACGAGATCCCGCTGTCGTTCAACTTCGGCGGTTGCGCTCAGGGCATGAGCACGTTCTTCTGGGCACACGGCCTGCCGGTGGAAGAAGGCTTTGGAGACAACCGTGACCTGATGATGGTGCAGGACGGCAAGGTGGTCTACGCGCCCACGCAGGAGGGCTTCAAGGACACCGCCAAGTACCTGCACCGGCTGTGGGAGGCGGGACTTGTCGATCCGGAGGTATTCTCTCACGACTGGAGCGGATACGTTGCCAAGTTCAAGCAGGACCAACTGTTCAGCTTCAACGACTGGTGGGCGCAGAACAGCGTGGACACCAGCCGCTGGCTGGACTGGGAGTACCTGCCGGCGCTGACGGCGCCCGGCTACGAGCCGAAGGCCAACTACCGCTTCTCCTGGGATCGCGGAATTGCGCCGATCACCGCCGCCGCCGAACACCCCGAGGTGGTGATGCGCTGGATCGACTACTGGTACGATCCGCTCAACAGCCTCACTACCATGGAGGGACCGCTCGGCGTGCGCGTGATCGAAAACGAAGACGGCACCTATGGCGTGGCGCCGACCCCGGAGGGCCTCGGGCTGTCGGAGTGGCGCGACCTGGAGACGATAGGACCCGGCTTCATCACCTCGATCGACAACGACATGTACCTGAACATGTTCATCTTCGAGGCCGCGGAGATGTGCGGCACGGTGAAGTACGACACCTATGCCGACCAGTGGCCGGAAATGTACTGGCCGCGCCCGATGCTGTCCTCGGCGCAGATCAACGAAGAGCAGACGATGCTGCCTGACATTCAGGCCCTGGTGCAGAAGACCCTGGCCCGGTGGATCACCGAGGGCGGCGCCGACGAGGAGTGGGAGCAGTTCCAGGAGGACCTGAACTCGATCGGCCTGCCGCGGCTGATGGAGATCTGGCAGGAAAACCTGGACAAGTTCCTGGCAGGCACCGGCGGCGTCACCCCGCGCCCCCACGACCGCGGAACCGGCCACCCGGTCCGTCCTCTCTGACGAGCGGGCGCTCCAAACGAGCATTCACTTCGATTCAACCCAGGAGGCGGCGGCTCACGCCGCCTCCTTTTGCGTTACAACACTCGTACGACGCAGCAGGTGGCACCGCGCGCCGCACAACGCCTGACGGGAACAGATCATGGCTTCACGCGAACCGGTATACATCGGCGCCATCGCGCACTACCGGCGCAGCTGCTCGCCGCCCGTAACCGCCGGATAGGGCAGGTCTTCGACGATCCCGGAGATGCGCTCGACCAGTGCTCGCACCGGGGTGACGATGCCGTCGGTGGCCGATTCTCCCAACAGGATACGTATCGCCTCATGTGGCAGATCGTTCGGTATTCCGTCCGCTCCGTTATCCAGCAGGAATGCCGCGGCCGCGTCGGCGTCGTCCGGCTCCGACTCGCCGCGCGCCGCCGCCAGGGCGCCGACCGCGAGGCGCGCGCCCTCCAACGCCGGCACGTGCGCTTCCTCCGCGAAGCCGCCTCCTTCCAGCAGCGCGGCGGCCTTGAGCTTGTGGGCGGCGTGCCCTGCCAGGGTGCGTGCCCGAGCCGCATACGCCGCGGCGCGCTCCTGTTCGGCCCCCTGGGCAGGGTGAATCTCCCGCATCCGATCTCCCGGCATGTCGATCAGCCCGTTTCGGGCGAGGCGTTGCATCGCCTCGTGGCTGGCCGCGTCGATCACGGTCACGCGCACGTCGGCAGCCTCAGCGAGGCGGCTCTCTGCCTCGACGGCGCGTGCCGGAGGCACGTCCAGTACCACCAATATCGTCTTCGGATTCTCGGCCTGATCTGAGTCGTCACAAACCAGGATGCGCTGCACGGCCGAACCATGCTGGGCTACCAAGTCGTCCCGTAGCTGCTCGACAGCACTACGCGGCTGAGGCTCGGCGTCTGCAACAGACTCCTGCTCGCCGTCCGTACCGAGCACGGCGTTCAGGCGCTCCATGAATGCCGCGCGGCTGGTGGGCATGCGGATCGCGGACAGATCGCCGCGCCGGTCGATCACTCCATCTGCGAGCGCTCGCTTGGCGTCCAGCAATCCCAGCATGCGATGCTCGATTGTCTTTTCGCTCACCAGGTTGATCACCGTGACCGGCCGCGTCTGATGTTTGCGCCAGGCGCGCGCAATGCGCTGCTCCAGGCGGGCTGGATTCCACGGCTGGTCCAGGTTGATTACCGTGTCGGCTGCCTGCAGGTTGAGTCCCACACCGCCCGACTCGGAAGACAGGAACAGCCGGCACTCGGGGTCTTCGCGGAAGCGGCGGATCTCGGCCCGGCGCCGGAGCTGGGGGACGGAACCGGTGTGCCAGGCGAATTCGACACCGGCCGCGACGGCACACTCGCGCACCAGCGCCAGCATCCGCACCCACTCGGAGAAGATCAGGACCTTGCGCTGCGGATCGCTGAGCAGATCCGGCAGCAGGCGCTCGATCTCGTCCAGCTTCGGGCACTCGTGGCGTTCGCCGTCGAGAATGGTGGGCGTGTCGCACACCATGCGCATGCAGGCCAGGAATTGCTGCAGCCGGTCGTGCTCCTCCTTGGTAAGCGGCCGGCGTTGCGCAAGCCACGCGAGACGCCGCGCCCCCGACTCGTAATCCTCGTACACAGCAAGCTGGGTGTCGGTCATCGGCACGAAAAAGGTCTTCGTCATCCGGCTCGGGAGCTGACGTTCCACCTCCTCCTTGCGCCGCCGTAGCATCACCGGAGCGATGCGGTCGGCTAGCTGCTCCAGGTTCCGGTAGCCGGTGGGGCGGCCTTTTGCGTCCAGCTCATAGAACTCCCGGTTGAAGCGGAACAGCGGACCGAGCAACTCCGGATCGAGAAACTGAACGATGGAGTAGATCTCGTCGATGCGATTTTCCAGCGGGGTGCCGGTGAGCACGAACGCATAGCGGCTGCGCAGCCGTTTGACCGCGTTGGCGGTCTTGGTCTGCCAGTTCTTGATGCGCTGCGCTTCGTCCAGGATCACCACTTCCGGCTGCAGGAGGTCGAGCAGATCGTCGCCGTCGGCCAGAATCTGCTCGTAGTTGCACAGCGTGAAGAAGGTTCGCCCGCGGTACGCCGCGCGCCGCATGAGTCGGTTGCCTGCCACTATGCGCGCCGGCAACTCCGAGAAGCGGGCGATCTGTTCTTCCCACTCCGCCTTGAGTGATGCCGGCGACACCACCAACACGCGCTCGACGCCGCGCCGTTCGCGCAGGAGTGCGCACGCGGCAATCGCCTGAACGGTCTTGCCGAGGCCCATGTCGTCGGCGAGCAGGGCGCGCTCCCGAAACGCCAAGTGCAGCACGCCGTCGACCTGGTAGGGCAGCAGCGGCTGCTTGAGCAGGTCGAGCGCGTCACCGTCGGCGGTCAGACTGACCCGGAATCGGTCGTACTCGCGCTGCCTGCGTTGCGCTGCGCGACGTGCGGCGATCCAGCCATCAAGCAGGCGCGAGACCCGCAGGGAATCGGGATGCTGCGTCGCCAGCCGCTGCAGGGAGCGCAACGCGCGTTGCGAGCCGCGGCGCAGGTTGGCGCAGAGCCGTTGTGTCTCCGCCACGAGCGTGGCGGCACCAGCGAACTCGGCAGGAACTGCCATGCGCACGGCGCGTGCGGAGCGCTCATCAAGGAAGATCTCGATACGTTCGCCGGCATCCTTGGCGAGCGCACGCAGCACACGGGCGGTCCGGAGACGGTGCAGCACGCCCTCCACATGCTTGCAACTGCCCAACCGGTTGGCGCGGTAGTCGTGACACTCGCACGAGTTGATGTGCTCGCCCAGGGAGCGTATCTCGACCACGTAGCTGCGGCCGCCCGACGAGGTCACGCGGTAATCGCCGAACTGACGTCCTCCCTCAAGGGCCTGCACCTCGTCGATCTCGGTACGGCCGCGCCACTGCCGGCGCTTGATCTCGTCTTCGTCGGTGGAGATCCAACCAGGCAGCGTGGGCGGCCCATCACGCGGCCGCCGTCTACGCCCTGATTCGACTCTTTTTGGTGTCTTGGCCATGGTGTAGTGAGACGCCTGTGCGCCTGACGAGCGTATCCTATCTGCGCTGCCGAGACGGTCGCAAGTCCGCGCTGTTGGTCGGCGCTCGAAGCAACACCGGTGCTGACTGCACAAGGGCTCGCAACACTGGGTTGTCGCTGGCCCCAAATCGTGTTATGTTTACGACACATGACTCACTTTGGGGTCACGGTCAGAGAGACACGCGAGCGTCTTCGGCAGAACGACCGCAGCTACTCGTTGCGTCAGGTGGCGCAGCGGGTAGGGGTGGAGCCGGCCTATCTGAGCAAGATAGAACGCGGCGACGTGGCGCCGCCCTCGGAGGCGACCACGAAGCGGCTGGCACGGGAGCTGGGCGAAGACCCGGACGTGCTGCTGGCACTTGGCGGCAAAGTCTCCAGCGACCTGCAGGAGATCATCCGCCGCCGGCCGAGGCTGTTCGCCGACCTGCTGCGCCAACTTCGTGAGGCGCCGGATCACGCAATTCTGCGCGTGGTGCGCGAGGTGCGAGACGGTGACTGGTGAGCAAATCGAAGGGATGGAGGATACCCGACAGATGATTACCCTCGAATTGGACCGGCTGACGTTCCGGTTTCCGGAGGTCCACCCGGATGCGGCCTGTGCGATCGACTTCCAACGCACGCTGCGCATCCCGGATGACGGCGATGATTACCCGCTGCCGCCGGGCCTCGGCAGTTTCCCGCTACGCCATGTGGACGACTACCTGGCCCAGCTTCCCGACGCCTGGCGGCGCCGCGGCGGCGTGCTGCTGCCGATGCACCAGGCCGAGGCGATGTGGCTCAGCTTCGACAGCGACTCCGGCTATCCGTTCGCGATCAAGGTAGCCACCGGCAAGATCTGCGCCGTCACCGGCGACGCCTGGGCCGAGCGGCTCAACCGCGACCCGCAGGACTACCTGGTCGTGCCCGAGCAGCCGTGGCTGGACGGCTACTGCGTCGAAAAAGGCTTGATTCGCCAGTTCGTGGCGATGCCGCTCGGCGCCGGCTACACGGTGGAGGAGCAACTCACCGGCGCCGCCGAGCACGGCGGCCTGCAGATCATCGCCATCCCGATGAAGCGCGAGCGCTACGAGGAGATGCGTCGGGAGGAGACGTGTCGAGTGGCATACGATGTGGCGCCCGACGTTGTTTATGGCCCGCCAACCGAGAGCGCGATGGGCCTGGCGCCCGGCGGACGCATGCGGCAGGAAATCTACGACGATCCGCACGGCCTGGACGTCTGGGACCAACGCCATTTCAGCCGCTGCTTCGTCAGCATCGTCAACTCCCGGCAGTGGCAATCAATTACCGGCGAACAGCCGCCCACCGAGCCGCCGACCGCCGCCCAGTACGCCAACGCCGGGCTACCCTGGTTCGACTACTACCGCGACCTGGACGCGGTCGAAGCCACCGACAAGCTCAAGGACACCTCCAGCGTAGCCGCCATCGCCGCCAAGAAAGGCGATGCGCCGCTTCCCGCCAACCAAACCATCTCCCCCGGCAACGTTATCCCTATCGGCTCCCGCCGCCCGGCACCAAGGCGCCGCCAGGTCAGGGAGATGCCGCACGCGTGAACCGCCCTAATCGCTGGCTATGACAGATACCGATCTGCGCAATTGCGGTCGATGGCGAGGTGTGTAACCATCTTGCGGATGTGGAACGCCTGCACCATGGGGCGGCGCGCGCCACGTCTTCCGAGCGGCAGCGACCGGTACGTCTTTCCGTTGTAGCGGACCCAGTAGTGGTGCAGCTTCTCTTCGACCGTATGGTCCTGGGGCACACTCTGCCAGCATGGCCCAGACGGTGCGTAGCGCGATTTCGCGGAGCATTCGGCTCAGGCAGCCGTGGCAAGCTCAGGGGCGTCGTCGATCAGGTTGTCGGCTGCGGTCAGTTCCGACTTCAAGGTGACGGCCAACGAAGGTGTCATGGCCGCGGGCTTGACGGGCAACTGCTGCATCTGTCGCCAGTCGAGCCGGCTCGTGCGGATGCCCTCCACTGCCACCGTCCAGTCATCGAATGCCGCATCATCTCGTTCCGCCAGCAGCCGCGCGGCTTCCGCCTGGAACTCCCGAAAGTCGCCGACCGACGACGCGATGTCCGCCAGGACACCGACGAACGCTTTCCGGTACGCCGCGCACGCTTCCCACACGTCGGACCCACCCGCCGCGATGCCTCCCGGCTGAACTCCGCTCAACCAGATCCCGTCGTCCTCCCGGATGCCGAGAACGCGGCTAACCGAGGAGACGGCAGCGATATATCGGTGGCCGAATACGTTGCCCCTATACGAGAAGATCAGTGGCCACACGATTGTCTGCCGAGTCTGCTCCGCCACTACTCACCTCTCCCCACAAGATTAGCCGACCATGGTTGCCGGCGACAACCGGACGGCGGAGGCAAACCGATAGCTCGCCGGTGCTCGCCACGCTCGGCCTCTCGTGCAGCCGCGGGAAGTGTGCGACAATTCCGAATCCAGATGAGCAATGTTGCGGGAGTGGAGCCGTGATGCCGATGGCGTGGTCTGGGGTGGTGGTGTCGATTCAGCCTCGGGTTCGGCTGCTGCGGTCGTTCGACCAACGGAGCGATACCTGTCTGGGGTACGTGGTCCGGCTCGCCGGCTCGGTCGACGGTGAGCCGCGCTCGTTCGCCATCGCTGTTGGTCAGGCGGCCCACGCTAGGCATCGCATTGAGATCGGCAACGCGTTGAGCGGGATGGGCGTACCTGTTCCCGATGCGCGCCGGGAGACCGCCGAGCTGTACAAAATCTCCAAGCTCAAGGTGTTGGACCGCGCCGCGGGCCGTGTCGGTGTGCCGCCGCCCTGGCACGGAGTGCCACCGGTTCTTGACGTGTACCGCGAGCGCGGCTACCGCCGTCTGGCCGCGCGGACCTACTCCTCGTCCTGCTCGAGTTGCATCTGGGCGTGCCGGATGCCGGTGGAGATCATCGTGGACCACTGGAATCCGACCCGAAAGCGGTATCGTGAAGAGACGTTCTGCTACGGGCCGCTATCGTGCCAACTCTACAGGCCGGGACCCACCCGCAAGGTTCCCGGTCGCCAGGGCATGACCTGGGAAGAGGAGGACTGGGTGGATCATGACGCCGTTGCACATCGCGACGCGGACGATTGAGCGTGGCTCGGTTCTGCTCGAGGCGCGTATACTGAATGGCCGTGGGAACTGCATCGCTGTCGCAATCGCAGGTGGGGGAGTTTCGGCGGGCAGGGTTCGTGGTGGTCCGGGGGCTGATCGGCGCGGGGCAGGTGAGCGAGCTGCTCGCCGACTACGACCGGGCGCTGCGCGGAGAGATCGAGGTGCCGGCGTTCGGCGACCGGCGGGTCAAGGGGGCGATGGTACAGCTCGCCAATCCGTCGCAACACATGGCGCATTGGCGCGGCCACGCCTACTTCCGGCGCACGCTGGCGGCGGCAAAGCAGTTGATCGGGCCGGACGCGGCGTACCAGTACGACCAGCTCATCATGAAGCCGGCGCACTACCCGGCCGAGACCGACTGGCACCAGGACGCCGGCTACTGGCAGGACCGCAACGGATCGGACCGCGCGGTGACCTGCTGGCTGGCGCTGACCCCGGCGTGGAAGGAAAACGGCGGCATGCAGTTCATTCCGGGCAGCCACCTCGGGCCGATCCAGGAGCACGTCTCGATCGCCGACCGCTCGGAAATCAACGGCGCCCTGGCCACGGCCGCAGACGACCGGAACGCGGTTGCCGTGACGCTGGAGCCGGGCGACGCCACCTTCCACCATTGCCGCACGCTGCACTACGCGGGCGGAAACGCCACCGCAACCCCGCGCTACGCCGTGATCACCCACTTCTGGTCGCCGCAGGGAACGCGATGATCACGATGGTGGGAGGCAGCCCATGAACGCCATGGACACAGGCAACGGCGCGGCCCCTGGTCACGACATCACGGCAATCATCACGGAACTGGACGAGCGCGGCTACTGCGTTATCCCGTCGGTGATCCCGGTGGAGACAGCGGACCGCGTACGCGCCGTCCTGGAACGCCTGCTGGCGAATGAGGCGAATGAGATCAGCCGCGAGCGTCGCACCCAGCGGGTCGCGCGAATTGCGGTCAAGCATCCGGTGTTCGTCGAACTGATGTGCCATCCCCTGATTGTGGCGATCTGGCGGCAGTACCTCGACCCGGACATGATCTGCTCCACCTGGACCGCCAACACCACCTATCCGGGCTACAACCGGTATGGCTGGCATCCCGACTGGCCCTATCAGCGGCTCAACAGGCCGTGGCCGACCGACCGCATCAGCGGTCAGACGATGTGGCTGCTGAACGATTTCTCGGCCGCAAACGGCGGTACCGGGATCATCCCCGGCAGCCACCGCAAGGGACACCGCCCGCCGCCTGAGATGGCCTCCGGCTGGCACCCCGACGGAGAGATTCTGACCGGTACCCGCGGCAGCGTGATGGTAATGCACGGGGCGACCTGTCACACTGCCCGCCCCAACAATTCGGATGCGGCGCGCAGCGCCCTGCTGGGCATGTACACCCGGCCCATCTACGTGACCCAGGAAGACATGCGCGCCCAGTTGGCGGATCTGGATAACCCGTCGGAACTGGTGCGCCAACTGATGGGCGCCAACCAGCATCAGCCGGGTGTCGTGGGCGAGAACCAGTATCCGCCGGCCGGAGCCGGTTCCGGCTGCTAAGCGACGCGATCTTCCATGCCGCGCAGCCCCGCGTAGATATTGCCCACCCGGTAGACCGCCTCCGCGGGCGCGAACCAGCCGCGGGAGTGCACTGCGTCCGGCGGCACGTCGGAATGATAGTGGGCGCCGAGGGCGCGACCCAGCCGCGGTAGTGCACTGCGTCCGGCGTCACGTCGTAATGATAGTGGCCGCCGAGGCCGGGATCGCGCGGGTGGTAGAAGTGGGTATGCTCGCCCGACGGGCGCAGATCCAGCGCCCCGCCAGTCGGGTCTCCGGTCCACAGGACCGAGAAACACAGCAGGTCGGGGCCGACCGGTTCGAAGAAGCGCAGGAAGTCACGAATCACCTCGTCGCGCTCCGCGTCGTAGTAGGGAAGGTGGATGCAGTCGTAGTCGGGCATGACGTGGCTGCGAATCTGCCCGGACACAAGCTCGAATACGCCGCCCAGGGCGATCTGGCCCGGGCCGGCGGCCGCCAGCGGCGCCAGCGCCGCCCGCATCGCCTGCGGCAGGGAACCCTGGGCGCCGAAGCGGTGGGCCACCTCCACCTCCAGCACCGGCCCGGGCGCACCGTCGCACAAGAACAGGTTGGCCAGCCCGGCAAACACGCCGGCGCGGTAGCCTTCCACCACGCAACGGTCGTCGGCATCCACCCGCGCCACCCGCGACCCGTCGTACACACCGAGGTCGAGATTGGCGATCACCTCGCCGCAGTGTCCGTCAATGTGTGCCGGGCACGCCATGCCGGCGCCGAGGATCCGGGTGCCGGTACGGCCGGTGCAGCGCAGCACATCCGGCACCGCGA
Organism: Spirochaetaceae bacterium bin103; assembly: GCA_002238925.1. Taxonomy (GTDB): domain Bacteria; phylum Spirochaetota; class Spirochaetia; order SZUA-6; family Bin103; genus Bin103. The sequence goes on along the minus strand of MPNH01000001.1, from coordinate 201,670 downwards.
ACTGCACGTCGCGATAGCGCGGATTGTGCGCGTACGGTTCGCCGCCGATGTCGACGATGCACGGCGCACCGCCGAGGCCCGGCCATGCGCAGCCGATCGCGCGCAGGTCGGGGCAGGGGAGTGCCCGAACACGCACGTCGCGGTAGTTGGCCTTCAGGCCGCGGGCGAGTGCATCGCACAACGCTTCCAGCGGCAGCGGGCTCAACAGTGCGCTGCTGGTGTCCGGACAGGATTCTTGGGCAAGTACCATGGTTCGGTTCCTAGCGCGGGAGGTAGTGGGACTCGATGCCCTTGACCAGCGCCACCAGGTTGGCATTGATCGGGGTTTCGATGCCGTGCCGAGTGCCGCGGGACACCACGGCGCCATTGATAACGTCGACCTCGGTCGGCCGGTGGTTGAGTATGTCTACGCACAGGCTCGACCTGTTGTTTCCGGTGCCACCCGGACCGATAACCAGGTCGAGGACGTTGCGGCTCTCTGCGGGGGTTAGCCCGACACCGTCGGCCCGCGCCACCGGCACCGCCTCAGCCACGGCGCCGTAGCACATTGCCTTCAGTTCCGGGATCGCCACCGCCTCGCCAATGGTCAGGTTGGTGATGCCCGACATCGCGCTCACGCCCACGTTCACCATCAGCTTCTTCCAGATGTCGTGCCGAATGTCGGCGCTGGCGACGGTCTCCAGGCCATGTTTGCTGAATGCATCCGCGATTGCCCTTACCCGGTCGCTTACGCCGCCGCTCATTTCACCGATCTGGCTCGGCAAGTCGGCGTAGCTGTGGATACAACCGGGCCCCTCAATGCTCGCGCCCTGCGCGGTGACGCCACCGAGCACCCGACCGGCGCCGATCACCCCGGCGATCGTCTCTTCGTTGCCGAGGCCGTTCTGGAAGCTGATTGACACCGTGTCGCCGTCGAACAGGCCGGCATCGCGCGCGGCACTGACGGCCGCAACGGTACTTGCCGCCTTGCAGTGCACCAGCACCACGTCCACCGGTCCGCACGCGGCGGGATCGGTGGTCGCCGACACGCCGATGCGGCGGTCGCCGCGATGACCCACCACCCGCAGCCCATCGCGATTAATCGCATCGACGTGCTCTTGCCACACATCAATCAGGGTGACTTCCAGTCCGCGTTCGGCGAGTTCGCCGCCGAACAGACAACCCATGGCACCGGCGCCAAGTACTGCTACCTTCGGTTTCATTCCCCCTCCCTTCGGTGCAGATCAGCCGACGATCAGACGTTATTCAACGTTATTCGACGGCAAACAGAACCCTTTTCGACGGCCGCAACAAAGCGCGAACCGACGGTCTCGGCAATGGATTGGGATTTTCTAGCGTAGGATTAGGTGCGGGTAATGAGCCGCGCTGAAGCCGGCTCAGGGTGACGGTAGGAGCGGGCAGCCAAGTCTGCATCCGGTACGACCCCCCGGAAAATGGTATGCCACGGTTCGGCTTGCCCGGAGAAATGACCCGCATTCCGCAGGGCGTGGCTTATCTGTCGCGAATATCAATGCGGTATTCCCGCAACGTCAACGAAAACTTTGGAAATTTTTCAGGCCAGATTTTCCCCACGCAATGCTGCTCTCCCAGAGCATCCTCGCGAGCGCGGTGTCGGCCGCTTGCGGTTGTGGCTCCGATTCCTTGCCGGGCCGCATCGAGCACGTTCAGCACCGCGTTGCCACCCACTTCGGGGCTGCGCATGAACCACGAGAATCCGCGCACGAACGCCGCCAACGCGCCGCGCCGGGATGCACCGCGTTGACGCGTGTTCCGACACCGGAGACATGCCGCCAGGCGGCGTCGCGGTCAGTCGATGGTGACCGGTGCTCCGCGATTGCCGAGCTTGCGCTTGCGCGCGCGCATCGCCTTGTGGGCCTCGGGCGAGCCGTCGTGGAAGCTTCCGAACCACTTGTCCAGCGGCACCCCTTCGTTGCCGTAGTTGCAGTCGAAGTAGCGGTGGTGCAAGTAGTGGAAGTAGCCGCCGTTGTTCATCGCATGCTTCTCGCCCAACTCGAACTTGTAGAACCCGGCGTGGCCGGCGGCGGGGCTGATGCCGGCGTGCAGCAGGTGGAAGATGGCGTGCAACGGATGCGACGGGATGATCCAGTGGACTACTACCCCGGACAGGTACAGCACATGCTCGATCGGGTGCATCGAGAGTCCCGACCATGGCCCGATATTGACGTTCTTGTGATGCAGGTAGTGAGCGTACTTGTAAAGCGGCTTCCAGTGCGTGAGGCGGTGCGTCCAGTAGAAATGGGCCTGCCGGAAGAGCAGAATGAATACCATCATCAGCACGCAGTACACCGGGTGCCGTGCCCAACTGACCGAGAAGATGAACTCGTTGGCGTAGAACCACAGCGTGACCGCCTCGTAGAGGGTCCAGATGGTGCAGCCGCTCGCCAGCGTCCAGAATACGTTGTCGCGCGTCTGGTTGCCGAACATGAACGCGCGGTTGCTGCCGGTAAGCCAACGCGGGTTGTACTTGAACCGCTGCCCCTGGGCACGCTTCATGTACAGCCGCAGGTGCAGACCGCCGGCGACAATAATCAGCAGGGCCGCGTTGCGCAGGTAGAGTTCGGCGATCCAGCCGATCGCGAACGTCTCGGTGCGCGCGAAACTCGGCGTGAACCACAGCCACGCGACCACGGCGAGGCCGGCGTAGATGGCGTTCTTCGGGTACAGCAACCCGTCATGTGCGAAAAAGAAGTTGAATATCGGGCGCAGCTTGAGCGGCTTGGTGAACAGTGGGGACGGTTTGGGCAGCGACTCGGGCTGCCATTCGCCCCGTACTGAGCGCCCCGTCAGATCGGCTTCGGCCATAACGATTTACCCTCCCGCGCGATAGGCAAGGTTGTTGCGGGCACTATAACCCGGCACCTGTCCCCATGGCAACCACGGTACGGTACCACCGGGTACCACCAGGACCGTGCAAGCTGCCGGCGCGACGGGCGGTACACGGGCTATACTGGGGCTCCGCAATCGGTGTGGCCTTCCGCCGCCGGGTCGCGGATCGAACCGCGGAGGAGGCAGAACGCAGTGGCGAACACGGTAAAGTCGGTACGTTGGACAGATGATCTGAAGCTGGCGATCGGGGAGTCGGAGGTGGCGGACCCGGCGGCGGGCGAGGTGCAGATCGCGGTGGCAAGCGCCGGCATCTGCGGCTCCGACCTGCACTTCTACCGCAACGAATTCACCCCGCGCCCCGGCGTGACGCCCGGCCACGAGCTGTCGGGTACCGTAACCGCGGTCGGAGCCGGCGTCAGCCACGTGCGCGAGGGCGACCTGGTGGGGGTCGAACCGTTGCTGAGCTGCGGCACCTGCTCCTTCTGCCTGACCGGCAATTACCACGTGTGCACCGAGCGCGGGCTGGTGGGGGAAACGGCCGCCGGCGGCATGAGCGAGCTGGCCACCGTCCCTGGGCACACCGCGTACCGCGCCCCCGAAGGGGCCGACGCCGAAGCGATCGCGCTTGCCGAACCGCTCGCGTGCTCGGTGCACGGCTTCGGCAAGATAGGCCTGCGCGCCCGCGAGACGGTGCTGATCATTGGTGCCGGGTCGATAGGCCTGACCGCCCTGATCGCCGCCAAGGCGAGCGGAACAACGGCCCTGATCACGGCCCGCCACCCGCACCAGCAGGAAGCGGCCCGGCGCCTCGGCGCCGACGAGGTAATTGGCGACGACGAGGCCGGGCGCGAGCGCCTGCAGGAGCTCGCCCGGATGCGCGTGGTCGACGTGGCGGTGGAAACGGTCGGCGGGCGCGGGGACACCCTGCTTACCGCTCAACTCGCGATACGGCCGAAGGGGCGGCTCCTGCTGCTCGGCGTATTCACCGTGCCCACCGTCGGCATCAATCCGCTGCTGCTGGCCAAGCACGAGGTGGAGATTATCGGCGCCATGACCTACTCGGCCACCAACGGCCGCGCCGACTACCAGATAGCGATGGAAATGGTTACCGACAACGCCGACGCTGCGCGCTCATTGGTCACCCAGCGCTTCCCGCTGGATGCCGTGCACGACGCGTTCGGCGCGGCCCTCGACAAGTCATCGCAATCGATCAAGGTCCACATCAACCCCCACGGTTGAGCGCGATCATGGGCCTGAACTACCGCGACCCGGACGTGCTCCGACGGCACATCCGGCGGATCATCGAATTCTACCACCCCGCGTGCATCGATACCGAACGCGGCGGCTACATCAATCAATTCACCGACGCCGGCACCATCTATGACCGCGACACCAAGCACTTGGTCGGCACCTGCCGCTTCGTGTTCAACTACGCGGTCGCGGCCGAACTGTTCGACAACGACGTGTACCGTTCGGCGGCCGCCCACGGCGTTGCGTTCCTGCAGGCGGGACACCGGCAGAGCGACGGCGGCTTCGCCTGGGTGCTCGGCGCAAACGGGGTGGAGGAGGGCGCCCGCCGCGCTTACGGACACGCGTTCGTGCTGCTTGCCGCTGCCATGGCGGCGCGCATCGGTGTGGCCGGCGCAGAAACGCTGGTCGGCGAAGCATACGACCTGCTCGAAAAGCGGTTCTGGGAACCGGCCGCTCGGCTCTACGCAGATGAGATCGCCGCCGGGGACTGGCGGGCAGTCGCCCCCTACCGGGGGCAGAACGCCAACATGCACCTGTGCGAAGCGATGCTCGCCGCTTTCGAAACCACCCGCGAAGCCCGCTTCCTGGACCGCGCACTTACCCTGGCGCAGCGGATCTGCGTCGAGCTTGCGGCGCCGGCACAGGGCCTGATCTGGGAGCACTACACCACCGACTGGGAACACGACTGGCAGTACAACCGCGACGACCCGCAGAACCTGTTCCGCCCCTACGGCTATCTGCCCGGACACTTCGCAGAGTGGGCCAAGCTGCTGCTGATCCTGGAGCGCCACCGGCCCGAGCCATGGCAGTTGCCGGCCGCGATGCGGCTGTTCGACACCGCGCTGGCGCGGAGCTGGGACGAGGAGCAGGGCGGCATGCACTACACGTTCGCGCCGGACGGGACGATTCTCGATACCGACCGCTACTACTGGGTGCTCGCCGAGACGGTCGCCGCCGCGGCGGTGCTGGCCGTGCGCACCGGAGAGGAGCGTTACTGGGATTGGTACGACCGCGCCTGGCACTATGCCGACCGCCATTTCGTCGATCACGTCCACGGCGCGTGGTACCGGGTGCTGGACCGCGGCGGGCGCCGCTACGACGACAAGAAGAGCCCGCCGAGCAAGACCGACTATCACCCGCTCGGCGCCTGCTACGAAATACTGCGCGTGCTCCAATAGGCGCGTACTACCAAGTGAGGCCGTCCAGCCCGCGGCTCAGATCCTGCAGGCGGCGCAGGGCGGCGTCGCCGCCGGCCATCGCGTTGAGCAACTGCGCGAGAGAGGCGACCTCCACCGCGGTGGCAGCGCCCTGCAACTCTGCGGCCAGTTCCGGCAGCGCCGCCCCGGCCGGCCCTGCCGGCGCTTCCGGCGCAATCGGAGATGCCAGCGCAATCGGAACTGCCCCGCGGGCCTGCTCCAGCACCGTCTCGGCGACTGCTTCATCGACGCCGCCCACCGCGGCCAGAAACCCTACCAACTCCGCGTCTTCGCCGTCGGTACGGGCGCGGTGAACCGTAACGTGCGCGACCGCGGCGGACCACACCACCAACCGGCGCGGTATGCTGTCGCCTGCCGCGCCGCCCAACCGGGCAGCGGCCGCTTCCCGCACCAGATCCACCAGCGGCGGGGGAGTATCGCTCGCGCCGCCGCGGTCAAGGTCGCCGAGGCGTATCGCGCCGTCCTGCGTGCCGGCTTCCGTGCCAGTGCCCGGATCCGGCGCAGCCGACGACGCGTCCGTCGGGGCCGGCTCGATGGCGTCCGGCTGACTGCCGCGCCAATCGAGCGCCGACCGCGTTTGCGCAAACAGCCGCTTCTCCGCCTCGGTCAACTCGCCGTCGGCCGCCAACAGCGACTGCAGTCGCTGCAGGGCGAATTTCAGCCGCGCGCGGCGGCGCGTGAAGCCGCTCAACGCGAGCAGCAACTCGTCCCAGTGGACGCCGGGCACCGGCTCGGCAAGGTAGCGCTGGACCGACTGAAGCTCGCGACTGGTAAGACGCGGCGACAGCTCGTTGAGCAGGCTCTTGATCACGTTTACCTCGGGCTGATTGATCGGGGCATCGATCCACGCCGCGGCGCCGAGCACCTTGGCAAGGGTCAGGTAGAACCCCTGGCGGAAGTCGGGCCGCTCGCGGCGCCTGCCGCCACCGGCAATGAGGTCCGACAGCGCCGAGCCGATCTGTGCGGGGTTGGGAAGCACGCAGTGGAGAGTGTACCGTAGCCGCGTCCGGCGTGACTCGATAGGGTAAGCATGTGGCTGAAACCACCCCCGACCGCCCCGTGGTTCTGATCACCGAGCCGATCGGCGCACCCGGTTTGCGCATCCTGGAGCAAGCGTGTACGTGCATTGCCCCCTGGCGCGAAGGCATCGAGGACCAGGCCGTGTTGCGTGCCGAGTTGCGCCGCGCGGACGCGGTCGTGGTGCGTTTGTTCGAGGTTGGAGCCGGCGACCTCGCCCGTGCTCCGCGCCTCAAGGTGGTGGCCAAGCATGGCGCCGGTCTCGACAACATCGACCGCGCCGCGGCCACCGAACGCGGCATTCCGGTGATCTACACGCCCGGCGCCAATGCCAACGCGGTCGCCGAGCATGCCATCGCCCTGATGTTGGCGCTCGCGCGCCGCACGAGCATCGCGGACGCCACTCTGCGCGACGGACCTCCATACGAGAGAGGCAAGTTTCAGGGCATCGAACTGGCCGGCAAGACCCTCGCGATCATCGGCCTTGGCCGCATCGGCAGCCAGGTGGCACGCAAGGCGCATGGACTCTCCATGCGGGTGATCGCGTACGATCCGTACGTCGAAGCCGAACAGAACGACACGCCGGCGATCCTGTTCGATTCCTTCGACCGCCTGCTCGCAGACGCCGACTTCGTGACGCTGCACGTGCCGCTGACCGACGAGACCAGAAACATGATCGACCATGCCGCCCTCGCACGTCTCGGACCGGAGTGCCGGCTCATCAACACGTCGCGCGGCAGTGTGATCGACGAACGCGCGCTGCACGACGCACTATGCGAGGGCAACCTCGCCGGCGCCGCGCTCGACGTGTTCACGCACGAACCGCTCGCGGCCGACCACCCGCTGCTTCAGGCCCCCAATACACTGTTGACACCGCATGTAAGCGGGATCACAGACGAAGCGATGAATACTGCATCGCGCCAGATCGCGACCGGGGTCATCGACGTACTGGAGGGACGCATCCCGGACGGGCTGGTCAACCCGGAGGTTGTCGGTCAGCCCGCCGACTTTCCCGCGTAGAAATCCGAGCGCCCGCGATAAAACGCGAGCAGCCTGCCGGCATGGCGAGCGCCCGATACTAAGCGCGATCGCTCGCTTCCAGAAGGGTAGACGGAACGCCACGTTTCGGATACCTTTGCAACCATGGCTGACAGCGACGCCGGCAACACACGCCGGAAATATGCGTCCGCTCAACGTGAGCACATCCTCGATTCGGCCGCGACCGTGTTCACCGAGCGCGGCTTCGAGCGCGCCACCACCAAGTTGATTGCCGCGGAGGCTGGCCTCTCCGAGGGCGCTCTCTACCACCACTTCAGTGGCAAACGCGATCTCCTGATCGGCGTGCTGCAACGGGTCATCGGCGGCGCCCAGGGAGAGGGCGGCGGCGGCGGCGGTGCAGCCGACATGCATGAGCGGTACCGGCGCGCCATCAACAATCGCGTGCGCCTCGCCCATCCGCAGATGACCACGTTCTTCGCCCTGCTGTCGGCCGTACTTGCCGACGATAAGCTGGCCGAACAGGTGCGCACCGACCTTCTGGAACCCGGCATCGAGCGGGCGGAACGCTCCTTGCAGGCATCGATCGCCAACGGAATGATGCGTTCCGTAGATGTACCTGCCGCGGCGCGCCTCGTGTATGCAATATTCATGGGCATCGAACTGCTTGCCCAGATGGGAGACGAGGAGTCGCGCAGGCTGGTGGAAGAGGGTGACCGCCTCGGCCAGACTTTCGCGACCCTGGTGCTCGACGGGCTCAAGGCGTAGACCGGCTCCGCGCGCTGCGCGCAACCGCAACCGCTACACGCGCAGCGCCAGACTTCCCTGAAGCTTCCCCAACCGTGCCCTGAGCGTGCGCTTGTCGGCGAAGCGGGTTGAATCGTACAGGTACGCGTACCGGCCGCCGCGATCGGCGCCCATCTCCAGCGCCTTGGCATTGATCTCTGCGACGCGGGGGTAGCCCGGCCACGCAATGCCGTTCTGGCAATAGGAAATGTCGATGAAGTAACGCGGCGCGCGCTCGCCGCCCGGCTTTGCGCGCCGGGCGTGAAACAACGCCGAGTGAACGATGATGGCCGACCCGGCCGGCAGCCGGTCGATGGTCAACGAGCCGGGCAGATCCTCGGTGCCGAACAGGGCCAGAGCATCGCGGGCAACCACGCTGTGCTGGGAGCTCGGCACCAGCAGCAGGTCGCCCACTTCGCCGTTCAGACCATCCAGGTAGAAGAACACGTGGACCATGAGGTGTGACCGATTGGTGTGCGGCTCCTGCTCGTAGTCCTGGTGCCAGTGAACGCCCCGCTGTCCGGCATCGTGGCGCGCGGCATGGATGTGGTGCATGGCGAATTCGCCGCCCATCAATTGCAGAAGGATGTCCATCAGCGGGGGATGCGACGTGAGTAGCGCCAACTCCCGAAACGAGACCACCGGCGGCTGTTCGCCGCTTCTGCGCCGGAGTACCAGGGCATCCACCTCGGAGCGCAATGCGGAGCAGTGGCCGCCATCGAGAAATCGCTCCAATACCAGGTAGCCGGTGTCAGCGAATTGCGCCTGCCGGGCGCCGGTCAGTAGGTATTCCATCAGCCGTTCTTCCTCCCCAGCGCGGAGCTACATCGCGCCGAGCCGCGCCTGGACAATCGCCATCGCAGCCACGCACGCCGTCTCCACGCGCAGTATCCTCGTTCCGAGCGTGCACAAGGTAAAGCGGTGCCGCTCCAGCAGCACACGGTCCACCTCACTCCAGCCGCGTTCCGGGCCGACTGCCAGCACCAGCGGCGGCCGTACCGCGACCGTACCGAGACGCCGCATGCCGGTCTCCGGATCGAGCGCCACCACCATGGCTCCCGCGGCCACGCACGCCAGCGCGCCGCGCAGCGCCGTCCCGCAGGTTACTTCCGGCAGGGTGGTCGCAGCCGACTGCTGCACACCGTCCAACAGGTGGCGGCGCCACTCGTCGTCGCGCCACAGCTTGCTGCGGGCGTAGTTGGGATCGCTCAACCCGGTGTGGACAAAGTGCATGGCCCGGCAGCCGATGGCGGCGCCCTGGTACAGGATCTTCCTGGCACTCGGCGGGCGCGGCAGCCCGACGATCAGCGTGATGTCGGGCGCGGCGACCGGCTCCGCGTTCCAGCACAGCGACACGCGCATCCGGTCCCGCTCAACGGCCACCACGGTGCCGACCCCCGACGCTCCGTTCACGACGCCCGCCCGGAACTGCATGCCGGGCCGGCAACGCAGCACCTCCAGCAGGTGGCGGGCGCGAGCATCCGTGAACGGCATGCACTGCGCACCGCGATCGTTGTCGAACAACACGATGTTCATGCGCCGGTCACTCCGGTCACTCCCGGCCGGTTGTGAAGGTCGGCCATGATCGGGATGATACACAGGTTCGGCGGCCGGCGCCTGCACCGCAGCCTTAGTGGCCACCGGCACCATCAAAGGAGCATCCAACTACCGCCATGACCGACATCGCCACCACCGAAACCAGTGCACTGTCCCGCGCCCGCGACCCGATTCGTGGCGTGATGGTCCCGATCCTGACACCGCTCACCCCGGATGGCAGCGTCGACGCCGGATCGTTGCGCCGACTTGTAGACTACCTGTTGGACAACGGCGTCCACGGCATCTGGGCGGCGGGAACGACCGGCGAATTCGCCGCCCTCGGCGAGCCCGCGCGCCGCCTGGTTATCGAGACGGTCGCCGATCAGGTCGCCGGCCGCGTGCCGGTGATCGGCAACGTTTCGGCCGCGTCCACGGCGGCCGCCGCCGTCGCCGCGCGGGAAGTCCGCGGCATGCCGCTCGACGGCATCGCGGCGACGCCACCGTTCTTCTACACGCACTCCCAGGAGGAGCTGCTCGATCACTTTCGCGCCATTGCCGAGGCGGGCGAGCAACCGCTGTGGGTGTACAACATTCCGTCCATGGTCAAGCTGACCGTGGATGCGGCCACCACGGTCCGACTGGCCGCCGAGGGCACGGTAGCCGGCATCAAGGACAGCTCGGACGCCGGCGAAGCGTTCGCCGAACTGGTCATGCGCTGCCGCGTGCGGAACATCGATCCGTACCGGTTCATCGGCACCACCTGGCGCAGCTCCATGGCCGGCATCGGGGCGCACGGCGTCATCCCGAGCATCGCCAACCTGTCGCCGGCGAGCGTGAGCGGGGAGTGGGAGGAGGGCGAGCGCGGCGACCGGGATGCCGTGCTGCGCCATCACGCAACCACGCTGTGCGCCGGCCGCGTCACCGATGTCGGAGCCGGCCTGTCGGGCCGCTTTGCCGCAATGAAACGGCTCTCAAGCTGCTCGGCGTGATCGACCACGACACGCTGACGGCGCCGATGCGCCCGCTTACCGACGAGCAGAAGGCGTCGATCCCGGAACTGCTGAAGAAGACCGGACTCTGACCCGGTCGGCGCCCGACGCCGCGCAGCGCGACGACCGGGGCCCGTTCGCCGCAGCCGACTTCGGCATCGTGTCGCTGCCCGCTTCGAGCTTCGCCTTGCCGTCGCTGCTGGCGGTGCTTGCCGTCGGACTGCTCGGTACCGCAGCCGCCTACCTGATCATGGGCACGCTGGTGGGCCGCGTCGGTTCGGTGCGCGCCTCGTTCATCACTTACCTGATCCCGGTGGTGGCGCTATTCCTCGGCGTGCTGCTGCGCGGCGACCGGGTAGGGACGCCCGCCATCGCCGGCGTGGTCCTGGCCCACCGCCGGCGCCTTGCTGGCCGCACGCCGCGAACGCTGACCGTCCGCGGCCCGGGTCGGCGGCGCCGGTTGCACACGGCGGGCGGCGCGCGCAGAATCGCACCATGCCGAACACGCCTGCTTACCGGTATCACTTTGAGCCGAGCGCCCGCTCGGATGCGATCGCCTGCCTGGAGCGCCACGGCTTTTGTGTCGTCAGCGGCATGATCGGCGCGCACCTGGTCGACGAGCTGAAGGCGTCGATCGACCGGCACCTGGACCCCGACCGCGACCTGCCGCCTGCCGCCAACCGCTACCACATGGCATTCGCGGAGGTGAGCGATCCGGTGTGGAAACTGGTTGACCACGCGCCGTACTGGGAGTTCATCTGCGCCGTGCACGGTACGCGCGACTTGTGCCTGCACCGGTCGGCCGCGATTCTGCGCACGCCGGGAGAGGGCATGGGCACCTGGCACGTCGATTTTCGCGGCCATATCGAGACCGCTCCCAAGACAGCCAACGACATCCTCAATCGATTCCCGATCCCGAGCGGTCTGTGGTTCTACCTGAACGGCAGCGATCGCGCCCGCAGCGGCCTGGCGGTAATTGAGCAATCGCACCGGCCGGACTGGCAACCGGCGGGGGTCGAGTTCATCAACGACCGCACCGGAATACGCCGGCTTGGCGCGGAGGCGGCATGCAACGACATGGACGTACCGGGGTGTATCGCCGTCGACGCGGAGCCGGGCGACCTGCTCTGCTTCGCCGATCGCACATTGCACGCCAACATGGCGACCGGCGAACGGCGCTACTCGTGCGGCATCGGGTTTCGACCGCGGGCGTGGCGCATCAATGCCCCGTGGCCACTGCCGGAATCCGCGCAGGCATTGATTCGCCGCCTGCCGGAACGGTTGCGGCACCTCACCGACGGCTACACCGGGTACGACGGCAGCTGGCGGGCGCAAGCATGACGCGGACGACCGTCAGCACGGTCATGCACGGTCATGCACGGTCAGCGGAAGTGTTCCTCCTCGGCGCCGGATGCATTATCTTAGGAGCCACTGCCAGAATAGCTCAGTTGGCAGAGCGGTTCACTCGTAATGAACAGGTCAGGGGTTCGAATCCCCTTTCTGGCTCTATGTTAGCGGTCATCTCCGACCCACCGGGCAGGTAATCCCATGGCCACCAGTCACGACACCGGTTCGACCTGGACGCACGGCGGATTCGAAGCGTTCCGGCGCGGCGAATTCGACAACGGCGGCGACAACCTCTACGCGACCGCCGCCGGCACCGTGGAGTGGATCCATCGCACCGACACCAACGGCGATGGCCGCGTCGACCTGATATTCCCCAATTCGCACGGGTACGACGAGCGCGGCCCGACCTGGATCTATACCCAGCCGCAGGCTCGCGGCGGCACGTGGGGCAGGGCCGAGTTGCCCAACGACAGCGGCTGGATGAGCCACGCCGCCGACGTGGACGGCGATGGATTCCTCGACCTGATCGTGGTCAACGCCGAAAACGGCGTCACCTCGGAACTGGACTCCTACGTCTACTGGGGTGGCCCCGGCGGTCTGACCGGCGAGCGCGCCGTGCTGCCTACCGCCGGCGCCTACGACGTCGCCACCGCCGACCTTACCGGCAACGGCCTGCTCGATCTGATCATGCCGTCCGCCTGGGTGGACCATCACAATGCCGGCGAACCGCGCCCCCTGCACGTATACGTGCAGACCGCGCCGCGGGTATTCGAGGATGCCACGGCGGAGTTCGCGATTCCCGGAATCGGTGCTCTGTCGGTGGCGTGCGAGGATATCGACGGCGATGGCGAACTCGAACTGGTGGTAGCCAACTACCGAGCCGGCTTCGAACCTGAAACCGACTCGTTTCTGTACCGCCGCCGCGGCAGCGGCTTTGCGGTGGACAGGCCGCTGCGGCTGCCGACCCGCTACGCCATGCAGGTGGCGCTCGCCGACCTGGACGGGGACGGCAGGAAAGAGGTGATCTTCTCCGGCGGCAACCAGGTCCGCATCTTCTGGAACCGCCGCGGACGCATCACGCCGGATGAGTGCACGGTACTGCCGGTCGAGGGCACCTGGACGATGTTTGCGGAAGGCGCCGCCCGGGTAGCGGTGGCCGATGTCGATGGCGACGGCCGCAATGAACTGCTCATCGCGGCACAGCGTGGCGTCGAGATCCGATCCCCGGATGCTCTCGAGCAGGTGCGCCAGCTCCTGCCGCTCAACTTCTGCACCTGGATCCATACCGCCGACCTGGACGGCGACGGGCGGCTCGACCTGATCGTTTCGCGGCGCGAGGATGGCCGCTCCTACGACACCGAGTCGGTGGTGTACTGGAATGGGCCGGACGGGTTCTCGCAGCATCGCACCGACCGGCTGCCGACCGGGGGCGCCATCGGCTGCACGGCGGCGGACCTGGACGGCGACGGGCGGCTCGAGGTGGTGTTCAACAACACCATGAGCGGCCCGTCGGTCAACGACCCCGACTTCCCGCTGTATGTCTACCTGGGCGGCGCCGGCGGCAGCTACGACCCGGCGCGCCGGCTGAACCTGCCCGCCGGCGGCACCAACACCTACATCGTCGCCGACCTCGACCAGGACGGCCACGCCGACCTGGTATGCACCGGGCCAGGACGGCTGCGGCTGTTCCACGGCGGGCCCGACGGGCTGCGCGCCGACCGTTCCACCGACCTCGTCGCGGGCGGCCGGAACGTGCACTACGTGCAGGTGGGCGACTTCAACCGCGACGGTTGGCTCGACCTGTTGGCGGTAGCCTACACGCACGATGACAAGCCGGAAACGATGGCCGCATCGTCGGTAATTTTTCACGGCTCGGCGCAAGGCTATTCGAGCCGGCGCACCACCGCGCTGCCCACCTACACCAAGGGCAACGCCCGCGTTGCCGACCTCGACGGCAACGGCTGGCTGGACATTATCTGCTACGACGTGCGCAGCTACCTTGCCCTGTACCATGGCGGGCCGGACGGGTTCGCGTACGATCGCGTAAGCCGCATACCGCTGGAAATCGGCGGGCCCGGCAACGTGGCCGCCATCAACTGCGCCGACCTTACCGGCAACGGCTGCCTGGACCTGATCGTGGTGCTAATGGGCCACTACACGCGCATCGACAGCGGTTTCTTCATCCTGTACGGCGGCCCCGGCGGCTACTCGCAGGAGCGCGGCGAGTTCCACCGCACCGAGGCGTCGAGCATCCTGCTGACCGTGGCCGACGTGAATCGCGACGGCCACCTGGACCTGCTGGTGCCCGCCTATTCCACGCCGTCCAAGCGCGTGCTGCCGGCGCACATCTACTGGGGCGCCGCGGGCGGCATCGACTACGACCGGCCCACGGTGATCGATTGCGACGCGAGTTGCGCCTTCCAGGTGGTGGACCTCGATGGCAACGGCTGGCGCGACGTGTTTACGGTCTGCCACCGCACCGAACTCGGCCACCGGGTCGACTCGCTGTTGTTCCGCAACGGCCCGGACGGTCTCGACCTGGACAACCCCACGCGCCTGCCGGGGATGGGCCCTCACCTGAGTACCCCGCGCGACTTCGGCAATGCGTTCACTCGGGAGCCGTGTGAGCGCTACCGTTCGCCGGCCTGCAAATTGGCCGGGCGGCGGCCGGTGCGGGTGGACTGGATCGCCGATACGCCGCCGCGCACCGCCGTCGAGCTGCAACTCCGCTGGGCCGCCTCGCGGGAGGCGCTGGCGGATGCCCCGTGGCACGGCGCATCCGGACCCGGCACCACGTTTCGGGCCCCGGGTGCGGTGGTCGGCTTCGGCGGCGAACCGCTCTGGCTGCAGTACCAGGCCACGCTCATTTCACTCGACGGTTGCAGCACCCCGTCCCTGCGCGAGGTAACGGTCGCGTTTGCCTGACCCGGCGCCGCTTCGGTACGGTACGGCCATGGTAGTTAAGGGAACCGACGTCGACGCATTGATCAACGAGGACGTGGTCGCCGAATACCGTGACCGCGGCTACTGGCGCAGTCCGCGGCTGTTCGACCGGGAGACCACCGCGCTCCTGCGGCGCGCCCATGAGCGGCTGTGGTCGGGCGATTTCGACCACCCGATCCCGTCGCAATACGGACCGCCGCGGGATGAGCCCGATGCGGCCGCGGTGCGCCAGCAGTGCAACGCGTTCTGGCTCAACGACGACATCCGGGCCGTTACCACCAGTCCGCTGCTCGGCGCCATCGGTGCGCGGCTGATGGACGTGGACGAGGTACGGTTGTGGCACGACCAGGCGGTAACCAAGCCGGGCGTAGGCGCCGGCGGCGCCGCGGTTACCGCCGGCAACATCGGCTGGCACCAGGACTACGGCCATTGGCAGTGCTCCAGCTCAACCAACATGTGCACCGCCTGGATTGCCCTGCAGGACACCGACCTCGGCAACGGCGCCATGCGCACCATCGTCGGCTCACACCGCTGGGGCCTGCTGGAGGACAGCGCAAACTTCGGCAAGAAGGACCTGGCGGGTCTCAAGGCCCGGCTGTCGAAGCAGGATATCAGCGGCGCCTGGATCGACGAACCGTGCCTGCTGCGCGAGGGCGAAGTGAGCTTTCATCACTGCCTGACGCTGCATGGCTCCGGCCCCAACCTGAGCGACACGGCGCGGCTATGCCTGATCTCGCACATGATGCCGGGTGACACCGGCTACCGGCGCAGCCCTCAGTACCACCCCAACATGCTGTTCCTCGGCCCCGACGCCCGTCCCGGCCAGCCGTTCGCCGGACCCTACTTCCCGGTCATGTGGCCACGCGACCGCACCGCGCCGCCGCCCACCGCCGGCGGTCCCGCCTAGCGGACGCAGCCGGGGAAGGTGGATCCCGCGATCGGGAAGTAGACCGGGCCGCCGCCGGCGTCGGTGTGTGTCGAGCGCGCGCTCATGTAGGACAGCGCGATGGCGCGGCGCCATTGGTCGCTGCGATTCGGCTCGGTGGCGTGCGGCAGCAGGGAGTGAAAGAACAGCCCCGCACCGGCCGGCATCGGCGCCAGCGTCTTGGCGGCCTCGTCGGATGCTCCGGCGTAGTGTTCCGGCGGAATCACGTAGTCGTCGGTCACGTGCACGTGGGGCAGGGCGCCGTCCCGGTGGGCGCCGGCAATCACTCCCATACAGCCGTTCTCGACCGTGGCCTCGTCGATGGCAAACCAGCAACTGCACAGCTCCATCGGCCGGATCGGCCAGTACGGCGAATCCTGGTGCATGCCCTTCGCGGAACCGACCTCCGGCGGCTTGAGCAGCACCGCGTTGCGGAACATCTTGATGTCCGGCCCGAGGATACGGGAGAGGACCGCGACGATGTTGGGATGGCGGCCGAGCGCCTGGAACAAGCCGTCCGACTCCACCAGGCCGTCGATCTTGCGGATGCCGTCGCCGGGGTGCTCGACGCTCAGCTCGCCGCGCGTCACCCGCGGCTCCACCTGCACCTTGATCCGCTCCTGCGAACGCCCGCCATGCGTGTATTCGCGCAGCCGCTCCTGCAGGCTGGCCAGTTCTGCCTCCGAGACCAGGTTTTCGACAATGACGAAGCCCTCGGTGCGGTAGTGGTCAAGCTGCTCGTTGGTCATCACGACCGCCGCTTTCGGCGCGGCGGTCCCCGTTCCCTGTGCGGTGCCCATAACAATTCGAGGGTAGGCCCGAGCGCACACTCATGGCAAGCGGTACGAGCATCGGAGGAAATGAGGATGCCGGGGCGGCAGCCATAAAGGCGGGGCGCCCGCGTTCGGCCGCCCCGCCCCGGCAATAAGTTGCGAGCGCTAATCCCCCGCTTGCTATGGGTTATCGACCACCGGCTGCCTACCCTTGAGAATATGTACTAACTGTCCAGAATGCGCGTGCGTTCAGCGGCAAGTTCGGGGCGGCTCCGGAAATAGCGGCCACCGGCGCGCACCACGGCACGGGCGCCGGCACGGTCGCCGGTCGCGGAACGCGCCCAGGCCAATGCGCCGATCAACTCCGCGTCGCGCGGCGTGCGGGCGTAGGCGCGCTCCAGGTAGCGCAGGGCGGCGGCGGCGGCGCCGCGCCGGCGCGCCAGGTACAGCCCCAGGTTGCGATTCGCGAACACGCTGTCGGGAGCAACCTCGAGCACCGCCCGCAGGTGGCGCGCCGCCTCATCCACCGCGCCGTGCTGCCACAACAGGCGAAACAACGACGTGAGCAATGCCACGTCCCCGGGCGCCAGCCGTACTGCTTCCTGCAGCTCTTGCAGGGCGCCGGCCGTATCACCTTCGTGCAGGCGCAGCAGGGCCGCCAGGCGATATACCTCCGCACCGCCGGAGAGCCGGCGCGCGGCCGCCAGATAGCGCCGCGCCTGCGCCGGATCGCCGGCCCGCAGGCGGCCGGTGACCCGGGTTGCGTAGTAGCTCAACGCCGCCTTGCGCAGCAACGCACTCTCGGGTGCCAGACTCAGCGCCTCTGCGAGCAACTCGTCGATCGCAGCGGAGTCCTGCTGCAGGGCATAGGCCCGGCCAAGAGCCTGCAGATAGAGACTGAGCGCGCGATGGCTGGTCTCGGCGTGGGCCGGTACCTCGGCCGCGGACCGCAGCACGAGCAGCAATTCGTAGTTGTCCGCGACCATCCCGTTGATCGAGTTCGTGTAGTCGGCGAACGCGTAAAACTCGACGTGCGGCCGCTCCAACGAATTGATGGGAGCATGCGCCGTGGCGTCCAACAGTGCCTCCCGTCCGGCCACGTACATCGCCGCCACCGCGGCCGGCGTGGTAACGCCATGCTTGCGCAGCCCGGCAAAGGGGTTGCCTGCGGCGCCGCCGGCCGGATCCGCCTGCAGCCGGGCGGATACCAACGCCCAGTCCGGTACCAACGGTTGCCGCGACCCCACCAGGAAGGTGTCACGGTCCGGCAGCACCCACAGGCTGGCATGTGGGAAACTTGTGGCAAAGGTATGCAGCACCGACTCGTACACACGCCGCGGCAGGTGCAGCGGCACCCACTGGATGAACAGCCCCCGCGGAGTCAGCCGGTCGCGCGCCAGGAGGTAGTAGTCACGGGAGTAGAACAGGCCATTGCCACGCGACTTGGGCCGCGACTTGGCGTCGGAAGCGATGATGTCGTAGCGCGCCGTGGTGGTCGCCAGGTGGTGCATGCCGTCGGTCACCAGGAGTCGGACGCGAGGATCGCGCAGAACGGCGTGGTTCTCCCGCTCGAACCAGGCGGCACCGGCGGCCACGCTGGCGGCAATCTCCACGATGTCGATGCGCTCGATGCTCGGGTGGCGCCCGCTCTCACCCGGCACCACGCCGGAACCAAGCCCTACCGCCAACTCGGTGCGGTACCGCCGCAGCAGCAGTTTCGGAAGGTGAGCGAGTACTTGCTCCTTCTTCTCGGCGCCACCCGCGCCACCGATGTAGACGCCGTCCACACTCATGTGCTTGCGAGCGGTGAGCGGCTTCTCGTACACCTTGGTGGTGGCGGTGATCCCTTCCCGGTAGAACAGCACCACGTCGCCCACGGCCTCGGTATCGGCCGGGAACTGGAATGCCACCGGCGCCGCCACCGTTGCCACGACCGCCGCCGCAAGCGCCAGGCCGCCGCCGCCCAGCGCCAACCGTCCTGCCCGCCGCGGGCGACCGGCAAGCAGCACGATGGCCAGCGCCACCGCCCCGTTGAGCAGCGCCACCAGCGCCAGGGAACGAGCGATGCCGGCCACCGGCACCAGCAGGAACCCGGCCAGCAGCGCTCCGGCGATGTTGCCGGCCGTTCCGGCCGCGTACACCCGGCCCACCTGTGCGCCGACGCGCCTCGCATCGGACAGGTAGAGCCGCGCAACCAACGGGAAGGTGGCGCCGATCAGGGTGGTGGGAATCAGCAGCACCGCCATGGTGACGCCGAACCGGACCGCCAGCTCGCCCTCCCACGGCACGGCGCCGGCGGCGAAGAACGCCTGCAAGCCGCGCAGGTCGACGCCGCCCGTGAGCAGCGGCACGCTCAGCAGCGCGGCGCCCGCAATCCCCGCCTGCAGCGCGGCGTACAGGCGTACCGGAGCAATACGGTCAATGGCATAGCGGACCAGCCAGCCGCCGAGCGCGATGCCGGCGAGAAACACCACCAGCGTGCTCGCAAAGGCGTAGGTCGAGTTACCCAGGAGCGCGTGCAGCGCCCGCGACCATAGCACCTCGTAGGCGAGGGTAGTCGCGCCGGCCACCGCAAACGTGGCCAGCAGCGTTGCCGCACGGCGCCGGTTGGCACCTGAATCTCTCCTTGCGGGCGATGCATCCGGCGGCCCCGGCGGCGTGCGGCCGGCGCTGCGGGCCGGCTGGACCGCGGACGGGGCGGACCGTGGCGCCGCGCGCGTCTTGGCAAGAACCATCAGCCATGCGGCGGCGGCCACCGCCAGGTTGGTAATCACCGCCACATACACCGTGCCGCGCAGCCCCAGCAGGCGGATCAGCAGGAAACCCGCCACCAGCGCCCCGAGCGCCGCTCCCCAGGTGTTGGCCGCGTACAGGGCGGATAGTTGCACGCCGGCGGCGGCCCGGTCCCGCACCAAGGCGCGGCTCAGCACGGGCAGGGTGGCGCCCATCAGGGTGGTCGGGATCAGCATCACCAGGAACGCGACCGCGAAGCGAGCCGCGGCCAAGCCGGCGCCGCCGTCCCCCAGGACGCTGCTCAGCAAGGCGGCCACCGGGCGCATCCGTTCCATCGCCACCAGCGCCGCCAGCGCCGCTGCGGCGATGCCCAGTTCGTAGCCGGCGTACAGGCGCAGCGGCTGCCGGGTGCGGTCGCCCGCGCCGCCGAGCAGGTAGCTGCCCAGCGCCAGACCACTCATGAAGGCGGCCAGGACGGTGGTCGCGGCCGGCACGGTGGCCCCGAACACGGTGGCCAGCAGGCGGAACCACACCACCTGGTAGATCAGCCCGCTCGCCCCGGAGAGCAGAAACAGCGCCAGGATGGCGGCGCGCCGCCGGCCCACGTCAGTCGTACCGTGCAATCTCCGGCTTATCCCGCGCCGTCCCGCACCACGAACCGGTAGTCGCCGGAACCGACCTCGAAGTCGACGCCGCCATCGACCGCCGCCGAGCCGGAGATTCCCACCAGCGGCCACGGCCCGGGCTCGGCGGCGGCGCCGTCCTGCCGCCAGATCAACGAACCGTGCTCCTCGATGCGAAACGCGGATCGGCCCAGAGTGGGCACCCGCACATTCCCGCGCACCCCCGGCGCCAGCGAGACGTCGAGCGTGAACTGCTCATCGTCGCGCCGCCACGCCACCGCGATCCGCCCGTGCACGGTGGTCAGCGCTCCCGAGGCGGAGGTGAGATCGCCCACCACCTGAGGCCGGATTTCCACCCGCTCAAACCCGGGCGCCAGCGGGCGAGGACCGTAGTAGTCGGGGCCGCGGATGCCCAGCAGCACACCCCAGAACAGCTCGTCGATGGCGCCCCACATGATCATGCTGTCCTCCGCCCCGACGCCACTCTCCAGGCTCCAGCTCTCCCAGACCGTGGTCGCTCCCTGCTGCACCATGAAGCCCCAGCCGGGATACTCGGTCTGCGTGGCGATGCGGTGCAGCAGATCGGCGTGCCCGCGGTTGCCGAGCACGTCGATCAAACAGGTGGTGCCGGTGTTGCCGGTGTGCAGACGACCGCCGTGGCGCCGTTCGACCGCGTCCACCAGGTCTGCCAGCACCGCATCGGCGCGCCCCTTCGGGACGATACCGAGCGCCAGCGCGAAGGCGTTGGCGGTCTGCGAACCGGAAGCGTAGCGGCCGCCGTCGGCGTCGAACCAGCGGCGGTTTATGGCGTCCCGGATCTGTCCCGCCAGGCGCTCGTGGGATTGTGCATCGTCGTCCTTGCCCAACACCCGGGCCGCCTGCGCCAGTACCGCCGCGCCGCGGTAGTAGTAGCCGGTCCACAGCAGTTCCGGCGGCGTCTCGCTGGACACGAATTCCTCGTCGCCGGGGCCGCTTCCCGGCAGCATGTGGTCGCCGTAGTGGCCATGGGTAACAAGGTGTCCCTCGGCGATCTCGGTGTGCGCCGCGACGCAGCGGCACATGGCCGGGTAGTGGGCGGCGAGCAGGTCGCGGTCGCCGATGTACTGGTACAGGTACCACACCAGCAGCGGATAGTTGCCGCCCCAGGCGGGGTCGCCCTTGCGGCGCAGCGGGTTGTTGGGGCTGCTGCCCGACGGCCGATAGTCGGGAACGATGTCCGGCACCACGCCGGCCCCGTCCTGGGCGCAGCGGATGTCGTCCAGCCACTTGCGCCAGAAGCGGGGCATCCAGGCGCGCGCGTACAAGGTCGAGGTGATGGTGGCGGGATCGGTCCAGCCCCAGTGCTCGCGGTGCAGGCAGTCGAGCGGGAACCCGTACAGGCCGTTGCTGAACGTCCAGCTCACGTTGCGGTGGATCCGTTCCAGCAGCGGGTCGGAGCAGGCGAAGGTCTGCGTCAGGTCTACCGCCGAGTGCACTACGCAGCCGGTCACCGCGTCCGCCGCCGGCTGCCCCGGGTAGCCGTCCAGCTGCACGTAGCGCACCGGGTGATAGGTGAATCGCGGCGCGTAGCTCTCCTCGCCGCCGCCGCGCAGCACGTAGGTATCGGCCTCCGAACCCTTGACGTGGTGGCGCTCGTCCACCAGGCCGGTGATGCGATCGATGCGCGCGGAGTAGGTGACACGCAGACGGTGCCCACGCGCGCCCCGAACCCGCACCCGCGCCCAGCCGCCGAACAGCTGGCCGAAATCGAACACCCAAGTGCCGGCGCGCGGATTGGTAACCGCCCGCGGCGGCCGGGTGCGCACCACCCGGATCGGCGGCAGCTCCTGCGCCTCCAGCGTGCCGCCGGGAGCACTCTTGCGCTCCACCGGCGTCCACGCCGCGGCGTCGAAGCCCGGCTCGCTCCACCCCGGCTGCTCGAGCCGCGCGTCGTAGCACTCGCCGCCCCACAGGCCGTTGGCGGTGATCGGACCCGACGCGGTGCGCCAATCCGCATTGCTGGTCACCGACACCGCGGAGCCGTCCTCCAGCTCCACCTCGAGTTGCAACAGCAGCCGCGGCGAGTCGCCGTAGCGGTGCGCCGACGGCTCGCTGTACCAGCCGTTGCCAAGCATTGCCCCCACGGCATTGCCGCCCGCGCGGAGCAGGCCGGTCACGTCGTGGGTGACGTAGAGAATCCGCTTGTCGTAGTCGGTCGCCGCCGGGTCGAGCACCGCGTCGCCGAGCCGCTCGCCGTTCACGAACAGCTCGGCGAACCCCAGCCCGGCCGCGTACAGCCGCGCCCGCCGCACCGCACTGGCCAACCGGAACTCCCGGCGCAGGAGCGGTGAGCTGACTCCTTTGGCGGCCCCTATCCACGCGCCGCTCCAGTCCGCCTCGTGCAGCAAGCCCAGCTCGAACCGCGCCGGGGCCGCCCACGGCCCAACCCGGCCGGCGCCGTCCCAGCAGCGCACGCTCCAGCAGCAGGCTTCGCCGCTCGCCAGCGGCTGCCCGTCATACGTGACCGCGGTCCCCGAAGGAGCACTCACCATGCCGCTGTCCCAGCGGTCGGCCCGACCCGGCTCCAGCAACTCGGGGCTGCTGGCAACCAGAACCTGGTACGCCGTCTGCCGCTGATCGCGCTGCCCGCTTGCCAGCGTCCAGTGGAAGCGCGGCCGGGCGCACTGCAGCCCCAACGGGTCCGCGGCGTACTCGCAGGTCAGCCCGCGCGCCTGCAGGCACTGGCGAGCCGCAATCGAGGCGTACGGATCGGCCGGTCGCCGGTCCGGATCCACGTAGCGTGCCAGGTCGCGCAGCGCGATCACCTGGTAGTCGTTGGCCGCGAGCCAGGCGGTGAAGCGCGTGAACAGGCCGGGATCGGTGTCGCACCACCGGTGATGGTCGGGCACCCCGTGGAAGGTGAGTACGGCAACCTGGCCGGGATCCGCCGAAGCCGCCGCCGCGCACAGATCGGCCAGATTCCACGCCGCTCCGTTCACTCCCGCGCACGGTATCAGCAGCGGGTGGTCGGCGCCCGGCTCGTACGGCCGCCCGAAGGCGCCGTCGCCGTGGTCGGGGCGCTCCGGCCAGGTGCCCCGGCGCGCGAACCGGTACCCCTTGTCGGCCAGCGCCCGCACCGCCGGCAGGTGGTGATGGCCGCCGGGATACGCGTAGGTAACCGGAACGTCGATGCCGTGCGCGGCACAGCTTTGCTCCACCTGCTCCAGGCCGCGGACAAACTCCTCCCGCGACTGGGTGGTCACGTCGACGTGGGCACCGTGGTGGTTGCCGATCTCGAAGCCGGCGTCGTGCAGCCCCCTGATCTCGGCCCAGTCCATGTAGCGGCTCTTGTCGGCGAACTCCAGCCCCTCGGTGATGAAGAACGTAGCGCCGAACCCGTGGCGCCGCAGCAGCGGGGCAACGAAGGTGGCGTTCGACTTCTTGCCGTCGTCCAAGGTCAGGACAATCAAGCGGTCCGGTATCGGTTCCATGGAACCTCCCGCCCGATCTTGAACGCCACAACGCCCCGTTGGTCAAGCACAAGTCGCAACGCACCGCCCCGGCGTGACGTTTGCGCCGGCGCACGCGCCGCGGCAGAATGCCGCCACGCTCATGCCAGCCACCGCCGAACAACTCGGCGTTGTGCCATGCCACAATTGACGTGCCAGCGTACCCGGCCGCCAGGGCCGGGTGCGCTGTGGCTCAGATTCGCGGGACCTATATTCGGAGGATCGGGAAGCGCATTGCTTCGGCGAAGGTCTCGAGGGCGTCCCCGTGGTCGCCCACGCCCAGGGCGATGTGGTGCGACGGGCCCTGCTGGCACCAGGTGTCGATGAACTCGGGCAGCGGCTTTGCCACCCGCACGCGGGCGTTGGGGTTGCCGATGTTCAGCACCGGGCCGGGGATGATTTCGCCCACCGTGAAGATCAGCTTGAACGACTCGCCGACACCGCCGCCTCCGGGCGGACGGTCGTCGACCTGGGTCAGGTTGACCAGGGTGACCGGTCCCTGCCGCATGTCGAAGTCGATGCCGAGCCCATGCCCGGACTTGCCGTGGTGCACCTCCAGGTGGGTGAGGCGCGGCCGCCCCTCGGCCACGCTGATGTTGGCCGGTCCGTCGTGCCCCATGAGCAGGAAGTTCTCGTCGAAGTCCATGGCGAAGAACTCCACGAACATGCCGCCGCCGCCGAGCAGGTCGAGGATCTTCATCGCCATGGCGGTCTTCACGTCGCCCTCGGTCACGCCCGGCCGGCCCAGCGCCGCCAGCCGCGACACCGCCAGCCCCGACTGCGCGCGCAGCTGCGTTACCAGTTCCTGCTCACCCCACCAGTAGTAGCCGAAGGCGCCGATGTCGTGCCGAGTGATCACCCGCTCGTACGCCACCGCCGCCTGAGCGGAGAACCGCATATGCTCGTTGGTCACCGTGGCGTCCACCTCGAACACCTCGCGGAATTCCCGGTACATCGCCTCCAGTTCGGATTCCGTGACGCGCTCGTACGCCGCCTGGATCTCCTCCACCTCGGGGCGCACCAGCAGGCTGCCGGTGGCGCGCAACAGGCGGTGCTCGTCAATCGGCATGTCGGACATGCCGGTGTAGACTTGCCCGATCAGGCCCACGTTCAGTTCCCGGAACACGCGCGCGGCGGCGGCGCCGCGGAAGTCCGCCGCCAGTTGCCGCTGCAGGCCGCGATCGTCGAACGGGCCGGTGCGCACCCGGAACCGCTTGCCGATGTTGGTCAGCGCACCGGCGAACTCCGGGATGCAGCACACCCCCTCGTGGTGCAGGTAGATGGTGGTGTCGGCGTTGGCGTAGTCGTAGGAACGGTTTTCGTGCGCGTTGAGGATGCGGATCGGCACTTCCACGCCCCGTACCGCCGGCAGCATGTTCATGCTGGTGGTATAGCCGAACGGAAAAATCACCAGGATGTCGATACCGGCGCCTCGGAACAGCTCCGCGGCGGCGCGCGCCTTGGCCTCGGTGTCGACCAGCTCCGGCGCGATCAGCTCGCCGTACGGCTCCAGCAGGGCGCGCAGCTTGCGGTACATGCCCAGGCCCATCTCCTTGAGGCGCGGAAACTGGTCCCAGTAGTAGCTGTGCCCGGTCGGCAGCAGGCCGATGCGGGCGCGCGCCGGCGATGTGTCGTGCATGATCTCTCCCACGGACCTCAGGCGTAGGGGTCGTTGCGCCAGGCCGGATCGATTTCCGGGCAGGCGTCCAGCCTGGCGCGAAACAGGGCGCGGATCTCGCGCAGCCGCTGCTCGGTCTTCGCCTCGAAGATGATCACCAGCTCGGGCAGGTTGGAGGACGCCCGCACCAGCCCCCAGCCGTCGCCGAAGTCGACCCGGGCGCCGTTGATGTCGATCACCCGGTCGCCGTACTCCGCCTTGAACTCGGCCACCAGCCGATCCACCACCCCATACTTCACGTCGTCCGGACAGTGCGCGGCGATCTCCGGCGAGGTGAGGTAGGGCGGCGTGGTGGCCACCAGGCCGGACAGCGAGCCGTCGTGGTCCGCCAGCACCTCCAGCAGCCGAATACCGGCGTACAGCGCGTCGTCGAAGCCGTAGAAGCCGGCGCCGTAGAAGATGTGGCCGCTGCGCTCGCCGGCGAGTTCGGCGTCCAGCTGGTGCAGTTTCGCCTTGATGTGCGAGTGGCCGGTCTTCCACATCACCGGGCGCCCGCCGCGGTCGCGCACCTCCTCCTCCAGGCCGCGCGTGCATTTGACGTCGTACACCACGGTGGCGCCGGGATGCTCGCGCAGCAGCCGGCGGGCGAGCAGGATCAGCACGCGGTCGCTCCACACGTCGGCGCCGTGCTCGTCCATCACCCCGATGCGGTCGCCGTCGCCGTCGAACGCCAGGCCGGCGTCGGCGCGGATGTAGGGGTGGGTAACGATTTCGCGCAGCCGCCGGCGCGCCTTCAGGTCGGACGGATTGGGGAAGTAGTGCGGGTAGCGGTCGTCGGGGTCGCAGTAGAGCTGGAAGGTGAGGCAGCCGATGCGCTGCAGGGCCTCGTAGGCAAATACTCCCGCGGCGCCGTTGCCGCAGTCCACCGCCACCCGCAACGGGCGCGCCAGGGTGGTGCCCGCGGTCACCCGGTCCAGGTAGGCGTCGCGGGTGTCGGCGGTGCTGCGCGCGCCGGCGCGGCCGCTGCCGCGCTCGCCCTCGGTGACCAGCGCATACAGCTCGCGCATCTCGGCGGGGCCGAGCGTGCGCGACAACCCGTGCGCCAGCTTCATGCCGCACCACTCGCTGGGGTTGTGGCTGGCGGTGATCATCAGCCCGGCAGGCACGCCGAGGTGGTGCTGGCTGAAGTAGAGCGCCGGGCTGACGGTCAGCCCGATGTCCACCACGTCGATTCCGGCGGCGGTCAGTCCGGCCACCGCCTGCTCCTTGAAGCCGGGCGACGCCGGGCGGTTGTCATAGCCCACCACGGCGCTGGCCATGCCGCGCGCAGCCAGGAGGCGCCCGAACGCGTTGGCGATCAGCCGTACCGAGTCGTCGCTCAGTTCTTCTTCGGTGACCCGCCCGCGCAGATCGTATTCGCGGAACATCGCCCGAAAGGCGGGCGCCTGCACGTCGACGGACATGGTGCTCGTCCCGCGCCCGGTCAGGCGGGGCCGAGCCCCATGGCGCGCCGCCAGGCGGCCAGCTGGCCGATATGGCCTGCCTCGTGATTGGTCATCAGCGCCGCCATGAAGTCGCCCACCGTCGGGAACCGTTCGCGCAGCCGCGGATTCGCCGGGGGCTGGCCGAGCTGCTCCGCGCCGGCTGCCGACGCCGCCTGCGCGACGCGCTCGTGCTGAACTCGTAGCTGCGCTACCAGTTCCGCCTTGGAGGGGTAGTCGGCTCCGTCCGCGCTGGGAATGCCGCCCATGCGGAACGAATCGCGCCACGCCTCCGGGAACGTGGACGGCAAGCCGAGCATGCCGCCGAGCGAGTTGGAGGTGGAGGCCAGATGGCCGAGCGTCCACGCCGGATGATTGACCAGTCCCGACGGCTGCACCGCCATCTGATCCTCGGCCACGTCGGCGACGAGCTGCTCGGCTCGCTTCAGGTTCATTTCGTATGCGAACAAAAGGTGCTGAATCATGTTTTTCTCCTGGAACGCGTGCAGTATAGCGCCGACCGCATGGCTCCGATAACCCGGCCCCGGCGCCCGCCGGCGCGCGCGCGCTGCCGGCCTTGCGCGGCGGCGCCGGGCGGGGCATGCTGTGCGGCCATGGCACAGCTTCGCGCGGGCGTTATCGGCCTGGGACGCATCGGCAGCACGTTCGACGACGAGATTATCCGTGGCGGCACCTTCTTTCTGCCCTACTGTCACGCCCCGGCCTACCACGAGTCGCCGCTGGTGGAGCTGGTCGCCGGCGCCGACCCCAACGACCAGCAGCGCGCCTGGTTCGCGGACCGGTGGGGGCTCGACCAGGCACACGTCTACACCGACTACCAGGAGATGCTGCGCCGCGAGGAGCTGGACCTGGTCAGCGTGTGCACCAGCGCCCGCCCGCGCGCCGCGATCATCGAACAGGTGTCCCGCGCCGGCGTGCGCGGCATCTGGGCGGAGAAACCGATCGCCATGGGGCTGGCGGAAGCGGACGCCGCGCTGCGCGTGTGCCGGCAGCACGGCACGGCGATGGCGGTGAACTGCCACCGGCGCTGGAACGCCCTGTTCCGGGAGATCAAGCGGATGATCGACGCCGGCGACTTCGGCGAACTGCTGCAGATTACCGTGCACGGCACGTTCGGGCTGTCGAGCAACGGCAGCCACATGCTGGACACCATGAACTTCCTGGCCGGCAGCCCGGTGCAGTGGGTGTTCGGCGAAATGGAGTCGGACGCCGCGGCGGCGAAAGACGAAGAATCGCAGGGCAACGGCTACCTCGCCTATGCCAACGGCGTGCGCGGATTCATGCGCAGCATGCGCAGCGGCGCCGCGTTCACCTCGTTCGACATCATCGGCGAGCAGGCGCGCGCCATGACCGGCGACGACGGCATGACTTGGCGGCTCATCCGCCGGGTAAAGGGCGACCTGGAACGGCCGAGCATGCGCCCGCTGTCCAACCGGTTCACCGGCGACCTGCCGGTGGAGTTCCCGTTCCCGCTGCCGCGCCGCCTGCAGGCCAGCGGCCTGGCGATCGTCGAGGACCTGGTGTCGGCCGTCAACGGCGGCCCCACGCCGCAGTGCTCCGGCGAGGACGCACGGGACGCGCTCGAAGTCGCCATCGCGATGCGCGAGTCGCACCGCCGCGGCGGCGAGCGGGTAACCCTGCCGCTGGCCAACCGCGACCTGTGGCTGGTCTCCAGCGACACCTACCAGGACGCCGTACCGGCTCGCCTGCGCAAGAAGAAGTAGGGCGGGGCGACGGCGCCCTGCCCCACCAGGGGCCGCTACCGGGGCGGCGCCAACGACTGCAGGCCGGCGGCCGCCAGCAGGGTCTCCTGGACCGCCAGCTCGTGAGCAAAGGTGCGGTCCGCCGGCTGCTCGCCGTGAATGGTGGCGAGAAAGGCGCGCAGGCTCTCCACGTAGCGCGGCCGCGCCTCCACCGGCACCTCCTGCCAGCCGGCTTCGTAGCCGTCGCGGGCGGCGTCCAGGGACAACCGCAAGCGGGGCGGCTCCATCGGCTCCAGGATGGCGCTGCCGCGGGTGCCGTACACCTCCATGCGGCGCGCGGCACCCGGCTCCACCTCCCCGGACACCGATTCGACGACCGCCAGGGCGCCGGGATACTCGAACACCGCCACGTTATTGTCCCGGTACCAGGGAAAGGCATCGGAATGCTGGCGCGCGAAGGCACTCACCCGGTGCGGGCGCCCGAGTAGCGCCACCACGATATCGACCACGTGGCCGGCAAGGATGAACATCAGGCCGCCGGCATGCTCGCCGCGGGAGTCCCAGCGCCGCCAGGAGGCATCGGTGGCCACACCGCTGGATATGCGCGTGCGCACCGAGCGGATCGCGCCCAACCGGCCGGACGCCGCCCAGTCCAGAATGAACTGGTAGCCAGCGTTGTAGCGAAACATGTAACCGAGTTGCACGTGCAGGTTACGCGCCGCCGCCAGCCGCAACAGCGCCCGGAATTCGTCCAGGTCGTCTCCCGCCGGCTTGTCCAGCCACACGTGCTTGCCGTGCTCCAGACAGGCGCGCGCGAACGCCAGGTTCTCCGACACCCGTCCCTCAACCGCCACCGCCGTTATGCTCGGGTCCTCCAGCATCTCCCGTGCCGACCCGAACCAGTGCACCCCGTCATAGGGCGGGCGGGCACCGAGCGAGCCGCGCAGCCATTCCGCCGGCTCGTACACTCCCACCAGTTCGACCGCCGCACTGTCCCGCATTACGCGCGCCTTGCCGGCCGCGTGATCGTGGCCAATGCCGTATTGCGCCATTCTTGTTTTCACCAGGTCACCTCTTCTACGGTGGATTACACCACACACCTCGGCGGACACCAAGTGGGGCGACGCGGGTGGTCCGAGTGGTTGCGCCCGGTCGCGCGGCGCCGGCCAATCGGGGTAATATGAGGCCGACACCCGACCAACAGGAGGAACGACTCATGCCAAAGACCAGCGGCCAACCGCCCTTCGCGTTTTCGCTGTGCGACGACCTTTACTCCCTGCCGGAGGCAGCACGGCCGTGCGAGGTGGACCTGCACGGCGGCTTTGCCGTGGACACCGAGCCCGGCGGCCGCATCTACTACGGCATGCCCGGCTGCGGCCTGATGTCGATCGCGTCCGATCTGCGCAGCCAGGAGATCATCGAACTGCCGCCGGATCTGAAGCCGATCAACTTCCACAGCACCAAGCTGGTGCAGTTCGACGGCAAGCGGCGGCTGGTGATGCCCGCCAACGGCGACGCCAAGGTGGTGGTGCTCGGGCTCGACGGCAACCTGGACTTTGTCTTGCCGCGACCCGAATTCGACGAGTACCAGGACGCGGAAACCCCCTTCAACCCGACCGACACGGCCTACGCCGACGGCACGCTGTACGTGGCGGACGGCTACGGCGCCAACCACATCTCGACCGCCGACCTCGGTTCACAGGAGTGGAAGGGCATCTTCGCCGGCAAGACCGACGACCCGAAGGCGCCGGGACTGTTCGGCACCGCGCACGGGCTGAACGCGCATCCCGACGGACACCACCTGTCAATCGCCGACCGCCCGCATGCCCGCTTCCAGCACTTCGACCACGGCGGCCATTTTCATTCCTCGCACGACATTAGCCACGGCTCCAAGCCGTGCGGCATCGACTTCCTGCAGCGCGGCCATCACTGGTACGCACTGGTGGGCAGCCTCGACGATCCACAGGAGGGCAGGGCAGCGCCGATCTACATTCTCGATGCAGGCACCTACGAGCTGGTCTCCACCATCCGCCCGAAGGAGGAACTGGGCGTGGATCTGGCCGACCACATCCACAACACGGTGTGGTACGAGCACGACGGCCAACTCTTCCTGATCTGCCAAGCGTGGAATCCCGGCCATTACTTCGTCCTGGCGCATGAAGGCTAGCGTTCGGCTGCCGAACGCGAACGCATAGCCGCCGGTACCCAACGCGGCGCGCGTTACCAGGGCAGCGACTGCTGCCCCGGTTGCGCTTCGATGGTGGTTGGCGTCACCGCGTCGGCGGCCTCGTAGGCGTAGTGGTTCATGCGCGGCGTTACCGGATACAGGGCCAGTTCCGCCTGCAGCGGGCGCAGCAGTTCGCGGACCGCCTCCGGCGGCGCCCCGGGGTCAAGCCACAGGTCCCACGCCGCCGGCGGCAGGATGGCCGGCATGCGGTCATGAAGCGGCTTCAGTTGCGCGTTTGCCGCCACGGTTATGATGGCACAACTCGATATCGGCGCCGACCCGTCCCGCCGCCACCGGGCATGAATGGCGGCGAACGCCACCGTAGCGCCGGCAGGGTGGCGCATGAAGTAGGGCTGGCGGACGCCGCCGGCGCGCCGCCACTCGAAGAACCCGCTCGCCGGTACGATGCAACGGCTGCGGGCGAACGGGCGGCGGAACAGCGGCTGAGTGGCGATGCTCTCCGCGCGCGCGTTGATCAGCGGCGCACCTTTCCGGTTCGGATCGTCCCACTGCGGCGGCACCAGTCCCCAGCGCACCATGCGCAGGCGGCGCGCGCCGTCATCGCGGGCGCCAGGGTCATCGGCGCCGGGTTGGCGTAGAACTACCGGCACCTCCTGGGTTGGAGCTATATTGAAGCGCGGCTCGGTTGCCGGGGTGCCGGCGTCGGACACCACCGAGAATGCATCGATCAGTTCCTCTGTTTCCGCGTAGAGCGCGTAACGGCCACACATTACAAGCCAGTGTGCCGTTTCCGCGGCGGCAACAACAAGCTGCCCGGTTATGCCCTGTTGCGCCGCAACCGATAAAGGATACGTGTACGGTCACGTGAAGCGAATGTGGGCCCCTCCCTGGGAAGCGGCCGTCCGGTGAGCGCGCAAAGGAACGCGGCGCTGGTGCCGCAGGCGCGTCTGGTCGTTGCTCTGGTCACGATGATAGTGGTGCTGACCGGCATCCTGGTCGGCCTCGCGCTGCGCCCGCCCGCCTACGACAAGCGGCTGGACTCCGCCGAGACGGAGCGGCCTCGCCCCAACTTTCTGGGGCGGCTGTCGATTCCCAGGATGGAGATGGATCCGCCGCCATACTCCGGCACGATTCCCGAAAACGCCCCGCAGGCGCCCCTGGCCCATGAGTCACCCGGCGTCCACCGGCCGCCAGATCCCGCACCCGCGGCGGAACCCACGCCGGCCGCTGAGCAGCTGCCCGCAGGCAAGCCGGTGGGGGAGGTAAGGCTCGCCATCGTGATCGACGACGCCGGCAACAACCTGCAGGAACTGAAGCCCTACCTCGAATTCCCGGGGCCGCTGACGTTCGCCGTATTGCCGCAGTTGCGCCACTCGGCAACCGCCGCCGAAATGGTGCGCGCGCATGGCCACGAGGTGATCCTGCATCTGCCGATGACGGCCATCAGCGGCAAGAATCCGGGGCCCGGTACCATCTCCGGCGCGCTCTCCGAAACCGAGATACGCATGCTGCTCGACAACAACTTCGCCTCCATCAGCGGCGCCGTGGGGACCAACAACCACATGGGCTCGGCCGGAACGGCGGATGACCGTATCATGGACACGGTGATGGCGTATCTCGCCGATACCGGCAAGTTCTTCGTGGACAGCCGTACCACCTCGCGCAGCGTTGCCTCGGTGTACGCGTCGAAGCATGGCGTGCCGTTCATGGCCCGCGACGTGTTTCTCGACCACGACCGCGATCCGGCGGCAATTCGCAGCGCGCTGCGCCAGGGACTGGCCGTAGCCCGCGAGCAGGGATACGCCGTGCTGATCGGCCACTCGTCCGTGCGCGAGGTCGCGAAAGCGCTCCTGGAGGTGTATCCGCACCTGCAGGCACAGGGCTACGAGGTGGTGCCGGTCTCCGAACTCATTCCATTCGACGGCGCCGCCGTCAGACTTTCGCGCAGCCCGGGCACCACCGGCATGGGCGGTACCGAACTCGCCACTCCGTGACCGTACTGGGAATCGAGACCTCCTGCGATGAGTGCGCGGCCGCGGTGGTCGCTGACGGCGCCGCCATGCTCAGCAACGTGGTCTACTCCCAGATCGAGGAACACCGTCGCTACCAGGGCGTAGTCCCGGAAATTGCCAGCCGCAAGCACGTCGAGTGGATCGACGGCGTGGTCGAGCATGCCCTCGCAGACGCCGGCGTCCACCTGGACGCAATCGACGCCCTGGCCGTCACCACCCGTCCCGGACTGATCGGGTCGCTGCTGGTGGGATTGTCCTACGCCAAGGGGCTGGCAATGGCGCGCAACCTGCCGATGATCGCGGTCGATCACGTGCAGGCACACTTCTACGCCCCGCACCTGGAGCGTGACCTCTCCTATCCGTACATCGGGTTGCTGCTGTCCGGCGGCCACTCCCTGATTGCCCAGGTGCACAATTTCGACCGCATCAAGGTGATGGGCGCCACCATCGACGACGCCTGCGGCGAGGCGTTCGACAAGGTAGCCAAGTACTTCGACATCGGCTTCCCGGGCGGCGTCGCAATCCAGAAGCTCGCGGAGGGGGGCAACGCGGCCGCGTACCGCTTTCCCCGGCCCTCCCTGCACAAGGGAGACCACCGCTTCGACGTGTCCTACTCAGGGCTCAAGACCGCGGTCATCCACCAGCGCGCCCAGTTCCATGACCCGGAGTACCAGGACACGCTGCCAAACCTGGCGGCCGCATTCCAGCAGACCGCGGTCGACATCGTGGTCGACAAGGCGCTGCTCGCCAGCCGCGAAACCGGCATCGACTGCATCGTGGCGGCCGGCGGCGTGGCCGCCAACACCTACCTGCGCCGCCGGCTGGACGCCGAACCGGTGCGCACCGTCTACCCCAGCCTGAAGCTGTGCACGGACAACGCGGCCATGATCGCCGGACTCGGCTACCACCTGCTGGCGCGCGGCGAGCGCAGCCAGCTCGATACGGGCGCCCGCGCACGGGTAGGGGAGTTCCGCGCCCGCTACCCCTGACCGACGGCCTGCCGGCGGGCTCGGGCGCTCCCTACCGCACCGCCTCCCGCGCCCATGCGAGGTGCCCCACCTCCACATCGGGCGGCAGCGTGCAGCCGGCGCCGACCATGAAACCCGAACTGCCCATCGCCTCCAGCGCAGCCTGCACCTCGCCGACGATCGCCTCGCGCGGTCCATCCACAATCGGGCCGCGTTCGTCGACGCCGCCGATGATCGGCCTCCGGAACAGGTCACGGCCCGCCGTCAGGCTCAGGTTGTCGTTCTGCGGCGCCCAGTTCACCGTGTGCCCGGGATAGTCCACGTAGTGGTCGAGGCGGATGCCGCGACCGCAGATGTGCAGGATGTTGCAGGTGGCGCCCGCCGCCGTGGCCGCGTCCAGCACGGCGACGTCGTGCGGCTTGATGCACTGCAGGTGCTCCTCGGCGGTGAACCGGGACGCGTCCCCGCCCTGCGCCGAGAAGTAGATACCGGCCGCACCGGCCGCGATACATGCCGCCGAGAACTCGGCCAGGCTCTCCGCGATGGCGGCCAGCCCCGCTGATACCGCCTCCGGATCTTCCTTCACGTGTTCGGTGACCTTGTTGTTACTGATCTTGTTGCCGGTGGCGTACGGGTTGAAGATGGTGGTCGCCATCAGCACCTCGTCGCCGAGCTCGTCCACCAACTCGCGCAGGCCAGCCAGTTGTGCCTGGTAGGGCGCCGACGACAGCGGCGCGGGCTCCAGCTTGCGCCAGTCGGCCGGCGACCTCACCACGTCCACGCCGACCGCCTCGTAGCCGTTGTCGTTCATCACCTTCAACAGGTCGGGGTCGGCGGCACGGTAGTAGTCGATGTGCGCCTGCGCCATCGCGTGTCCGGCCGCGGCGGACTCCGCGAAATGAAACCAGAACCCGGCCGGTACCTGGTCCGGGCGCTCACCACGCAGCATGGTCTGCATTCGTTCGATCTTGTTCATGGCCGCAGGATAGCATCCGGAACCCGAAAGCGCGAAGGGGGCCCTGCAACGGACCTCCCGTACCATTAAGTAGACAGAATATACATTATCGGCACTTGCAATGCCTCCGATTTCGGGGCATTTCTTGGCGGCATTCTGGTATAATGCACACCATAGTGAGTGTTTCCTTGAACGAGCAGGCCCCGGACTTCGAGCTGACCACCGGCGAAGGTACCCCACTTCGACTCAGTTCCCTGCGCGGGCGCAAGGTGGTGCTGTTCTTCTATCCGCGCGACCACACGGCAGGATGCACCGCGCAGGCGTGCGGCTTCCGCGACGTGTACGAGGAACTGGTAACGGCCGGCGCCGAGGTGGTCGGCGTGAGCAGCGACTCGGCGGAAACACACAACGGGTTCGCCGCCCGCCACCGGTTGCCGTTTCCCATCGTCAGCGACCCGGGCGGTACCGTGCGCCGGCGGTACGGCGCGAGCCAGCGCCTACTGCTGAATCGTACCGGGCGCGTTACCTTCCTGATCGATGAGCACGGCGTGGTGCGCGAGATCTTCGTTTCCTTGTGGCGCGTCGGCGAGCATGTCGAGCGAGCACGCGCTTGGGCTAGCGCGGTCAGTCGTTGAGGCGGGACAGCAGCCAGATCAACAGGAATGCACAGAAGGCGGCCGCGAACACGTTTACCGTGTTGAAGTTGGCCAGGCGCTCAATGAGGCCGGCGAACGCCTGATCGAGCAGGCCGCCGAGCGCGGCGCCGACCAGTCCCACGATCAGCGCGCCCCAGAAGTCGCCCGGCACGCGGCGGCGCAGCACGAAGTGACAGAAAATCGCTGCCGCCAGGCCGATCGTGACAAACGTCAGCCCGACTTCGACGTACTGAATCACGGACGCCCGAACGTAAGGTCGATAGCTCCAAGGTGCAGCGCGTCGCTATATACCGTGAAGACGTCGGTGCGCCCGTACGAAAGCGCGTATAGCTGAAGCTGTACCTGTTCGCAATCCTCAGTATCGGCGAGCTCCTCCACGACTCCATCTACGTCATCGTCGTCCGAATCAAACTCCTCGCACGCAAACCGTTCGTATTGGCCATCGCTCTGGTCGACGGCGCGCCGCAGGGACAATCGCCGCGCGTTGCCGTCCCGATCAAGATAGGTAACGACCGGATCCATCCCGAACGTGACCCCGCTGAAATCCACGGTCACAACGACGTCGGCTCCCGGCTGGTCGATCAATGGTAGTGTCGGGGACGGATATCGGTCGTTGCTGCTCGCGAGACGGCGAAATCGCTGTTCCAGCAAATCGGTGTTCGACTCCAGGAACCGGTCCAATACGGTGCCAACTTCAGCAAACCGATAGTAAACCTCGACGCCGCGGAAGGGCGCAACGGTAGATTCTGGCACCCGAAAGGTGAATTGACGTCCGGTCTGGGAGGAATCCGCGTCGGTTGGCGGAGGTATGTCGGGGCGGGCGTCGGGCAGGCCGCAGCCGGAGGCCGCGCAAATCGCGACGGCGAGCAGCAGCGCGCCAGCGCGCAGCGTTTGGCCGAGCGCCACGCTCCCCTACTCTGCGGGCAGCAGGCCCTGCGTCTCCAGAGCGATAAGGCGGTTGCGCACGGCGGTGGCCCAACTGCTGCCGCCGTGGTCGTCGGTCACCCGCGCATACGCTTCGCGCGCCGCCTCGTAGTCGGCGCGCTGCTCCGCCATGCGACCGATGGAAAACAGTGCCCGCGGGACCAGCAGGTTGTCTTCCCAGTCGGCGACCAGCCGCTCCAGGTGCTCGTGGGCCGCCTCGGCGTCGCCCGCTTCCTCCATGGCGACCGCCGCATTGAAGATGCTCAGCGGCGCCAGATAGCTGTCCGGCCAGCGCTCGGCCAGTTCCTGCCAGTCGCCGGCGGCATCCTGCCACTGCTCCGTCGCGAAGCGGTACTCGGCACGCACATAGAGCGCCCGCTGCGCCGCGTAGCGGCGCGGGAACTGCTTCAGCAGAAGCTCAGCCTCGGCAACCAAATCGTTGCCCAAGTTGGTTTTACGCGTGCCTTCGGGGGCTCCGTTCCAGGCCTCGAACCGATCCTGCAACTGTTCCGCCCGCAGCGCCGAGCTCTCCTCCACGCTGCGTTCGCGTTCGGCCCAGATCAGCCACACGGCGAGCGAGGCCACCACCACGCCGGCGACCACCAGCAACGGCAACCGGTAGCGCTCGACAATCGCCGACACCACCGAAACGACGTGTGCGGGACCTCCCGGCGAAGTCTGGGCGTTACTCACCCCAGGGCCCCTTGGAACAGCGACTCTGGTACATCAGTCGTTCGTACGGTCTCTGAGAAACTCGCCAAGAGATACGCGATCCGGCTCTTCATCGTCGTGAATATACTTGACCAATTCCTGACGTTCTTCGCGGCGTTGCATCTCTCGCAACGAGAGCGACAGACGCTGCTTGTCGGCGCTCACCTCGGTAACGACCGCCTTCAACTGGTCGCCGACGCTGATCTCGTCGCGCATCTTGTCAATTGCGCCACCGGTCGGTTCGGCGAGCTGATTGTTGGCGATCAACCCCTCGATGCCGCCCTGCACGCGCAGGAAGAATCCGAAATCGGTCTTGCTGCTGACCTCGCCCTCAATGACGCTGCCGCGCTTGAAGGCGCGCGCCAGGGCCGCCCACGGGTCGTCGGAGAGCTGCTTCAGGCCAAGCCGGATGCGGCGCGCCTTCTTGTCCAGGTCGACCACCGCAACCTCAATCTCCTGATCGGATTGCACCACCGAGCCCGGATTGCGCACCTTCTTGGTCCAGGACATGTCCTCGACGTGCAGCAGTCCGTCAATGCCCTCCTCCAACTGTACGAACGCGCCATAGCTGGTGATGTTGCGGACCGTACCCTTGACTACCTTGCCAGGCGGGAAGCGCTCTTCGACAGAGTCCCATGGATTCGGCAGCACATGCTTCAGGCCGAGCGACAGCTTGCCGCGCTCCAGGTCGTAGTCGAGGATCTTGACCTGCACCTCGTCACCGCCGCCGAGTACCTCGCGCGGGTGGCCTATCTTTCTGACCCACGACATGTCCGAGATATGCAGCAGCCCCTCGATGCCGGGCTCAATCTCGATGAACGCGCCGAAGTCGGTGATCTTGCTCACCTTGCCGGTCACGACGTCGTCGACGGTGTAGCGCTCCTCGAAGGTGGTCCACGGATCGGGCGTGAAGTGCTTGAGGCTGAGGTTGACCTTCTGCGTGTCGCGATCGATCCGGATCACCTTGACGTCAACCTCTTCGCCGATCACCACGGCATCCTTGGGTGAGGCGACGTGACCCCAGCGCATGTCGTTGACGTGCAGCAGTCCGTCAAAACCGCCCAGGTCGACGAACGCTCCGAACGAGGTGAACGTCTTTACCGTTCCGCGGTACACGTCTCCAACCGCGGCGCTGTCGTAGAATTGATCGCGCTTGTTGCGCGCTTCACGCTCCAGCCACGATTTCCGGTTCAGGACGATGTTGACCTTGCCCCGGTTGTACAGCTGCTCCACGAAGAACCGCGTTTCGAGGCCGATATAGGCGTCCTCGTCACGCACGCGCATCACGTCGACCTTGGAAAACGGTACAAACGCTCGCAGTGCCGCGCCGAGGTCGACTTCGTAGCCGCCCTTGATCTTGCGGGTGACCCGGCCATGCACCGGCTCGCCGGTCTCGCCGGACTCCTTCAGAGCCCGCCACACCACTTGTTCGTCGGCCTTGCGTTTCGATACCACCACTTCGCCGTGGCGGCCCTCCTTGCGCAACAGGACGACGTTTACCTCGTCCTTGACGTGCGGAGGGTTGTCGAACTCAGCGAGTGGTATGCGGCCTTCCGACTTCAGGCCGACATCCACGAAAACGGTCTCGGGGCCTACTTCGATCACGTGACCCGTGATCAACTGACCCTCTTCCACCTGGTCAAGGCGGGTTATGTATTGCTCTTGCAGCTGTGATTCGAAGGATTGAGGCTTCGACGCGCCTGCTTCCGAGTCGCTCATAATGCGAACAGGATTACTCCGGGGGAAAATTGGTGGGGATTACCGCGACAATTTTGTCACACACCTCGGTTACCGTCAAGTGGGAAGTTTCAATGACTTGTGCATCCGCCGCCGGACGCAACGCTCCCATCGGTTTGCGCCGGTCGCGGCGGTCCCGTTCGGCCAGATCTGCAGCGATGCGGCCCGCCAGCCGGCCGGCCGAACCACGCTGTCGAGCCCTCCTTCTGGCCCGTACGTCCGGCGCGGCGTCAAGAAACACCTTCACGACCGCGTCGGGAAACACCTCCGTCCCCATGTCGCGGCCTTCGACCACCCACTTGCCTCCCGCCACCCGCGCCCGCAGGGTGCGGTTGACCGCGGTACGCACCGCGGGGATGGCGGAAACCGGGGCCACGAGGGAATCTACTTCCGAACTATGCAGGGTTGCGGTAAGGTCCAGATCAGCAGCGTACACCGTCGCGCCACTCACCGTCCAGTGGGTGTCCCGCATCAGGTCGAGCAGGCCCCCCGGCGGCCCGATGCCGCCGAACCGGTCCAACGCCAACCGCGTCAGCGCGCGATACAGGGCGCCGGAGCTGAGCCACGAAAGGTCGAGCCGCTGTGCCACGCATTCGGCCACCGTCGACTTGCCGGAACCGGATGGACCGTCGATGGCGATTACCGCCGTCGCGTTCACGCGGCCCGTCCGTCCACTGCGCGCGCCCGGCGCGCGAGAAACCACGCCACCTCCCGCGGGTGCAAGGGGCGCCAGGCCCCGGATGCGATTCCGTCCAGGGTGACCGGGCCGATGCGTACCCGCACGAGCCGGCGCACCGGCACGCCGGCGTGCGCCAACACCCGCCGGATCTCGCGATTGCGTCCCTCGGTCAGGATCAGCGTCACGCGGTTGCCGGCGCACCGGCGGTAGCCGGCCAGTGTGTAGGTGGTACCGCCAATGGACCAGCCGCTGCGATATCGCTCCAGTACGGCGGTAGGCACCGGGCGTGCGGTGGCAACTTCGTACTCCTTCTCCACCCCGTATCTCGGGTGGGTGACCCGAACCGCCAGCTGGCCGTCGTTGCAAAACAGGATCAACCCGCTCGAAGCCAGATCCAGCCGTCCCACGTGGAACAATCGGCCGGCATCGGCCGGGAGCAGATCACGCGCCAGGCGGCGCCCGCGTGGGTCGGCATTCGTGCACAGGTAGCCGGCCGGCTTGTGCAGGGCGAAGTACGCTTCCCTGCGTGCGGCCGCCACCACGCTGCCGTTTACGGTTACCCGGTCTCCCGGCGCCACTGTGCAGCCCTGAACCGTGACCAGCTCGCCGTTCACCGCCACCCGCCCGCTCGCGATGAGCTGCTCGCAGGCACGCCGCGACGCCACGCCGGCGCGGGCAAGGAAGACCTGCAGCCGCAGCGGCACGCCGCCATCCGACCGGGCGCTCGGTCTGGCCGGCACCGCCCGCGCGTCAGCCATCGGGAAGCGTGAACTTCGCCCGGTCGGCCTCCGCCAGCTTTGGCAGGTCGGCTATGGAAGTGAGCCCGAAGGCCCTCAAGAACTCGCCCGACGTGCCGTATTGAATCGGCCGGCCGGGAGCGTCCTTACGGCCCACCTCGCGGATCAGGTTGCGTTCGCCAAGCAGGCGAACCATCCCGTCCGCGGAGACCCCGCGAATGCTCTCGATCTCGCTGCGGGTGATCGGCTGCGAGTAGGCGACAATGGCCAGCGTCTCCAGCGCCGCGCGCGACAGGTTGCCACGCGAGAGGCGCCCGTAGTGGCTCCGCAGCCACGGCCACAACTCCGGTTTGGGAACCAGGGTGTAGCCGCCCGCCACCTCCAGCACCTGGACCCCGTGCTCAGGATCCTCGTAGCGGCGCTGCACCTCCGCCACCGCGGCACGCACCGCGTCGGACGCAATCCCGGTGAGGCGCGCCAACCGCTCGGTACTCTGCGGCTCGGCCTCGACAATCAGAATGCCCTCCACCAGTCTGCTCTGCTGTTCCAGTGCTGACGGTGGGGCGGCGGAACTGGACCCGGAAGCGTCCACGGCCTGGCTCACGGGCCGGGCTCAGCCACCGCCACGGTTGTAGTGCCGCGCCGTTCTACCGTGATCGTTGCGAACTGTTGGCGTTGCACTACCACTATTGACTGGCTCTTGGCCAGTTCGAGCACCGCCCAGAACGCGCAGATAATCTCCAGCGCCGATCCGCCGCGCACCAGCTCGAGGAACGAGAACGCGTGGGTCAGTGCCAACCGCTCGTACACCAGGGCGATCTTCTCATTCACGGTAAACTCTTCGTACAGGCTGGTGAGCTGCTCGCCGCCGATTGCCGCCACGATCTTCTTGAACGCGGCCAGCAGGTCGTCGGGCGAAAGCTGCACTTCCGGTTCATCGTCCGGCTCCAGGGGGCCGGGCAACAGCCTCGGTTCGGTGCGCGTGATGATCCAGTGTGCCTCCTGCTGATGTTGCGCCAGTATCTCGCTGAGCCGCTTGAAACGCTGGTATTCCAGCAGTTGCTCGACAAGCTCCCGGCGCGGGTCCTCGTACGGCTCGTCGTCGGTGTACGGCAGCGGCAGCAGCATGCGCGACTTGATGTGCAACAGCGTAGCGGCCATGACCTGGAAGTGCGTGAGGTGCTCGAGACGGCGCTGCGGATCCCCGGTTTGGGCGGCCGAGGACGCGACGTAGCGCAGGTACTGATCGGTAATCTCGGCAATGGGAATGTCGTAGACGTTGACCTCGGCGCGCTGGATCAGGTGCAGCAGGAGGTCGAGCGGGCCTTCGAAGTCGTGCAGTTGGAAGCTGACGTCTTCGAACGGCTCGCCGGACGCCCCGCTGCCCACGAACGGCAACTGGGGCGAGGCGCGCCCGTTGGTCTGGTCGTACGCTGTCGACATGGCCTTACGGGATGGTAACGCGTATTCCCGGCGTGCCGTCAAGCCGCACACGCGGCGGCCGGCGGCGGCGGTCAGCCGACCGCCGCCGCGTCCGCATTTTCGGCATCCTCGGTAGAGCCGCCGAACAGCAGCGACCGCACGCGCGAATCGATCGCATCGCGCAGATCGTGGTTCTCCTCCAGAAACCGCCTCGCGTTCTCGCGGCCCTGACCGATGCGGTCGTCGCCATACGAATACCAGGTACCGCTCTTGTCGATAATGCCATTCGCGACCGCCGCATCGAGCAGGCTCCCGGCCGCGGAGATCCCCTTGCCGAAGATAATCTCCAGCTCGACCTTCTGGAACGGCGGCGCGACCTTGTTCTTGACCACCCGTACCCGCACGCGGTTGCCGAGCGGATTGTCCGCGCCCTTGGTGATGGTCTCGATCTTGCGCACTTCCATGCGGATTGTCGAGTAGAACTTGAGCGCGTTGCCGCCGGTGGTGGTTTCCGGATTCCCGAACATTACGCCGATCTTCATCCGCGTCTGGTTGATGAACATCAGGCAGGTACCCGACTTGCTGATGGTCCCGGTGAGCTTGCGCAGCGCCTGGCTCATGAGCCGCGCCTGCAGGCCCATGTGGGAGTCGCCCATGTCTCCCTCGATCTCGGCGCGAGGTGTCAAGGCGGCAACCGAGTCGACCACGATGATGTCCACGGCGCCGGAGCGGATCAGCGACTCGGTGATCTCCAGTGCCTGCTCGCCGTGATCGGGCTGCGACACCCACAGCTTGTCGATGTCCACCCCCAGCGCATTTGCGTAGTGCGGATCGAGCGCGTGCTCCGCGTCCACGAACGCGGCGATTCCCCCGTCGCGC
This sequence comes from Spirochaetaceae bacterium bin103, assembly GCA_002238925.1. GTDB lineage: Bacteria > Spirochaetota > Spirochaetia > SZUA-6 > Bin103 > Bin103. Next base: position 159,508 of record MPNH01000001.1, on the reverse strand, counting down.
TGCGCCTCCGCGATTGCGTGCAGGGCCAGGGTGGTCTTGCCGGACGACTCCGGACCGAAGATCTCGATGATCCGGCCGCGCGGGTATCCGCCTACCCCCATGGCCGCGTCCAGCAGCACCGACCCGGACGACACCACGCGGATGTCCGGCTGCTGCGCCGCCGAACCGAGCTGCATGATGGAGCCCTTGCCGAACTGCTTCTCGATCTGCAACCGGGCCGCATCGAGCGCCTTCAAGCGCTCCGGATCCGGTTGGATCGTGAACTCGCCCGTTTCGACCGCTGCCGCCGCCGTTTTGCGGGTTCCGTTGCTGACCTGCTTTGCCATGCTTCCTCCCGGGACGGCCCGCGGACCGCCTCGATGGCGGCGCGGATCGTCCACTTCATAATGTTGGTACTTATGTTATAGGCGCAGTCAGGGCTGGCGCTTCAAACGGTGCTCCGGAATGGTACGCCGCAGGCACCTCGAGGTCAATTGATTGGCCGCCGCGCACGTCCGCCACGGCTGCTGCCGGCCCCCTCAATGCACGTCCCCAATGCACGTCACGAGGTCAGAACACGCGCTCTGAATCGAGCAGGATGGTGACCGGTCCGTCGTTGACCGCATCCACGAGCATGTGCGTCTGAAAGCGACCGCTCGCCACCCGCAATCCCTGCTGCCGCAAACGGTTGATCAGCGCCTCGTACTGCGCCGCAGCCGCATCGGGATCGGCGGCGCGACCGAAATAGGGCCGCCGTCCGCGCCGCACGTCGCCGTACAGCGTGAACTGCGACACCACGAGCACCTCGCCGCCAACGTCCGCTACCGAGCGCTCCATCCGACCCTCGGCATCGGAGAACACCCTGAGGCCCGCGATCTTGTTCGCCAGGTAGGCCAGGTCGTCGGCTCCGTCCTCCGCCGCCACGGCGAGGAATACCAGCAACCCGCGCCCGATGCGCGCACGGAAGGACGGCGCCGGGCCGCCGGGGCCGCCCTCGTGCGCGCGCACCTCGCAGGAAATTACGCGCTGCACCACCGCCCGCATTCACCGGCCCGCCGCGGACAGGTCGCGGACTACCGCGGCGGGATCCGCGGCGCCGTAGAAGGCGGTGCCGGCCACCAGCACGTCGGCGCCGGAGCGGCGCAGGTCCGGCGCGGTGTCCCGGTTGACGCCGCCGTCCACCTGAATGAGAAACCGCGCCCCCGCCTGCCGGCGTGCGCCCGCCACCTGTTCGACCTTGCGCACGCAGCGCGGTATGAGCCGCTGGCCTCCGAAGCCCGGATTCACGGTCATGACGAGCACCAGGTCGACCTCGTCCCAGAGCTCGCCCAGCAGCGCGGCCGGAGTCGAGGGGACAACCGCGATCCCGGCCGCGGCGCCGGCGGCGCGGATCGCCTGCAGGGTCCGGTGGGCATGGCCCGCGGTCTCGAGGTGAACGGTAACCAGGTCGGCGCCGGCATCCACGAACTGCGCGACGTGGCGCTCCGGATGCACCGTCATCAAGTGCACGTCGAGGAACACGCCGGTACGCCGGCGCAGCGCGGCTACCGTGTTTGCGCCAAACGAGATCGGCGGTACGAACACCCCATCCATGACGTCGATGTGAATCCACTCGGCGCGTGCGCGTTCGGCAAGCTCGAGCGCCGCGGCCAGATTGCCGCTGTCCGCGGCCAGCAGCGACGGGGCCACCACCGGGCCCGCCGTTCCCGACGTGTGGCGCAGAAACCGGGAGAATCGCGGCGACTCAGCCATGACCACGGTCAGGTTAGACCGGTTGCCACACCGCGACAAGGGGCGTCGGTGAGAGGGGCGCCGCCCGGATTGACGTAACGGGCGGTTCACTATACTGTTGTGAGATACCATTTCCGCATGACCGACCGCCAGCTTACGTTCGAAACGAATGACATCGCGCACTTGGTCAACGGCGCGTATGCGAAGCTGCGAGTCGGTGCGTTTGGAAATGCAGCCAGATTGTTGGAACGCGCCCTTGAACTCGACGTCGAGTACGAAGGCGTCACCGCCACCCTCAAGAGTGTTCGGTTCTGGGGCGAGCGGCGCCGACGTCTAGAGGACCTTGAGGAGTGTGACCGTGCCGCTTATCTGCTCGATCAGTGGGCCGCATTTCGCGGCTTCGCGGCCCGCATCGAAGACCTGCCGGAGCGGTGCTGCCAGGACATCAAGTACTACGTCCATGCCAGGGCGGTCGAATACCTGCGCAAGTGCGGACCTCCGGATAACCGCGCCGCCGCCAACGACCGATATCAGCGCCCGCGCCCCGAGACGCGCCGGCTGCTGCTCATAGGGCACGCATACAAGGCAATGGGCGACTTCGTCAATGCCGTTTCCCACCTGGAGCGGGCGCGCAAGCTGGATCGTGACTGGGCTCCCCTGCTGGCCGAACTCGCCGATTGCTACTCACTGGTCGGCGAGGACCGCGCCGCGCAGGTGTTCTTCCGCGAGGCGTTCTATCGCGGAGCAGCGGAAGTCCCCGTCGAACGGCTCGATTCTGCCTTGATCAAGAGGCTCGCGGCGGCGGTCAGAACCGCTGGCGTCACCGACGCCATCGGCGAGTGGATTCCCGTCTATGGCACTCTGCTCGGAGCGTTCAGCGTGACCAGGGAGCTGGGCCCATTGGAATATGGACAACTGCTGCAATCCATATTCGAACTTGAGCAACGGCTCGGTCTGCGCCCGCCGGCAGCAGTGGGGCGCACCGCGGGGGCAGATCGTGAGGCTGCCGGCGGCGCCCTCCTGCCGCGCCTTCTGAACCGGTATTTCTGGCTGATCGAGCACTACCGCTGCACGCGGGAACAACCAACGAAAATCGCAGATGTGTTGCGCCGTATCAAGATCCTGGATGCGGACATACATCAACAGTACGTGGCCTAGCGGACAGTCCGGATCGCAATGGGCCAATTTTGAACAACGGGACTAAGGAACAAGCGGAGTAACAACTGATGACACAAACGCTAATCGATCGAATCGGAGAGATGCTCAACGAAGAGAAATGGACGCGTGCGTCGTTGAACGGCTACACGACGTCCAATTTCCATGAGCTTGACGACCTGCTGCGCGAGGCCAACGAACAGGGCGTTCAGGATGAGGTTCAGGGTATCTGCGACGAACATCTGCAGGCCAGCCGGGACAGCATCATCGCATTGTATCTGGCTGGTACTCTGACCCTGGGCAAACGCATCGTCGACGACTCCAACCTGGTCGTATTGACGAACATGTTCGTGGACAGTACCAAGTGGAACATTGTGCAGTACCTGTGCACTGGCATACTGGCCCACGGCGAGAACAAGTTCGCGCTGCGCACGTTGGCAGATACGTATGGAAAGACGGGCGACCAGGAGCGCCAACACGAAATCTGGGAGCGCCTCATCAAGGTCGACTTCGAGGATGCCGACACGGTCCGCGCGCTTGCCGAAAAACGCGAGGAAGAAAGCGATCTCGACGGTGCCATCTCGTACTACAAGAAAGCCCTGCACCGTTATATCAATCGCCGGCAGCTATCTCCAATCAAGCAGGTCTGGGCGAAACTCATCGAGCTTCAGCCGGACGATTTGGAGGGCTTCATGCAGATCGAAGCGCGTGTTTCACGGGCGCTTGGCGGCGATCGCGCGATAGCTCTGCTGGAGGCGCTGTACCCGCACTACCGCGAGGCAGAGCACTGGGACGCGTCAGTCGACATTCTGAAACGGATTCTCAACCACGACCCCAAGAACAACGGAGCGCGCGCCGAACTGGTCGATGTCTATACCAATCGGTATGCCGGACACAGTCACCTGGACGACTACATCAAGGTCTCCAACTTGAGCCAGTCGTGGCGCAACGTACACGAAGCGATTGCCGACTTCGAGAAACACATCAATTTCGATGAAGGCAACTACGTGTTTCATCGAGCATGGGGGCTGGGCCGTATCAAGTCCATCAAGGACGATCAGTTTGTAATCGACTTTCTGAAGAAACGCGGTCACCGAATGTCATTGAAGATGGCGGTCAGCGCGCTGCACATTCTGGCCGACGACCATATCTGGGTAATCCTTGCAACGACTCCGCGCGACAAGGTCAAGGAGAAGGTCAAGGAGGATCCGTCTTGGGCCCTGCGTACCATCATCAAGAGCTTCAACAACGCGGCCGACATGAAGCGCATCAAGGCGGAACTGGTACCGCGCGTCCTGACGCCCAGCGAGTGGACCAAGTGGAGCACCACGGCACGGCGCATTCTGAAGACTGATTCGGCGTTCGGCAGCCCGTCCGGAAAACTCGACCAGTACTCGGTCCGCGATCGACCTATTTCCTTCGAGGAAAAGACGTTCAACAAGTTCCGCTCGGCCAAGACCTTCCTGAGCCGGGTGCAGACGCTGCACGAGTTCCTTGATTTGGCGCAGCCCGATTCCGAGTATCTCGGTGACATGTCCCAGTATTTCGCCGGTTTCCTGAAGGCATCGTCGGGCCAGATCGAAAACACTATTGCCAGCTTGTTGATCGTCGAGCGGCTGAACCGCGACTACCCCTACCTGGATCCCAACACGCGCCTGGCGTTTGCCGACCTGTTCGCCGACATCGACGACCTCGAATACGTGTTCGGGACCCTCGACAGCGCCGCGCTGGCGCGCGACTTTCTGACCCATGTTCACAATGAGATCGGTGCCTGGCCACACGTCTACGCACGCATCTTCCTGTTTCATCCGATCCGCCAGATTGTAGACACCCTGAATACCTCGGAGCATGCCGAGGTGGTAGCCGAATTGATCTCCGATATTGTCGACGAGTATCGCGAGTATCGGCTGCCGTTCGTATGGCTGGTCCGCAACGAGAGCGATGTCGGGTGGCTCGCCAAGCATGAAATCCGGCCGGAGAAGGTGCTCATTGGCATGATTCACCTGCTCGACCTCACCTACCGCGATATTGGCAACAAGCGAGATCCTCAGATCAACCGTAAGCTGAATCGGCAGATCGCCGACTACCTGTTCAAGGAGAGCCGCCTCGACGAATTCATCGCGCAGGCTACGGAAGAGTCGATCACTCGCATCTACACGCTCGTCGAAGATGTGAAGGAACTCGATCCGTCCATCAAGCTGCGGGTTCGGCAGCAGATCAAGGAGCGCTTTCCCGACTATCGTTTTGCCAACGAAGCTGACAAGGAGACCGTCCGCCTTGGCCTGCTGGTAACGCGCGCCGGCTACGAGGGGCGGCAACGCGAGTTGCGCGACATCCTGGAAGTCGATATTCCCGAGAATTCGAAGGAGATCGGACTTGCTTTGCAGAAGGGCGATCTGCGTGAGAATGCGGAGTACAAGGCCGCTCTCGAGAAGCAGGAGCAACTCAAGAACTCCGTGTCGCGCCTGCAGGAGGACCTGCAGAATGCACAGATTTTCGACCTTGCCGATGCCAACGACGCGAAGATTTCGTTCGGCACCCGCGTCAATCTGACTAACATAGAGAGCAATTCCAGCGAGCAGTACGTGATCCTCGGACCGTGGGAATCTGATCCGAACCGGAACATCATTTCATACCTGTCGCCGCTCGGAGTCGAACTCTGGAATCATCGTGCCAACGATGAGCTTGAGTTCACCATCAACAACAAGGACTTTCGTTATCGGATCGACAGTATCGACAAGATTGCGCAGCTGGAGACGGTGTCCTCCGACAATTAGATTAGAGCTGCCACCACGCCAGCCGCAGCACCCGGTAGAGCGCCAGGGTAACGCCCACCGCGAGCGCTCCGATCGAACATATCAGTGCGGCGTTCTGCCAGGTGCTGCCGGTCTGCCACCAGGTACCGGTGACCGTTGCGAGGCCCGCCAGCAGTACCGCCAAGGCGCCGTTGGCGGTCACCACCCGGACCCCGTAGCTGACCGGCTGCGCTCCTGCCAACCGCTGCAACCGGCTGCGCGCCACCGCCAACAGGATGGCGGCACCGGCCGTAAACGCGATTGAGTTGGCAACCGCCAAACCGGCAACCCGCAGGCCGGTTTCCTTGAGTAGGATGGCCAGCGGGATGTCGATTGCCGCCACCGCGAGAGAGACCAAAAACGGCGTCCGGTAGTCCGCGATCGCGTAGAAGTACCGTTGTGCAAAGTTGAACGCCGCGACGCTCAGCAACCCCACCGTATAGCCGGTGAGCACGCGGCTCGCGAGCCGCGTCCCGACCGCGGTAAACGTCATGCGCTCGAGCGCAACCTGAATCACCTGCTCGCCGAAGAACAGGTAGAACACGGCCGGCGGCAGCATCAGCGCTACGATCAACCGCAGCGCTTTCGCGAAGGTCTCGCGCAGCGCCTCGCCGTCGCCGGCAGCGGCATGGCGGCTCATACGGGGAAAGTGGGCGGTAACGACCGACACCGAGAGAATGCCGAACGGGAGCTGCCAGAATACCAGCGCGTTGGCCAGCGCCGAGGTGCTGCCATCTTCCAGCCCGGAGGCGAATACCAGCGCCACCTGTTGTGTGATCGCGAAAATCGAAGCCGATGCCACCACCGGCACCCACTGGCGCACGATGCGGCGCACACGGGGGTCGGACCAGCGCCAGTCGGGACGCAGGTCGTAGCCGCGCCGCAGGAACAGCGGCAACTGCCCCACTACCCCACCGATGCCGCCGGCGAGGATGCCGATACCCGCCGCCAGCAACCCCCAATGGCGGTGAAACAGAACGATCGCCGCGATCACGTTGACCGAGAACAGCAGCGGCGCCAGGGCGGGCACGACAAACACGTCGTGGCAGTTGAGGACCGCCATCAATACCGCCCCCACGCTGACCAGCAGCAGGTAGGGGAACACCAGCCGGAACAGCTCGGCGGCAAGCTCCATTTTCCACGCTTCCGGGAACTCCAGCATCACCTCCACGACCGGGCGCGCGAACAGCACGGCCAGCGTCACCACCACCAACACCGTGACCGTAAGCAGGGTCAGCACCCGGCGAATCAGGATCCGTGCTTCACGATCATCCGCGCCGTCGCGCCGGCTCTGCAGCGCGCGCGCCAACTCCGGGATCAGGGCCGACGACAGCGCGCCCTCGGCGAGCAGTTTGCGCAGGTTGTTGGGGATCATGAATACCGCGTTGAGCACATCGGCCACTCCGGTGGCGCCAAACACGGCACCGATCACGGCGACGCGGACGAACCCGAGCACGCGCGACAGGGCCGTACATGCCATCAGCGAAAGTACCGCGCGGCGCGAGCTATCCGTGGTCGTCCTCCCGGAGATAATCGGCCAGAAAGCGGCGCCGGAACGCAGCGAACGTGCCGTTGCCAATAGCGGCCCGGGTGTCTTCCATCAACCGTGCCATGAAGGCCAGATTATGGTACGTGGTCAGCACCGCTGCCATGATCTCGCGCTGGTTGAACAGGTGGCGCAGGTAACCGCGGCTGAAGCGCCGGCACACCCGGCATCCGCACGCGCTTTCGATCGGTTCGTCGCTCGCCCCGGCGCCCGCGGTGCGTAGCGACAGCGGTCCACTCAAGGTCAGGGCGCGGGCGTTCCGGGCAACGCGCGTGGGATAGACGCAGTCGAACATATCGGCCCCGGCCGCCACCGCCTCGATGGCATAGTCGGGGCTGCCCACGCCCATCACGTAGCGGGGACGGTCGGCCGGCAGCAGTTGCACCGACAGGGCGAGGAACTCCAGGAATCGGGCACGGCTCTCGCCAACCGACAGTCCGCCGACGGCGTAACCCGGCAGATCGAGCGAGCCAAGCTGATCCGCGGAGCGGCGGCGCAGGTCGGCGTGAAAGTGGCCCTGCACAATGCCGAACAGCGAGCCAACCTGCCGGCCATCGGCGGCCGAATCGCGGGCGGCAAGCCACTCGGCGCGGCTTGCCGCCGCCCACCGGTAGGTCAGTTCCGCGGCGCGCTCGGCCTCGCCCCTGCCCGCCGCCGCCTCGGTGCACACGTCGAGCGGCATCAGGATGTCGCTGCCTAGTCCGAGCTGGCTGGCCACCACCCCCGCGGGCGTGAACAGGAGCGGCGCCCCATCAAGGTGCGAACGGAAGCGCACCCCGCCCTCCTCCACCTTGCGCAAGGTTGCCAGGGAGAACACCTGGAAGCCGCCGGAGTCGGTCAGGATCGCGCCGTCCCAAGCCATGAACCGATGCAGGCCGCCCGCCTGGCGAATGCGCGGAATGCCCGGACGCACGTACAGGTGGTACGTGTTGCTGAGCACGATCCGGTAACCGAGCGAGTCGAGGTCGTCGGGCCACAGCCCCTTCAGGGATGCGCTGGTCGCCACCGGCATGAACACCGGGGTGCGCAACTCCGTACCGCCCAGCACCATCCTGCCTCCGCGCGCGGTGCCGTGCGGGTCGAGCTGATCGACTGCAAACCGCATGCAGCGCCGCTCAGGTGCGTGCCAACTGCAACAGCAGCAGCCCGGTCAGGAGAAACAGCAACACCGCCGCGAACGCGCCGACCTCCGGCGAAACCAAGCCGTTCTCCGCCAGTATTCCGCCCGCCAGCCGCAGCACGTAGAACACCACGGCAATGCCCAGGGAGAGCAGCAGGCTCATGAGCATGATGTTGCGGCGCAACAACCCGCCCGCCGTTGCCGCGATGAGGGCGACCGCCAGCGGAGTGGTCGCGAAGCCGATCTTCCCATACGCCTCGGTCAGGGGCCCCCGGAAATCGCGGCCCGCCAGGCGCAGCGTCTCCACCCAATGCATCGCGTCCAGGTAGCGCATCTCCGATACCTCGCGGTTGCCGCGCCGGAACGTCGCCGGACCGTCTCCGAAGCCCTCAACCGACAGGCTTGCCATCTGCTCCTCTACCATCACCCGGCCTTGCCCGGTGTCCTGCCAGCGAAACAGGCGCAGATCTTCAAACTGCCATCGGTCGCCATCCCAGCGCGCGCGTTCGGCGTCGACGCGCCGCACGATGCCGCCGTCGCCGTCACGCTCCACCACCACCACGTCGGTCAGTTCTGCCGCCTCGTCATCGTACCTGGCGGCGTGATACACCAGCCGGCCGGTAGCGCTCGTTACGGTGACGTCGAAGTTGTCCAGCCGAAGCTGAATCCCGAGCACGGAGCGGTGCAGCTGGTTCTTCCTGCGCAACGTATCGATCGCTACCGCGTCCTCGAACAGGAACAGGCCGACGCTCAGCAGCAAGCCGGTGCCCAGTATGGGGATGATGAGGCGCCGCAGACTGACCCCGGCGCCGAACATCGCGACCAGTTCGTTGCGTGCATAGTAGGAGCCGAGCGTGTAGGCGACCGAAAACAGCAGCGCGAGCGGAACCGCGTACACGATGCACGTGGGCAGGTAGAGCAGGATGATCTGCGCCACGACTTCCGGAGCGACCCCGGAAGACACGTACCGGTAGATCTGCGGCGAGATGTCCGCCAGCTCGATAATCAGGACGAAAAACAGCACCGCGATGCCGAACACCGGCAGCAACGACGCCAGGATCAGCCGTTGAAGCCGCGCCGCCAACGTCTGATACCCCAGATGCCCGCGGCGAGCGTCAGGACAACCAGGTTGGGCGTCCACACGGCAACCGCGGGGCTCAATCGAAATCGCAGCCCGCCGCTATGGGCAGAGACCAGCAGTGCCCAGTAGATGACCAACACTCCCATTCCCACCAGCAGGCCATAGGCGCGTCCGCTACGCGGCACCAACAGGCCGGCGGGTATCGCGAACAGCGTGAACACCAGGCAACCAGCCGGCACGGCCACCTTCTTGTGAAACTCGAACAGGTGGTTGCGCAGCTCGCGACCATGGCGCTCACCGTCGGCGTCGATCAACTTGCGCAGCCCGCCTTGCAAGCGCTCGCGCCGCTCACCCAGCCACGACGCCCGTTGCGCCGGCGCGGGCAGCTCACTACCCTCGGTCACGGCCGCCAGATCGAACAGCAGTGCGTATGCCAAGCCGCTGCGAATACGGTCGCGTTCCCGCTGCCAATCGCCGCGCAATTCGGTAATCGACCGCCACACGTCGCGTGAACTCTGCTCACCGGGGCCGATGTCGACCAGCGCCTCGATGATTTCCGGAAGCACGATCTGGTAATCGAGGACATCGGCACTGACGTATTCGAAGTCCCCGCGACCGGACCCGCTCAGGTGGGTAAACACGTCGCCGAGCCGCAGGGTGATCACGCCCGTCTGCTGCCCGCTGTCCACGAGACGAAGGTCGCGCGCGGTGATCACGCGCAGTTCGCCGGACGAGTCGCGGTCCAGGATGGTGATGTCGCGCAACGCCTCACCGGCCAGTTCACCGGTCACGATTGCAGTGTCTTCGAATTGCTTGACGCTGTCAGGCTCCAGCTCCAAACCAGGGTTCCGGTAGATGATGCTGCGGTACACACGATTGAATTCGATGGTGCTCGCCGGCAGCAGCATGTCGTTGGTGGCAAATGACAAGCCGGCGAACAGCATGCCGAATCCGACGATCGGCGCGAGTCCCCGCGACAGTGGAATACCCAGCGCCTGCACGGCGATCAGTTCGCGGTCGCCGCTCAACCGGCCCAGGACGAGCAGCGCGGCGAGCAGCGTGGAGAACGGAAACGAAAGGTGGACGATCTGCGGAAGAGAATACGTCACCAGGCGCACCACGTCCTCGATCGGAACCTGCTTGGCCATGATGTCGGTGGCAGTAACCAACAGCACGTTCACGAAGAAGATCGAGAAGAAGAACAGAAACGCGGCGGCGAACCAGAGCACAAACTCGCGCGCCACGTAACGCATCAGTAGTCTGCTGCCCCTCATGACCGACCTGCTAGAGACCGTGCACGCTGCGCCGTTCCGACAGTACGGCCACCCCGCCGCCAAGAGTGCCGAAGTAGACGCTGCCGCGGACGGCCGTCACTACTGCCACATTGAGCGATGGCAGCCCGTGCGCCAGGCTGATCACCGACCAGGAGCCGCCCGGCTGCGAGTAGTGCGCGACGCCGCCGCCGAACGTGCCGAAGTACATGCCGTTGTCGCCCATGGCACCTGAAAGCACCCAGTCGTCCGGAAGCTCACCGCCGGCCGCGCTGAAGTGCGAAATGCGGTTGGCCTCCGGCTGCCAGCGATACACGCCGGCGCCGAAGGTGGTGATCCACAGCGCCCGGTCGGCGCCCGGCTCGATGGCGGTGACATTTTGCGGTCCAAGGCCGGGATTGATCTCGTCGAAACTGCGCACGGCGCCGCTCGCCAGGTCGAGACTGACCAGACCGAGATCGATCGTCCCGATCCACAGCGTATCGCCCACCACCTGCAAGGCAGTGATGAACGATCCCGGCAGAGCCCCTTCGAGGGCATGCCAGCCGGTGCCGTCGTCGCGCCACAACCCCTGTCCAAGCGTACCCGCGAATACGGTGTCGCCGGCGGTGGCAATGGCCGCCAGGGCGACCGGCTCCTGTTCGTCACCGATGGTCAGTTCGTGACGCCAGCGGCTGCTCGCCAACGCGTACACGGACAGGCCTCGATCGGTACCGACCCAGATGTAGTCATCTACCGTCTCGATGTCGCGCACGCGCAACGACATCAGCGACCGCGGCCCCTCGCTGAACACGGACTGCTGCCCGGTGGAGTGGGTATAACGTGCAAGTCCGCCCGTCCAACTCCCCACCCACACGTCGTCGCCATCGGTGGCAATGGCCGAAATGTTGGCGTCCTCGAGGCCGAGCTCGCGCGGCGTGAGGTAGTTCCACATCAGCGCCCGGGCCAGCTCGCGGTAGGTCTCGGACGCTTCTCCGGTGAGTTGAGCGGGGTCTATCTGATCAAAGTAGCGTTCGGCATCGCCGTTCGGCCCAACGCCGTATCGATGGGTCAGCCGGGCAGCGGCGAGCCGCAGATGGGCGAGATCGCGCCGCTCGGCCGGCGAGGAGGCGGTCCTGGCGCGTGCCGCCAGCAGGGCGATGCCCTCGGTGAAATTGCGCAACGCACCTTCGTAATCGCGATCCTGCTCCAGCAGCTCGCCGAGCCGCTGCGCAATCGCCGTGCGCATACCGGCGGCGGCGCCGGCGTCCAGTACGCCGGATGCCGCGAAGCCACGTACCGTGCGGCGCGCTTCAGTGAGCAGAAACCGCTCCCGGTACGGGTTGTCCTGCGCCGCGGCGACCTGGGCGGCCAGCAGCAACGACTCGGCCACCAGCGGCGACTCGGGATGGAGCAGCCGAAGCTGGCGCAGGTTTGCCGCAGCCGAGTCGTGCGCACCCTGCGCCAGCGCCGAACGAGCCGCATCGAGCAACTCTGCCGGCAGTGGATCGAGGTCCGACTGTGCGCCGGCAACGGTAGCGCACAGCAACACAACGACGGCCGCCGCCAGCGCGGCATACCGGACTTGAAGCAGAGCCCCGATCGGCGAACGGCTGTACGTGCGGGCCGCCAGCGGGAGCTACCAGTCGAACGGCGCCTGCCCCGGTCCGTTCGACTCCCCGGCACCGTACACCAGGAGATTGAAGTGACCGGGCTGCAGGAGCCGGGCCGTGATGGCGGCGACATCATCGGCGGTAATCGATTGCAGCAGGTGCGCCGCCTGGTCCAACTCCGTTACGTCGCCGAAGAGCTGGTATTGTCCGGCGATGCGCTTCATGCGCGTCTCCATGTCCTCCTTGGCAAACACCATGCTCCCGGTGAGGTGACTGATCGCGTCGTCCACCTCGCTCACCGTCGGCGGGTGGTCCGCAAGCCGGTGCAATTCCTCGTTCAAGGCCGCCAGCAGCCGCGCGGTGAGTTCCGGGAGCGCGTTGGCGTAAATCCCCCACTTCCACACGTCCGAGTAATGACTGCGGAAGGTCTCCACAGAATAGCACAGCCCTTCGTCCTCACGGATGCGCTGGAACAGGCGGGAACTCATCGATTCGCCGAACGCGGTAGACAGCACCAGGAGCGCGTAGTAAGTCGCCGGAGCGGTGCCGGGCGGCAGCGTGGTCGCGGCATAGATCTGCGCCTGCTGGAAGTCACTGTCGGCGAAGTCCTGCGCGCGGCGCTGCGCCGGCGGCACCCGAGGCTCGGCGGCGGTCGGTTCGCCGCCCGCGGCCAGCCGTTCGCTCACCGTGCTCGCCACGGCGTCGCAGTTCACATCTCCGGCGGCAGTCACCATCAGGTTGCCTGGATGATACCGGTGCCGGTAGAACGCGGCGAGCGCGTCTCTGTCGGTGCGCTGCACGTCCGCTTCCGTGCCGGCCACCCGGACGGCCAGCGGATGGGCGCCCCACATCCGTTCCAGGAACAACTGGTAGCTCTGCTCTTCGGGAGAGTCGTCGGCGGCGCGGATTTCATTGCACACCACCACCTTCTCTTTCTCGATGTCCGCCTCGGCCAGGGTCGCCGAACTGACCATGTCGCACAACACTTCCACCGCCAGGTCGGCATGCGCCGCCGGCAGCGTACAGTAGAAGCAGGTGGTCTCCCGGTCGGTGAAGGCATTGATGTTGCCCCCCACGCGATCGATCTGCACCGCAATATCGAGCGCCGAGCGGCACTCGGTGCCCTTGAACAGCATGTGCTCAAGGAAGTGCGAAAGCCCGCGTTCATGGCGCCGCTCGTCGCGCGAACCGGTGGGAAACCAGAAGCCGATGGCACACGTTTCGGTCGTGGTCACCGGCTCGCACAGCAGGGTGACGCCGTTGGCGAGCGTCCCCCGCTCGATCAATCCTCGCCCCGGCGGTAGTCCCCGTCGCGGCCGCGGCGCGGTGCGCGCGGGCGGTCGAAGCGCGGTCGCCCGCGTCCGCCGCCGTCGCGATCACGGTCCCCGCGTCCGCCGCCGTCGCGATCGCGATCACGGCGGCCACCGTCACGACCGCGTCCGCCGTCGCGCCGTCCGCCGTCGCGTTGAGGACGGCCGTCGTGCGAGCGGCCGCCCTCACGGCGGCTGGCAAGCGACGGACGCGAATCGGCGAAGCGCCCGACCGGCATTTCGTCGCTGTCGAACGCCTCCGCATTCGCCAGGTTGGCGCGCCCGAGCCGATCGATCTCGATCAGCCGAACCTTCACTTCCTGGCCGAGCTCGAGCACATCGGAAACCGATTCCACATGCTCGCGCGAAATCTTGGAAATGTGCAGCAACCCTTCCTTGCCAGGGAGAAACTCCACAAACGCACCGAAGTCCATGATGCGCTTCACGACCCCGTCGTAGTCCTTGCCGACTTCCGGCTCTTCTACGGCCGCTTGGATCAGTTGCAGTGCCTTGTCGGCGCTCGGCTTGCGCCGCGCGTAGATCATCACGGTGCCGTCATCGCGAATGTTCACGTCCGCGCCGCTCTGCTCGGTGATAGAGCGGATGTTGGCGCCGCCGGGGCCGATCAGAGCACCAATCTTGTCCTCCGGAATCGACGTGGACATGATCTTCGGTGCGTGATCGGAGATGTCTTCGCGTGGCGAGTCAATCGTGGCGGCCATGATTTCGAGGATCTTCAGGCGCCCCGCCTTGGCGCTGTCGAGCGCCTGCTGGAGCACCGACTGGTCCACTCCGGCTACCTTGATGTCCATCTGGAAGGCGGTGATGCCGTCGGTGGTGCCGGCAACCTTGAAGTCCATGTCGCCGAGATGGTCTTCCTCGCCGAGGATGTCGCTGATCACCACGTGGCGGGAACCGTCGGTTACCAGCCCCATGGCGATGCCGGCTACCGACTTCTTGATCGGCACGCCGGCGTTCAACAGGCTGAGCGTTCCGCCGCACACCGATGCCATGGACGAGGACCCATTGGACTCCAGAATTTCGGACACCAGCCGGATGGTGTACGGAAACTCCTCCTTGGGCGGGATCATCCCCTCGAGCGCCCGCTCCGCCAGGTGACCGTGGCCGACCTCCCGGCGCCCGGTGCCCAGGCGACCGGTCTCGCCGACCGAAAAGGGCGGAAAATTGTAGTGCAACATAAAGCCCTTGCGGGTATCTTGATCGGTCTCCAACGCGTCCAGGACCCGCAGTTCATCGCTCTCGCTGCCCAGAGTGGTCAGGGCCAGCGCCTGGGTCTCGCCGCGGGTGAACAGGGCCGCGCCGTGCGCACGCGGCAGAACGTCGATCTCACAACTGATCGGACGGATGTCGTGGGGGCCGCGGCCGTCGGTGCGCAACTGCTTGTCCAGGATCGACTCGCGCACCACGTGCGTCTCCAGATCCTCCAGCAGCGCGTGCGCGCGGCCCTGCTCATCGTCGCCGATACGATCGGCAAACTCGGCCAGCGCGGCACCGCACACATCCTTGATGGCGCTCGACCGCTCGAACTTGCCCTTGACGAAGCAGGCTTCCTGCATCTTCGGGAGCGCCCATGCCCACAAATCGTCGCCAACGGGCAGCGGCGAATCCGCCGGCGGCAGGGACAGCTTGGCGCGTCCGATAGCCGCGGCGAGTTCCACCTGCAGCGCGCACAACTCCTTGATTTGCTCATGCGCCAGCGCGATCGCCTCGATCATGCGTTCTTCGGAGGCCTCGTCGGCACCTCCCTCGACCATGGTGATGCCGGTTTCGGTACCCGCCACCACGATCTCCAGTCCGGCCGTTTCGCGCTGCTCGTAGGTGGGATTCACCACCAACTCGCCGTCCACGTCGGCAACGCGCACGGCACCGACCGGACCCTCGAACGGGACATCGGACACGGTAACGGCAGCCGACGCCGCCACCATCGCCACCACGTCGGGCGGATTCACCTGATCGGCCGAAATCACCGTCGGCACGACCTGTATGTCGCGCTTGAACGCCTTGCTGAACAGCGGCCGCAATGGGCGGTCTATGAGCCTCGACACCAGGATCTCGCGATCCTTGGGACGGCCCTCGCGCTTGAAAATTGATCCGGGAATCTTGCCGGCGGCGTAAGCCTTCTCGTTGTACTCGACCTGCAGCGGCACGTAGTCGAGCCCTTCGATGGTCTTTTCCGAGCAGCAGACCGTGGCCAGCACGGCTGACCCGGCATATTCTGCGTATACCGCGCCGTTGGCCTGTTTTGCCAGACGGCCGGTTTCCAATATCAGTTCCTCGCTGCCGAGCTGGCAGCGCACTCTGTGTGCCATTGAATAAGTCCTTGTGTGTTTCGTTTCGGCGGACGCGGTCAGCGGCGCAGGCCGAGCGCAGCCAGGGTGGAGCGGTAGCGCTCCGGGCTGGCGTTGCGCAGGTAGCGCAGCAACCGGCGGCGCTTGCCGACCAGCTTCAGCAGACCGCGCCGCGACGCATGGTCCTTCTTATGATCGCGGAAGTGCTCGGTCAACTGCTGAATCCGCCTGGTCAGCAGTGCGATCTGCACCTCGGTCCGTCCGGTATCACGTCCGGGCTCCTTGTCGTGGGCGCCGAACTTGCTGATGATTTCGCTAACTTCCTGGGTATCGAGAGCCAATGTTCCTTACTTCTCCTGT
The DNA here is from genome assembly GCA_002238925.1 of Spirochaetaceae bacterium bin103. Classification (GTDB taxonomy): domain Bacteria; phylum Spirochaetota; class Spirochaetia; order SZUA-6; family Bin103; genus Bin103. The sequence continues at coordinate 143,259 of MPNH01000001.1, read as the reverse complement.
ATGCTTGATGTGGCCTGAATGCCACCGGGCAACCGCCGTTCCAAGCGGCGGTGAAAGCGCAACGCCGCCGGAATCTCGCGTATCCGTTCCGGCAAGGCAGCGCTGATCTGGTCAGCCGTAACCTCGGCGACTGTCGATACCGGGGCTCCGTCCGGGAAGACCGCAGAAACGGAGTAGGAGCCCGGCTTGGGCAAGACCTGCTCGAGGAGGTCCACCGCTACGGCGAACGCTCGTTCACCGGGAATACCAAGTTCCGCAAGCGTAATCCCGCGGGAATCCATACCGGAACCAGCAGGGCGCAGATCAACCTCGAACGGACGGCCCATCATATCTTGGGTCAATGCGAAATCTCCGTCCCGCACGGCAGCCCGAATCCGGGTACTGCTTACCGCAGAACCGCCCGCGATCACCGGGGGAACCGCTTCCACGCGAACCCCGGCGGGAGCCAACAACCGTTGCAATTCACTTACGTCGGTGTCTCGTCCACGGCCGCAACGAAAATCTCCACCGACCACCAAAGTCTGGAGAGCCATGCCGCTGCACAACGCGGCGACAAACTCCCGCCCTGTTAGTCTACTAAAACCGGCGGAAAAGTCAATCATCACCAGGTGGGTTACGCCAACGGCGGCAAACTGCGCGTGCCGCTGACGCTGCGTGGTCAGGTTGCCCGGATGACGACCGGTCAGCACGGCGCGAGGGTGTTGCCGGAAGGTCAGCACGACGCAGCTCGCTGCATGTCCGCCGCCGCGGCCGAGGTGCTCCGCCCGCACCTTGAGTTGGCGGAGAATTTCGCGATGGCCCAGGTGAATTCCGTCGAATGTGCCAATGGTGAGTGCTGCCGGACCGGCGATCGGCGCGCTGCCTCCGATCAGCGCCGACCAGGTGGTGGTAACCATGCGCGGCCGTGCCTCAGCGGTCCGCGAACACACCGGCGTAACTCCATTGGCCACCGGCGGGATGCCATCGCAGCACGGCGAGCAGGATATCGTTTTCATCCAGGGCGGCGTAGAAGTTGGCTCCCGGTGCCGGATCGGCGGTGAAGAAATGCCCGCCAACCGCCTGGCCATGTACCAGCGCGCGGCGAAACTGCGGCCGGATCCGGACCGTCTGCACTCCCGGCAGCCGTCTCACGAACGCTGCCGGAGGCAACAGATGATTGCGCTCGAAGTCGTCCGGCACCACCGAATGGCGGCAGTCGAACGGACCGATGGACAGGCGCCGCAGCTGTGTCACATATGCGCGCGACGCCGCGGCCGCGGCCAGGTCGCGAGCCCAGGAACGCACGTACGTACCGGCGCTGCAGGTCAACTCCACGGTCAGATCCGGTGGCTGCCAGTCGATCAGCTTCGCGCCCGTTACGGTTACATCGCGCAACGGCAGCACGGGTGCCTCGCCGCGCCGCGCGAGGGCGTAGGCTCGCCGGCCCGCTACCTGAACGGCAGAAAAAGCGGGCGGACGCTGGCGCAAACGCCCGGTCAAGGCAGGCAGCGCGTGGCGGATGGCGTCCAGGTCCGGTATTGGCGCCTCATGGACCACGACGCCCTCGGGATCGAGGGTGTCGGTTTCGAGGCCGAAGCGGATGGTAGCCAGATAGCGCTTGTCGAGTCCGCTCAACAGCCCGGCGAGACGGGTGGCGCGGCCGGCAACGGCGCCGAGCAGGCCGCTGGCGAATGGGTCGAGCGTACCGACGTGTCCGACGCGGCGCGTGCCCAGCACCCGCTTGACCCGTCCAAGGCACCGGAAACTGCTAATCCCTACCGGTTTGTCCAGCAGCACCATTCCGTCCGCGGCGGCACCGCCCATCGCGGCGCCGTCCATGGCCGGTCCGTCCGCTGCGGGTGGATCAACCGTTGACTTCCCTGATCTGCTGAGTGATGCGGAATCCATCGGAAATGGAGGTGTCGGCAATGAATCGCAGCTTCGGCGTATGGCGCATGCGCAGCTTTCGACCCAGGCGCGCTTGCACGAATCCGGCAGCGTGATTCAAGGCCGCCACGGTATCGCCGAGCACTTCCTGATCGCCGAAATAGGAGACATAGATGCGCGCCGAGGTGAGATCCTTGGCGACCCGAACACCGGCGACGGTGACCAGTGACTCGACCCGTGGATCCTTGAGAGCCTTGCTGCTTATGAGATTGCTAATCTCGGCCGCGAGGAAACTCTCAACCTTTCTGAGCCGCAGTTCCGACATGATGTGCGCGCCGTTCCCGGCCCGCGCGGCTAGCCGTTCCGTTGGTAGCGGCCGGTTCGCCAAGCTTCTTTGCCACCGAACGCTGTTCGATCACCTCAATGACGTCGCCTACCTTGAGATCGTTGAATCCTTCGATGCGAATGCCGCATTCGAATCCCTGCTCCACTTCGCGGACATCGTCCTTGAAGCGGCGCAGCGTGACGATCCGATTGCGGTACACCGGTCGTCCATCGCGATTCACCTGCGCCATTGCGCCACGCCGCACCCTGCCGGTCTGGACGTAGCTTCCCGCAATGGTGCCGACGCGCGTAATGCGGAACAGTTCGCGAACTACGACGTTGCCCACGGTCTCCTCCACAATGTCCGGGGCGAGCATGCCTTCCATGGCGCTGCGGATGTCGTCGATCACCTCGTAGATGATGTCGTACTTGCGAATCTCCACCTTCTCCTGGTCGGCCATAGATTGAGCGTTGGGGGTGGGCCGGATGTGGAAGCCGATAATGATGGCGTTGGAGGCGGACGCCAACGCGACGTCGTCCTTGTTGACGGCGCCGGCCGCCGAGTGGATCACGGTGAGCTTGATCTCCCGGGTGCTGAGCCGTTCGAGCGCACCGCGCAACGCCTCCACCGAGCCGTGCACGTCGCCCTTGATGATCAGCTTCAACTCCTCCACTTCGCCTTCGCTGATCTGCTCGTAGAGGTTGTCGAGTGTGACCTTGGTCACGTTCTGAGCTTCCTCGGCCTTCTTCAACTCCTGTCGCTTGGTACCGACCTGCCGAGCGGTCTTCTCGTTGTCGGTGGCCTGAAAGGGATCGCCCGCCTCGGGCAATCCGCTCAGCCCGACGATCTGCACCGGCTGTGCCGGGGACGCCTCCTTCACGCGCGTCCCGCGGTCGGTGAACATGGCTCGAACCTTGCCCGGGAACACACCGCCGACGAACGAATCGCCGATACGCAGGGTACCCTTCTGTATCATCACCGTCGCGACGATGCCGCGCCCGAGGTCGACCGCGGACTCCACTACCCGGCCTATCGCCCGGGCGTCGTAGTTCGCCTTCAGCTCCAGCAACTCCGCCTGCAGCAGGATGTTCTCCAGCAGCTTGTCGATGCCGATGCCCTGCAGCGCCGAGATTTCGTTAAACAGCGTGTTGCCGCCCCAGTCTTCGGAAATCAGATCGTGGCCGGCCAGTTGCTGGCGCACGCGTTCCGTGTTGGCGTCCGGCAGATCGATCTTGTTGACGGCAACGATGATCGGAACTTCGGCGGCCTTGGCGTGGTTGATCGCCTCGACAGTCTGCGGCATGAGACCGTCATCGGCAGCCACCACCAGCACGACAATGTCGGTAAGCTGCGCACCGCGCGCGCGCATCTCGGTGAACGCCGCGTGCCCTGGGGTATCCAGGAACGCTATCCGCCCACCCGAGGTTTCGACCGAGTAGGCGCCAATGTGCTGGGTGATGCCGCCCGCCTCACCGTCGACAACGTTGGTCTCCCGAATCGCATCAAGCAACTTGGTCTTGCCGTGGTCGACATGGCCCATGATGGTTACGATTGGAGGCCTCGCCTGCATACCCTCCGGCGTGTCCTCTTCCTCTTCGATCACGGTCTCGTCGAACAGCGACACGACGTTGACCTTGCACCCGTATTCCTCCGCGAGCAGCGTGGCGGTGTCGGAGTCGATCTGCTGGTTGATGGTAACCATGGTACCCATGGCCATCAGCTTGGCGATCAGGTCGGACGCCTTCAGGTTCAACTTGCGGGCCAGTTCGGAGACCGTGATGACCTCCAGGATATCGATTTCCTTGGGTACCGGATTGGCCATCGGAACCGGCTTCTTCCGGTTGAGCGTGAGTTTTTCCTCATGCTCCTCGGGGCCGATGTTGTAGCTCAGGCTGCTGCGCCGTCTGGTTCGAAAAAACTTCTTGCCGCCCGTGCGGCCATCCGGCGGCGGTCCCTGCTGCGCCCCGCCGGTGCGCGGCACGGTCATGCGCGGGCCGCCGCGTCCCGTTGTCGGCCGGCCGCGCGGGGGCGCCCCGCCGCGCATCCCGCCGGCACCCGGCCGCCGCGGGCCGCGGTCCGACGGCGGGCGCTGCCCCGCGCGGCCCGGGGCCGTACCCGGACGGCCGCCGGAGCGTGGCGATGACCGGCGCGGAAAACGATCGCGGAAGTCGGGAATTGGTTGATCGCTTTCGCTGGCGCGGGAAAGCGGCCGCAACGGCTGCTCGGTAGCGCGGATCCGATCCGCCGACGAGGTCAGCCGGCGTCCCGTTGGACCGATACGCGGGCCGGCGGAACTGCGCTGCCCCGGACTGGCTCCGCTGCCGCCCGGCCGGTTGAGCGTAGGCCGTTCCGGCTGGCCGGGACGGCTGGGCTGGCCGGGGCGGCTCGGCTGGCCGGGACGGCTGGGCTGGCCGGGGCGGCTGGGCTGGCCGGGGCGGCTCGGCTGGCCGGGACGACCCTGCGGCCGGTTGGGAGTGGGAGCGGCTCCCGGCGCCGGGGAAGGTGCCGGTGGACTCTGGCGCGGTGCCGCGGCAGCCGTCCGGCCTTCACTGCCCGGCTGCTGAGGTGCACTTCCGGAACCGGTCGACGGCGCTGACGGTTGCGGGGTCGGAGCGGCGCCGGCCTGCCCGGAGCGATCGGCCGGTGGGTGCGCGGCGTTGGACGGCTCCGCACGGCGCGCCTCGGCACCGGCAGCCGGACGCTGCGGGGCGCCCTGCCCCTCGGCCGGCTTCACCGGCGCCGCACCGGCAGCGGAGGTATCGGGACGGGCCACGCCCGGCGGCCTGCGTTTCACCACGACGGCGCGACGCTGCCTCTTTACCACCACGATGCGGCGGCGTTCCTCACCTGCGCCGGCGGCGGGGCGACTTGCCCCTGCCGCGGCCGCGGATGGCGGAGAGGCGGCCGCCGAACCTTCGTCGTCCCGCGGCGCTGCCGGTGCAACGACCTTCGGTTCCGGTTTACGTTTGATCAGGGTCGCCCGAGGCCGCGGCTTTTCTTCCGTGTCCGGTCGCTCAGAGGAGGGTTTGGGAGATGCCGTGGTCTTTTCGTCGCTCATTCTCAGTTAGTATAATGCCGTGCCCTTGGCGGGACGCGTTTGTATTTCACGTTCGCACTCCCGCGTCCGTATCGCTGTAGCCGCAAATTCCCGCACAAAGCGCAAGTATCCGGCAACCGAACCACCCCTGTCAATCGTGCCCGCAATGCGCTCCGGGCATGCACAGTGGAGCTAATCGGTTTCCTCGCCCGTCGAGTCGTCGTCTTCCTCCACCACTTCCACATTTTCTTCGATGATGCGCAGCAGTGTGCCCACGTCGTCGCCCGTCATGCCCTCGATCTGACCGAGCTGTTGTTCGCTCATCGACACCAGCTCCGCGACATCGTCCAACTCGGCGGTACGCAACGCGGCGCTGATCCCATCCGGCATTCCGGGAAGCTCGCTTGCCAGGACGACATACGGTTCATCGGTGTCATCGCCGGCTTCCGCCGGCTCGCTCGATTCCGCCACCTCGGCCTCGGCCCCTGACTCGTCGGAGACACCCGCATCTACCGTTTCGACGGCCCGAGCCGCGGCTGCCGCGTCCGCCACCGCAGTCTCGCTCTCAGCCTCAATCGAGGCCTCGTGCTGCGCGGCGGCGAACTCGGCATCTTCCGCATCTTCCGCATCTTCTTCTTCCGTGCCCTGTTCCTCATCGACAATCTCCACGTTGTCCTCGATGAGCTTGAGGAGATCGCCGACATCGCCCTCGGACAGTTCCGGCACGGCGCGCAACTGCTCCTCGTCCATCGCGACCAGCGTCTCCAGGAGTTCGACGCCCACCGACTTCAGGGCGGACGCCACCCGCGGCACGATTCCCGGCAGTTCGGCGACATCGGTGATCTCTTCCTGCACGTCGCCGAACAGCGCCGCCGCCGCGCGTTGCGACTCGGCGCCGATATTCATCTCGTTGACCTGAGCACGGGTGCGTACGTCGATGCTCCAGTCGGTCAGCCGGTTGGCCAGCCGCACGTTCAGGCCCTGCTTGCCGATGGCGAGCGAGAACTGGCTCTCGGGCACCACCGCCAGCGCCTGCCGCTTGGGCTCGTCGAGGATGATGACCTGCTCGACCTCGGCCGGCTTCAACGCCTCGGTGATGAACGAACGCACGTCCGGGTCGTAGCGCAGAACGTCGATCTTCTCGCCCTCCAACTCGCGCACCACGGTCTGGATGCGAACCCCGCGCATGCCGACACAGGCGCCCACGGGATCGACATCGTCACGCGTCGAATACACCGACATCTTGGTGCGATAACCGGGCTCACGCACCATCTTGTGGATCTCGATCGTGCGGTCGTAGATCTCCGGGACTTCCAGCTCGAATATCTTCCTGACGAACTCGGTGTGGGTCCTGGTAAGCACGATCTGCAGGCCGAGAGCGGACTTCTCGACTTCGTAGATCATGGCGCGCACGCGATCGTTGGCGCGATAGATTTCGCGCGGCGACTGGTAGCGGCGCGGGAGAATTCCCTCGGTGCGGCCCAGGTCGACGAATATGGTGCCATTGCGCTCGCGCTGGTAGTAGCCGACGATCAGCTCTCCTTCGCGATCCTTGAACTCGGAGTAGAGCGTGTCCTTCTGGATCTCGCGCAGGGACTGGCGGGCCTTCTGCTTGGCACTCTGGATCGATACCCGGTCGAACTCGCGCGGATTGATTTCGATGAGCAATTCGTCGCCGAGCTCGGCATCGTCGTTGTACTCGAGGGCGTCCTTCAGAGAGATCTCCAGCGCCGGATCGTCGATGTCGTCCACCGGTACGATCCTCTTCTGGGCGTAGATCGACACGTCCGTGCCGTCTTCGGCGAAGCGCACCACGGCATTGTCGATGGTGCCGTACTTGCGCTTGTACGCTGCCAACAGCGTGTCCTCAATGGTATGCAGAACCAGTTCTTCCGAGATTCCGCGCTCCTGAATGAGCTGGCGGATGGCCAGGGCCATTTCACTCGACATGTGCTTTCAGATACTCCCTCTCTCAGCGCCGGTGAGCTGCGCCCGACGGATGGTCGCTATAGGAACCGTCTCCTCGCCACGGTCGAAGCGCAGGGTAACGGACTCGCCCGCAGAGGAAACGATCACGGCTGGTTCCCACTCCGTCGCGTCCCCACGCAATACTCGAACCGCCTTGTCCGCAAAGATTGCATACTCGCGCGGCCAACGCAGGACACGTTCCACGCCCGGGGAACTGACCTCAAGCGTGACATCGTCAATGGCGTTACCCGGAACATCGCCGATGAGCGGCAGTTGGAACTGAACCTCCCGCGCCAGCGCCTCCAACGACGCGGCATCCATACCACCGGCGCGGTACACAATTACCGCCAGACGGCGTGCACGCCGGTTGCGCTGCAGCTGCAGATCGACACACTGGAACCCCTCGGCGTTGATGACCGGTTCCAGCACCGACCAGAGATGCTGCTCCAAGATGTCCTGTGCCGTATTCATGGGAACCTGTACCGTATGCATCGAAAACAAAAAGAGGAGCCGGTGTTCGACTCCTCGCTCATTTGCCTAAGAGTTCTGCAAACAACCTAGTCATTACCTGCCCGGCTGTCAACCTCGGTCGGGCAATCGAGGGCAATCGAGCCGTTCGGATTGGGCGCCGGTTCAGTCCTGCGCGAGCGTCAACACGCGCACCTCGGACGCCCCGCCGGCGACCAGGACCGCGGCGCACTCGCCGGCGGTTGCGCCAGTGGTGTACACGTCGTCGATCAGGAGCACCGGCCGCGGCGGCGGCGGGCGCAGCAGGCGCAGGCGGCCGGCGATGCTGGCCCGCCGCTGCGCCCGCCCGAGCCCCTTGAGCTGGCGGCCGCCGCGGCGGCGCAGCAAGCGCTCGGTGCGGCACCCATGGGCCGCCGCCAGCTGCCGAACAACCAGGTCGACCGCGTCGTAGCCGTGGCTTCGTACGCGCCGGCCGCGCGCCGGCACCGGCACCACCGTGCAGTCGCGGTAGACGGCGTCCACCCGGGGCGCGAGCAGCTCGGCAAACAGACGCGCGAAGCCGATGCGGCCGGAAAACTTGAACTGCCGCAGCAGCTCGCGGGCCAGGCCGCGGTAGTCGAACAGCGCTTCGTGCGAAGCGAACACCAGGTCGCGGTCGCGGCAGTGCAGGCACGGCACCTCCTGTTCCGGCAGCACCGGAACGCCGCAGCGCGAGCAGTGGCCGCGTGGGCGGCGCTGTTCTGCGGCGAGCAGGCGGCGGCAGCGGCCGCACAGCGGAACGGCGCCGCGCCCGACGGGAAGTTCGCATCCGCAGCCGCCGCACACCTGGGGAAACAGCACATCGAACACCGCCGACAGCGCCGGCCCCGGCGCGGCCGCGCTCACGGTTCCTCCCGGTGAAGCTCGCGCCGCCAGCGCGCCAGGAGCTGCAGGGCGTCCAGGGGCGTGGTGGCGTCCACGTCCAGCGCGGCGACCGCCCGGCCGACCAGTTCGTGCGGCGAGAACAGCGCACCCTGCCGGTAGCCGGGAGCGGACGGCTCCGGTTCCGCCTTGGCGGCGGATGCGCGCGGCGCGGCACCCGCGGCAGCGGAGCTCAGCTCCCGGAGCAACTCACGCGCGCGCGTCACCACCGCGTCGGGCACGCCGGCGAGAGCGGCAACGTGTACCCCGTACGACTGGTCGGCGGCGCCGGGTTCCACCCGCTTCAGAAACACTACCTCGCTGCCTTCGTCCTCCACCTGCATCGAGTAGTTGGCGGCGTGCGGGTGGCGCAGCTCGGTCAGTTCGCGCAGGTGAGTGGCAAACAGCGTCTGCGCCCCGACCTCGTCCAGGAGGTGCTCGCACACCGCCCAGGCTATGGCGCGCCCATCCTCGGTGCTGGTGCCTCTGCCGATCTCGTCCAGAATGATGAAGCTGCACTCGGTCGCCGCGCGCAGGATGCGCGCCGTCTCGTTCATTTCCACCAAAAAGGTCGACTCGCCGCGCGCCAGGTTGTCACTGGCCCCTACCCGGCAGAACACCCCGTCTACCATCCCGATGCGCGCCTCCTCGGCCGGCACGAAGGAGCCAAGCTGGGCGAGCAGAACGATGAGGGCGGTCTGCCGCAGATAGGTGGATTTTCCGGCCATGTTGGGTCCGGTAAGCACCACGAACCGGGTGGCACCGGGATCCAGGTGAAGGTCGTTGGGCACGAACGCCCCGGCCGGCAGCATGGCCTCCACCACCGGATGACGCCCTTCGCGAATGTGGATGCCGCTGCCCGGCTCAGCCAGCTCCGGGCGAATGTAGCCCCCGGTAGTCGCAGCGAGTGCCAGGCTGTGCGCCATGTCCACGCCAGCCAGCACCCGGGCGAGCGCCAGAATCGCCGGGACGTGGCCTGCCACCTGTTGCCGAACCGCGACGAACCGGTCCCGCTCCAACTCCCGGATCTGCTCGCCGGCCGCGCTGATCTCGCTGTCGAGCTGCGCCAGCCGTTCGGTGGTGAAGCGTTCGCCGCCGACCAGAGACTGCCGGCGCACGAAGTGGCTCGGCACGCGCGCCGCGTGAGCGCGGGTAACCTCCAGGAAGTGCCCGAGAACACGGTTTTGGCGCAGCCGCAGCGTGGCGATGCCGGACCGCTCACGCTCCTCCTCGAGGTATGCGTGCAGCAGCGTCTCGGCGTCTTCGGCGACCGCGCGCACGCGGTCGAGCTCGGCGTCGTATCCCGAACGTATGATGCCGCCATCGTGCATTGACAACGGCGGTTCGACGACCAGCGCTTCTTCGACCAGCGAGGCCATCGCGACCACGGCGCCGGCCGCGGACGCCAGCGGCTCCGCGAGGGCGGTGGCATTTGCCGCTGGTCCGGAGCCGGATTGAGCCTCACCTGCGCGTTCGCCCAGGACCCGGGCCACATCCTCGGCGGCGCGCACGCTGTCGGCGATGGCGCGCAGATCGCGGGGATGGGCGCGCGACAGCGCCACGCGCCCGGCCAGCCGCTCCAGGTCCGAGACCCGGCGCAGCCGCTCGCGCACCGCGGTGAGCAGGTGCTGGCGCCGGAACAGTACCTCTACCGCGTCCAGCCGCGCGGCAATCGCCGCCCGGTCGAACAGCGGTTCCAGGATCGCGCGGCGCAACAGGCGCGCGCCCATCGGGGTGCGGGTATGGTCCAGGACGGCGAGCAGCGTGCGTTCCCGTGAGCCGTCCTCCAGGTTGCGTACCAGTTCCAGGCTGCGCTGCGCGGTCTCGTCGAGCGTAACGAAGGAACCGCGGCCATGGACGCTGATACCACCCAGGTGATCGAGACGGTGACGAGCCGTCTGGCGTGCAAAGTTCACCAGCAGCCCGGCCGGCGCCAGTTCGGGCGAGTCCGGGCGCAGCCCGAACGCCTTCAGGTTGGTCACGCCAAACAACTCGCACAGCGTCTCGCCGCCGGCGGCAACATCGAACTGCCAGTCCGGATAGCGCTGTACCACCGTCGACCGCGGAATGTGCTGGTGGATGGCGCGCGCGGCAGGCGGCGAATCGTCGAGCAGGGACTCCTGGACCAGCAGCTCGCGCGGCGCCAGTCGCGCCAGTTCGTCCGCCAGGCGGGCGGCCGCCTCGGCGAGCCGAAACGCAACGGCGCGGAAGTCGCCGGTCGACAGATCGAGGGCCGCCACCGCCACCCGCCGATCGGCGCTGCCCCGATCGCCGCCCCGGTCCGGTGCGCAACCGACCGCGACCAGGTAGTTGTTGCTGCCGCCGTCGAGCAGCTCTTCGTCAAGCACGGTCCCGGGCGTGACCACCTCGATCACTTCGCGGCGCGCGATGCCCTTGCCCGGGCTCGGCAACGAGGTCTGCTCGCACACCGCCACCCTGCGGCCCGCCTTGAGCAGGCGCGCGATGTAGGAACGCGCGGCGTGATGGGGCACCCCGCACATCGGCACGCCGTTTCTCTGCGTGAGGGCGATTTCGAGCAACTCCGACGCCTCCCTGGCATCGGCGTCGAACATTTCGTAGAAGTCGCCCAGCCGAAAAAACAGGATGGCATCCCGGTGGCGGCTCTTCAGCTCCCGGTACTGGACCATCATAGGGGTGGTGGGTTCCGCAGCCATAACGCGAGTGTCAGCCGCGCCGCACCCGCGGCGGCACACCGTCCGGTCCCGGCGACCGTGCAGCCTCGAGGTAGGATTGCAGAATCAGGGCCGCGGCGATCCGATCGACCATGCCCTTGGCCCGCGCACGCCGCTCCGGCACGTTGCCGGCCAACAGCCGGCGTGCGCTCGTGGAAGTGTCGCGCTCGTCCCAGAGGTCGACCGGGTAACCGGCGGTGCGCATCTCCTGCGCAACCCGGTTCGGCAGCCGCGCGGCACTTCCGGCGGTATCGTCGGCCTGCCACGGGATGCCGATCACCACCCGGGTTACCTGCTCCGCGCGGCACAAGGCCACCAAGTCGGCCACCAGTCCGCGCACGCCGCGGTGGGAAATTGTGGCGTACGGCGTGGCGATGCCGTGGGTTGTGTCACTGAACGCCACGCCAACACGGCGGGAGCCGACATCCAGGCCCATGACCCTCGCCATGGCTGTTCAGTTGCGCCCGGCGCGCCGGCCAAGCTCCGCTATCACCAACTCGGTGATGTCGATCTCCGGCAGAAAGTAGAGGAGCGTCACGTTGTTCTTGTCCAGCACCAGCGACAGGCCGCGGCTCTCGGCCACGTACTCGATGGCATCGGCGAGCTCGCCAAGGAAAGCATCCGACTCCGCGAGCAGCGCCTCGCGCTGACTCAACTGCCGGTCCATGACCGTTACGAAATCACGCAAGTGCTGTCTCTGCGTAAAGATCTGATCGTCGATCCGGAGTGCTTCCTGGTTGCGGCCATCCTGCTCCGCGCGCAGCCTGCGCGCCTCGAGCTCGATGAGCTGAGCTTCAAGCCGCGCCCGCTGCGCCGCAATCCGATCGCGATCCGCGTACAGGTCGCGCACCGCCGTCGACTCGCGGAAGTAGGCGGTCGTGACCGCCTGCAGGTCGACCAAGCCGACGTTGGTAATCAGCTGCTGTGCCGGTGCGAGCCCGGCCGCAGTCAACAGCAACCCGCACGCCAGCCACGAGTGCGGCAGCAAGCGGCCGGTCGGCTGCGCCCGGCGGCGCCGCAACCAGCTAGAAAACATCCCCTCCGAGCGAGATCACGAATTTCCACTCGTCGAGGCTGAACAGGTCGAGCGTCTCGTCGGGGCGCTCCGGCTCGTCGACAATCTTGAACGTGTTGGCAAAGTAGAGGCGGATCGGAAACTGCGGAATCGCGAACCGGAGTCCCGCGCCAAGGCTGAAGTGGAAGTCCTCGATGGCGGTCGATTCGATATCATCCAGTTCCGGCCACAGCACCGCCGCATCCCCGAACAGCACGGCCCACAGCAGCCTCGGATCGATCGGCACCCGGATCTCGGCCGAATTCTCCCAGCGTGCCCGGCCTCCGCGCACGACGTCCCAACCGCGGGCCACGCGGATGCCGTCTAGCGCAAGCAGGTCGCCGTGACCGTCGGTTGCCAGGTGCTCCTCGCCCTCGGGCACCCAGAACTGCGGCAGAATGAACGCGAATCCGGAATGCGCGCCGAACACGATCTGGAGGTCCCAATTCGCCAGCAGGGGGGCCTTCAGCAGCGTGACGAAGCCGTCGGCCCGGCTGTTGAGACGAATGAAGTGGCGGTCGCCAAACAGGAACCCGCCGGTGAAGGAGGCGCCCTGAGAGAGCAGCCAGCCCTCGGTGGGATTCAGGAAGATGTCGCGGCCGTCCCAGGCGACCCCGACATCCATCCGGTTCACCATCACCCAGTTTTCACGATCGTCGCGGATCGTCTTCTCGAACGGCCGGTAAATCGCCGTGTCGTAGGTCAGGAAGCGCAAGGTGGACGACAAGCCGCCGCTGAACCGCACGATGCCGAGCGAGGTGGGAATGCGATAGGTGGTGGAGGTGCCGACGATGACGTCCCACTCGGTGTACTCCATGGTGTAGCGGCCGTCCACCGACTCGCCGTCGTCGCGCGCCTGCTCCCACTCTTCCCTGCTCTCGTAGGGGTCGGGCGCGGCCTGGTCGGGGTCGGTGAAGATGGGCGGCAGGATATCCTGCAGCACGCCGCGTACCACCGAGCGCTCCAAGCCGAGGTTCAGACCGCCCGACCAACGCGCACCGAACAACCACGGTTCCACAAACTCGAAGTTCAAGGACTGCTTGACGGGCGACAGCTCCAACCCCGCCCCGATCGACTGGCCGCCCCCGAACAGGTTGCGCTCGTTCCAGCGCACCGTGCCGGCGAACGGGAACTCGGATCCGCCGATGGTAACCCCGAAGTTGATATCCGCGGTACTCTGCTCCTCGACCGTGATCACCACGTCCATCAGTCCCTCGGCGCTGCCCGGAGGGGTGTCCGGCGCGACCGCCGAGAAGTACTGCGTGTTGTACAGGTTGCGCAGTCCCTGCACGATCGCCGTGCGGTTGAAGACGTCGCCGACTTCGAACGGCAACTCGCGCAGAATGACGTGGTCCCTGGTCTTGTCGGCGCCGCTGATCACGATATTCTCGATGTGCGCCCGCTCGCGCTCCTGAATGACGACCCGATAGGCGATCTGGCGGGTCTGTTCGTCGCGCTCCTCGATCAGTTCGAACAGGTTGAAGATGTAGCCGCTCTCGTAGTAGAGATCCTGTACGCGCAGGTAGTCGGCCTCGACGACTTCCCGGTTCACCTCGCGGTCGGCTCCGTGCCGGACCAGATTGTTGAGCTCCTCGCTGGAGAAGATCGCGTTGCCCTCGAACGACATGCCGCCGTAGGTGTACTGCTGGCCCTCGGCGAGGTATATGGTCAGCATGAGCGAGCGCCGTTGCTGGTCGGGCTCGAGCACCAATTCGCGCTCTATGCGTTCGACTTCGGCATCGACGTAGCCGTTCGACGCGTAGTAGGCCTCGATGATCTCCTCGTCTTCCTGCAGGGTGACCTCGCGGAACGCGCCACTCTCGAATAGTGAGCGCTTCTTGGTGCGCATGCGGCCCCGGAGGGTGCTCTCGGACGCGAATTCGTTGCCGACGAAGCGTATTTCATCGACCGTCACCTCGAAACCTTCCACCACCTGCACGACGACGGCGACCTCGCCACCCTCGTCGTCGCGTACCGTGTCGATGGTGATGGCGGCATCCGGATACCCCTTGGTAACGTACAACCCGCGGATGGCGGACTCGTCCGCATCGAGCTTGATGGGGTCGAACACGTCGCCGCGGGACAGTTCCATTACTTCCAGCAACTCGGTGTCACGGATGCGCTGGTTGCCGACCAACTCAACGCTGCCCACCAGGGGCCGCTCCTGAACCAGGAACTCGACGATTACGGCGGACTGTTCGTCGTCGACCGCCACGGCGTTCGACTCCAGACTCTCGAACAGGTCGGTAGCGTACAACCGGCCCTGCAGTTCCCAGAACAGATCGAGGGTAAAGACCTGCTCGACGTAAGGTTGCACGATTTCACGAAGGTCCGACTCGGCCACGTGCCGCAGACCGTCGAACCGTACGTCGGCAATCGGTTTGCCCACGTACCAGTCGTCGCCCGACTGGGCGTACAGCGTGCCGCCCCCCACGATGCCGGCCAGCAGCACCAGCATGGCGGCGAGGATGCGCCGCCGCACCGCCCGTGGTTCTGATCCCGGCACCGCCCGGGTCTTAGGTCTGACCATGGACCGGTCGCCCGGAGGGCACGGTGCGCGGGACGGCGCGCCGGCGAGTCGATGCGGCGTCAATAACGCCACCCCCAACGCAAGGTGATGGCATTGTCGGTAACAAAAAGCGTATTTGCATTGCGCGGCAGAAAAGACCACTCCAGCATGAAAAACGGTGTCGCCCACTCCAGGCTTAACTCGATATCGGAGAGCAACGGCGGCTCGCTCGACGACGAGTCCCCGGGAGTATCGAGCCGGAGCAGCATGGTAAGGAACAGGTCACTACCCAGGTACTTTCCGAAAGACAGGGAGGTGTTGTCAAGAGGATTCCCCACCGTCACGTCGGAACCGTCCTCGGTTGGGGTGGCCAGCCCATCGAGCACCAGGTTCTGCACGAACGGCGAACGGATACTGACCATGTCGACGCCGAGCGCCTCGCGCAGCGCTCGCTCGACCGGCTGCAGCAGGGCCACCTGGGCCAGCAGGTCGCCGGAGAAGGCCGCGGCGGACACGCCCGCCCCGCCGGTCACGTCGGCGTTCTCTCCGGCCAGCGGATCGCGCAACAACGCATCGAGCGCGAGCGCGCTCTGCGGCGGATCGGATGCGAGGCGCACGGTCTCGGGGCTGAACTGGCTGAAACTGGTCTCCGCGTCGAGCATGATTCGCACCGGATCACCGTTGGCGTCCCGTTCGCGCGTCTCGGCGTGCACTTCGAGTTGCGGGTCGAACCGGGTCTCGTTCTCGGAGAAGCCGATGCGTCCCTCGCGGAGCCGGAACTGGCGATTGAAATAGAACAAGTCGCCGCTGCGCACGTCGACCGCGCCATCCACGGAAAAGCTCCCGGCCAGACCATCGTAGCCGATGCGCACCTCCTCGGACGGCACCAGCATCACGCGCAGAATCGGAAACTGCGCCGTCGGCCAGGTGAACTCCACGCTGCGGCCGGTGGTCACCGCAAGGTCCACTTCCAACGGATCGGCCCGCCCGCCGCCCACCGCCACCTCGGCGATGGCGATATCTCCCTGCACCGCCTGCACGCGGCCGCTGATCGACACCTGTTGCGGCGCCCCGGCGACCGTGACGGTGCCCATGGCGTAACCGTTGAACTGCAACGGCCCGAACTGGTGGTCGATCGCAATGCCGCTGGCGCTGGTCGTGGCCAATTCCAGCCGGTAGGTGGCGGGCGCCCAGCGCTCCACGGTTGCGGCGCCGACGACGGTCACCGGCAACGCGGCCCCGGTCTCCGAAGCGAAGCCGGAAATGGTCAGCGCCTTCTCCTCCAGGGTCAGGACGACGGTGAACGGTCCCACCACCTGCGGTGACAGCAGCGACGTCACCGAGCCGCCGGTGACGCGCAGCTGTCCCCAGAAGTCGGGATCGTTGAGGGGGCCCTCCACGCGCGCGGTGCCGCTGGCACGGCCCGCCTCCACGCTGATCGGCGAGTCGCCGAGGACCTCGTTGATCACCCGCGCGTCCGCTTCCTCGAGATCCACGTCGGCGGCGATCACTCCGCTGGAGATCGATCCGGTTGCGGTGCCGCGCAACGGGTACGGTTCTCCGCGCACGTGCACCTGAAACTGTCCCAGGGTCGAGATGAACCCCGCGAACGCCTCATGCGGCCCGCCGTCGAAGTGGACGACAATGTCGGTGCGCGGCGCGCCGGGCTCCGGCGCCGCGTCGCCATTGGCCACCACCAGCTGCATCTTCCAGTCGTCGAGGGGGGCGCCGGCAACCTGCAGGGCGCTGGTGTGCAGCGCAGCTCTCATGCCGGAGGCGAAGGCGGTGTTCAGACTGCCGCCCTCGCCAAAGTCCAGGTCGTCCGTGCTGAGCCGCAGATGTGCGCTTACCGGGTCGCCGAAATAGTCGGCGCTGTAGTCGGCGTCGAATTGCGCGCGGGCGCTGTCACGGTCGTAGGAAAACGTACCGTTGCGCAGGTGATGGCTGAGCAGATCGAAGGTGATCTGATCGAGCAGCAGGCTGCCCGGTGCCACCTCGACGGTTGCGGCCAGTGCGACCTCCTCCTCGTTGAGGCGGCCATTTTCCAGGCTCACCGCCGCGTTCCACATCAGGGCCTGTATCGGTCCGGAAGCGGTCACGTTCGCCTGCAAGTCGCCGCTGATCGGAAATTCGCCGATACGAGCGAGCGGCACGCCGCGAATCTCGGCTTTGCCGTCGAGATTGTCCTGGTCGAGCGCCGCGGAAACTGAAATGCGTTCATAATTGGCGGCATCGGCCAGTGCGATGCGGCCGGCGACGGCTCCTGGCCCGCCGCCGTAAGTCACGCTGCCGCTGCCGGTCAACATGCTTTCGCCGTCACGCAGGGAAATCGGGTCGAGGGACATCCCGTTGGCAGACGCCCGAATTCCGAACTCGAGTTCGGCGCCGCGGCGATCCAGAAACGGAATCCCGGTGACGGTTACCGCGTCGCTGCGCAGCGACCATTCCGCCGACTCCCCAATCTCCCCGCTGAACGCCATGGTGGTCTTCAGCGGCGGGTGATCCGGCGACCACGGCACGGGCAACTCGGTCACCGCGCCGCGAAACGAGATTTCCGCCGCCGCGTAGTCGGCGGCAAGACTGAGTTGGTGGCTGCCGGAGGCGGTAAGCCCCTCGCCCGCCCGGTGCGTGACCTGCAGGAAGAGCGGCTGGTCGTTGACCGTGAAGTTGGCCGCCACCTCAAGACTCTCCTCCGCCGGTGTCACCCTGACGTCACCCTGCAGTCGAAAGCCGCCCCACTGCGCCGCCAGGTCGTCCAGTAGCCAATCTTCCTGCTCCCGATCGAGCTGAAAGCGCAGCCGGGTCTCGCGTTGGGAGCGGTCGAGCACGCGCACCGTCGAGCGGCCGAGTTGCACACCGGCGAAATCGGTGCTGCCGGATACCGCTGCGTTCACCAGCAGCGGTTCCAGCGTGGTCACCAGCCACGGCTGGCGCTCATCCGGGGACGCGGCAAGGCGGTACAGGGCGCCAGCGGCAACGTCGGTGAAGCGAGCCGCGAAGCCCAGGTCAACGCCAGCCCGGAGGTCGAGCACTCCCTCGGCGGTGATCGAGTTGGCGACATCCTGTTCCAGCGCCATGCGGGCCCGGTAGCGAAAGCGCGGCTGGCCGGCGCCTGCCGGTGACAGGTTGGCCTCGAAGCCGAGCACCGCGGTGTCGCCAAGGGTCATGCCGTCGCCGCGCAGGTCGAACCCGGAGCCGTTGCGCCGCAGCGTCATCCGGGCGTTCAGGGGTATGCCGCCCAACAGGTCCGGCGCCGTGGTAACGATCAAGTCGCCCTCGGGAGAGATCGGATCCAGAAGCAGGTCGCCGACAAACTGCACGCCGATCTGGTCCAGCCGCGCGTCGAGCCTCGACACCACCAGCCGCTCGCCGTCGCCGTTGGCCGCCACCACCACCTCGGTTTCGGGACGCCCGCCCGCGGCCGCGAGCCGCGCGCTGAAATCGCCGTCGTAGCGCATTCCTGCCGCCGGATCCTGAATCCAGCGCCCGCTTCCGGTGACTACCGCCGCCTGCAGCAGCTCAAGCTCCGGGCCGGAGGCGTCGAATTGCGCCGCATCCGCCACCTGCAGGTCGTCGGCCTCGAAACGCAATTCGGTGCGCCCGCTGTTCAGGTCGTAGGTGAACTGCGCCGCGAGCGGCAGGCGATCCATGGCCTTGGCGATCTGCAGGTTGTCGTCGTCGGCCGTCACCTGCAAGGTCAGCGGGCCGGCGGCGAATGAAGAGGTGGTCAACTCCGGTATGCGAACGGTCGCGTCGACCGAGCTGAAATCGGCGGCGGCGCTGCCGGTAATCCGGAAGTCGGTTTCCAGAAACTCGTTGCCGAGCAGTGCCGGGCTCGCCGTCGACGCCAGCAACGCCGCCACGGTGCCGCTCGCCGTGATTCGCAGCCGTTCGCCGGCGCGGACGCGAAAGTAGAGTTCGCGCAACTCCACGCGCATGCCCGGGCCTTCGATGACGACGCCGAGGTTGGCGCCGGCGAGATTCATCGGCGGCAGCTCGCTCGCACCGAGGGAGTCATCGCCGCCGCTCACCGCCACGCTCAAGGCCTGGAGCAGTATTCCGAGTCCCCCGTCGCCCTCCAGGTCGAGCGTGAAGTCGGAGTCCACCAGTTGAATCTCGCGCAGCGCGGCGACCGGGTCTCGGCTGATCACCAGGCGCGACAGACTGTAGCGCAGCCGCAGATGGCGGATGAACACCAGCGGGTCGTCCGAGGCCCCCCGGTTGGAGATTGCCAGATCGCGGATCTCGAAGGCGCGCAGCAGCGACGGGGAGATGTCGCGATAACTGATGTCGTAGTCGAGTGTCTGGAACAGATTGGCAATCGTTTCTTCTCGCTTGCCGGTAAGGTGGCTCTCGATCATGTTGCCGAGCGAGTGCAACCCCCAGCCGGCGCCGGCAATGATCAACACGAGAACGCACAACTCCAGGACCGAGGGAGTCCACTTCGGCTTGCCGCCGTCACCGGTGCGATCTTGGCCGCTCAAAAACCGCGCTCCAGGCGATAACTCACCCGAATCGTGCCGGTAACCGGCGTGTCGCCGGAAGACGCGAACAGAAACTGGCGCAACGCCTGCGCCACCTCGGCGTCCACGGACGACACCCCCGAACTGCGCACCACCTCGGCGCTGGCCACGGTGCCGTCGATGGCCACGGTTAGCTGAATCTCCACGTCGGCTTCGATGCCGCGCCGGATCAGCTCCGGGGGATAGGGCAGCGCGATGCCGCGCTCCACCGCAGGGAGGCCGCTGCGGGTGAGACGCGGCAGCAGCGTGTCGGTGGCGGCGGCAGCCGGCGCCGCGGCACCGGGACCGGCGGCGTGGCTGACGGCCGCGCGCGCGCCGGCCCGCGCGGGGGCGGGGTCGGGGAGGGCGGCCGGCCGCGAGCGCGCCGGCCAGCGCGGTGCCGGGATGGGGCAGCGCAACCGTGCCGGAGGATACGGCTCCGGTACGCGCCGGAGCGCCGAGCGCGCCGGCGGCCAGCCGTCCCCGCGGCATGACCAGAGCCGGCAGGGCGGCGCCTCCCGCGGATGGCTGCTCACGGGAGGCGGCGCTGGCCGCCTGGCCGGCAACCGGCTCGGAGGAGCCGGACAAGGTCTGACGAGAGCCGGTAACCGCGGGCAGGGTGAGACGGAGCGCCACTACCGGCGGCACCTCGCGCGCCGGCTCGCGCACCAGCATGAACACGGCCAGGACCAGCACGTGGACGGCGACGCTGGCGACCAGCGCATTGATTTCGCGCACGGCCGTCATGGCGATGGGTCGGGATGAGCGGTGACCAGTTGGATGTCGGCAACGCCGGTGCTGCGTATCACGTCCATTACTGCGACCAGACGCCCATAGCTGGCGCGGGCGTCGCCATGCAGCACGACGCCCTCCTCGGGTTCCGCCGCCTGCCACTCGGCAACGGCGACGCGCAGAGTGTCGAGGGTCACCTGTTGCACGGCGCCGGAACGCGCCGTGAATATCTGTCCCGACTCGTCGACGGTGATGGCGAACGCCGCACTTGCATCGGGGGGCTCGGCCGCGGCGCGTGGCAGTTGTACCGGAACGGTGGACTGCACGGCGAACGTCGCGCTCACCATGAAGAAGATCACCACCAGGAACACCACGTCGATGAGCGGAGTGAGGGGCACCGCGCCCGCGGCGCTCAACGAGCTCCGGTAGTACTGTAGATCGTCAGACATCCCCTCCCCCCGTGGGCACGTTCCTGGGTCAGTATACCCGTTTGGCGCAACTCGCGCGCGCGGCGCAGGCTGCGATGGCCACGATGCTATGAATCGGAGTGGGAAATGAAGTGCGCGGTGACTTCGCTGACCGCGATGTTGAGGCGCGCGACGGTGCGCTGCACGTGGTTTACGTACAGGTGATGGCACAGCGTGCTCGGAATCGCCACGGCGAGGCCCGCGGCCGTGGTAATGAGCGCCTGCGCGATGCCGCCGGACAGAATCGTCAGGTCGGTGCTGCCGGTGCTGCGCATGCCCACGAAGGCGGCGATCATGCCCACCACGGTGCCGAGCAACCCCAGCAAGGTAGAGACGTTGGCGATATTTTGCAGATACGGGACGTTGCGCTCGAGTGCCGTGATTTCGGTGAGCACAAGATGGTCGAGCGTGCGGCGCTGGTCGGGGTCGGCCAGCAGACTGCCGCGCTCGAGAGCGGCGGCGATTATGCGCGCCTGGGGCGACCGGCCGCGGCGCAGCGCATGCACCAACTGCTGCGCCGGCGTGTGGGTTAGCAGCTTCAGCACCTCGTCGGTGGACTCGCCGTCGGAGGCGCGCTGCTGCCAGTAGAACAGGAGGCGCTCGACAATCAGAAACACCGCGCCAAGCGACAGCAGCAGAATCGGAATGAGAAGGATACCCCCCTGAACAATGAAAGCTACCATCAATCGCCCTACCTACGGTGGCGCCGTCAGGCGCACGACATCGCGGGCGTACTCAATTCCGACACCCCACGTCAAGTCACCTTCCGGAGCGGAATGGACGCCGCCGGTCACGCTCAGACCGTGTCCCCATGCCGGCGCCCAGCGCACGCCCCCGACCACCGCCGAGCCGGGCTCATCGCGGAATGGCCCGAGCGTCCAGTCTTCGCCGGCATACACGCCGTAGTACGCGCGAGAGCCGAGCCATCGTGCGCCGAGCAGCAGCGTGATCGGCGGCGCGGCGGCGACCTGCCACTCGCCGGCGGCCTGCAGCCGCCAGTCGAACTCGGTCCGGTCCCAGTTGGCTCCCGCGCGCGCGGACACGGTTACCGGTCCGCCGGTGCCGCTGTTCCAGTCTGCCTCCACGGCCATCCCGAGCAGCACCAGGTCGGGGCCGGCTGCACCCGCGGCGCGCTCCGCGGTGAAGCCGCGGCTCAGGCCGTGCGCCCAACCGGCGCGCAGATCGATCGCCCCCACCCCACCGCCCAGCCACGCCAGCCAGGCCTGTGCGGGGCGCAATGAGGCGGTACCCGCCGGTTCGTCGCGGATCAGGTGGTGCAGCCAGCGCGGGTAGCCGAGCATCGGCCGGACGCCGGCGGCCACCTGCCAGGCAGGCTTGCCGGCGTAATGCAGCCGCGCCGACGGCAGTACGAACAGGTCGTCGCCGGTGCGCCCCGCGGCTACACCGACGGAGGCCTGCGGGCCGCTCCGCGAGGCGCTCAGGGCAGCCTCCGCCGCCAGTGCCAATCGATACTCGGCGGGATCCGGCGGCACCTGCCAGTGCTGCACCGTGAGGGTGCCCGAGACGGGTCCGGCGGCGCCGCTCAGCGCTACCTGCCCGGCCCGATCGGGATCCGCCACGGTCAGAGCGCCGGCGATTGCTCCACGCCATGCCGGGGACTCCAGCGCGGCGTGCGCCGCCACGTCGCCCGCCAGGTCCGTGGTCATCGGCACCAGCCCGGTCAGCCCCAGATCCACCATCGGCATCGGGCCGCCGCTCCGGTAGGAAATCGCGGCCGGAATGCCGCGCAACTCGTCCATACCGACGGCGGCGGCGCTGGCGGTGAACTTGGCGTCGCGCTCAACCGCCTGCGCCGCGCGCGCCACGCGCAGCACCGCCCCCGGCGCGGGCGGCGGCCCGAACCCCGGCGCGGTAGTGGCGGGCGCGCCCGTGTACGCCGCCTGCCGAGGCGGCGCAGGTGGTAGGGCGAGCGGCGCCTCGTTCACCGGCGGCCCGAGGGGTGGCAGCAGAATGAGCGGATCCTCGGCGGTTATGGTCATGTCCGGGATCCTGACCGGCGGCCTGTCGGCGTCCTGCGCGGACACCGGCCACTGCACCGTCAGCATCGCCAGCGCCGCCAGCACCACCGCCAGCACCACCGCCAGCGGCGGCACGGCGGCGGCACGCCGGGTGGTCGGCACCGCGGGCGCGTGGTGTACACTGGCCATGCCCGCTAATGAGTAATGCACCGGATATCCTGGACCGCTTCGTGGTCTTCGAGGGGCTCGACGGAGCCGGGACCTCCACCCAACTGGAGATGCTTCGCGATGCACTGCAACAACGCGGCACGCCTTGCTTCGCCACCTGCGAGCCGACTGACGGAGCGATCGGCAAGCTGATCCGCGCCGTGCTGCGCGGGGAACTGGAGGTATCCGGCTGTACGCTGGCGCTGCTGTTCGCCGCTGACCGCAGCGAACACCTGTACGGCTCCGACGGTGTGCTCGCCGCCCTCCGCACCGGCGGCTCCGTGGCCTGCGATCGCTACCTGTTCTCCAGCCTGGTGTATCAATCAACCGACTGCTCCGGTGAATACGTGGCCGCCGTCAATGCGCGATTCCCCCTGCCCCGCTGGCTGATCTTCATCGACACTCCCCCCGAAGAGTGCCAGCGGCGGGGGGGCCCCCCCCGGGCCCCCGGGCCGTTCCGCCCCCCCCCCCGGCCACGGGGCCCGCCCGCACGCCTACCCGCGGGCAATGCCCGGGCGCCGGGGCGCTGTTCGACCGCCTGCCGCTGCAACGGCGCCTGCGCGAACGCTACCGCGAAGTGATTGCCGGGTACGCGGCGCTCGGAGTGAAGGTAGTAACGGTAAATGGCACCGGGCCGCGCGAAGCCGTGTTTGACCGCATCTGGAGCCATCTGCGCCGGTTCTGAGTACGACGTCATCGGATCAGCATCGCGTCGCCGTAGGAGAAGAACCGGTAGCGCTTTTCGACGGCCGTCGCGTAAGCGGCCCGGATCTCGCGCTCGCCTGCCAGCGCGCTGACCAGGGCCAGCAGGGAAGAACGCGGCGTGTGAAAATTGGTCAGCAACTGGTCCACGACCCGGAAGCGGTACCCCGGATAGATGAACAGGCCGGTGGATCCGGAACCTCGGCGCAGGGCGCCGCCGTCCCACGCCGCCTCCAGGGTACGCACCACGGTGGTCCCGACCGCAACCACCGGGCGGCGTTCACGCCGCGCCTGCTCTATCGCCTCGGCCGCTTGGTCAGGGACCGAGTAGCGCTCGCGGTGCATTACGTGGTCCTCGATTCGCTCACTGCGAATCGGCGCGAACGTGGCGGTCCCCACGTGCAGTGTCACCCGCACCACGGCGATCCCGCGCCGCCGCAGCCGCCGCAGCATCTCCGCGGTGAAGTGGAGTCCGGCGGTGGGGGCGGCCGCGGAGCCGGGATGCTCGGCATAGACCGTCTGGTAGCGCTCGGCGTCCGCGCCGTCCGCGGGGCGGTCGATGTAGGGCGGCAACGGCACCGAGCCAAACCGTTCCAGGTAGGCGGAATCGACCGGGCGGTCGAATGCCAACTCGACCGTGCCGTTCCCATCCGGCGGCGCGGCCAGCGACGCTGACAGACCGTCCGGGAAGGCCGCCGCGCGCCCGCCGCGGGCAAGCTGGCGTACGCCGCGCGCGAGTGCCAGCCAGCGCGTGCCGCCGTGGGTCGGTTCGAGCAGCAGGAACGGCACTTCCCTGCCCCCGTCGAGACAACCGGTGAGCCGCGCATGCAGCACCCGGGTGTCGTTCAGCACCACGACACTGCCGGGCGCCAGCAGCTCGGGCACCCCGGCAACCCGCGCATGATGCAGCGCGCCCGTAGCCCGCTCCAGCACCATGAGGCGCGCCGCGCTGCGCTCCCGCGCCGGCCGCTGTGCGATCAGCTCCCGCGGCAGATCAAAACAGAACCTGCTGGTCCGCATCGGCCCCCTTCGGCGACGAGGCGCCGGTGAGCGGCAGCCCCAGGTGCTGGTACGCCAGCGGCGTCACCACCCGGCCACGCGCGGTGCGCTGCAGGAAACCGCGCTGAATCAGATACGGCTCGTACACATCTTCCAGGGTATCTACCGCCTCGCTGACGGTGATGGCCAAGGTCTCCGATCCCACCGGGCCGCCGTCGTACCTGGTGATGATGGTGTTCAGTATCTCCCGGTCCAGCTTGTCGAGCCCGCTGGCATCCACCTCGAGCGCCCCCAGGCCGCGCTCCACGATGTCGAGCGAGATGGCGCCGTCCGCCCAGATCTGCGCGAAGTCGCGCATCCTGCGCACCAGCCGGTTGGCCACGCGCGGGGTCCCGCGCGAGCACTGCGCCAGCAGCCGCACGGCGCCGCCATCCAGCTCCGCCTGCAGAATGCCGGCCGTGCGGCGCACAATGGCCGCGATCTCGCGCGGCTCGTAGTAATCGAGGCGGGTGGTGATCCCGAATCGGGAGTGCAGCGGCCCCGACACCAGACCGGTCTTGGTGGTGGCGCCGACCAGTGTGAACGGCGGCAGCGGAATCTTGATGGAACGCGCCCCGGGCCCCTGGCCGACCACCACGTCGATCTCGTTGTCCTCCATGGCGGTGTAGAGCAGTTCCTCCACCGGGGGGCGCAGGCGGTGAATCTCGTCGATGAAGAACACGTTACGTTCGCCGATGTTGGTGAGAATCGCCACCAGGTCGCCGGTCTTTTCCAGCGCCGGAGCGGACGTGGCCTGGAATTCCACCCCCATCTCGTTGGCAAGGATCGCCGCCAGGGTGGTCTTGCCGAGCCCGGGCGGACCACTCAGAAACACATGGTCCAGGCTCTCGGCGCGCTGCCGCGCGGCTGCCACGAACACGGACAGGTTCTCGCGCAGGCGGTCGTGGCCAATGAAGTCGCGCAGACGCTGCGGGCGCAGCGCGCCCTCCTCCTGGTCGCGATCCGGCAGGTAGGCGCCGGCGACGTCGCGGCTAGCCATTGGTCCGGCTGCCCGTGGCGGGCGCCCCCCCCCCGGGGGGGGGGGCGCCCCCCCCTCGGGGGCGGGTCCGGGAGGGTGGGCGCGGGCGAGGTCGGGTCTAGCCATTGGTCCGGCTGCCCGTGGCGGCCGCCCGCTCCGCGGTGAGCGAGCTCAGGCGGGCTACCGCGCGGCGCAGGACCTCCTGTTCGTGCTCGCTCGAGGCACTCAGGGAACCACCCTCCCCAGCCACTTCCTTGATTGCCGCGCGTACCGCGGTGCGCGCCTCACGGGTACCGAACCCCATGCCGGCCAGCGCGGCGGTGATATCCTCTTCCAGCCCCGGGGTGCGCGCAGTGGCAATGGGCGGGAGACTGAGCTTGCCTTGCAGGGCCAGCACCATCTTCTGGGCGGTCTTGTTGCCCAGGCCGGGAATCTGCACCAGGCGGGGAAGGTCGTTGGTCTCCAGCGCCTGCACCAGTTCGGAGGCCTCGATCCCGGACAGAATGCGGATCACCAGCCGCGGACCCACCCCGCCGACGCGCAACAGGTCGAGAAACAGGGAGCGTTCCGCCGGCGTGGCAAATCCGTACAGGCGCATCTGGTCTTCGCGATGGTACAGGAAGGTGTACATCTTGACCTCGGAGCCGGGGGCCGGCAGCGCCTCCAGGGTGCGCGCCGAACTGGACAGCTCCAGTTCCAGGCCGCCCACCTGCACATGGGCCTCCTCAAGCCCCTTGTGAGTGAGCCGGCCGGTTACGCTGTACAACATCGGTGAGCCGATTCTACCGCGTTGCCGCGGCGCGGGCGAGAGCAGCACGCACCGGCGCGTGCTGCACGTGACACAGTGCAACGGCGAGCGCGTCGGCGCTGTGGTCGTTCACCGGCTCGTCATACAGGCCGAGCACCATGGTCACGGAACGGATCACCTGTTCCTTCTGCGCCCTGCTGTGACCGGCCACCGCCTGCTTCACCGCGCCGGGCGAGTACTCTTCAAACGGCACCTTGCACTGTGCCAGCAACAGGATAATAACGCCGCGCGCCTGCGCCACCGGGAACGCGGTGCGCACGTTCTTGGAGAAGTACAACTCCTCGATGGCGCCCTCGCCAGGACGGTGGCGTTCGACGATTTCCCGCAGTCCATCGTACAGCATTACCAGGCGTTCGCCGTAGTCGGTGCCAGCGGGCGTCCGTATGACACCGTCGGTAATGCGCCGGACGCGGTTGCCGTTGGTCTCCAGCACCCCGAAACCGGTGGATGCAAGCCCCGGGTCGATCCCCAGCACCACGCTCATTGCGCGTACTCCATCGCGTCAGGCGGCGGCGCACCGCCGCAGCCTGTCACTGTGCCGCTTCAGGCGGAATCCGCCGCCACCGGCTCGGGCGCTTCCATGTTGGTCGACACCTGCTGAACGTCGTCGTGATCCTCGAGCGCCTCGATCAGCCGCATGGCGCTGTTCGCCTTGCTCCCGTCGAGCAGGATGCTTGCCTCGGGAAGCCACGAAATCTCGGCCATGCGATGTTCGAAACCCGCTTGCTCCACGACGTCGAGCGTGGCGTGGAAGTCCACCGGCTCGGTGAGGACTTCCACGGTACCATCGTCGGTGGAAACGTCCTCGGCGCCGCCTTCAAGCACCACCTCCATCACCTCGTCTTCGTCGTAGCGATCCGCTTCGAACGCGATTATTCCCTTGCGAGAAAACAGATAGGAAACGGACCCCGACTCTCCGAGGTTGCCTCCCCCCTTGGTGAGGATGTTGCGGATCTCGGCCGCGGTACGGTTCTTGTTGTCGGTGAGGACCTGGATCAGCAGCGCCACCCCTCCGGGGCCGTACGCCTCGTAGAGCAGTTCGTGAAAGTCCATGCCGTCGCCGCCGCCGGTGCCCTTCTTGATCGCACGGTCGATGTTGTCGCGCGGCATGTTGGCTTCGCGGGCCTTGAGCATTACCGTGCGCAGGCGCGGGTTGGCGTCGGGGTCGGCGCCGCCGAGGCGGGCCGCGACGGTGATTTCCCTGATCAGCTTGGTGAAAATCTTGCCGCGCTTCGCATCGGTGGCGCCCTTTTTGTGGCGTATCGAGTGCCATTTACTGTGGCCTGACAATTCCTGACTCCTGTTGCTGCAGCCTACCAGCCGCCAATGCCGCGCGTCAATGTGCCATGCGCCCCTGCGCCGCGGCTCGGCTGACGGACAGGCAGTGTGTGCGTTAGGCTGTCGTGGAGCATGCGAACGCACCGCAACGCCGCCACGGGCGGTCGCCCCGGCAGCCGGCTTCTCGGCGCCATTGGGGTGCCCCTCCTGGCGCGCCGGACACTGGTGTTCGGCTCCATCCGCAGCTTTGCGTTCGGCATCCTGGAGACGGGTCCGAAGACCTTCTTCCTGCTGATCGCGGTGCGCCACTTCGACGCCGGCGACGCGGTCAAGACGCTGGTATCGCTGCCGCAGGCGTTCGGGCTGATCGCCGCCCTGCTGGTGGTTGCCTACCTGGCGCGGCTGCCGGTGCGGCGCAGCCTGGTGGTGGCCGCGGCGATGGCGCTGGCAGCGGCGGGCTTCTTTGCCGCCGCAGCCGTCTCCTCGCTTACCTGGCACGTGCTGTGGCTGATCCCGGCTTCCGCCACCGGCGCGGTGACCCTGCCGTTGTATACCACGATCATCAAGGCGAACTACCCCGCCCGCCTGCGCGGCAGACTGGTGGCCGTGGAGCTGGTGCTGGCCATGCTCGGCTCGGCGCTGTTCCACCTCCTCGGCGGGGCGATCCTGGAGAGTTCCGGCGACCGGTATCGCGCCGTCATTACCGCCTATGGCATCGCCAACCTGATCGCGGCCGGCGCATTGCTGTTCGTGCCGTCCCGGCGTCCGCGGCGTGCCGCCGGCGTCCGGCAGCAGTCGGTCTCTCCGCTGGCGGCGCTGGCGCTGTTGTGGCGCGACCGCGCATTCGGCCTGACCGTGGGGGCATGGTTCCTGTTCGGCTTCGGCAGCCTTCTGGTCGCCCCCCTGCGCATCCTGTTTCTAACCGAGCCGCGCTACGGCTTCGATCTGCCGGCGGTCGGGGTGGCGCTCATCGCCGGCACCGTTCCGGACATCATGCGGCTGGTGTGCACACCGCTGTGGGCCAACCTGTTCGACCGCTTCAACTTCATTTCCGTGCGGGTGGGCCTGAACCTGATCTCGGTGCTCAGCATCGTGCTGTTCTTTCAACTCCACAGCGTGCCGGCCGTGATCGTCGGGGCGGCGCTGATGGGGGCGTTCAATGCCGGCGGCATGCTGGCGTGGAGCCTGTGGGTAACGCGCTTTGCCGACCGCGAGAACACCGCCGCGTACATGTCCGTGCACACGTTCGCCACCGGCATGCGCATGATGCTCGGCGCCACCGTCGGCATCCAGCTTGCCAGCCGCGCCGGCGCCGAGCTGGTGGCCTGGATCGCGGCCGGCTTCGTCGTGCTCGGCACGCTCGCGCTGCTGCCGCTGCGACGCACCGAACAGCGCTTCGCGGCCCAGGCCCGGTAGGCGGCGCCGGCCGCGGTCGCACGTTCGGCGCCGGGCGGTCAGGAGCCGGCGCCGTCGGGCCACGCAGCGAATACCGGTTGGTCGCCGCCCGCCTCGCTATGAAGATGGTCGCTCGCCGCCGCCACCAGGCCGTCGAGCTGCAGCCGGCCGCGTGCGGTCAGCGCCAGCCGGGCGCCGTGCCGGTGAGCCAGTCCGAGCCGCTGCCAACGGTCCCACAGTTCGTCCAGCAGTGTGCCTAGCGGCGGCCGCAGCCACGCCGACTCGGCGTCGATGCCTTCGGTGAGCCGCAGACCCTGCAGCAGGTGTTCCACCAGCAGGCCTTGCGTCGGCACGGGTTCGGGGGTGCATCCCCAACCGGCGGCGCTGCCGGCCAGATAACGGTCCAGCTCCGCCGCATGGGTACAGCGCACGGCACCCGACTCGGTGCGCACCGGGCCGCCGTACGATGCCGCGGCCGCAGCCGGCAGAGTACCAACGGCCCCCGGACCGGCCGCCGCCACCGGCTGCATCCGCAGCACGTGGCATAGATAGCGGGAGCGGTCGCCGCCGCGCGCAAAGTGGCTCACTTCGTAGTCGGCATAGCCGCGGCGGCGCAGCTGCTCGCCGGCTGCCAGCCACAACTCGTCGGCGCCGGCGCTCGGTTGCAGGCCCCCGGGCGGCGGGTCCGCCAACTGCAACAAGGTGACGTGGCCGACGCCCAGGTCGGCTACCCGGTCCACGTCCGCCTGCACGTCCGCGAAACGTTGGCCAGGCACGCCGGCCATCAGATCTATGTTCAGCCGGCCCGGCCAGCGCCGCGTGAGCAGCGCCATGGCGGCATGCAACTCGCTCGCGGTGCAGCGCCGGCCGAGCCGCTGCAGGGAGGAGTCGGCGAACGACTGCACGCCGACCGAGAGGCGATCGATGCCGGCGCCGGCGCAGGTTGCGAGCAGTTCCCCGGTCACGTCCTCCGGGTTCACTTCCAGGGTAGATTCCACCGGCCGGCCGCCACCGTCGTCTCCCGCCGGCGGGTGCAGCGCACCGGCGAGACCCGCCAGCAGGCGCCGAAGCTCGCCCTGAGGCAGAAAGCTCGGCGTACCGCCGCCGACGTAGAGCGCGGCTACCGGCCGGTCGGCCAGTGCGGCGCGCAGGGTCTTCACCTCCGCGAGCACCGCCGTCACCAGTTCGGGCGCGCGCTCCAGGCCGCCGACGGTAACCGGATAATCGCACCAGGTGCAGTGCGCCGCGCAAAACGGCACGTGCACGTAGTACGCCACCGCCGCCCGCCGCGGCGCCGCACTCATCGGGTGCCGGTCAGCGCACCGCCGCCCAGCGAGACGGCGGCCAATAGTGGAACAGAGCACGGCCCAACACTTTATCCAGCTTCACCGGCCCGAAATCACGGCTGTCGCGTGAATCGTCGCGATTGTCGCCCATCGGCATGAACGCGTGTGCCGGCACCTGCCAGCCGTGCTCGAGCCGGCGCCAGTCGCGCGCCAGCCCGTGATTGTGCGGATCCAGCTCGTAGCGCGCGCGGGCGATCCAGGTGTTGGAATAACTGTAATCCGCCCGTCCAATTTCGCGGATGCGCTCGGCGGCCAGTGCCTCCGCGGACGACACCCGCATGCCGGCGGCAGCCCGTACCCGCGCCATGGAGGCAAGCCTCAGCTCGGGATAGCTGTCCTGGGGAAACAGCCGCCGCACGTTGTACGGCAATCCCAACTCCTCCATCAGCTCCCGCTCCGGGCGCCAGGGTCCGGCGCCGCCGACCATGATCTCCACGTCGCCGTCGCGGACGCGCACCCGGTCGCCCGGCATGCCGACGGCTCTCTTGATCAGAAAATGAGCGCGCGGACGTCCCTGCTCGTCGGTATCGATGTTGACCAGCGACAGGGTGGCCATGTAGATGACCCGCTGCACCAGCTCGAGCGCCGGTCCGACCGCCACGTAGGTGGGATTCTCGAAAATGATCACCTCGCCGCGGCGCGGCTGCCGGGGGCTCGGCAGCTTGATCGATCCCGGGATCAGCTCGGGTCCGTAGATCAGCTTGTTCACGAAGATGCGGTCGCCCACCAGCAGGGTCGGCACCATCGATTCGGACGGGATCCGGTACGCCTGCAGCAGGAACTGGTTGATGACCAGTACGATCAGAATCGCGGAGCCAATCGCCTCTGCCCAATCAAGCAGCGGGTGCTTGCCCTGCATGCGGACCTTGCGGCGCACGCGGCGAAGGCGGCGCCAGGAGAGGTAGCGTTCGGTAACCGCCACCACGCCGTGCTGCCAGCGCTGCCACACGCCGGAGCGGTCTGCGGACGGGGTCGGCGACGGCGTCTTGCTCACGCCCCGGAAAGGTAGTGGAACCGCGTCTGCTTTGCCAATGGCCGCCAATGGCCGCCCATCGAGCTATGCGCGGCGTTCCGCGCATACCTATACTTGGCGCGCCATGCACGCACGGCGCGCACGCAACACCAAGCTTCCGAATGCCGCGGATCATCGGGTCCGGCTGCGGCCGGTGGCCGGCATCGCGCCGGGGATCTACCTCACGGTGCTGTACGGGTGTGCCCTGGCGGCGCTGCTGTTCGCCACGCTGGTGGTGCCGGGCCTGCGCTGGTCCGGCTCGGTACTAGAATTCACCTCGACGCCGGCGGGCGCCACGGTGTCGGTGGACGGACAATTCGCCGGTGTCACGCCGCTCGCGGTACGGGTTGCCGCGGGTTCGCGTACCGTGACCGTGGCAAAGGACTACTTCCAGCCCCAGGAACTGTCGCTTGAGGTGGGCGGCCGCATCCTCCTGAGCTGGCCGCTTCCGCGTCGCGACGCGCAGCACGTCGAGTTGCCGCTCGCCGACCCGGCGGGTCTGTTGCGCGCTGCGCTGCTCGAACTTTCCCGCACCCCCTCCGTTGCCCGCATTGTCACCGATGCCGCCGGCGATCTCGCACACGCCGCGGAGCCGTCCGCGGAGCTGGCCGACCGCTTGCTGAGCCACGCTGCGCTGCTGGTCGAGGACGAAGCCGGACTGGCCGCTTTGCTGACGGCGCATACCAGCCTGAGCGGCGGCGCACCGCTGTCGGCCGCCGGATTGCAGCGGCTGGTACGGGATCTGGGCCGGTTCGCCGGCGACAGCCCCCGCCTGCCGCTGTGGCTTGCTGCCCTGCTCCCGCCGGAGCCGCGAGCCGAGTTGATGGCATCCGAATGGTACGGCACGGCCGTCGAACAGAGCCGGCGGCTCGCTGCCGCGCAACCCGGGGCGGGCCCGCCGCCCGAGTCGCCCTCCGACACCGTCACCATCGCGGACATGGTATTTCGCCCTATCCCCGCCGGTACGTTCGTGATGGGCGACGGACAGCGGCTGGCCAGCTTGCAGGAGCCCGTCCTGCCGTTCGAGGCATGGCCGCACCGGGTCACGGTGGCGTCGTTCTACCTGCAGCAGCGCGAGGTGACGAAAGCCTCGTTCGCCCGTTTCGTGGCCGAGCGCCCGGAGTGGGCTCCCGACAACCGGGCAGCCCTGGTGGCACGCGGCTTGGTTGCGCAGGACTACCTGGCGGACTGGCAGGACGGCGCGCCGCCGGCGGGACGGGAGCGGGAACCGGTGGTGTACGTTTCGGCGTTCGCCGCCGAAGCGTTCGCGGCCTGGGTCGGCGAACAGCTCGCCGCCGCGCCGGACGGCGGAGGGTGGCGGGCGCGGCTGCCGTTCGAAGCGGAGTGGGAGTACGCCGCGCGCGGTGGCCTGCACGGCCAGCCCTACCCCGGCGGCGACCAGCCGGAGGGGCACTTGGCCGCACCGGGCGCCGGTTTGCAGCCGGCGGGGTATTCCCCGCCCAACGGCTACCATCTGCACGACATGCTCGGCAATGCGTGGGAATGGACGGCCGACTGGTACTCGCCGACACGCTACCTGGTGACCGCCGGCGCGGCGACCGCCGGGCAGACGCATGCGCTGCTTGGCGTCGGCAGCCGCCGCGCCGTACGCGGCGGCTCGTTCACCTCCGATCCACGCGTGGTTGGCGTCCATACCCGCGGGTCGCAACCGGCCGAGTGGTGCACGCCGGTGCTCGGCTTCCGGCTGGCGCTGGTGCAACCGTGAGCCGCCAGTCCGGTACCGGCGCCGAAGCGGTCAAGACGCTCGCCACCAACCGCCGCGCGCGCCACTTCTACCACGTCGACGACCGCATGGAGTGCGGCATCGCGCTGCGCGGCACCGAGGTGAAGTCGATCAAGGCGGCGCAATTCTCCTTTACCGACTCCTACGCGCGCATCGCCGACGGCGAACTGCTGCTGGTGGGGCTGCACATTACGCCGTACGCGTTCGGCAACCAGTTCAACCACGACCCCACCCGGACCCGCAAGCTGCTCGCCCACCGGGACGAGATTCGGCGCCTGCACCGACGGGTCACCGAACGCGGCTTGACACTGATCCCCCTTCGCTTCTACGTTAAGAGTGGGCTGGTCAAGGTTGAGCTCGGCGTGTGCCGCGGCAAAAGGACCTTCGACAAGCGCGAAGACATCAAGCGCCGCGACCTGGAGCGCGACCTGGACCGTCAGGTGCGCAGCGGGCAGCGCAGCTTGTAACCCGGGCCTTGCCCGGAGTTTTGGGGGTGACCAGGCCTCGACTGAGGGGCATGACGTTTGCGGTTGCAGGTGGAGTTCCAGTCTCCTAACCCTGGACAATTTGATCTGCCGATACAGATCTAGCACTGGCTGCTTAAGAGCGTAGCCACGGGGACTTGAAGTGCGGTCCTGAGCGACGAGCATCCCCGACGCAATTCAGGACTTACCGCCACGCCGGCCCGCGGGGGTGGCGGGAAAAACAAACAGCGGGCTGCACCGTCGCCCGTGTGCCGGATCACAAAGGCGGCGCCAAGCATTGCAACAGCCGGCTAAACCTGTAGACGCCGTACGCGCACCTTTCAGGACGCGGGTTCGATTCCCGCCACCTCCACCAAGTATTGATTGCCCACCCGTGGCGTTTCCACGGGTGGGCAATGCACACCGACCGGCGACCCGGGCAAGTCAACGGTCACTACGGTCCGTATGGAGTTGCCCAGCTACGGGCAGCGCCACCGCTTCACAAGCGTGTCTTGTCGACGTACAGGCGATGTCCTTTGCCGAAGCCGAGTGGGCCGACTGGACGACTGGAAACCACGCGGACCGAGGTGACGCCGCTGGCGCGTCTCGGTTACGGTAGCCGCCTACCATGGTGCAACAGGATCCGCCGGAGCAGGCCGTGGCAACTCGTAAGGCGCTCACGATGAACCGGGCCGTGGAAGAGCTGTTGGAAGCTGTGCTGGTCGATGCCCATGGGGACGGCGAACAGCTCTGGGCTCTGCGGCAGGCGTTCGAGGATAGGGTCGAGCTCCCTGCGGACGCGCTTGTGATCGGAGAACCGGTCTCGGTGGTCGGAGTCGACTACGACGGCAACGAACGGCGTGGGTTGACTGCGAAGTGTCGCCGCGACAACGGCGGCGAGCATGTCGTGTCCGCCGCTGACGTGGTCTTCCCCGGGGGCTCGGCGGGTGCGCTTCACGTCGCCGCGTACCGCAAGTGGCTTGGGTTGCCGCCGTTCGCCGCAGCCGCGGACCAGTGGCGTCGGCACAAGGCCGCAGCTCCAGGCTCGAACCTCGGCAGCGGCGCGGTCGAACTGGTCGTGCTGTCGATCAAGCAGCGGGCTGCCCGCTGCCGCCTGCTGGACAGCAGCGGCGTGGTGACTCTGCGCGCGAGTGGGCTGTGGGAGGTGGTGCCGGGACACGTCCTGACCGTCCGCCCGCGCAAGCGGTGGATCTATGGGAGCCATGCCTACCTGTCCGGCGAGGTCGAGTCCGCCCGTCTCGACGTGCCGGCGCTTGGCCTTGAACCGTTGCGACTCGAGAGCCTTGGGCTGTGGGACCCCGAGGAGGAGGACTGGGGCGAGGAGGACGAGCCGGGCGGGGGGGGGGCGGGGCCGGGGGGGGGGGGGGGGGGGGGGGGGGGGGGGGGGGGGGGGGGGGGGGGGGGGGGGGGGAGCCGGTCGAGGAGTGGGCGGTCCCGATCATCGCGCACGGGCCGCGTCCGCTGTTCGAGATGGAGCAGGTGCTGCCCGGCCATGATCCTGAGGCCGAGACGGATCCGATCATCGAGGCCAGCGAGCGCAGCCAGGCTGGCGACGGCGCCGGTGCCAGGAAGATCCTCATGGATCTCTGCCAGTCCGACCTGCGCTGTGTCGACGCCCACTCCCACCTTGGCAACCTCGCTTTCGACGACCTGCCCAAGACGGCCCTGGAGCACTTTGAGATGGGTGTCCGTATCGGAGAACTGTCACTCGGCGAACACTTCGGCGGGGTACTCTCTTGGGGAGCGATCGACAACCGTCCGTTCCTGCGCTGCCTCCACGGTTACGGGTTGTGCCTCTGGCGTCTGGACCGTCGCGACGAGGCGGCGTCCGTGTTCAGGCGCATGCTGTGGTTGAACCCCGCGGACAACCAGGGTGCCCGTTTTCTGGCTGATCAACTGGCGTCCGGCGGGCGCTGGGAGTCCTGAGCCGCCGGTGGGTGGTGCGAACAGAGTCCCCGGGGTGGGAACCGGTGCTACGGTTTGTACGGTGGTTCGAAAGTGCGGGCGTTACGCCCGAGGCGTGACGCCCGGCCCACGTTGTGGATCGGGCACTGGCCGCGCTACTGGCGTCAGCCGGTGCCAGAACCGGGTTGCCTGATCGCGCGAATACCGTGTAGCCCCGCATCCGATTTCACGTCACCAATTCGTCATTCCGTCGCGTGATGTACTCCAGGGCGGCGACTGCGATCAACCCGGACCGGGAGTCGCCGGTCCGCTTGGCATAGGCGTCCACCCGCGACAGTACTCGCTCGGGAATGGTGACGTTGATTCGCCGTGCCCTTCCGGCGACCCGGGCAAAGTCTACAGTCACTACGGCCCATATGGCATGTTCATAGTTTCCGCTCTCAAGATGCGACTCGATTCGCCTCGGTTCTGGAATGGGCTCGCCATCGAGAAGAAGCCCCTCTGCATGGGTGGCGATCGCCTCGCCAGCGTTGGTGAGGGCGTCGTGCAAGGTGCGCCCGGCGGAGAAGCACCCCGGGAGATCCGGCACCGTGACACCGAAGTCGCTGTCGGAATCCTTGTGAATCACTACTGGATACGTCATCGCTCCCTCCAGTCCCACCCGGCTTGGCGGAAAACACCCCATCCGTCGCGGCGAAGACGCCTGATTACCTCACGCCAAGCTGTCGCCAAGGTAAACCACCGGGCGCCCGATACTGTTCCAGCGCCCACCGTAGCGCCTAACTCCCTCGCCCGACATCATCTGCTCAGCGGTCTGAGCAAACTCCGGCGCGGCCAGACGCCAGGCGACGATCAACTGAATACGCCGTGCCGCAGTCGGCCGATGAGGTGCTCCACATCGCGTGCGCCGGTCTCGGTCGCCGCGCGCTCAAGGGGCGTCTCACCGTCCAGGAGTTCGTGATTCGTCCGCAGCCACCGCCCCGCGGCGGCCGCGTCAACGCATCATGGATGCGGCCATCTCCTCCAGGCGAGCGATACGCACCAGCCGGTCCGATTCCGGCGGCGTCAACGTGCCGCTCCGCTTCCTGCGAGCGAGGGTAGTTGCCGGGATGCCGATAATAGCCGCCAGCTCCCGTTGTGATCCACCGACCGCACCCACCAGTTCATCGAACATGGAGAAGGGCAGGCCATTGCGGACCATCTTGAGCACACCACGGCCATGCAACAACGCGGGCTCGGAAGCCTACCGTGTGGCAAAGGATGCTCCACTGAAGCCGTGTGCCGGGTCTCGACACGCGGCAGGCGGCACACTACCCTTTCCACCGCAGATGGAACGTCCCTCCGAACATGGCGGCGGCCGGCGCGGACCGGCGATTGCCGGCGATCCGACCTCGTTTCCCAGTGACGCCGAGCTGGCGCGCACGCTGACCGCCGGCCAGCGGCAGGCCACCCTGTGCACCCTGACCGCGGATGGCTATCCGTACGGAAGCGTGGTCTCCTACGCCGTCGACGGCGCCGGCGCACCGCTGATGCTGATCTCGGAACTCGCCGAGCACACGGTAAACGCTCGCGGAGACGACCGGGTGAGCATGCTCATCGCCGCGGCGGGTCCGCGCGACGGCGGCCCCCCCCAGGGAAAGCGGCGGGCGGGGCGGCCGGGGTGACCTTCCCCACGGCGGGGGCGCCCCCGCGCGACGGCGACCCGCTCGGCAGCGCCCGCCTGACGCTGCTCGGCCGGTTGCGGCTGGCCGACGATCCGGCCACGCCACGCGCGGCGTACCTGGAGCGTCACCCCTACGCGGCCGCCTACGTCGACTTCACGGACTTCAGCTTCTGGCGGCTGGAGGTGGAGAAGTGCCGCTTCGTGGGCGGCTTCGGACACATGAGCTGGGTCACGGCCGACGCCTACCGCGACGCCGCGGTCGACCCGCTGGCCGAGGAGGCGGGCGGCATCATCAGCCACATGAACGATGACCACGCAGACGCCAACTTGCTGTACGCCACCGCTCTGGCGCGCCTCGACGACGCAACGGACGCCGCCATGGTGGGCATCGACCGCTACGGGGCCACGCTGCGCGCCCACACCCCGGCCGGGCCCCGATTGGCGCGGGTGCCGTTTCCCGCCCCGCTGCAGCGTGCCGAGCAGGCGCGCGCGGCGCTCATCGACCTGCTGCAAACCGCCCGCGGCCAAGCGGCCGGCGGCCAGCCTCCGGGGTAAGCCGGGTCGCTCACGGCCAGGGATTGGCTTGTAGCTCCAGGGGGCTACGGCATCAGCGAGCCGCCGCTGACGTGCAGGGACTGGCCGGTAACGTAACAGCCGGCGTCGGAGACGAAGAACAGCACCGCGGCGGCGATGTCTTCCGGCGTGCCGATGCGGTTCAGCGGCACCCGCCAGCCGAGAAAGAACTTGTCGTCGTGGGCGGGCGGCGGCGGCCACAGCTCGCCGCGTTCGTCGGCGGTCTGCCGGTTGGTGCCGCCGGGCACGATGGCGTTGGCGGTAATGTAGGGGGCGCCCTCGTGGGCGATGCCCTTGGTGAGGGCGATCAGGCCCGCCTTGGAAGCGCCGTAGGTGGCGAACGAGGCGCCGCCCTTGCCGAAGAAGCCGATGTTGGAGGAGATGGTCACCACGCGCCCGTATTGGTGCGCGATCATCGACGGCATGACGGCGCGCGCCAGCGCGAAGGTGGCGCGCAGGTTGACGTTGATTACCCGCTCCCACTCCTCGTCGGGAGTGTCGACGATGTGGTGCGGCTGTCCGATGCCGGCATTGCTGATCAGGATCTCCACCGGTCCGAACGCGTCCTCGGAGCGGCGTACCAACTCGTTGCACTGGTCGATCTCGCCGACGTCCGCCTTGACCGCCTCCGCCTCGCCGCCCGCGCCGGTAATGCGCCCCACCGTGTGCTCGGCAGCGGCCTCGTCGCGCGACCAGTTGACCACCACGCGCGCACCCTCGCGCGCCAGGGCATACGCGATCCCGCGTCCGATTCCATGCCCGGCCCCGGTCACCAGGGCGACCCGTCCGTCGATGCCCGTACCCATCTCTTCGTCTCCTCGATGCGTTACGCGACCGCGACCTGGCGCACGTGGCGCGCCTGGGTGTCGACGATCTTGTCCAGCAGCCGGCCCTCCATGTCGCCGCGCAGCGCGGCGGCTGCCGGGTCGGCCCAGCGGTTGTACCGTTGCACGGGATCGGCGGTCAGATCAAACAGCTCGCCGAACCGGTTGCCGCGGTAGCGGGTGTAGATGGCCCCGCCGGTGACCAGGGTGCGCAGCGACAAGCCTCGGTAGTCCTCGTCGTTCTCGATCAGCACCGCGTCCTGCACCGCGTCGGCGCGGCCGGTCAGCAGTGGCACCAGCGACTTGCCCGGCAGCCGCGGCACGCCGTCGTACATACCGCGCTCGCCGGCAACCTGTGCGGCCTCCGGACCACGCCAGTCGGCGAACGGCTCCTCGGGATAGGGCACGCCGGTGAGCTCCAGGAGCGTCGGCACCAGGTCGAGCAGGCTGACCAGGCCGTCGGCGGCGTGACCGGCGCGCAACCCGCCGTCCGGCCAACTCATCAGCAGTGGCACGCGCAGCACACCCTGGTAGTGATAGGGACCCTTGAACAGAATACCGTGATCGCCCATCAGTTCGCCGTGGTCGGACAGGAACACCACGATGGTGTTGTCCAGCCGTCCGCTGTGCTGCAGGTGGTCGAGGATGCGGCCCACCCCCTGGTCGACCAAGCCCGTCATGCCGTAGGCGAGCGCGCGCATCTCGGCGATCTGCGCCAGTGACTGGTCGTTGGCGAGGACCGGTCCGCCGGCTACGCGCGCCCGCTCCGCGTAGTAGTCGAGCTGGTGATGGGGCGGCATCAGGGAGCGGTCGTCGTCCCACGCCTCCGGGCGCGGCATGTCGTGCGCGTGGTAGCGCGAGTGCCACGGCGCCGGCGGCCCGAACGGCTGGTGCGGGTCGGGATAGGAGCACCACAGGAAAAACGGCGACGCACTGCTGCACTGGTCGATCGCCTGCATGGTGCGCTCGGTGATCCACTCGGTGTAGTAGAGTTCCTCCGGAACCGGCGAATAGTAGCTCTCGCGGTTCAGGCTGGGGCGCAGGCTGGCGCGCCCGGCGATGTCGGCGGCTGCGCGTGGATGGAGATCCTCGAGCCAGTGCAGGTACTCGCCGAACACGCTCGCGCTGTGGCCGCCGACGAACGCCGACTCCTCGAAGCCGAAGTAAGGCGCCGGCAGCCGGGTTACGGCGCGCCGGTCCCAGAGGTGGCGCGACTCCGGCAGGGCCGCCGGGTCGTAGCGGTCGATGTTGGGCGTGCGGTCGGGCGTCGTCCACCAGCAGGAGAAGTGCGGCTTGCCGACCAGGGTGGTGCGGTAGCCGGCGCGGCGCAGAATCTCCGGCAGCACTACCGCGTGCGGGGACAGGTTGATGCCGTTGGCGCGCACCCCGTGGTCGCTCGGCAGCAGGCCGGTCATCAGCGTGGCGCGCGACGGCATGCACACCGGATTGGCGCAGTAGGCGCGCGAGAACCGCACCCCGGCGGCGGCGATGCGGTCGACGTTCGGCGTCTGCAGGACCTCGTTGCCGGCGCAGCCGAGCCAGTCGGCGCGCTGCTGATCGGTGACGAACACCAGCACGTTGGGCGGCCGCGCAACGCTCACGCCGCCTCCACGGCGCTCACGCCGCCTCCACTCCGAGCCATCGCCAGCGCTCGCTCAGGTCGACCACGCTGCCGCGCAGGCGCGCTTCGTCGATCGCCAGCGCGGTAACGCTCGCTACCAGGCCGGCGCGTCCGCCGGCCGGCGGCGGCGTGCCGTCCAGCACGCTGGCCACGCAGGCGGCCAGCTGCCGTTGGTCGCCGCCGCCATGCTGGCCGATGTTGCCCACCTCGGTTCGCTGCCACTCGCTGCCCTCGAAATGCGGCGACCAGGCCACCGGCGCATACTGGAAGTGGCCCCAGTACAGGTCGCCCTCAATGCAGCCGGCCTCCCCGGCCAGGTACATGCGGCGGCTCGGCATGCCGCCATTCTGGTTGGAGTGGAAGGTGGCGCGCACGCCGTTGTCATACTCGATGATGGCGACCTGATGATCGACGATGTCCTTGTCCGAATTGTAGCAGCACAAGTCCAGGCGGCGACCATGATTCATCTCGATCGCGGCCCGCTCGTCCGGCTTCGGCGGCGGATCCTCCAGGTGCAGCCGGTGGGGACAGTCCAGGTCGCAGTCGCGGCAGTACCGGGGCGCCTCCGGGCGCGGCGTAAACACGCTCCGCCCGCCAAACGACGCCACCCGGCGCGGCAGTGCGCCGGCGAACCAGGTGAGGATGTCCAGGTCGTGGCAGCACTTCTCCAACAGGTAGCTGCCGGTGAACTTGCGGAACCGGCGCCAGTCGCGGTGAAAGAACGCGCCCTGCGTGGCGCTCAGGTTCTCGTTCGCCTCAATGCTCACCACTTGCCCCAGGTCGCCGCGGTCGATGCGCTCCTTGATGCCAAGGTAGAACGGCGCGTAGCGCAGCACGAAGCCGACGAACAGGTGCCGGTCGGCGGCGCGGGCCGCGTCCCAGATCGCCTGACAGTCGGCCACCGTGGTGGCCATCGGCTTCTCGCAGAACACGTGCTTGCCGTGCTCGAACGCGGCCACGGCAGGCTCCGTGTGGGCATGGTCGGGCGACGCCACCACCACCAAGTCCACGTCGTCACGCTCCACCACTTCCCGGTAGCCGCCGACCAACGCCGCGTCGGCGCCGAGTTCCTCCCGCACCCGCCCCGCGGCGCCGGCCGCCGGATCGTACAGCGCGGTGACGCGCACCCGGCCGGTGGCATGCATGCGCTGGAGAATGTGCCGCCCGCGCGCCCCGCAACCGACCGCGCCGACGCGCAGCTTTCCCATGTGCCTGTTCATCTTGTCACGACTATAACCGGGGCACCTGGTTCCGCCCACCAACCGGCGCACTTCCTCCTTGTTGCCGACGCCTCGCCGTCCGCACGCGGATGGGATAGACTGGCGGCCATGATCGGCGAGTTGCACAAGGCGGCGGTGGTCGTGGACAGCGTGGCCGAAGCGGAACGGTTCTACACCGGCATGCTCGGCCTGGCGGTAACCGAACGCATACCGAGCGGCACCGCCGCGGACGACGAGGACTACGTGATGTTGGGCGCAGGATCGACTACCCTGGAGTTGATGCCGCGCAAGGCAATGGGCGTGGCTCCGGGCTTCCACCATCTGTCGTTTCGCGTCGATGACGTGGATGCCGCCGCGGCTGCATTGCGCGAACAGGGGGTCACCCTGGAGAAGGAGCCGTTCGACGCCGCCGGCAATCTGCGCCTGGCGTTCTTCCGCGGCCCCGGCGGCGTGCTGTTGCAGCTCTTTCAGCGCCGCTGATTCGATCCGGAAACACCCCAGGAAACCAGGAGGAGCATTGCATGGCTCAGCTATCCATCACCTTTCTCGGACACGCCTCGTTCAAGTTCGAGTCGGACCGCGGCACGGTGAGCTACTTCGACCCGTGGCTCGACGGCAACCCGACCGCCACCATGACCGCCGCCGAGGTGGACAAGGCGGACATTGTGCTCGCCACCCACGGCCACACGGACCACATCGGCGACTGCTACGAGATCTGCCGGCAGACCGGGGCGGCGTTCGTCGGTCACTACGAACTGTGCGAGGTGGCGATGCAGGTGGGCGTTGCGGCAGACGCCGTGCACCACCTCAATCCGGGTGGCTCGACCACCATCCGCGACGTGGAAATCACCATGACCCAGGCCCACCACTCGCACTCGCTGTCAGACCACGTGCTGCCGCACCCGCTGCCGGAGGGCGTGCTGTACCACACCGGCGGCGCGGTCGGCGGCTACGTGATGGCCTACGACGACGGCATCACCGTGTACGACGCCGGCGACACCTGCCTGTTCAGCGACATGCAACTGATCAGCCAAATGTACGGCCCGCGGGTGGCGATCCTGCCGGTGGGCGGCAAGTTTACCATGGGCGTGCGCGAGGGCGCGCGGGCGGCCAGCCTGATCCGCGCCGACGTGGTGATTCCCTGTCACTACAGCGAGGAGCTCGGCCAGCCAGCCGACATTGAGGAATTGACCCGGCAGGTGAACATACTCAGCCCCGGCACCGACGTGGTGCCCCTGCAGCCGGGCCAGACCCTGGTGTACACCGCCAGTTCG
This sequence comes from Spirochaetaceae bacterium bin103, assembly GCA_002238925.1. Taxonomy (GTDB): domain Bacteria; phylum Spirochaetota; class Spirochaetia; order SZUA-6; family Bin103; genus Bin103. Next base: position 100,685 of record MPNH01000001.1, on the reverse strand, counting down.
TTCGCAGTGAGCGGCTGAGCCGCGACCGGAGCGCGCTACTCGAAGGCCGCCGGCAGCACATACCTTCCGGGCAACCCTTGGCGCGGAACCGCTGCCCGGCTACCTGCGTCTTGGCACTACCCGTCCGTCTCTTCGAGTTCCTCGACCCGCACCGCCCGGCCCTGGCGGGCGGACGCCTCGGCGGCCAGCGCGAAGCGCAGGATCTCGCGGGCGTCGCGGCCGGACAGCAGCGCCTGGGAGCCGGCACGCAGTGCGTCGACCGCGTGCCGCGTGGCATGCACAAAGCTGCGCTCCCAGCCGGTTTCCAGGTCGCGATAGTCGGTCCACCGGCCATCCCGGTAGTGCTGCAGCGGCGCCACGTCGCCGAGCTGACCATGCCCGCGGTTGATCAGGATCACCCCCTCGGTGCCGGTGATCTCCACCCGGTCGTCCTGCGCGTAGTGCTCGGTGTCGATCTGCAGGCCGGGCGAGTAGACCACCTCCAGATTGCCGAAGCGCTGGCCGGCGAACCGGAACGACACCATCGCCGGGGCGTCGAACACGTAGCCGCCTTCGCCGACCGTGGACCCGATCCAGGCGTGCACCTCCTGCGGTGGTCCCATGAAGTGCCAGGCCAGGGCGAACTTGTGGTGGCCATCGTCGAACACCAGCGGCCCGCCGCCCGCCTGCGAGCGGTCCTGGCGCCAGGCCTGGGCGCCGGCGGGCACGTCCCATGCGAACTGGCGGCTGCCGGGGTTGCTCTTGATGCGGATGGTCAGCGGCGTACCGATGGCGCCGGCGTCCACCAGTTCCTTGGCGCGCATCACCGGCGGGTAGAAAATGAAGTTCTCGAATACCCGGAACGGAACTCCGGCCTGTTCGGCGGCGACGACCAGTCGGTCCGCGGCGGCGAGCGTGGTGGTCATCGGTTTCTGCAGGGAAACCGCCTTGCCGGCGGCGAATGCGGCCAGCGCGGCTTCCGCGTGCAGGTGGTGCGGCAGCAGGATTTCGACCAGGTCGACCGCGCTCTGCGCCAGCAATTCGTGGTAATCGGTGGTGATCAGGGCGCCGGGCACCCCCCACGCGCGGCGGCGCCCGGCGGCGAGCTCCGGGTCGCGGTCGCACAGTGCGACGATCCGCGTGTACGGGTTGCGCCGGTATTCGATGGCGTGCAGATCGGAAATGCGGCCGGTGCCGATTATTCCCACGCCGATTGTATCCAAGGTTCGTACCTCCACCCATGCCGTCCGTCACCGCCGGATGCCGGGGTATTCTACCGAATCGCCGTTCACACCGACGATCCAGGGATCGATACGGTGTGGAGTCGAGGAGAGGCGCGCCCTGCCGTAGGTGGAGGGAGTAGCTGTTGCCGGCGGCTTTCGCACATGCCGGTGCCTCAGTCCCTACCATAGCCACGTTTCCTCTCCCCGCTCATCGAACCCGGCGTGCCAATTTCCAGCACCGGGCTCTCGGACGAGATCATGCCTTCGCCCACGGAAAGCGTGCCGTTCGCAGTACCAGTCGGGTGAGGCCGTAGTCATTCCACAGCCGTTCATCCGAGAAGCGCACGTACTTCCCGGCCCGTACCTTGTGCTTGCGGCACAGCCACTGGCGTAGCCGCCGGATCGCATGCGCGTCCACCGCCCGGTAGGCCGGACTGACCTGTCCCAGTTGGAAGTAGTTCGCCCACCCTTCCATCACTCGATTCAGGCGCCTTACCACGACTCCCGAGTCCAGTAGTCCGTATCTCCGTTGCGTCAACTCGCTGATCCTGCGGCACACGCTCACTACACTGCTCCGGCTCGGTCGCGTGCCGATGTAGGCACTCCCCGTGGTCGGGCGGTAGTTGCGTCCGATGCGGTATCCCAGGAACTCCAACGGCTCCTCCGGTACTCGCATGCTTCGGGTCTTCGCCGCGTTGACCGGCACCCGCAGGCGTTCCATCATGGCTTCGACTACTTCCCTCATCGTTGCCGCGGGGGCTTTGCCGCATGCCACCAGATCATCTGCATAGTTCACGATCTCTGCGTCGAAGCGCCGGGCGTAGCCCAGCACCTTCCAGCCCAGCACGAAGCGTCGCATGTACAGGTTGCTGAGCAGCGACGAGACCGGCGCGCCTTGCGGCGTACCCTTCCTTTCCCGTCGCGCTCGGTTGGTGCGGCGCGTGCCGCCTTTTCCGTCGTCCTCTACCACCGCCATTTCCAGCCACGCCTTGATCCAGCCCAGCATGCGCCCGTCGCTCACGCGCCGGGCTACGCTGCGCATCAATTCAGCGTGCGGTATCTCGCCGAAGTAGTTGGACAGATCTGCGTCGACCACCTCGCGGTGGCCCCTATTCAACAGCCAGTGTACGCGCCGGACCGCATCCTGCGCGCTGCGCCCTTTCCGGTAGGCGTACTGCTCCGGTTGCAAGTCCGCTTCAAAGATCGGCGTCAGCACCATCAGTGCTGCCGTCTGTGCGACTCGATCCCGTACGCATGGTATGCCCAACGGTCGGTACTTCCCTGCTTGCTTCTTGGGTATCAGCACCTGCCGCACCGCGCTCGGCCGGTAGGTGCCTTCCTTCAAGTCCCGCGCCAATTCCCCAAGCCATCGTTCCAGCCCTCGTTCCTCGATGCGCTCTACCGTCTCGCCATCCACCCCCGCTGCCCCGCCATTGCGGCGTACGGCATGCCAGGCGGCTTGCAGAAAGTCGGCGCGCCACACCTTGTCACTCAGCGCATAAAATCGAAAGTCTGGAGATTCCTTCGCTTTCGCATGTAGCGCCGTCTGGAGTTTCCGAACGCTCTCCGGAGCTGTTAGGCTGCCGCCAGTCTCCATGTCCCTGCCTCCTTGTTACGCCCCTCTCGAACTGAGGCTCCTTCCCTCCGCCGGCGTTACCCGGCCTCCCCGGTACTCCGAGCCTCTCCGCCACCCCGCCGGCCCAAGCTGGTCCTCGCGGATTCCCGGTTGGCGCGTGCACGCCACCGACGGGGCTTCCCGTGTTGCTGCTGTCCCTCTCTTGCACACATGCCGCCGCCAATACCCCGGCGGAACCGGTCGGTGCTCACGTCGCTCGCTTCCCGACCACTGCCAGCCTTCCCCGCAATAACGACGGGTCGGCCTCCGCATTACTCGTTTCGAGGCCTGCTCGACGTTCACTCGCGTTGCGGCCTGCGTGCTCGCTGAGCCGCCCAGGGCGGCCCTTCTTCATCGGAGTGCTTCAGTTCAATTCGTTACCTCCTTGCACCGCTCCGACTGCTTCCGGCTGGAGCGACAGTTGCCGGGCGGGATTCCCACCCGCTGAGGGATAGCGCCTTTCCACGGCGCACATCATTGACAGCGTTACCGATTCGGTACCATAACAGCGGGACGGAGGTACTTGATGTATCATTCTTTTCTTTTTGCTGCACGGCGTGCTTGCAGCACCCGCGGCACGCGGGTTCCGACGGCGATCAGGGCGGGGGGAGTGATCCTTGCGCTGGGGCTGATCGCGAGCCTGGCCTGGGCCAGTCCGGCCGGAGAGGCGGCAATGGACTCGCAGGAGGTCACCATTACCCACTACTTCGGCGGCGACTTGGGACGCGCCGGCCTGGAGGAGATCTTTGGCACGTTCCACGACCAGACCGGGGTCACGGTGGTCGACAGCCCGATCGGTCACGAGGACTTCAAGGACGGCATCCTGGTACGCGCCGCCGGCGGCAACCTGCCGGACGTATTCAGCTACTGGGCGGGGGCGCGGACGCAGTTCGTGGTCGACGGCGGCAACATCGCGGCGATCGACGACGCGTGGTCGGCCAACGGCCTGGACGCGGTTATCGCCACGTCGGTGGCGGACGGCGCCACCATGTACGACGGCAGCCGCTACCTGGTGCCGTTCGGCTACCACTACGCGGGCATGTTCTACAACGCCAAGGTGATGGCGGCAGCCGGAGTCACCGAGTTCCCGTCCGACTGGGACGGCTTCCTGGCGCTGTGCGAGAACCTCAAGGCGCAGGGCATCATCCCGATCGCGCTCGGCACCAAGAACCGCTGGCCGGGCCAGTTCTGGTTCGACTACCTGCTGCTGCGCACCGCCGGGCCGGACTACCGCGCCGCCCTGATGGCGGGCGACGCTTCCTACACCGACCCCGAGGTGCAGCGCGCCATGGAATTGTGGAAGGAACTGGTGGACGCCGGCTACTTCGCGCCCAACGCCAACGCCGATGAATGGACCGACGCCTCCGACAAGGTGGCGCGCGGCGACGCGGCGATGACGCTGATGGGCACCTGGATCACCGGCTACTGGAACGGCCAGGACCTGATGGCCGGCGACGACTACGACTTCTTCGAGTTCCCGGCGATCGACGCCGGCGTTCCGAACGCGGTGGTCGGGCCGGTCGACGGCTGGCTGATCTCGGCCAACTCCCCGAATCGGGCGAACGCCGAAGCGCTGGTGTCGTTCCTGGCCAGCGACGCCGAGGTGCAGGCCAAGTGGGCGCAGATCCAGGGCGCACTGTCGGCCAACGTCAACGTGGACGTGAGCACCTACACGCCGGTTATGCAGCGGGCGCTGGAGGCGGTCGGCAACGCCGACACGTTCGCGTTCAACTACGACCTGGCGACCACGCCGCCGGCGGCCGAGTTCGGCCTGGACATGTTCTCCCGGTTCATGGACAGCCCGGACGACTACATGCAGCACCTGGCCGACACCGAAGAGGGTGCCCGGGGAGTGTTCGACAGCCAGTAACGAGAGTCGCTGGGTTGACAAAGGAGAGGTTGCGCCGTTGCAGAGTACGGCTCGCGCGGCTCGCGGCGCAACCTTCTCCGGCAGCCAGTGGATGAAGCAGAAAGAACGATTCTGGCGCATCGCGCTGCTGTTCCTGCCACTGGCGGTGTTCGGCGTGTTTGTCGTCTGGCCGCTGCTCGATACCTTTTACTACAGCTTCACGAACTGGAACGGCTTCAGCCGCGACTACCGGTTCGTGGGGCTGGACAACTTCGCCGGCGTGGTGACCGACCGCCTGTTCACCAACGCTACGGTCAACACGCTGATCTGGACCGCGCTGGCGATCGTGCTGCCCACCGCCGGCGGCCTGACCCTGGCGCTGATGCTCGACACCCAGGTGCCGGGCGCCAAGGCGTTCAAGTCGGTGTTCTACCTGCCGATCTGCCTGGCCGCGGTGGTGGTGGGCCAGATCTGGATCTGGATCTACCAGCCCGACTGGGGCCTGCTCAACGCCGCCATCACGGCGGTGACCGGCTCGCCGCCCGCGTTCGCCTGGCTGGCCGAACCGGAGTCCGCCCTCTACTCCGTGATCGTGGCCTGGTCGTGGCAGCAGATGGGCCTGGCGATGGTGATCTTTCTGGCCGGCCTCACCTCGATTCCCACCTACCTGCTGGAGGCGGCCGAGATCGAAGGCGCCTCGCGCGGACAGCGCATCCGCCACGTGGTGCTCGCTCTGCTGCGCCCGGCCACCGTGGTGGCGGTGGCGCTGAGCGTGATCAACTCGCTGAAGGCGTTCGACATCCTGTTCATCATGACCGGCGGCGGGCCGTTCCACTCGTCCGACACGCTGGCCATGTACATGTACAGCGAGTCGTTCAAGAAGTACCGGATCGGCTACGGCAGCTCGATCTCGGTGATCCTGTTCCTGATGACGCTGAGCGTGATTACCGTCTACTTCCGCCAACTCAAGAAGCTGGACGAGCTGTATGACTGACGGCGCGACCGCCACGACCCCCACGACCCCCACGACCCCCGCGACCCCCGCGACCCCCGCGACCCCCGCGACGCCGCGGCGTCGGCGGCTGTCCGGCTGGACCGGCGTGCTGCTGGTGTGCCTGACGGTGCTGGCGCTGCTGTTCCTGACCCCGACGGTGGGGGTGATCCTGAGCGCCCTGAAGAGTACGCGCGACATCGCCTTCGGCACCCTGTGGGCGATTCCGCGCACCCTCGACCTGTCCAACTTCGCGGTGGCGCTCGCCCACCCGTCGGTCAAGTTCTACTTTGTCAACACGTTCCTGGTAACCGCGCCGGCCACCGCCGGCTCGATCACTTTGGGCATCCTGGCCGGGTACGTGTTTTCCAAGCTGCCGTTCCGCGGCAGCGAGATCCTGTTCCTGGTGATCGTGTCGGGGATGTTCTTTCCGCCGCAGATCATCCTGATTCCGCTGTTCCGGTTGTTCAACCGGCTCGGCCTGCTCGACACGCTGTGGCCGATGATTATCGTGCACATCGCCATGGGCATCCCGATCTGCACCCTGCTGATGCGCAACTTCTTCGCCACCGTGCCGGCCGCGCTGCGTGAAGCGGCCATCGTGGAAGGCGCCAGCGAATGGCGGGTGCTGACCGGGGTGGCGCTGCCGGTCAGCCTGCCCGCCCTGGCGGTGCTCGGTACCCTGCAGTTCACCTGGATCTGGAACGACTTCCTGTGGCCGCTGATCTTCACGCAGAGCGACAACAAGCGCACCATCATGCTCGGCATCGTGTCGCTGCGCGGCCAGTACACCGTGGCCTGGGGCGTGCAGGGCGCGCTGTCCCTGCTGGCCAGCCTGCCCACGCTGCTGGTGTTCCTGTTCTTCCAGCGCTACTTCATCGCCGGCATGACCATGGGGGCTGTCAAGGGCTGACCGCCGCGGCGCTGCAAGCGCCCGTTTCTTGTTGCAGATCCTGCCGCGAACATGCTACAGTTTCGTGCGCTCGTAGTAGCGGGCGCGAATCTCATAACAGTTTCCAATAAGGGGAAGACTTTGATGAAAATGAAGACGCTCACTGGAGCGCTTGTGTTGGCGTTCGCGGCGACCGGCCTGTGGGGCCAGATCGGCGGCTTGCCGCGCGAAGAGAGCCTGATCATTCAGAACCCGGAGGGAGCTCCGTCGAACCCGGGCTGCTTCAACCTGTGGTGGGGCTGCGGCGGCGGCTGGTCGACCGGCCTGCACCAGCTCGCGCTCGACACGTTCTGGTATATCGACCCCAACGCGGGCGTCGACGGCGTAATCCACAACTCGCTCGCCGCCGGACCGCCGGAGTACAACGACGACTTCAGCGAGATGACCGTGTTCCTGCGCCAGGGCATCTACTGGAGCGATGGCGTGGAGTTCACCTCCGCGGACGTCGTCTACACCGTCGAGTCGCAGATCGAGCATCCGGGCGCGACCTGGAGCGGCGCGTTCAGCACCAACGTCGAGTCGGTCCAGGCCATTGACGACTACACGGTCCGGTTCATCCTGAAGGCGCCCAACTCGCGCTTTCAATCGGTGTTCTCGGTGCGCTGGAACGCGGCCTGGATCATCCCCAAGCATATCTTCGAGAACGAAGATCCCACCACGTTCGAGTTCAACCCGCCGGTGAGCCTGGGACCCTACACGCTGCACAGCTACGATCCGAACGGTTCCTGGCACATCTGGGAGCGGCGCCCCGACTGGGAGCGTACCACGGTGGCCGAATTCGGCATGCCCGCGCCCCGCTACGCAATCTACCGGCACGGCATTCCCACCGACCGCCGGCTTATCGAGATGGTCAACGGCGACCTCGACATGATCCACGACCTCACGCCCGAGGGCACGTTCTCGATCGTGAAGCAGGACGAGACTGCCCAGGGCTGGTTCCCGGGCTTCCCGTATGCGCACCCCGACCCGACGCTCCCGGCCGTGGTGTTCAACACCCAGAACGAGAAGTTCCAGGACAAGCGGGTGCGCTGGGCGCTGGCGCTGATGCTGGACGCGCAGACGATGTCGCTGGCCAGCTATCGCGGCGCGGCGACGTTCTCCGCCATCCAGGTGCCGCCTACCGGACTGCATCCGGACGACTACCACGAACCGATGCAGGACTGGCTCGAGACGTTCACCATTGAGGCCGGCGGCAAGACCTTCCAGCCCTACGATCCCGAAGTGACCCTGCGCATCGCTGAAACCGTCCGCCGGCAGTTCGACGGCGTGCCGGAGGACGAGCAGGCGATTCGGCGTTCGTTCGGCTACGGCTGGTGGGCCCAGAACCTGGAGGCCGCCGCGCTGCTGCTGGAGGATGCCGGCTTCGAGAAGCAGGGCAACAACTGGTATATGCCGAACGGCGAACGATTTACCGTCGAGTTGGGGTACAGTGCCGAGGGCGTGATGAGCCGGCTCGGATCGATCATCGTACAGCAGTGGATCCAGGCCGGCGTCGACGCGACCAGCAGGACCGACCCGCAGCTGTGGGACCAGATGTTCATGGGCGAATTCGACGCCCAGATCGGCTGGTCGGTCGAGACTTGGGGCGGCCATCCCGACCTGTCGTTCTTCCTGGACAGTTGGCACTCCGAGTTCGTAGCCGAGCCCGGCGCCCGGCAGCCAGCGCGCAACTGGCAGCGCTGGTCGCACCCCGATCTGGACCGGATCATTGAGGAAATCCGCACAATCGACTTCAACGATCCGCGCGGCGTCGAGCTCGGGCAGGAGTTCGTGAGGCTCACGGTAGAGGAGATGCCGACCATCCCGATCATGTCGTACAACGTGTTCTCGGTGCAGTCCAACCGGTACTGGACCAACTTCCCGACCTCCGAGAACAACTACGCAAACCCGGTCACCAACTGGGCCAACGGGCGCTACATCCTGAACCTGATCGAGCCCGCGTCCCGGTAACGATCTTGAATCGTCACCGGCTGGTTGAGCCTGTGACCGAACCCGTCCCGAACCATGGGAGCCTGTCACGATTCGGCAGGTTCCCGTGGCCGGGTGCCGGGACCCCACCCGCATGAGAACGTACGGTTTCTTCGTACTGAAGCGGTTCGGCCAGTTGCTGATCGTGGTGTTCCTGGGGGTGAGCGCGACCTTCTTCATTACCCACCTGTCGCCGCTCGACCCGGTGGAGCAGACCATGGGCCGCCTGACCCGGCAGTCCGGCTTCAGCCCTGAGGCGCAGGAAGCGATGCGCGCGGCGCTGACCGAGCTGTATGGCACCGACAAGCCGCTGCTTGAGCAGTTCTACAGCTTCTGGAGCCGCCTCGTGCGCGGCGACATGGGGCCGTCGCTGCTCGCCTTCCCGACCCCGGCGCTCCGGCTGGTGAAGCGCGCACTGCCGTGGACGGTCGGCCTGCTTACCACCACCGTGCTCATCACCTGGACCGTCGGCAACCTGCTCGGCGGGCTGGCCGGCTACTTCCAGAACAGCCGGCTCCTGAAAGCGTTCGGCGTGTTTGCCATCGGCGTGCAGCCGATCCCGTACTACATCGTCGCCTTCATCATGCTGATCCTGTTCGGGTTTCTGTGGCCGGTGCTGCCGATCTCCGGCGGCGCCGGGATGTTCGTGGAGCCGGGCTGGAACATCCATTACGCGCTGTCGATCGTGCATCACTCCATCCTGCCGGCGTCGTCGATCGTGGTGGTCGGACTCGGCACCTGGTTCCTGGGCATGCGCGCGCTGGTGTCGAATGTGGTCACCGAAGACTACGTAACCTACGCCGAATTTGGCGGGGTCGAAAGCCGCAAGATCGTCGGCTCGTACGTGATCCGCAACGCCATGATCCCACAGCTTACCGCGCTGGCGATGGTGCTCGGCGGCGTGTTCTCCGGGACCATAATCACCGAGGAAGTGTTCTCCTATCCCGGCGTCGGCACGCTGCTGATCGACGCCGTGAACGCGGGCGACTATACGCTCGTGCTGGCCGTCACGTCGATCTCGATCGCAACCGTGGCGACGGCTATCTTCGTGATCGACCTGCTGTACCCGCTGCTGGACCCGCGCGTGAGGGTCCGCTAGATTCGTGTTTCACATCATCCGGGATCTGCTGCGCTTCAACCGGGAATTCGCCATCGGGGTCGCGTTCCTGGGGCTGATCGTCGTGTACTCCCTGCTGTCGTTCGTCTCCCCCATTGACCCCGACATCCAGTTCATGGAGTTCCCGGACCTGCCGCCCTCCGGCGAGTACTGGTTCGGGACCAACTCGCGCGGCCAGGACCTGTTCTGGCAGCTCACCTTTGCTTTTCGCAATACGCTGGGATTCGGGATCATGGTGGCCGCGTTCAGTCGCGTCATCTCGATCACTGTCGGCCTGGTATCGGGGTACGTGGGCGGGGCGGTCGACCGTGTCCTGATGGTGATCAACGACGTGTTCGTCACGCTGCCGCTGCTGCCGGTGCTGCTGGTGTTTTTCTTCGTGCTCGGCGACAGCCTCAACACCATCAATCTGGCGCTCTTGATGGCATGCCTCGGCTGGCCGTTCGATGCGCGCCTGATCCGCTCCATCACGCTCGGTCTGCGCCACCGCGAATTCACCCGCCACGCGATGTTCTCCGGGATGAGCCCGCTGAAGATCATGTTCGAGGAGCACCTGCCCTACGTGATGCCGGTGGTGTTCGCGACTGCCATGGCCAACATGCTGTGGGCGATCGGTGTGGAGGTGACCCTCGCGGTGCTCGGCTTCACCAACATCAACCTCGCCACCGTCGGTACCACCATCTACTGGGCCAACAACCACTCCGCCATGATAGTCGGCGTCTGGTGGTGGATCGTGATCCCGGTGGTGCTGGTGGTGATGTTGTTCATCGGCCTGTACCTGCTCGCCGTCTCGCTCAACGAGTACATCGACCCGCGCTCCCGGCTGCGCAGGATGGGCGGCTGATGGCCGACGTGCTCACCGTGGCGGGCCTCAAGGCCTACTACCAGACCAACTACTTCGGCGTGCAGCGCGAGGTGCGCGCGGTCGACGACATCTCGATCACGGTGCGCGCCGACGAGGTCTACGGCATCGCCGGGGAGAGCTCCTCCGGCAAGACCACGCTGATCAAGACGTTTGCCGGCGCCATTCACCCGCCGCTGCGCATCGTCGGCGGCTCCATGCGCTACCGGTTCGACGGGCAGGAGATCGACCCGTACGCGGTCAGCGCCGAGGAGTTGAACCGCCTGCGCTGGCGGCACGTGTCGTACATCATGCAGGGCTCGATGAGCGTGCTGAACCCGGTGCGCCGGATCCACCGCAGCTTCGCCGACTTCGCCTTCAGTCACATGGACCTGCCGAAGGCGCGCTTCTGGCAGGCGGTGGAAGAACACCTGGAGCGCCTGTCGCTGAGTCCGGACGTGCTGCGCGGCTACCCGCATGAGCTGTCCGGCGGCATGCGGCAGCGAGTCACCATCGCGCTGGCCACCGTGTGCCGGCCCGGCTTCATCATTGCCGACGAGCCCACCACCGCGCTCGACGTGGTGGTGCAGAAGGACGTGCTGGCGCTGCTCGACGACATTCGCCGCACGCTGAAGTCGTCGGTAGTGTTCGTGACCCACGACATGAGCGTGCACGCCAACATGGCCGACCGCATCGGCATCATGTATGCCGGGCGCATCGTCGAGGAGGGCCCCACGCGGGCGCTGTTTACCGCGCCGAAGCACCCCTACACCGCGCACCTGGTGGCCAGCCTGCCGCGCATTGGCGACGCCACCCGCAAACCGGCGCTGGGCGGCCGCCCGCCGGCCCTGTCCGACCCGCCGGGCGGCTGCCGCTTCCACCCGCGCTGCCCGCTGGCCATCGACAAGTGCCGCACCGAGGTACCGCCGCTGGAGACGGTCGGAGCCGACCACCGCTCGGCGTGCTGGCGCAGCGCCGAGGTGGAGCCGCTGACGCCGCCGTCCGGCGCGTCCGGAGAGGAGGTGGCGTGAGCGCAATCCTGGAGGTCGCCCACGTCTCCAAGCGGTTCGCGATGGGCGGAGTGCTGTCGCGGCGCCACGTCGAGGCGGTGAACGACGCCAGCTTCGCCATCGAGGAGGGTCAGCCGGAGGTGTTCACGATCGTCGGCGAGTCCGGCTCCGGCAAGACGACGCTGGCACGCATGATGCTCGGCCTGGAGCTCCCCACCACCGGCGAGATCCGGCTGTCGGGGCGCAGTATGGCCGACCGCCGCGGGCGGGCCGCAAAGATCGAATTCATGCGCCACGCGCAGCCGGTGTTCCAGAACCCGTTCGAGGCGTTCAACCCGCTCAAGCGGGTCGACCGCTACCTGGACGCCAGCGCCCGCGTGCTGCTCGGCGCCCGCGGGCGGGGGGCAATCGACGCCGCCATGGACGTGGCGCTGCACAAGGTGGGCCTGAGCCTGGCGGAGGTGCGCGGACGCTACGCCCACGAGCTGTCCGGCGGACAACTGCAGCGCGTCGCGATCGCCCGGGCACTGATCCCGAACCCGGAGATCCTGGTCGCCGACGAGCCGGTGTCGATGGTGGACGCCTCGCTGCGCATGTCGATCGTCAACCTGCTGCGCGACCTGCGCGACAACCTGAACGTGACGGTGATCTACATCACGCACGACCTGGCCACCGCGTACTACATCTCCGACCGCATCATCATCATGCAGAAGGGCTACATCGTGGAGATGGGCCCGGCGCAGACGATCCTGGAGTCGCCCGAGCACCCCTACGCGCGCCTGCTCAAGGAGTCGGTGCTGCCGGTGGACGACCCCGGCCGCGAGCGCGTGCAGGCCCCGGACCGGAGCCTTGCCCTGGCGGCCGCGGAGAACTCCGGCAGCGGCAGGCTGGTGCCGCGCACCGGCGGCCGCAGCGTGCGCATGAACGCGGAATAACCACGCAGCAACGAAGCTCGGGGGTTACGAGTTGGGCTTGACCGGTGCCCGGCCGCGGACAAGGTGCCACTCCCGGTCCCCGGTCAGCTCTCCGAATGCCTCCTCGGTGCCGTCGGGCCATACCACGAGTACCGACGCATACGCCGCTTCGCCGAGACCAAAGTGGAGCGCCGTGTCGTTGCCGGCGCCGAGGCTCGAACCGCTCTTCACCTCCTGCCTGCGCGGGGCGCCGCCGCCCGGCGCCGGGGCGCGACCCTCTCTCCCCCTCCGGCGTGCGCGGGCGCCCGCCGCCGGGCGTCACGTACACGCGTGCCCCTATTGCGTCGCGGTTGACCGGCGGTCGGCCTTCGAGCCGCACCGTCAGCCAGTGATTCGCTGTTCCCGCCAGCCCGGTGTTGCGATACAGGGTGAAGCCGACGTCAAAGTTGCCGACCACGAAGTCCACGAAGCCGTCGCGGTCGTAGTCGGCGTAGGCCGCGCCCATGGTCGGCTTCGGGCGCTGCTGCCAGGACGGCGGCGTGGCGTCGACGTAGTTGCCGTAGCCGCGGTTGCGGTACAGCACGTTGGCGTGCGGAAACAGCAGCCCCGCCGACGAAGTGGAACTCATGAACCGCTCGGCGGCCCCGCTGGCCGCCAGGAACAGGTCGAGCCAGCCGTCGTTGTCGTAGTCGAAGAATGCCGTGCCCCAGCCGACAATGTTGCCGCCGCCTCCCCCTACCCCGGCCGCCTCGGTGGCATTGCGGAACCGCCCGCCAACGTTCTGCAGCAGCGTCATCGGTTCGCCCATGTCGGAGAAATAGAAATCCAGGTCCAGGTCGTTGTCGTAGTCGCCCACCGCGAGGCCCATGCCGTTGCGTACGGCGCCGGTACGCGTCTCGGCGGAGGCATCGCTCCAGCACCAGCCGCCGCAGCCCGGCCCGTCGTTGCGCCACAGCACGTTGCCGATCGGATGCTCGACCATGTCGTTGACCACGTAAACGTCGGGGTCGCCGTCGTCGTCGAAGTCGGCGAAGCTGGCCGCGAATGCGGCGCCGCGCAGCTTGTCGCCGAGCAGGGCGGAGACGTCCGCGAAGGTGCCGTCGCCGCGGTTGCGGTACAGCCGGTCGCTGGCCAGGGCGGCGGCGCGCTCGCGCGGGCACTCCGGGTAGCAGCGCCAGTTGGCCACGAACAGGTCGAGGAAGCCGTCGCCGTCGTAATCACCCCAGGCGGCGGTGGCGCCCTTGCCGGTGTCGCCTACCCCGGCGGCCGCGGTAACGTCGCGAAATCCGGCGCCGTCCTCGTTGCGGAACAGGACGTTGGCGCCGTTGGCTACCACATAGAGGTCGCGCCAGCCGTCGTTGTCGTAGTCGGCCCACACCGCGCCGCCGGTCCACGTTTCTGCCAGGACTACGTCGGCGGCCTGCTCCGGGATGCTGAAGGTGCCGTCGCCGTCGTTGCGGTACAGGATGCTCGGGCTCTGGCCGCCGGCCAGGAACAGGTCAACCCAGCCGTCGTTGTCATAGTCGCCCCAGGCCTGGCCGATGCCGAGGTAACCGCTGGTGAAGGTGTCGTGCACGAACTCGGCCCAGGAGCTGCGATGCGGCGCGTCGATGCCGGCCGTTTCGTTGGCATCCACGAACGCCTCCGGAGCCGCAGGCGCCTGCGCCGCCGCCGGCCACCCGGCCAGCGCGGCCGCTCCCAGAGCTGCCGCCATGAGTACGAGGCGCCCCGCCGATGCGCGCATCATTGTGCCGTGCAAGGTACGGCCCCATCGTTTGCCGCTGCAAGGTGCTCCGTGGCAAGCGCCGTGTGGCATAATGCAGCATCGCCATGAGAACGATCTTCATCATCATGGATTCGCTGAACCGCCACTACCTGCGCTGCTACGGGAATGGATTCGCGATCACGCCCAACATCGACCGGCTGGCGCAGCGCGGGACGGTGTTCGACAACCACTTTGCCGGCTCGCTGCCGTGCATGCCGGCGCGCCGCGAGATGCTGACCGGGCGGGTCAACTTCCTGGAGACGCCGTGGAGCCCGGTGCAGCCGTGGGACGAGTGCCTGCCGGCCATGCTGCGCGAGCAACGCGGCGTGTACAGCCACATGATCACCGACCACTACCACTATTTCCATTCAGGCGGCGAGGGCTACAACACCATCTACAACTCGTGGGAATTTATTCGCGGCCAGGAGGGTGACACCTGGCGGCCGCTGGTCGAGGAGCCGTCCAAGCCGGAGGGGGCGCGCGGGCTGGAGGGGCCGTGCCGCTGGGGCTACTGGCGCAACCAGACCTGGGCTCCGATGGAACGCGACGAGGACTACTCGACGCCGCGCTGCTTCGAACGCGCCCTGGACTTCATCGACCGCAACCACGACGCGCAGGACTGGCACCTGCACCTGGAAGTGTTCGACCCGCACGAGCCGTTCGACTGCCCGGCGCGCTATCGCGAACAGTACGGCGACCAGTGGGACCGCTACCACTTTACCTGGCCGCTGTACGGCCGCCTCGATCCCGAGTTGGACGACGACGACACGGTGCGCCACATTCGCGCCTGCTACGGCGGCGCGCTGACCATGGCCGACCACTGGCTCGGCAAGCTGCTCGACAAGCTGGATCGGCACGGCATGTGGGAGGACACCGTGGTGGTGCTGACCACCGACCACGGCCACATCCTCGGCGAGCGCGGCTACTGGGGCAAGATGCAGATGGCGCTGTACGACGAGTTGGCCCACATCCCGCTGATCGTGTGTGCGCCCGGCGCCGCCGGCGGCGGCCGCGTGCAGCGCGCGCTGACCACCACCGTCGACCTGATGCCGACCTTCCTCGAACTGCACGGGATGGCGGCCCCCGACCAGGTACAGGGCCGCTCCCTGTGCCACCTGCTGGCCGCCGACGCCGACCACCACGAGGCGGTGCTGTACGGTGGCTTCGGCAAGGACGTGTGCCTGACCGACGGCCGCTACCGCTACTTCCGGCAGGCGCTCCCCGACAGCTGGGTGCACCACCACACCATGATGCCGCGCGGCAGCCAGGACTTCCTGGCCGTGAACCGGCTGCAGATGGAGTACGGCTACTTCCTCAAGTACCCGAGCGACCGCGGCTACCCGCAACTGCGCTGGCGGCAGCCCTCCGAGGCGGCGCTCGACGCCCCCGACTTCAACCTGCTGTTCGACGGCCAAACCGACCCCGGCCAACAACGCCCGCTCCGCGATGCCGCCGTGGAGAAGCGGCTGGCAGGCCTGCTCCGCGACCGCCTGGCCGCGTTCGAAGCCCCCGACTGCCAATACCAACGCCTCGCCCTATGAGAGGTGGTCAACCGACCCCCTTCCGCAGGACCGAGTGAGGCGCGGTCAACGGACGACGGCGAAGGTTGAGGCAGTGCCGGTGGCCGGCTGGTTTTCCAGGCGCGACAGGTAGTAGCCGACGTCGAACTGGTCGTCGCCGGTGAGGAATCGCCAGAACTTGATCCGGTTGACGATCTCCAGGCGATCCTCGTTCCCGTACCAGTCGTGGTCGCGCATCAGCACCCTGCCGATCTCCGGGTCGTCACGGTCGGCCGTGTCCCACAGCAGCCGTTGCGGGACGGTCGGGTTGAGGCGCAGCTTGAACATGTACCGGGTCTGCCCTGTGTGGTTGGGCTGTGCGCAATGCCAGATGCCGTGATGGACCACCACCACGGTGCCGGCCTTGCACACGATCGGGCACTGATTCAGGAAGTTGTGATAGCGGGCAATGTCGGACTCGCTGACACGCCGGTAATGACTGCCGGGCAGAATCATGGTGCCGCCCATTTCACGCGGGGTGTCGTGCGGATAGTAGAAGAACTGGATGTCGAAATCGAGCCGCAGGTCGAGGATGTTGTCGGCGTGCCACACCTGGGCGATACCCCGTTCCGGCGGCACAATGTGGATGGCGTGGTGATCGAAGTGCGGATTCGGCCCCACCAGGCTGTGGATGACGCCTTGGATCTCCGGCAGCGAGAACACCGCGCGGATGCCCGGGTTGCGCGGCCACGCCTTGTCGAGCGTCGCGTCCGGGCCCCGCTCGGGGGATTCGACCGCACCGGATTCCATCTCGGCCAGCGCGGCGGCGTTCAGGTGCGCCGGCACCAACTCGTCGAAGCGCAGAAACCCGTCGGCCACGAAGTTGGCCATCTGGACACTATTGAGCAGGTGCTCTGGCGCTGCCATCGGCATCCTCCAGTTTCTCGAGAATGAACTCGTACTTGAGAAACGACGTATCGTAGCCCATGCCGGGATAGGCGGGAAACTGTTGCGGAAACTGAACCACCCGCCAACCGTCGCGCATCGCATCGACCACCGACGCATACGGCGGGTGGGAGGCGCTGCCGGTGGGGGCGCCGTAGCGGTTGTCCGCCTCCGGCACGTCCGGCCGCGGTGCGGCGCCGTCGTACAGCGACCAAGCCACTACCCGGCTGTTCAGATCGGAGTTGTGCAGGTACAGCACCAGGATTTTCTGCCTCATCCGCGGGTGCACGCTTACAGGATAGTCCGAACGTGCGGGTATTCGACGATCTTGTCGTCCGAAGTGACCAAATCGCAATCGTGAATGCGGGCGGTGGCGACGATGATTTGATCAGCCGGGTCGCGATGAAACGATCCCGGCAAGCGAGTCGATTCAATGGCCGCCTCCGGCGTCAACTCCAAGAGCGTCACTCCCGGATAGGCAAGCGCCGTAGACATCCAATCCGGCAGTTCAGTGGGAAGCTCGATTCTTCCATACTCGTAAAGTTTCGCCACCTCCCAACAGGAGATGGCGCTTACGCCGATCAGATCGTCTTCATTGCGGCTGATGGCGGCATGCTGCGCGACGCTCAGCCGTCCGGTGTCGAGCGTCCACCACACCCATATGTGCGTGTCGACCACGATCACCTGCCGACAGCCCACTCATCCTCGGCAACGGCGTCGTACGGGCGGTCATACCGATACCGGGCACCACGGAGAGGATAGATTCTTCCTTTCGTTGAAATCGCAGCAGCGCGCCATCTAGGCTCACGGACCAGTCGATAGTGGGCATCGTATTCCAGGATGTAGATCCGAGGCGTGGCGCTGTCGATGTCCACGACGCGATACAGCCTTGCCGCACGACTCTCCAGTGCTTCGTAGCACTGCTGGCTGGAAACCTTCAATTTCCCCCACGAAATCCCTGTATCTTTGGTGCCCTTTACCTCGATCCTCTCAGTCTCACGGCCAACCGACACCCGCAGGTCTGCACCGTTGTTGTCCAGTTCTATGTTCACCTCACTCCCATGTTTTTGGTGGAGGTACATACGAACGATGTGTTCAGCCTTCTTGCCCGGCGAGCAATCGGCGATGGACCGCCGTTCAGATATGCTCAGGCGTACTTCAATCGGATCCGGGAGAACATCTCTGTTTACGCGTGTCACGGTGATCCTCGGGCCATAATGTACCAGTGAATCTCTCTCTTTCTCCAGCTCGCCGAAAATGCTCTAGTGCTCGTGGTGGGAGGCGTGGTCGTGCAGCGGGGTGTGCTGGTGGAACACGCCGTGGCGGTGCATGGTCTGGTGCAGGCGATTCCAGGCGCCTTCCAGGGTGGCGCGGAGCTGGCGGTAGCGGCGCGCGTCGGGGCGCGGGGCGATGGTGTCGACGTAGGCCAGGGCGCCCTCGATCTGGTCGAGGATCAGGCCGGCATCGTGCGCCGAGAACGGGCGCGCGCCGCCTACCCTTACCTGCACTGCGCTGGTGTGGGCGGCGATGTCGTCGTCGTGCCCGCCGCGGTAGCTGCCGCGCACGCGCAGGGCCAGCCAGGACGAGTCCGCCATGCGCACGGATGCACTGCCGGAGAGGGCCAGCGCGCCGCCGGCGTCGACCTGTTCCGCCACGACGCCGC
Source organism: Spirochaetaceae bacterium bin103 (assembly GCA_002238925.1). Classification (GTDB taxonomy): domain Bacteria; phylum Spirochaetota; class Spirochaetia; order SZUA-6; family Bin103; genus Bin103. The sequence goes on along the minus strand of MPNH01000001.1, from coordinate 82,354 downwards.
CATGGACCAACTCCACGCTCGCGATCGGCACGGCGACCGACTCCACGCGCCACTGGACGCTGACCGTGCCGCCGCCGGGAGGCAGTTCCACGGTGGCGCCCGGCGGCCTGCCCTCGACGGTCAGCTCGGCCAGCGGCCCCACGGTGACGAAGGTGTTGCCCGCGCGCAGCGCCGCCATCCAGTTGTCGTAGGTGAACTCGAGCTCGCCGAGCTGCGTGTAGGTGCGCACGCCGCCCAACTGGGAGGCGGCGGCCATCTTGTCGGAGCCGCCCACCACCGGCAGCAGGTAGCCGAGGTTCAGGTAGCGGTACCAGTCGGCGATTCCGTACGGGTTGAGTTGGCCTTCGCACGGGTTGAAGGTCATCATCTCCATGGCGTCCACCACCCCGAGCACGATGTCGGCGGCGCGCTCGCACTGCGGGTTGGGAGCGTGCGGCATCACCACCAAGCCGCCCTGCTGCAGGCAGCGGGTGGCCCAGTCCGCCATGGTCACCTCCTGCGGGTCGCCGATCGCCGACTCCGACGGCCCGCCGGTGCACAGCGGATGGATCATGGCGCCGGCGTAGCCGAGCAGGGAGATGTGGCCGAGCACCTGCATGCGGTTCTCGGTGCCCACCCGCACCAGGAACTCGCCGCTGCCGCCGAAGTCGCGCGCGCCCAGGGTGGTGGCGCCGTCGAAGTCGGAGACGTTGCTGAACATCTCGCCCCACTGGCTGGCCAGCAGGTTGACCACGTTTACGCCCTCGGCGGCACCTTCCAGCAGGGCGGTTTGCGGGCTCAGGAAGTGGACGTGGGTGTCGGCGGTCACCCAGCCGCGTTCACGCCAGCGCAGCACGCGCTCCAACTCGAAGGTCAGCTCCCGGGTCTGCGGCGTCACGGTGACGCGGGTGCGCAGCGGGCGCACCTCGTAGCCGCGGCAGATCTCCACGAACACTTCGCCGAGCGGCAGGTCGGCTACACACTCGCCCGGTATGTAAGCGTATTGGTTGAGGCCGTTCACGAACTCGCCGTAGTTGTCCTCAAACCAGTTGCCGTTGACGGTGCGGTGGTTGCCCTTGGGCGGCAGGTACTCGCCGGCGGCGCCGTGCAGGTGCAGGCGCACCGCGACCGGTTGCGGCGAGCCGCGCTCGGTCACCGTGATCTTCACCGGGCGCTCGGCAGCCGCCACCGCCGATGCGTACGACGCGCCGGCCCCCTCCGACACCTCGCCGGCCAGTTCCTGAAGCGACACGGCGCGGTCGCCCAAGTACAGCTTGGCGGCGGGATGGGCGGCGTACTCCACCAGCGCCCGCGCGGCAGACGCGGCCGGCTGCACGTTGGGCGTGCCGGAGCGCCACGCCGATTCGTCGTAGTCCAGCGCTCGGCGGGCGGAGATCACCGTGCCGAGGTCGATGTCCACGCCTTCCAGCTCGCCGGCTCCGTTGAAGCTCATCCCCGGCGCAAGATCAACGACCAGCTTGCGGCGGGTGCCGGGGCGCAGCGGGTGATCGGTCAACTCGGTGGCGGCGATGCCGTACACGGCGCACGGCTCGCCGGCGGGCCGCAGCTCCACGGCGTCGATGGCGCGGTCGGGATGCGGGTTGGGCAGCGCGTACAGCCAGCCGCCCGGGCCGGCGTCGCGCCCGGAACCGTGCCGGGTCTCACCGCGGCCATACGCTGCCGCCGGGCTGCGCCCCGCCGCCTGGTCCTCCGCCGAAGACGCGATAACCTGATCGGCCAGCAGCGGAATCGCGGCAAACGGGCTGGCGCCCCAGCCGATGCGCGCCTGCTGGATGGCGAAACGGCGCCGGATGGCGTGCACGTGCTCGGTTCCATCTGCGTAGCGCAGCACGTAGTTGGCCACGTGATCGCCGAGTTCATTACCGTCGGCGTCGGAGTCGGCAAAGCCGGACAGGTAGGTGGAGGCGCGGTCGGCGACGTAGTGAACGAACACCAGGTAGCGCGCAGTAAGGCCGGCGGCGACACTGACCGGCTCTTCGTCCACCAGCACCACGTTGGCGGCGCCGGCCGGACCGAGGAGGAACGGGATGCCGCGAAATCCCTGGGCGCCGAAGGCCCGTTCCAGCGCGGGCGGCGGCGCGAGCGCGTCCGGCAACGCCGCTCGGTCGGCGTTGCAAGCATTGTTCAACGGCAGCGGCAGAAAGCGGTCCGATGCTGGTACGGACATGACGCCATCATATCAATTTGTTGTGACGATGACTCGACAACACACCTGCAATGGTTTGCGGTATGATGAAAACTATTGGGGATAGACATGCGAACAATCGATATACCGAGCTACATTACCCGTCCGATCTACGTCGAAAGGATGAACCCGCTGGTCGGGATGGACGTGATCAAGGTGCTCGTAGGGCAGCGGCGGGTGGGCAAGAGCTACCTGCTCTACCACGTCGTCGACATGATCAAGGAGCGCGATCCAGCGTGTCCCATCCTGTACATCAACAAGGAGTTGACCGCGTTCGACGACATCCGCACCCACGCCGACCTCCTCGACGTCGCCGGCAGGCAGCTTGGATCATCGGGGCGGGGCTGTATCCTGATCGACGAGGTGCAGGAAATCGACAACTGGCCACGCGCACTGCGAAGCCTCGCGGCGGAGAAGCGGTTCGACATCTACTGCACGGGCAGCAACGCCGAGATGCTGTCCGGCGACATCGCCACCCTGCTGGCCGGACGCGCTATCGAAGTGCCGGTGCGGGGTCTGTCCTATGGGGAGTTTCTGGCATTCCATCGGCTCGAAGAGAGCGATGAGTCGCTGCAGCGCTACCTGCGTTACGGCGGACTCCCCCACCTGGTCGATCTGGAACTGACCGACCGCGTCGTCTACGAGTATCTCGGCAACCTCTACCACGTCATCCTGTTCAAGGATGTCGTTGCCCGGTACCGGATTCGCAACTTCGACTTCCTGGAGCGGCTGGTCCGATTCCTGGCAGACAGCGTCGGCAGCCTGGTCACCGCCAAGCGGATCAGCGACTACCTGAAATCGCAGCGGGTACGAATCTCGCCCAATGCGGTGCTGGACTACCTGGCGCACCTGTGCCACGCCTGCTTCCTTGCCAAGATCCACCGCGCGGACGTGATCGGGCGGCGCATCTTCGCGATCGGCGAGAAGTATTACTTCGAGGACCTGGGGCTGCGCCACGCCGTCAAGCCGTTCGTGCAGCAAGACATCGGGAAGGTGCTCGAGAACCTGGTCTACCATCACCTGCGCGTATGCGGCTGGCAGGTAACCACCGGCCGCCTCGACCGCCGCGAGATCGACTTCGTGGCAACCCGTCCGGGGGAAACCCTGTACGTCCAGGTTGCCTATCTCCTGGCCGACGAGGCGACCCACGCCCGCGAACTCGGCAACCTGCTTGCGATACCGGACAACTACCCCAAGATGGTCGTTTCGATGGATCCCGTCATCGGCGCCGGCCACAAGGGCATTCGCCACCTTCACATCCGCGAGTTCCTGCTGACCGCCTGGTAGCGCGTCGGAGCGCGCCGCCTTGGACGCCGCAGGTCAGTGAACGAGGTTGGCCAGGGAGCCGGTGGCCTTCTGCCACGCGTCAATGATCCGATCGTAGAAGGGAAAGTCGTCGCTGCTCTCGAGCTGGCCATGGGCCTCCAGCCACTCGACCGTCCGGCGGGCGCCCTGCACCCACGGGACGGTTACGCGAAAGCCGAGATCCCGTCTGGCCGCCGTGTTGTCGAACAGGTTGTTGTAGCTGAAGTTCACCTCCGTAAACATGGCCTGCTCCGGCGCCATGCGCACCAGCGCGCCGGTGGGGATGTAGACAAACTCCGGCGGTTCGGCGCCGATCGCCGCGGCGATGCCCCGATGATACCCTTCCCACGTCAGCCACTCCTCGCCGGCCACGTGATACCCGCGCCCATAGGCGTTCTCGTTGCCGACGGCGCCGGCGAAGGCTACCGCCACGTCGTCCCGGTGGCAGGTGGGCCAGAAAGACCTCCCGTTGCCGTGCACGATGATGGGCTGCCCCTTCCTCAAGCGGTCCACGTGATAGTTTCCTCGGCCGAGCGCATGCAGGAGATTGTTTCCGCCTTCGCCGTAGGTGTGCCCCGGACGGATGCTGGTCACTGCCAGGTCGCCGCGCTCGTGGGCGGCAAACAGCAGTTCTTCGCACCGCGCCTTGTGGTAGCCGTACATGAACTTCTTCGAGGGCAGCTTCTCGGCGGCCTCGGTGATCGGATAGGCCGCGGCGGGCTTGGTATAGACATCGACCGTGCTGCAAAAGACGTACTGCCCCGTGCGGCCCTTGAACGCACGAATGGCGCTTTCCGCCTCGTCAGGCAGATAGCAAACCATGTCGATCACGCAATCGAACGTGCCGGCCTCCGCCATCTGATTCTCGAACGCGGCGAACGCTTTGCGGTCGCCGCCGATCGTCGTGCAGACGCCCGCAACCTGCGACGGGGTTCGGCCTCGGTTGTAGAGAACAACCTCGTACCCTTGCTCGATCAGTGCGCGGCTGATTCCGGTGCTGATGATGCCGGTGCCGCCGATTACGAGAACACGCTCTGCGGGGTGCTTTTGCGGCATCGTTACGGCAGCATCCAATCAGCGCGCTGCTTGAACTCAGCTTGCACCGCGGGTCGCCACCGATACACGGCCGCCTCCCCAAGCGCGTCATCGAACCAGTGATTCGTCTGCGGATTGTCCTGAACGAACTTTCCGCCCCAGCCGCCTTCGTACGGCTTTTCAGGATCGTTCACGCCGCGAACGGCGCTGACCAAGTGCAGGTAGGAGGGTGTGTCTCCCTCCCATACGCCGGGCGTTTCGCTGTTCCACCCGCTTCTTGGGTACGTGGCTCCCAAGGGGCCGTGCCCGTTACGCAGGTGCTCATTGGTCCACTTCAAGTCGGACAGCGCTGTCTCGGAGCCGGAAGAATTCCAGAACATACCCCGGTAGTTCTGCTCCGACAGGATGATGAACAAGCTGGGGAAGGTGTCCAGGAGCCAATCCGTCGAATTGTCCTGTCGGCAAATCAAGTACAGTCTCAGTTTGCCAAGGAACCTGGTGAACTCTTCCGTGGTTCGCGTGTGCCGTACCTTCCAGATGGCCTGAGCCACCTCGCATGTCCCACCCCACACACAGACCCAAACCGGTCGCGGGTCGGGCCGGTCAACCACCCGGACGATCGCCTCCGATGCTTCCGTATCTTTTCCTTCACCGATCAGAGTGTCGAGCGGCTTTCCGTCCCGGCCGAAGTAGGTCGAACCCCAAGCGCCGTCTAGCCCCTGCCAGGTTATCGCGCGCAGCGCGTCCGCGGTGGGATACCGGAAGTCATGTCTGGCCAGATTCGGCTGGACTTCTTCATACACGTCGAGGACATCCAGGATGTTCCGTTTTCGCGCTATGTTGGCGAGGCTGCCCGCGGAAGCGACGAGACCTTCCAGATCGAGGTCGTTGGTGTACAAGAGAAGCCGGATCAACGACTGGACATCATCCGGGTCCGAATACATTTCACGCGGTTCGCCCTCTTTGTAAGTTGAACCGGGGCGGACGTTGATCGGCGGAAAATCGGTCATCGCGATTATCCGCGGTGCTGATGAGCGACTCACCCTACCCCTTCACACCGGTCATTGCGATGCCACTCGTGAGGTGCCGCTGGAACATCAGATAGATGATCAGCGTCGGCAGGCTGACCATGGTGGCCGCCGCCATCAGCGGGCCAAACTCACCAATGAGGCGTTGCTGAAGCAAACCAAGACCCAGTTGCAGAGTAAACTGATGCGGCTTGGTGAGGTAAATCAGTGGATAGACGTACTGATTCCAGACCATGAAGGTCGAAAAAATCGACATTGTGACGACGCCAGCCTTGGCAAGTGGCAGCACAATCTTGACGAACATCCAGATATAGCCCATGCCATCTACCTTTGCCGCATCGAAGTAGTCGTTGGGAATGGTGCCGATGAACTGACGCATCATGAAGGTCTGAAAGCCCTGCCCGATAATCAGCAAGATTACCGGAATGTAGGTGCCGGTGAGGCCCCAGCTCGTCATCATGAGGAAGCGCGGTATCATGTCTACTTCGGTTGGCACGATCAATCCGGCCACAATCAAAAGGAAGCAGAAGGTGCGCAACGGCCAGCGCATTTTGGCAAACGCAAATCCGCCCAGCGAGCTTACCATTACCAGCAGGAACACGCTCACTGCCGTGATCCAGAAGCTGTTTGCAAACATCGGCAGCCAGTTCAACTCGTTCCACATGGTCACGTAGTTTTCGAAAACCCAACGCTCCGGCAGAAGCGTCGGCGGAAAGCGCACGATATCGGAGGGCACCTTGAACGACGTCGTGACCATCCACACGAACGGCCCAACAAAGAAGAACAGAAACGCCACGCAGATAAGAAGCCACAAGAAGTGACTGATACGCCTCTGTATCAAGTAAACGCTGTTTCGATACATAGCCTATCCCCGTTCCTACTTTTCGTACGACTCGGGCAGCACCTTGTACTGAACCACGGTAATGAGAAGCACAATGAAAAAGAATATCGCGGCCTGTGCCGACGCGCGTCCCCAGCGGGCAAACTGAAATGCCTGCTCGTAGATCTGAAATGAAACGGTCGTAGTGGAGTTCAGTGGACCACCTCCAGTGAGCAGCAGGATCGGCTCAAACAGCCGCATCGAGAGGATGGTCGAGGTGATTACCACGAAGTAAATGGTAGGCATGAGCAATGGGATCGTGATTCGCCAGAACATCCGCCACGAACCGGCGCCGTCCACGGTGGCGGACTCATAAAGCTCGCCGGGGATGTTCTTGATGGCAGCGAGGAAGATGAGCATGTTGAGGCCGACATTCCAGAATCCCAGCACCGCCACCGAGGCGAGCGCCGTGTTCGGGTGATAGAACCACTCGAATGTTGGGAGACCGAGAGATGACAGGGTAACGTTTGCCAAGCCGTAGTTGTTCGGGCTCAGGACCCAAGACCAAACCTGTACGGCCGCCACGATGGAGACGACCACCGGCGTGTAGTAGGCTACCCGGAAGATGGCCTTGCCGGCGTACTCCTTGGAGACCAGCATGCCCAAAACGATGCCCAGTACGACAGTGCCGGGCACATACATGGCCGCATACAGAAAGGTATTCAGGAATCCGCGAATTGCGTATTCGTTGCGCAGCACAAAGAGGTAATTGCCCAACCCGTAGAACTTTTGAAGCGGGTCCAGTAGTGATCCTCGATAGAGACTGAGACCGATAGAATACAGAACCGGGTAGTACTTGAAGATAACGAGGTGCAGAACAACGGGCGCCGCGAAAAGGATTCCAAACAGCATTTCCTGGCGCCTCGCGGTGAGCCCCGAACGTTGCTCCGCTACCAGCGCCGTCTGACTGACTCCGCTTCCCACTGGTCAATCTCCTTTCCGAAAGAAAGCGCCTGCCCGCGATGTGTACGCGGGCAGGCGCCGGTTTCCATTATCTCACTGGCAGGCGAGATACCTACCAGACCAACTCCTGAATCGAGATGAACTCGTCCAACTCCTGGCGATTCTCGCTGAACACACGCGCGGCATGCTCCTTGAAGTTCTCTACCGACTCGCGCGGAGTCATACGACCAAGGAGCACATTTTCCACCACGGCAGGCTCTTGTGAGCGTACGTCAAGGCGCGCCGGGAAGACGTGAAACCGCCGCACCGGGCTCTTCAGCAGGTGATCCACCATCGCCGCGTAGGTGGGATCGTTTCGGTACCGATCCAAATTTTCGGCGTATGCGGGATAGCCGGTGTTGATGATCGCGTAGTCCGATGCCTTGTTCTCCACCAGCCACTTCATGAACAGGTAGCTCTCACGCGGATCCGCCGAGTTGAACATGACGTGCAGTCCGTTGTAGCCGGTGCTGATCCGAACCGTGTCCCCGGCCAGCGGCCCGCGCGGAATCGGAAACAGCCCGATGCGCAGATCGGGATTTATTGACTGCTCGCCCGAGAACCCGCTGGAACCGATCTTCATGGCGATCGTCTCGTTTTCGAAGCCCTGTTCACCGGCGAGCATCTGTGACGTTCCCGTCCACGTAACCCCGCGCGGGATGGGCATGACCTCCAACTCGTTGACCAGCCGCTCGATCCACGCCACTCCGCCGATCAACTCTTCCTTGAATGGTGCGTACTCCGACATGTCGTCGTTGTTCCAGTCGCCGCCGTTCGCGAACATCACTTCCTGCAACAGCCAGTCTACCGAGTCCGCCGTCACGCCCCACTGGACGGTCTCCTCGCCTTCGCGAATTGTCAGCGCCTCCGCCCACTCTTCGAATTCCGCCCAGGTCTGCGGTGGATCGCTGGCATCGAGGCCAGCCTCTTCGATCAGTCGCGCGTTGTACATCACGGCTCCGAGACCAAAGGATATCGGCAGCGCGATCACCTTGCCGCCGTAGTTGACCGACCGGCGCGCAGACGGCATGAACGAATCCGAGTCCATCCCGATCTCGTCGTCCAGCACGAATTCCTTCAGGTCGTAGATCGAATCCAGGCCGAAGAACCACACCGTGTTGTGGTTGTAATGCAGAATGTCCGGCCCCTGACCACCGGCAATCGCCGTCGCCATCGCCTCGTTGCTGTCCGGGCGCTCGACCAACTTGATTACCGGACCGCTGGACTGAGCGTTGTACTCGTCCACGGCTGCTTGTATGAACGCGACCTCCGGCTGCGAGGCAGCGAACCAGTACGTCAACTCCTCAGCGCTGGAGCCGGACTCCTCCGCGGCGGATGCAAATGCCATCGCCGCCGTGACCAAAAGCATCAAAACGAATACGATACTTCGTTTGATCATACACACCTCCTATCGATGTTCGGGTGATCATAGACTCGACTGTTTTCGGTGTCAAGCGTTTTCTTTGCCATTTGCGCCATTGGCAAACGGCCGCCGTCCCGGAATGTCATCCGGACGCAACCTGGCGCGCTGCACGGCTTGCAGCCAGTCCGCGTAGCGTTGTTCCCGCTCGCCGGCGGCCAGCGCGGGCTCGAAGCGGCGTCGGGCGACCGGAAGCGCGCCGATCTGACCGGTTTCCTGCCACACCCCGGTCGCCAGACCCGCCAGGAACGCCACACCAAGAGCAGACATGTCCTGGTGCGGCGCCGCCAGCAGCGGAACGCCGATCAGATCGGCAAGGGTCTGCATCAGAAAGTCGCTCTCGCTGCCGCCGCCGTCGAAACGCGGCTGCAGGTCGGCCAGCGGGGTCCCCACTACCGCGCACGCCGCCTCCAGCACATCGCGCACCTGGAATGCGATGCTCTCTTCGGCGGCCCGGGCAACGTGCGCGCGGGTGGTATCGCGGCTCATTCCGGCCAGCACGGCAGAGGCGCCATTGTCCCAGTACGGTGCGCCCAACCCGCTGAATGCCGGAACGAGGTACACTCCGCCGCTTCCGGCTACCGAACCGGCGAGCCGCTCGATGGTGTCGATGTCGTCGAACAGCTCAAGTCCGTCGATCAGCCATTGGATGGTGTCGCCGGCCGAATGCACGTTGCCCTCGAGCACGTAGTCGACACGCTCCTCGAGTCCAAACCCGATCGAGCTGACCAACCCGGGGCCGGAATCGCGGACCTGCCCGCCAACGTTCATCATGATCGAGGAGCCCGTGCCCACGGTTACCTTCACTTCGCCGGGCGAGAAGCAGCGCTGCCCGAACAGAGCGGCGTGCGAGTCCCCGGCGATGCCGGCAATCGGTACCGGGTCCGGCAACGCGCCGTCCGCGGTTGTCTCGCCGAGCTGCCCGCTCGACGGAACCAGTTCGGGCAGCATCTCGACGGGAATGCCGAAGTGCGCACACAGCTCGGGGGCCCACCGCCGCTGCCGCAAGTCCAGCAGGAGCGTACGGCTCGCATTGGAGAGGTCGGTGACATGGACGCTGCCGCCCGTGAGCTTCCACACCAGCCAACTGTCGATGGTGCCGGCGAGCAGCTGGCCCGATTCGGCCTTGGCGCGGGCGCCGGGTACGTGTTCCAGCACCCACCGTATCTTGCTTGCGGAAAAAAACGGATCCAGAATCAGCCCGGTGCGCTGCCGGAACAGGTCTTCGAGCCCCGCCTCACGCAGTTCGCGGCACGTTTCGGAGCCGCGCATGCATTGCCACACTATTGCCGGGTACACCGGCCGGCCGGTGTTCCGGTCCCAGACCACCGCGGTTTCGCGCTGGTTGGAAATGGCCACGGCGGCGAGCGACCGGGCGTCCACCGCGCCCCGAACCAGTTCGCCGATCACTGCGACGACGTTCCGGTAAATCTCCTCTGCATCATGCTCGGCCCAGTCCGGACGCGGGTGATGCTGCCGGTGAGGCCGCGCCGCCCGCGCCACGACACTGCCCTGCTCGTCGAAAACCACGCCTTTCGTGGACGCGGTGCTCTGGTCGAGGGCCAGGACGTGCATGCCGGCTCAGGTGAGCAGCAGGTCCAGAACCAGGCGCTGGGCCGCCAGCGCGTCCTGCCGCCGTCGGGCGTCGGCCAGGGCTTCGCGGTCAATACGGTCCACCAGCGCGTCCAGTTGCCGGATGGTGCGAATGCTCTCGCGCGCCGCCGCCACCGGATTCTCGCGGAACGGAAACTGATCCAGCAGCAACGGCTCGCTCCAACCGATCTCGCGCAGCGTCAGCATCACCTCCAGCGTCTCGACCAGGTGGATCGAACCGGCGGCCAGGTCGTCGTCCCACTCGCGCCAGTTGTCGTTGATCTCGACGCTGGCCAGCCGGTCGAACCGGTGCGCCAGGCGCAGCGCCTCCGCCGGTGTCTCCTTGGCAAACAGCGAATGGCCTACGTCCAGCACGACGCCGACGTTGTCCACCCCCATGTCCTGGATCGCCAGGATCGTGGTCGCCGCGTTGCAGAAGAACATGTGGGTGCGCGGTTCCTTCAGCTTGTACTCAATGGCAAACTGCATGTCGGGAGCTGAGTTGGCCAGCTCCCTGACCGCCCCCACCGACTGCTCCCACAGCCACCCGTAGTCGGCCTGCAGCGGGTAGTCGTAGCCGTCCTGCCCGGGCCAGAATTTCACGTACTTCGCGCCGAGCTCGCGCGCCACCTCGATACCTTCCCGGCACCGGTCCAGCGCTCGCTTTCGCAACGCCGGATCAGGGTTGGTAAAGGCCCCGCGCGCGAATTCGCGCATGTAGATGTGCGGCGTGATGGCCTGGGCGCTCAGGTTGTGGCGGGCCAGTGCCTCCCGCACGTCGCTGACGCCGATGCCGTCACCGAACGGGTAGTTGATGTCCAGCACTTCGAGGCCTTCCACCTCCCCCGCGCTGGCGATCGCGTCCAGGGTCGTCGCCGGTGGGCCGTATGCGTCGGTTGCATAGCGGTCCACAAACTGACAGAACATCCATATCCCTGCACCGAATCTCCAATCTGCCATGTCTCTCCTCCTTGCATGTCGGATTACCTCAATCTTGTGGGCACGCCAGCAGCCGGCGCATCTCGCCGGCGATCCCCCGCGGCGAGATGCCGTAGTGCGACAGGATCTCTTCCTGACTGCCGGTCACCGTGTACTCGTCCGGAATGCCCATGATCCGAAAGGGCACCTGGACGCCTTCCTGCATCAGCAGCGCCGCACACTGCTCGCCGAGCCCGCCGTGCACCGAGTGCTCCTCAACGCACACCACGGCGCGCACCGACCGGGCCGCATCCAGAAGCGCGGCGCCGTCGAACGGGCGAATGGAGTGCATGCATAGAACCCGGCACGAGACCCCATCCTCCGCGAGGGCCGAACGCGCCGCCATGGCGCGCCACACCGTCTCGCCGGTGGCCACCAGCGCGGCATCCGAGCCCTCCGCGATGCACTCCCCCCGTCCGATCGAGAACCCGCAGGCGCCCGCCGGCAGATCCGGGACCGGGCGCTTGCCGAATCGCAGGTACAGCGGGCGCGGATGGTGGAGCGCCGCCAACACCGCCTCGCGCGTCTGCCGGTTGTCCGCCGGCACCACGATATCGAGGTTGTTCAGGGCCCTGAGCGATGCAAAATCGTTCAGGGAGTGGTGGGTGGAGCCCAGGGCGCCGTAGCTCACACCCGCACTGATCCCCACCAATACCACCTTGTGGCCGGAGTACGCAACGTCGTTCTTGATTTGCTCCAGCGACCGGGTGGTGAGAAAGCACGCCGGCGAGACGGCAAATACCGTATGGCCTCCAGCTGCCAGCCCCGCCGCGACGCCGACCAGGTTCTGCTCCGCGATCCCGAGCTCCACGATGCGTTCCGGGAGCTCGGCGGCGAACTCCACGAGCCTGCCCGACCCGCGCGAGTCGCTGGTCACCACCAGGACAGTCGGGTCGCGCCGTGCCGCCTCGAGCAGCGTCTCGGCAAAGACCTCCTGGTTCGGACGGACGGCCGGTGGAGCGGGAGCCCGCCCGCCATTGAGTTGGCTGCTCAACCGTGCGCCACCTGCAACTCGGCCTCCGCGCTCTGCAACTCCTGCAACGCCAGACGGTACTCATGTTCGTTCGGGACATGGTGGTGCCAGCCGGCCTGGCCCTCCATGAAGCTCACACCCTTGCCCTTCACGGTGTGGGCGAGCAACAGGCTAGGCCGTCCCGGAGCGAAGGGAATCTCATCGAACGCCGCACGCAGTTCCGTGATGTCATGGCCGTCGCACGTGCGCACTTCCAGGCCAAAGGCAGAGAACCGCTGCGCCAGCGGCTCCAGGCCCATCACGTCCTCGGTGCGCCCGCTGATCTGCAGTCCATTGCGATCGACGATTACGACCAGGTTGTCCAGCCCGTAATGAGCCGCCGCCATCGCCGCCTCCCAGACCGACCCTTCGGTGAGCTCGCCGTCGCCGAGCAACGCGAACACGCGGAATCGACGACTGCTCCTCGCGCCGGCCAGCGCCAGCCCGGTGGCCACCGACAGGCCGTGCCCGAGGGCGCCGGTGTTGTGCTCGACGCCATTGACCTTGCGGGTCGGGTGGCCGACAAAATGTGACTGGTAGTGGCTCAGCGTATGCAGATGCGCATCCGGGAAGAACCCGCGGTCGGCGAGGACGGTGTACAATGCCTCGACGCAGTGCCCCTTGCTGTGGATGTACCGATCGCGCGCCGGGTCGGCAAAGGTAGCGGGGGCGACGTTCAGCACGTCGTTGTACAACACGTTGAGAATGTCGATGCACGACAGGCTGCCCCCGGTGTGGCCTGCCCCAGCCTCCTTGATGATCCGCAGCACCATCCGGCGGTAGCGGATCGACGTCAGAGCCAGCTCTCGATCCGTCATCTGTCATGCACCTCTGAAATCCGCAGCCTACCGTAAACGAATCGATGGTGATGGTCAACCTATTGTTGCTTGTTGCTCTTCGTTCCACCTATGGTATAGTGACCTCCAGATGGCAAACAGGGTGATTTCGAGCAAGGGGCAATCAAATCTGCTTGGCCAGCGGCGGCGGGTGAGGATCCTCGATCTGCTGCAGGAGGAGGGTAGCGCGCGGGTCAGCGAACTCAGCCGGGTGTTCGCGGTTTCCGAACCGACGATCCGGCAGGATCTGGACCGTCTGCAGGACGATGGCCTGATCGTGCGCGAATACGGCGGCGCGTTCCTCAAGAGCACGCCCGACCAGGTGCGCAGCCTCAGCCTGCAACACACCGAGAACATGCAGCGCAAGAGCGCGATTGGGCGCAAGGTCGCGGAGTTTGTCAGTGACGGCGACACCATCATCCTGGACGCCGGTTCCACGGTCACCGAGGTCGCCAGGAACCTGGAGGGCAAGCGCGGCCTCACGATCGTCACCAATGCCCTCAATATTGCGTTGCTCCTGGGAGGGCACTTCGGATTCGAGGTCATGGTCACCGGCGGGGAGTTCAAGGGTCCGACACTGTCGCTGACCGGCGAGAAGGCTGCCGCGTTCTTCGACAAGGTTCACGTGGCCAAGCTGTTCCTCGCCGCGGGCGGAATCTCGTTCGCCGCCGGCCTTACCTACCCGGGATTCAGCGACATCTACGTGAAACGCGCAATGATCGCTTCGGCACGGCAGGTGTTTCTGGTGGCCGACTCCACGAAGCTCGGCAAGTCCGCCCTTGCCGCGCTCGGTGGGCTGGACCTGATTCACACCTTCGTAACAGACGACGGCATCGGTGCCGACGAGCGCGCCGAGTTCGAGCGCCGCGGTATCGAGGTCGTGGTTGCCGCGGTCGACAAATAACCCGCCCCGGCGAACGCGCCTCCGGCACGTCGGCCTGAGCGGAATCCGCAAGTACAACGCGTGAATAAAGGAGAAGATTTCATGCACTACGAGTTCCCGGACGACAAGAAGATTCGCGTTATCGTGAATACCGACGCCAAGAATGAAGCGGACGATCAGTACGCTATCGTACACGCGGTGCTTACGCCCGCGTTCGAGCTGCACGGCGTAATCCCGGCCCACTTCGGGACGGGAAAGTCCGCGCACAGCCTCCGCGACAGCCACGACGAGACCATGCTGCTGCTTGATCTCATGGATCTCCGCGAGCAGGTCCACGTTGCCGACGGCGGCGAGCACGCCCTGCCCGACGAACACACGCCGGTCGATTCGCCGGGCGCGCGCCTGATCGTCGAGGAGGCTCTGAAGGACGATCCGCGGCCGTTGCACGTCGCCTTCTACGGTCCGCTTACCGACATGGCGTCGGCACTGCTTCTGGAGCCGGCGATCGAATCGCGCGACGTCGTGGTGATCTGGATCGGTGGAGGCCCGTGGCCGCTGGGGGGCCGGGAGTACAACCTGTCCAACGACATAGGCGCCGCCAACGTCATCATGCGGTCCGGGCTCACCGTGTGGCAGATTCCGCAGAACGTGTATCGCCGGATGCCGGTAAGCTACGCGGAGCTGGCCGAGAAGGTATACCCGTGCGGCAAGATCGGCCGCTACCTCGTCGACCAGCTGGTGGAGCACAACTTGATGACGAGGCCGTCCGCCATGCCGTACCGCTCGCTGGGCGACTCCCCGTGCGTGGGCGTAATGATGTACCCGGCCTGCGGAGCCTGGAGCTGGCGTCCGGCGCCGGAGTTCGAGCCCACGATGCATTACCGTCACACTGGAGAGAATCGGCCGATTCGCGTCTACGAGGACATCGACGCGCGTTTCATCCACGAGGACTTCTTCGCCAAGGTCAAGCGCTTTGCCCGCGAACGGAACGAGTACGAGGGATGACAGGTGGGCTGTCGACACGATGTCGATAGCGAATACGCCGACGAATATCTGCGGTAGCACGGTCCGGACCGGGACGCGGGTCTGATATGTCTGCGAAGACGGTCGTGGTTACGGGTGCGAGCCGCGGAATCGGACGAGGCATTGCGCGGCGGTTCGCGGCGGACGGGGCGCGAGTCGTCGTGAGCGCGGACGAAGATGCCGTGCACGAGGTCGCCGAGGAAATCAGGGGAGGTGGCGGTGATGCCGCCTCCCTGGTTTGCGATGTGACCCAAAAGGGCGATGTCGACCTTCTCTACCGGACCGCTTACGAGCGCTACGGCTCGGTGGATATCTCCGTGCAGAACGCGGGCGTCATTACCATCGCCCGCCTTGAGCAGCTCGACGAGGCGGCGTGGGACCGGATCATGGCGGTGAACACCAAGGGAGTGTTCCTGTGCTGCCAGGCCGCGGCGGCCTACATGCGCAAGAGTGGCTGGGGGCGGCTCATCAATACGGCCTCCGGGCAGGCGCGCGACGGGTTCATCTACACGCCGCACTACGCGGCGAGCAAGATGGGGGTGGTAGGCATCACCCAGAGCCTGGCGAAGGAACTTGCAACAGACGGGATCACCGTCAACGCTTTCTGCCCCGGAATCATCGATACCGAGATGTGGGCCTACAACGACCGCGTCTGGGGAACATTGCTCGGCAACTACGGGCCGGGCGAGCTCATGGCCGAATGGGTCGAGGGCATTCCCATGAAGCGGGCGGGAACACCCGAGGATGTGGCCGGCCTGGTTGCCTTCCTGGCCTCGGACGATGCCGCCTACATCACCGGCCAGACCATCAACGTCGACGGCGGCCTGATCATGTCGTAGGGAGCGCTACCTGATCGGCGTGGCCCAAGTGGCGAGCGGCGTGCGATGATGGCGCGCGATGAACCACGTCGAAATCAAGTACCAACCGGAGCGCACGCTCACCTATCTCGGCAGCCCGACCGTCGCGCGCCTGCCGGACGGTGCGTTGCTCGCCACCCACGACTACTTCGGCACCGGCTGCCCACGCAACCATGAAGGGGAGCAGGGCCTGACCAGCGTCTACCGGTCGGAAGACGACGGCGCGAGTTGGTGCAACGTGACCCACGTCATGAACGCGTTCTGGAGCAACCTGTTCGTGCACGGCGGCGCGGTCTACCTGCTCGGCACGTCGCAGCAGTACGGGTCGATCGTGATCCGCCGCAGCGATGACGGCGGGTTCTCGTGGACGCATCCGGAAGACCACGGCAGCGGGCTCCTGTTTCCCGGCGGGCCACACCGCACTCCGCCCAACTACCACTGCGCGCCGGTCGCGGTGCTGGTGCACGAGGGGCGCCTGTACCGTGCGTTCGAGGACTGCAACCCCATGCACTGGGGAATCGGCTTCCAGGCGTGCGTGATTTCGGCGCCGGTGGACGCGGACCTGCTGCAGGCCGCCAGTTGGCGCATGAGCAACAAGCTGCCGTTTCAGCCCCGGTGGACCCTCGACGAATGGGGAGAGGTCAGCCTGCCCGGCTGGCGCGAGGGAAATGTGGTGGCCGCCCCCGACGGCCAGTTGTGGGACGTGCTGACCTTCGAAGCTCAGCCCCTGGCCCAGGATGTCGCCGCCATGGTCAGGATCGAAGACGAGGGCCGGCGGCTGAGTTTCGACCCGTCCATCGATGCCGGCGCTGCGGGCGGCTTCATCCCGTACCCCGGCGGAAAGGCCAAGTTCACCCTGCGCCGCGATCCGGTGTCGGGCACCTACCTCACCCTGGCCAACGTGGTGCCGGACCAGGAGTGGCTGGTGTCCCGGTGGCGGGAGTCACAGCAGAAGGGCGTGCACCTGCATCAGCGCCAGCGCAACGTGCTGGCGCTGTGTGCGTCGGACGACCTGTGCCGGTGGCGGGTGGTGAAGACGCTGCTGGAAGACGACAGCGGGCTGCTGCCGGAGGACTCGCTGCGGCTTACCGGCTACCAGTACGTGGACTGGCAATTCGACGGCGACGACCTGATCTACGTGGTCCGCACCGCGTCGCGCGGGGCGCGCAACTTCCACGACTCCAACCGCATGCTGTTCGGTCGCGAGCGCGGTTTCCGCTCCCTGCTGTAGCGGTACCGGGACGGAGCTCCGGTCAGGTCCAGGGGTCCAGGCCCAGCAGCCGGCGCCCGAGGCGGTCCAGCTTGGCGGGCTTGCCGTGGCGCTGCTCCCAGTTGCGCGGATCGCCCGGCCAGCCGCTCGCCGAACGCTGCTCGCGCCACGCGGCGATGCGCCCGCGCCGCTCCTCCTCGCTGCCGCGCGCGGCCGGAAACATGGAGATGTACTGGGCCAGGCGCGGGCGGTCGGACGTGTTCTCGCCGTTGCCGTGCGGCAGCAGCGAGTTCCAGATCAACAGGTCTCCGGCTTTGCCGGGAATCGACTGCACGTCCAGGCCGGTGAGGTCAGGGAAGCGCGCATCGCGGTCGGCGGGCTGGGTCGTGGCCCAGTCGGGAAAGCGCCGCGGAAAGCCGGGCACACACTGGAAGCCGCCCTGCTCCGCCGTAGTGTCGGTCAGATAGAGAACGCCCTGCACGCCGCACGGGATTGGATCCTGCAGGGTGTCCAGGTCCCAGTGGATGAAGCCGCCGTGCTGCCACTCGGGGCGGTCGTCGCGCACCGGCGGCTTCATGTTGGCGCGGTCGAGGGTGACCCATAGCTGCTCGGTCTGCCAGATGTCCACGAACGCCTGGTAGACGCGCGGGTACTGGCGGTTGTCCCACAGCTCCTGCTGCTGGTAGACCTCCACCATGCCGGCGCGCGAGATCGGAGACGCCTCCCCGGTGGCCTCGCGCGGCGCCGTGCGATACCAGCTTTCCGAGTCGCCTTCGTCCGCTTCCATGAAGCGCCAGATCAGCTCCACCATGGCGCGCAGATTCGCGCGCGGAACGGCGTCGGGGACCACCACGTAGCCCTGCTCGGTGAACTGTGCCAAGTCCGCGTCGCTGAGCACCCCGGTGCGTACCCGCCGTTCGGCGGAAACCGTTTCGTGGGGCAGCTTCATCACCTCGGGAACGGTCGCCACGTCCGTCACCGTACCTTGAAGCGGGAGATGATGTCTTCGACCCAGGCGTGGTTGGCATCCACCGTGCGCCCGGCGATGTGCGGCGTGTGCACGACGTTGTGGCG
This sequence comes from Spirochaetaceae bacterium bin103, assembly GCA_002238925.1. Taxonomy (GTDB): domain Bacteria; phylum Spirochaetota; class Spirochaetia; order SZUA-6; family Bin103; genus Bin103. Next base: position 64,093 of record MPNH01000001.1, on the reverse strand, counting down.
CCCGAGCAGGGGTGAATCGAGCGGCACCGGCTCGCCCTGCCGGCGCCCCGGCGCAGTGGCGAACACGTCGGCGGCCAGGGCCAGCTCGTCGTTCAGGACGCGCCGGTACAGGGCGTCCAGGTCGCAGATGAAGGCGCGCGTCACCTGCACCACCAGGCAGCCGCGCGGCAAGGCGTCGATCAGTTCGGCGGTAATGATGTGATAGGTCTGCTCGGTGGGCGGCAGCATCGGAGCGAACACTTGCGCGTCGCTGACCAGGTCGTGCAGCTCGTAGCGGCGCTCCACCTTGGCCAGGGTGAACGCCGCCTGCGCCGCGAACGGGTCCCATACCGCCACCTCGGCCCCCATCGCCCCGCACCAGGAAGCATAGCGGCCGCCGATGTTACCGATGCCGGCCACCCGTACCCGCTTGCCGGCGATGGTGCCGTTGCTAAACCGCGTGTCGTCGCACATCTGGACGCCCGGCTGGCCGGGCCGGCCCACCTCGGGGAAGTAGCGCCACGTCTCATGATCCTGCATCATCGCCGCATAACGCTGGGGAATGCGACGCAGTGCGCAGATCGTCAGGCCCAACCCGACCTCGGCTACCGACTGCCCCCAGTACAGGTCGGGGCGGTGCGGAATGAAGCGCACGCCGCGCGCCTCCGCGGCCTCTACCCCATCTGCCGACATTGACCGGGTGCGTTGGTAATAGCACTCCTCCAGGGCGGCAAACGGTTCCAGGTCCTGTGCGTCGCCGGGAAACCCGAGCACGGCCAGCCGCTGCACCGATCCCGGATCCGGCACCAGAGCCGGCACCCGCGCCTCCGCGTCCTCGCTACGGTACAGCTCACCGCCGCCGTTCTCCTGCCAGCGCCGATGCCAGTAGTCGGCCACAAACGGCCACATCCGTTCGAAGCGTTCATGCACGCAAATCACCGATCTCATTTGCCCTGTTCTCCTTCCCGCGCACAGATCGCGGCCACCGCCGCCGCGCGCCGTCCGGCACCGATGCTATCAGGTTGCGTCTCACCGTGGCCATGCGAAACCGCCCGCCCCGAGCCCGCCCCGCCTACCCCACTCCGCGGCCCGAGCAGCCCGCGGCGAAATTTCGAACGGCTACTTGGAGGCGAACGCAGGCATCGAGCCCGGCGCCTCTTGCCGCTCGACGGACATCCGATGGACAGTTGCCGGCATGGCGCAGATCAGGGTTGCGGTGGTCGGAACCGGCGGAATTGCCCGGCAGCACGGCGCCGCCCTGGCGAACAACCCGCATGCAGCAATCGTGGCGGCGGTCGACATCGACCGGGACCGGCGCGAGCAGTTTGCCGCGCGCTGGGGCGGCGAGCCGCTCGACCGCCTCCGACCGGCGGCGCAGTCGACGTGGGCGGGGCGCGGCGCGATGGTTTCGCCCGGCGGGGGGGCGGCGAGCCGCTCGACCGCCTCGAACCGGCGCTGCAGCGGTGCGATGCCGTGTACGTGCTGACCCCGCCGGGGTTCCGCCGCGAGTATGCCGTGCGGGCGATCGCCGCAGGCAAGCACGTGTTGTGCGAGAAACCGCTGGCCATTAGCGTGGACGACGGCGCCGCAATTGTCGCAGCGGCGCAGCGCCAAGGCGTGATTGCGGTGACCGGTTTCAACCAACGCTACCGGATCGGCTACGGGCGCCTCCACGATACCGCGAGGGGTGGCTCGCTCGGCAGGCTGCACCACTTCTGGTGCCAGCGGTTCGGCATGGGCGCTGGCGCCCTCGGAACGGCGCGCGGCAACAACTGGCGTACCGCCCCCGCGACCCTATGCGGCATGACGGTAGAGTCGCTGTCCCACGACATCGACCTGCTGCGCTGGATCATGGCCGACGAGGTGGCGGCAGTGAACGGCGCCACCTTCAGTACGGCCACCGACTTGGAGGGATTTGACAACAACGCCCACGCGCTGCTGCAGCTGCAGAGCGGCGCGTCGGCGGTAATCAACGCGAGCTGGTCGAGCCGCATCGGATTCAACAGCCGCGGGGTGCTCGGCACACGCGGCACCGCGTTCGTATCCGGCACCGCCCTGGGCAACAACGGCATCTGGTGCAGCCGCGAATTCCACCGCAAGACCGACGACGACGAGTTCGAAGTCGTCGAGATGCTGCAGGACGACCTCGACGACCAATCCTACCGCCGCCAGACCGACGACTTCATCCAATCGATCGCGACAGGCCACCAGAACCCTGCCTCCGTGGCAGATGGCCACAAGGCGCTACAAGTATCCCACGCCATCCTGCAATCTGCCCAAACCGGCAAAACCGTAACGCTGGACTGAACAACGGCCTTATGGAACGCAACTTCAAGATCATCATCGAGCAGCATGTAGCCGGGTACGTCGCATACCCGCTCGGCTTGAAGGGCATCGTTGTCGGGCAAGGCGACACATACGATCAGGCCGTGTGCATCGACCACGAACTTGTCGCGTTCGGTCGTCGCGAGCCGCGTAAACCGGTCGAACCGGGGGACTCTCGACGGAGCAAGCCGGCTTACCGTGCTCGCCTCCCCGTGCCCGCGCGTTTTACACGTCCAGAATGCAGCGAGCCGCCGCGTCCAGGCGGGCGTGCGTCTCGGGGCGGATAAGCTTGCGCTGATCGTTCTGCTGTTCCTGGTCGCGGCGGACGAACGCGGAGTGCAGCGCCCACCGGCGCACGCGGCTGGAATTGTGGGTGCCGCCGTGCCAGAGATGCGAATTGAATACGACCACCGTCCCCGCCGGCGCCAACAGCTGGATCTGATCCGGGTGCGTGTCCAACAGGTTGGCCATCACCACCGACGGTACCCTGCCGCTGCGGTGCGATCCCGGCACCACCCTGGTCGCCCCGCTGCGCTCGGTGAAATCGACCAGTGCCCAGATCGAGTTGCAGATGAAGTAGTCGCCAGGCTCCACGGCCCGGTCCCAGTCGACGTGGAGATCCTGCAGCCCGTAACCGGGACGGGCAATGCGGCTGTTTACCGAATGCAGCTTGAAGTCGCTCCCGAGCACGTGCGCCATGGCAGCCAGAACGCGCGGATGCGTGATACACACCTCGAACATCGGATCCTGGTGAATCACGTCGTCCAGCGACTCCACTCCCTCCTGGTGCTGTACCGATTCTCCCTGCGCAATCAGTTCGTCCAGCCGCGTGCCCAGCCGCCCCGCATGCTCGCGGCTCAGAATCCCCGGCAGCGGCAGAAAGCCATCGCGATCCAACCTCCCCTTCTCTTCCCGCGACAGCGTATCGTCCCGCACTCCCAACTCGCGGAGTGCCTGCCTCATTTCCATGCGCGCATTTCCCGGCTGTCCAACGGCCTATGCGGGCTGCCTCGAGAGCGCGATCCGCGACAGCAGCAGCGCCTCCTCCTGCGCGAGGTCGTCGTCGCTCCGTGGGTTGAGCACATGATCGTAGAGGGCACTGTTGATCTCCCTGATCTTGCGGATGATGGCGACCCGGGGATTGCCGTGTTCGTCGTAGATGCCCTCCTGGGCGCCGTGCTGGTACCGCATGGCACCCGACACCAGGTCATAGAGCGTCCGGCACACCGACAGCCCGCACACGCGCGGGTCTTGTACCACGCGCCTTATCATGAACTCGTACGACTCGGCCATCTCCGCGGCGGTGAGACCGCGCTTTCCGACGCGGGAATCGTAGCCATTCCCGAACACCTGATCGGAAACGAAGATCGGCTTTCCCGTTGCCTCGTACAACTCGTCGTGCGGCATGATCGGATTGACGTGCTGGGGAGTGGACACGTCCGAGTACCGGATCACCTCCCTCCAGGTGTCGACCTCGAACGAGGCCGCTTTGACGTACATGCCCAGGATGGTGTGGTTGTCGTCGTGCTTTCGGATCGCCTCGTATCCGACCTTGTAGGTCTGCACCGCCAGCGCCCGCACCAGCATCTCGAAGTCGTGTTTCTTGCGGGGGTCGGCCTTGGCGTAATCGCGCTCCGAGAACTTGTTGAAGTGGTCGTCGTAGTAGACCACTTCGGTCGTCTTGATGGCGTTCATGTCGGTGCACGAAGTGCCGTAGATGTCGTTGAATGCGGCAACGTCGCCGCGGTACTTGTCAACGAGCAGATTGCCGAGCGCCGTACGCCCGGCGCTGTTCGGGTGCGACGCCATGATGGTGTTGATCCATCGGTTCATTTGCACGAAGCCGCCGAACCCGTAGAAATAGCCGATCAGATACGGGTTTTCCTTGTGCCGGCCGCAGGTGTTCTCGGCGCGCCGTTCGACAAGATCGACGTGGTAGTTGCTGAATATGTCCTGCCGTTCCTGGTCGAAGCGCAGCTCGGCAGGGTGTGGAAACTGCCACACGCCGGCGACGAACGGGAACCGGTGCGCTACGAAGTACTCCTCGATGTGTTCAACGTCGACGAAGCCCTGCTTGTCGCGGCACGGACTGGTGGCGCCGGCCGGAGCGCAGTTGTAGCCAAGTTCCCGGTACTTCTCGAACCAGTCGTGCACCCACGCCTTCTGGTCGTAGCCGTAGTGATCCTTGACCGTCGTCTCATTGTCGCTCGAATAGATGTGGCTGATGCCGAGCGGGAAGAACCCGTTGCCCTCCGGATCGATGAACCACTCCCTGCCGTTTACCTTCTGCGGATGGAAATAGCCGGTGGCTTCGCCCTTGACCTGCTCGATTCCGCCGTAGCCGTCCATCGTGATGGTGCCCACTTGCATTCTCCCTCGCGCTTCAGGCGCTACCCGCCACGCGGTCGTACAGCTGGTGGTTGAACTCCGTGATCAGGTCCAGCGCCTCGGTCTGCGGCTCGTCGAACCGGTCCTTCAACCCCGCCTGCCTGCATTCGTTCTCAATGTAGCCGCACCAGTGCCAGCCTATCATGTGCGGCTCGGCAAAGCACTCGCCGGCCCACCGCGCATACTTCTGGCCGCGTTCCCGCTGTGTCGTAATGCCATGCGGATGATCCCGCCCCAGCGCCCGGACGTGAAAGGCCACGTCGGCATTGACCACCGGTTTCCCGGTGCGCCGGTGCCATTCCGATGACAGTGCAACAAACCGTTCGATCGGCGGGAAGTGCTGAATCGACAGTACGTCGACGGCCGGTATCATGGCTTCAAGCACTACTTCCGGAAGCGGTCCTTGGCCGTTGTAACGATCGCCCAGGATCAGGTGGTTGGGATCGTACCGCCTGATCGCATCGTGGGTGACCTGGTAGTAGCGGGCGGAGATCTTGCCCAGTTCGGCTCTGCCGGACGCGGAGTTCATGTCGAACATCTCGGCCCATCCTTTGACACCGGAGTTCGAGTTCCTACCCCACGACGGGACGTCCGCGTAGAAATAGCCTATGAGCCACGGGTCGGCAGCCATGTCCACGCAGCAGTAGCGCGCCTGGAGGTCGCACCACTGCTCGAAATCGTCGCTGAACACATCCGGGAACCGCGGATACCGGTTCCACATTTCAATCTCCGTGAACGGGATCGCGTGGCAGTACGGCATGCCCACCCAACGATACTGATCGTGGCGCCACGGCGGCGTGTGGGTGCGTTGCCGGACATGGACTTCCTGCGACCACCCGACCGTGTTGAATCCCCAGTTCTGCAAGTCGTTGCGCACGCCGTTCTCGCAGAACGACCGCTCGTCGCCGTACCTGCCGTTCCAGATGTGCACGTTGTCCGGGTACTTCAGGCAGGCCGAATCGATATGATTGACGCCAACGGACAGGAAGCCATGGCCGTCCGGGGTAATGAACCACCATCTGCCGCCGATTTCTTCGACGCGGAAGAACCCGGTCGCCTCGGAACGGACTCGCGTGGTGCCGTCAAAGCGGTCTCTGCCACCACTGTGGCTCTTGTCGCTCACTGCTGTTCCCCTTTTTCCACGAGCGAGTGCCGCCGGACCAGCATAACCGGCATCGAGCGACAGCAAGCGACGAGCGATTCCGTATCCGGCTGTCGATACATTATCTCCCAAAGCGGATAGCATGAACAAGCTGCTGTCTCTCACAGGCCAGCCGGACTCTGCATCGTCTACCGCCCGCCGTTTTAGCATTGGAGGACTTGTTGGGAGAACCACGACCGAACGTACTGAATAACGACGCCGCCCTGCCGTGCCAGGAATTCGTCGGCCGGGAGTTTGCCCCGTGGAAGTCGAAACAGTAGTCGTCAAGCGGCGCCAAGGGGTGCTGCCGGGCGGGTCGTACGTCAATCCCGAGTTCGTGTTTCACCTGGTCCTGGCCGGCGACTTTACCATGCATGTCGAAGGCCACTGTCACCGAGTACGTGAAGGCGACCTTGTCATGATCACGCCCAACGCTCTGCACGCGGTACACCACAACAAGGACGCGGACATGACGGTCGTGCACTTCCATGTCCGCGGCGGCAGCTTCGTGGCGGCACGGATTGCACCGGTAATCTCCATACCGGCGCAGCGGTTCCAATCGATACGGGAGCTCAATCGGTTGCTGCGCGAGGAGTGGCAGCAACAGAGCGTTGGCTCGCGCATTACCTGCGACGGCCTGGTACAGGCAATATTCGGCCTCGCCATGCGCCTCTCGCCGGAGCGTCACCAGCCGCCACTGCCGGCTCCGGTGGCGGCGAATTGGCGAGTCGTCCGGAACGCCGTGGGGTTCATGCACGACCGCCTTACGGATCCCACCTTGTCGGTTGCCGCGGTTGCCGAGGACATCGGCATTTCGTACAACCACTTCTTTCGGCTGTTTCGGAGCTACACCAACGAGAGTCCCGGACGATACATCAAGCGAATGCGCGTGGACCATGCCAAGGAACTCATGTTCAACGCTACCACCAACATCACGGAGTCGGCACTGCGGTCAGGCTTTGGCAGCGTGCAGTCGTTCAGCAAGGTATTCAAAAAGCTGGAAGGCGTTTCGCCGCGATCGTGGCTGCAGTCATCCGGCAGATAGCCCGCGCTCGGATCAGTCTGCCAACGGACTAACCCTTGAGGCCGGAGAGGACGATGCCCTGGGTGAAGTAGCGCTGCAGGGCGATAAACACCACGAGCACGACGGAGGTCATCATCATGGCGCCGGCCATCAGCAGGTGCTCGCGGAGTTCGCCGCCGGCGGTGGCGAGGGTGCGGAAGTACTGCAACCCCAACGCCAGGGTGTACTTCTCGTACGTATTGAGTACGATGATGGGCCAGAACAGTTCGTTCCAGCTCGCCAGAAAGGTCAGGATCGCCAGGCTGACCGTGACCGACTGCGACAGTGGCATGAGAATGCGGACGAAAATGGTCAGGAACCCGGCGCCGTCGATGCGTGCCGACTGGTCCAGGTCGTTCGGAATGGTCAGGAAGAACTGCCGGAACAGGAAGATGCCGAACGCACTCCCGCCAAAGAACCACGGCACCCACAGCGGCAGGAGCGTATCGAGCCAGCCGAACTCCCGGTACAGCAGGAACCGCGGGATAACGGTAACCTGATGCGGCAGGATAAGCGTGCTCAGGACGATCAGGAACAGGATCCCCCTCCCGGGGAATCGGAACCGCGCAAAACCGTAACCGACGAACGAACTGGACAGGAGGGTTCCGACCACGCTGAGCAGCGTCACCGTGGTGCTGTTGATGAAGAAGCGCCCGAACGGAGCCGACGTCCACGCGTCCCGGTAGTTCACCCACTGCGGCGCCTCCGGAAACCAAGTCGGGGGGAAGATATACAGCTCGCGAAAGGTCTTCAGGGAGGACAGCGCGGCCCACAGGAGCGGCAGCCCGAACAGTACTGCGAGTACAACCGCGACGGCGTAGATCAGAAACCGGGAAGGCAACAGGCGGCGTTGCGTCAGGGTCCCTCCCGCCGTCATGCTGACCATGCTAATCGTGCGCCTCCGTGGACTCGTAGAACACCCACCCCCGCGACGACCGCATGAACAAGAATGTCGCCAGCAGCACGACCGCGAAAAAGAACCAGGCCAGGGCCGACCCGTAGCCCATGTCGAAGTCCTGAAACGTCCTGATGTACAGGTTCAGCACGTAGGAGAGCGTCGAACGTCCCGGCCCGCCGAGCTCGTGCTGCTGCCCCTGCGGCGCGCTGGCAATGTAGGCAATCTCGAACATCTGCAGCGCCGTGATGCCGGCGATCAGGGTGTTGAACAGCACGATCGGCGAGATAATCGGAACGGTAATGGAAATGAACTTGCGCCACGCGCTCGCGCCGTCGATCTCCGCCGCCTCGATGTATTCGTTGGGTACTCCCTGCAGCGCGGCAAGAAAAATCAGCATCGGGCGCCCGCCGATCGCCCCCCACAGGCTGATCATGGCCAGGGCCGGCTTGGACCAGCGCGTGCTGCCCAGCCAGCCCGGACCGTCCACCCCGACGATCGACAGCAGGTAGTTGAACAGGCCCACCTTCGGCTGCAGGATCCACATCCACAGGAACATCGCCGCCACTATCGGAGTAATGGACGGCAGGAAGAACACGGAGCGAAAAAACGTGCGCCCCCGGATCTGCTGATTGAGCAGCATGGCGCACAGAAGGGAACCGATCACACTCGGCGCCACGAACATCAGGCTGTAGATCAGGGTGTTCGAGATCGACGTCCAGAACAGTTCGTTCTGCAGCATGCGGGTGTAGTTTGCCAGGCCCGCGAACCGCGGCGCTCCGAGACCCGAATAGTGGGTCAGGCTGAGCCACAGCGAATACAGCATCGGCACGACAAAAAAGGCAGCCATGCCGAGCAGCCAGGGCGAGATGCAGAAGTAGCCCGTAAGGGTCTCTTTCCGCTCCAGGCCAAGGCCCTTCGGTCGGCTGCCGCGTTGCGAGCCGTGCCGTTCCTCCACTGCGTGGTCTGTCACAAACGCTCCTGTTGCATGGAAAGCGGCCGGGCGGCGAAGCGCTGCCCGGCCGCTGTTTCGAATCTTGGCCGCTAACTGGCGGGCGGTCGGTCCACTACCTCCTGCGCCTTGCGAACGACATCGGGCAGGGTCTCGTCGAGGCTCGATTCACCGACCCATACGCCTTGCAGCCCGCTCGCGATGGTCCTCATGACCTCCTGCGTACGGTGATTGGCCGGTTGATGCGCGGCCCAGGATTCTCCGAGTCCCGTGGCGAACACCTGGAAGTGAGCGTCGCCCTTCACCTCGTCGCGCCGGATCACGTCATGGCGCGCGCTCGGAAAACCGGTATTCTTCCACAGGTCGAACGCCCCGTCCTCGGAGCACGCCAGGGCTATAAAGCGGAAGGCCGCGTTCTTATGCTCGCTGGCCGAATTGATGCCGAGGACATCGACGTGTATCTGCTGCCCGCGGGCGGGATTGGATCCCAGGCCATACGGATGGGGCACCACCCCCCACGCATCGCGGCTCTCCATCAGGTTGGTGAGGCCGCTGCCGACCCAGAACCCGCCGGTTGCCATCGCGATCTGACCGGCCGCGATCATCGGGTTGATCCCGCCTACGATGTCTTCCGGCGAAGGAGTAATCCGGTGGGTGAAGATGGCATCCACCAGGAACTGCAGGGCGGCGCGTGCGTCCGGCTCGCCCAGCGTTACCGTGGTGCCGTCCGCGCTCAGCGGGTCGCCCCCGAACGCCCTGGTGGCGGCCTCGAAGCCCCAGTAGTTGAGCGGCGTGGCGTAGCCATAGATGCCCTCGTCGGGCCGTGCGATCTGCTTGGCCGCTTCGAGAAGATCCTCGTAGGTCCACTCGGCGGTCGGGTAGTCGACACCGGCCTCGTCGAACATCGCCTTGTTGTAATACAGGCCGTACCAGCCGGGGTGCACACCCCAGGGCAGCCCATAGAGGTTGCCGTCGAAGGTGAGCGCCTCGACGGTGGACGGAAAGTAGGCGGCCAAATCGAAGCTCTCCGTGGCGACCAGTTCCTCCAGCGGTTCGTATACGCCGGAGGCCGCGTAGCTGTTGAAGCCCTCGATCGAGGCAGTCCAGAACGCGTCGCCGAGCGTCCCGCCGGCGATCAAGGTGTTGATCTTGGTGGCATACTCCGGGCCCGGGAAGTGTTCGGTCTTCACCGTGACTGCCGGGCCATGCATCTCGTTGAAGATGTCTCGCATGCGATCGAAGTGATCGCCCTGACTGCCGACCCGTCCGTGGAACCGGATTTCTACCGGTTGATCGGAGCCACCCTCTTCCGCGCCGCTCGCAACTGCGATGAAGGGCGCCGCAAGTATGGCAAGCAATGCCAAAACGACGACCTTGGTCCCTGTGATCCGCATATCTGGTTACCTCCTATGCCGATGATCAATCCTTCCTACCATAGCACCGTAGGAGCGACCGAAACCCATGCAGAAAGTACCAAGAGTTGTCCAAAACTACGCGCACGAGGGTGCCGCTACGGGTTCGTCCCCGGACCAGTCGAACACGACTCCCAGGTATTCGTCCTTGCGGGTGCGCAGGCCTTCGTAGGCCGCGGGAGCATCTGCAGGGCTTACCACGTGCGTGATCAGCTTGTCCATCTGCAGCTTGCCGGTCTGCTGCAGCCACCACGCGACGCGCGAGTTGCGCTCCAGGGAGTGCTTGGTGTTGGGGTCTTGCATCACCGGGTAGCGCCACTCGTGCGCGCCCTTGAGCGTGACGCAGCCGCGCGGCCACAGGTGCACGCCGCTGAGCAATTCCGTGAGGTCGCCCTGCACCTCTCCACGCGGACTACCCAGGAGAATCAGCTCGCCGCGCTTGGCCACCCAACGCATCTCGGCGACGATCGCACGCGGAGACCCGGTGGCGTCGATCACGGTGTCGACGCCACCGCCGCCGGTCATCTCCCTGATGCGTTCGGCGGCGTCCTCCCGCGAGGCGTCAATGGTCTGCTCTATGCCACAATTCCGGGCGAGCTCGATGCGGCCGGCGCTGACGTCCACCCCGATCACGCGGCCGCCCTGGATCTGGGCAAGCTGGGCGGCCAGATTGCCCACCGGGCCGAGACCGGCAACCGCCACGAAGTCGCCCGCTTCGATGCTGGACACCCTGATACTGGTGAACGCGACCGATGCGAGCCGGGTCATCGGGGCGACCTGCAGGTCGATGCCTGCCGGCACCGGCACCAGGAAGTCGCCGAGCGTCCTTCGATTGTAGGACTGGTGGCCGCCGTAGTGCAGCACCACCTCACCCTCGCGCAGGCCGGTGACGGCGTTGCCCAACGCCACGACGCGTCCGACCGCGGCGTAGCCCGGCACCCGCGGGAACGGGAACCACGCTTCCGTACCGGAGAGGCACGCGAGCTCCGTGCCCGCGCTCACCGCCGAGTACAGAGACTCGACGATCAACTCGTCAGCGCCAAGCCCATCCGTAACGACCTGTTCCTGCTGCACCTCCACCGTCTGCGGCGCGGCAAACACAATCCTGCGATTACTCCTCTGCATCTCCAAGTCTCCATTCCATTTGAGATGGTGCAGCGCGTGAGATGGTGCAGCGCGCGGCACCGGCGTCGGGCCCGGCCACGCACCCTGGTAAGCGGCCGGCACCGCAGCCAAGTGTAGCGACGACAGCCTCACCAAGACAGCCCTTCTTGTCAGTTTCTCTCGCGATGGAGCCGGACTCGACGAGCACCGGGCCGTGGCGGCGGGTGTTGCGCCAACGGCGCGCGCGGTAAGATGGGCGGGTGGCGAAGCGCAGACTGCCTATCGGCATACAGACGTTCCGCAAGCTACGGGAACGGAACTGCTACTACGTCGACAAGACGCCTTACCTTGCACGTCTCCTCGACGAAGACACCCACTACTTCCTGTCACGGCCCCGCCGGTTCGGCAAGAGCCTGTTCCTGGATACGCTGAAGGAGCTGTTCGAAGGCAGCGAGGAACTGTTCGCCGGGCTGTACATCCACGACCGCCACGACTGGTCCGAGCGCCATCCGGTGGTGCGGCTGAGCTTCGGCGGCGGTAACTTCGCCGGGCCGGACGCGCTGGAAGCGAACGTCATGGAGCAACTCGCCGGCGTCGAACGGCGTCTGGGAGTAGTATCCGACTACCTGACGGCAGCCGGCCGCTTCGCGTATCTGCTGGAAGCCCTGCACCGGCAGACCGGCCAACGGGTCGTGGTGCTGGTGGACGAGTACGACAAGCCGATCCTGGACATGCTGGAGCAGCCCGAGCCGGCGCGTGCCAACCGCGACTACCTGCGCGGCTTGTACGGCGTGATCAAGGACAACGACGCCCACGTGCGCTTTACGTTCCTGACCGGCGTCAGCAAGTTCTCCAAGGTCAATTTGTTCTCGCAGTTGAATAACCTGACCGACATCACCCTGGATCCCGAGTACTCGTCGATCTGCGGGTACACGGAGGACGACCTGGACGCGGTGTTCGCGTCCGAGTTCGGCGGCACGGACCGGGAGCGGGTGCGCGAATGGTATAACGGCTATAGCTGGCTGGGCACGGAGAAGGTGTACAACCCCTACGATGTGCTGCTGTTCTTGCGCCGCCGAAAATTCGCCGCGCACTGGTTCGAGACTGGTACACCATCGTTCCTGGTGGACAAGCTGTTCGAACGCCGCGTCTCGTCAGTGTCGCTCGACGGAATGCTGGGAACCGAGGACCTGCTGTCGGCGTTCGACGTGAACAAGATCGGCACCGAGGCGCTACTGTTCCAGACCGGCTACCTGACCATCACGGAAGAACGGGAACTGGGCGGCAAGGCGCTGTACCGCCTCGGCTACCCCAACCGGGAGGTGCGGCAGGGCCTGAATGAGCATCTGCTGCGCCACCTGGTCCAGGATTCAGACCAGCAGACCGCCAACAGCATCCGCTTGGCCCGGCTGCTGGAGGCGCACGACTGCGCCGGCCTGGAGGAGCTGTTCCACGCCTTCTTCGCCAGTATTCCCTACCAATGGTACACCAACAACCACATTGCCCACTACGAGGGCTTCTACGCCAGCGTGTTCTACTCCTACTTCGCCGCCCTCGGCTACGACATCGCCGTGGAGGAGCCGACCAGCCACGGGCGCCTCGACATGGCGGTGCGCACCGCCGGCCAAGTCTACTTGTTCGAGTTCAAGGTGGCGGAGATGGCGCCCCCGGGGTCGGCCCTCGCCCAGCTGCAGCAGCGGCGCTACGCCGACAAGTACCGCGCCACCGGCGCGGCCATCCACCTGATCGGCATCGAGTTCAGCCGCGCCACCCGCAACATCACCGCCTTCGAGACAGCCGACGCCTGAGCCCTCGCGTGCACCGGGGCGCCTCATCTCCTATACATCTACACCGGCTGGGCTTGCTTTTCTGTTACTGGGAAACAATCGGAGCGCTGGGACCGTAGCGCCAGCGCGGTCTACCCAAGGACCTCACGCCAGCTCAGCTGATGCCTGCTCCAGCCGCGCCCGGTCGGGCTGGCGGTTGAAGTCCGGCGGCTCTACCGAACCCCGATAGTCCGGGATCAGCGGACCGATCTTGTCGAGCGCCTCCGCCGGCCACCCGGCGTGCTGGTGGTGGAACGCGTCGTGGATCCAGCTCTGCGTCGCTTCCTGCAGGTCTTCAAACAGCGGGTGGAACCAGATCGTGATCACCGTCCGGTACTCGCCGGTGGTGTTGGCGTGGGTGGCGTGGAACGTCCGGGCGTCGCCCACCACCAGGTCTCCCGCCCTGACCGGCACGTCCACCTCGCCCGGGTAGTCGGCGAAGCGCGGGTCGTGCTCGTCCTCCATCCGGTTGATGTCCCTGGTGTGCGCGGTCCCCATCTCGTGCAGCTCATGCCACCGGCGGTGGCTGCCGGGCAGCAGCCGCAGGCAGCCGTTCTCGCGCGAGGTGTCGTCCAGGTAGTACATCAGGAAGATCATCGGCGAGTAGTCGCTGTAGGCGCGCGGGTCGTCCCACCACATGCAGTCCTGGTGCCAGTACAGCCGCGGGCTCGGCCCCGGCTTGCTGATGATCACCGCCTTCCAGAACCTGCTGCCGCCAAACCCCATCGCCTCCAGCGCCGCCAGCGCCTTCGGGTTGCCGACACACTCCGCCAGCCCCGGATGGTCATTCGAGTTGATCAGCGTCCCCGGCGACCGCGTCGCCTCAAGCTGCTCCTCCGACAGCCCGCGCACCGCCGTCATGGCCACTTCGCGCGTGTGCCGAAGCGTGCCCGCGTCGAGCATACCCTCAAGGACGCAATAGCCCTCACCAATCAGCTGCCGCGCCTTCAGTCCGAGGTCGAGGGCGGCCGGGGCGATGTCGGTACTCATGCCGCCATGTTACTGGTACGGGCCCCCAGCGTCGCCGCCCCATCCGACCCATCCGACCCATCAAGCGAACCTGCCGGTCGGCTGTCCGTCGGCGCATCGCCCGCGTACCGCTCAGCGGCGGATGTGCCGATGCGCCCACCAAGGAGTTGCTTGAACGGGTTCGCAGCGGTCATCATGAAGCACCAATGGCGAGCCATACGCGGTGAAGCATGAGATCATCATCTACTGGAGCGTGGACGACAACGCGTTCATCGCCGAAGTCCCTGCACTGCCCGGCTGCGCCGCCGACGGCAGCACCTACCAGGAAGCTCTCGACAACGTACAGGTCGTCATCCGGGAGTGGATCGAGACCGCCAACGAACTCGGTAGAACGCCCCCCGAGCCAAAGAAGGCCGGCAGGACACCGACAAGGGATCGAGACATGCAAGGCACGTCTTCGGGCACTTGACCAACTCAGGTGACGCTGGACGCTGGGAATTCAGATGACACCATGTTTACGCACCCGGTTTCTGGTGTGGTCAACCAGCGGCCAACGGGAAGCCTTGTTGTTGCTGCGTGAGGTAATGCCCGAAGACCAGCTCCGACTTCTTGGTGACCTCGTCCTCGGAGTACGATTCGGGTAAGCCCGTTTTGTCGCTGTAGAGAAAGTCGCGGATGGTTTGTTTCACTTGGTCACGCGTTGCCTGCTTCTGGTTCCAGTCGCGGATGCGGGTCAGTTGGTGGCGCAGTGTTGCGTAGAGGTCGACTGCGACCTGCTTGATACGGTCGATGTCTGCCGGTGTAAGGTCTTTCTTCTTGAGGAGATCGAACAAAGTCAGCGTCGGCTCGTCGAGGCCCTCCCGGAGAGCACGCTCCTGTTCATCGTCGAGCTTGGAGACGAACTTGAGCAGCGCCTCGAACGTCTTCTCGATCGTCACGCGGTCCTTCTCGCGATTGTAGTCGGCGACCAGTTGCTCGAAGTGCTGCTGGAAGTCGGTGCGCAGTGGGTTTTGCTCAAGCATCCGGGCAAGCCGCTTGTCGACGGCGGCCATCAGATTCTGTACGTGCGTGTTCTGTGTCGGGCTGCGGGCGAACTCCTGGCGCAGACGTTCGAAGTCGATGGCCGATATATCATATGGCGTCGATGATTCCCGAATCTGTCCCGTGCCAGCGGGTGCTATGTATTCCCCGACGATGTCGTGCAGCTCGCGGATGATCTGGGAGATGTCGGCGTTGTCGCGGTCCGCCTGTAGGCTCTTGTAGACGATGTCGATCGCGTCATAGGCGCTGCGGAAGACATGGACCTCCTTCAGGGTCAGGCTTGCCCTGAACTTTCGGAACACGATACGGGCCATGATCTCGAAGCGTTTCCGCGTCTCGTCGTTCTCGTTGACCACCTCCTTGGCGGCGGCAATGGCAGCGTTGCGCTCGAATCCGTCCTTCTCAATGATCTCCTCGAGCCGAAACGCCTTTGTGGCGAGGAACTCCCGCACCGAATCGATGGCCTCGGCCAGTTCGTCGAGCAACTCCTCATGGGGTTTCGCGGGAAGATCCTCCCCTCCCCCGTCGTCCGCTCCCGTGTGGCCAGCGAAGGTCGCAAGCGCGCGCCGGAGGTTCTTCAGGATGCCGCAGTAGTCGACAATGAGGCCGTTGTTCTTGCCTTCGTGCACGCGGTTCGCCCTTGCGATGGCCTGCATCAGGGTGTGCGCCTTGAGCGGCTTGTCGAGGTAAAGGGTGGCGAGGCTCTTGACGTCGAACCCGGTGAGCCACATCGCGCAGACGATGGCGACCCGGAACGGGTGGCCGTCCTTCTTGAAGCGCGATCACGCCAGTGTTTCCCGATCAGGCCGTGCATCCTGACGGCGGTGATCTTGTCGATGGCGATCAACATCGCCTTGCCGCTGTCCCACGCCGTGGTGTAGTGCGAGACGAAGTCCCGGGCGACGGCGTCGAGGCGATCGGGGGCGGTGATGATGTGGTAGTCGCGCTTCAGTTCCCGTTCGAGCCGCTGCTCCACGTCGACGTCATCGGCTTCGAACTCGTCGAGCTTCTCCGCGATCCGCTCGTTCAGGCCGTCGGTGGCGACGCCAAGCTTTTCGCCACGCGCATCGTAGTAGAGAGGCACGGTGGGGCCGTCCTCCACCGCCCGCTGGAACCCGTAACGCGAGCCGCAGTCGCCGACACCCCGCCGTTGGACCCCTTACGGGGAGCCGTAGTCGCCGAACACCCGCCGGGTGAGTTCGTCCTCCTTCATCAGCGGGGTGCCCGTGAACGCGATGTAGAGGGCGTTGGGAAGGGCGTTGCGCTGGTTCAGCGCCATCCGTCCGTACTGGGTACGGTGCGCCTCGTCCACGATGACGATAATGTCGTCGCGCTCGGAGTAGGGCTCGCCGGGCACAACGTCCTGGTTGAATTTCTGAATCAGCGAGAAGACGTATGCCTTGTGCTCGCCGAGCAACCGCTTGAGGTGCCGGCCGCTCCCGGCCCGCACCTCCTCCTGCTCGCCGACGACACCGCAGCCGGCGTAGGTCCGGTAGATCTGGTTGTCCAGATCTACCGGTCGCACAGCACCAGGAAGGTGAAGTTGCCGCCGAGCTTGCGGTGCACCTTGCGGCTGAAGAACACCATGGAATAGGACTTGCCGGCCCCCTGCGTGTGCCAGAAGACGTCCAGCCTGCCGTCCGCGGTCTGCCGTTCCTCCACGGCGCGCACCGCTCGGGTCACGCCGAGGTACTGCTGGTTCTGAACGACCACCTTGACGAGCCTCTCGCCACTGTCGTCGAACAGGACGTAGTTCTCGAACAGGTCGAGGAAATTTGCCTTGGTGCATACCCCCTTGAGCAGCGTCTCCATGTCCACGACACCGGGTTCGTCTTCGTCGAGGCGCTTCCACTCGCGGAAGTACTCGAAGGGCGCCGAGTAGCTGCCGATGCGGGCGTCCACGCCGTTGCCGAGCACCGCGAACGCATTGTGATGAAACACGTGGGGGATGGTGTCCCGGTAGTCGTCGAGGTTTTCTTCGTAGGCGTGGCGAACGTTGCGGTGGATGCTCTTCAGTTCCATGAACAGCAGCGGAATGCCGTTCACGAAGCCCACCAGGTCGGCGCGGCGGCGGTAGAGCGGCCCCTTGATCCACAACTCACGCACCACGAGGAAATGGTTGTTCTCCGGATCGTCGAAGTCGAACACGCGCAGGGTACGCGTCTCCATACCGCCGCGCAGGTCCCGATACGTGACCTTCACGCCGTTGCGCAGGAGACCATATTTCTCGTGGTTGGCCTGCAGCGTGGACTGAGCCGCGCTCACTTCGACGATGGCGCGGATGGCGTTGTCGTAGGCCTCGGCAGGCAGGCCCGGATTGTTGACCTCCAGCGCTTGCCGAAGGTAGCGCGCAAGCACCACCTCTTCCTCGCGCGTCCGACCCAGCGTCCCATCCGGCCCGAAGGTCTCGCTGTTGTAGGCGTAGACGGACTGCCAGCCGAGCCGTTCCTCCAGGTACTCGGCGGTGGTTTGCTGGACGAGGGTGTCTTCGCTATAGAGCGCCGGGCTCATCGGGCCTCCATCGTCCACACCGGGAGCCTCGGACCGCTTCGGAGTCACCACGACTACGCCATCGCCCGCCATGCCGAGCGTAGTCGTGCGATCAGATCAGTCGTCTTGGCGAAATCGCGCACCGCAAGGTCGAATCCCGACGCTGGTTCAGCAAGTAATTCCTGCCAAATACAACACATGCACGACCTACATTGCCTGTTAAAGATAATTGTATATCTCCAGTTTCGAGAGCGCAATGCTTCTTCATTTCCTCTGGTAAGAGATTAGTCTTTGATGGGCACTCGGGAACGAACTGAGCATCATGAACGTTCTTGATGGTGACAATTCCATACTTCCCATCCTGCTCGTACGTTTTGCTCTTGAACGCGAATCCTCCAAGAAAACTGAACAAATCAGCATAAGCCTTTCTCTCCCATCCCTCCGGAACACCATCGATGATCCTCGTGCTCTCATGGCCGGGAAAGCCGAGCCGGACGAACCACTCCCGGTATAGTTCGCCCGCCGCTTGTTCCAGCAGTACAATTCTCCGCCGGTTGTTTTCGATCAGGTCGTCGTAGGCGGACAGGATATGAGTGATGCGTTCCTGGCAGGATCGATCTGGAACGCGCACGTTCAACCTATGCAGAACATTGCGATCAACGCCAGGCACTGCTGCTTTGTCGATCCTGTAGTCGCAAATAGCGTCCTTCAAGAAATATGAGACGAACTGAGGGTCATTCCCCTTGAAGTCGGTTACGTAGAGTGCCGTGTTGAGAGGCCAATATGAGCGCCGCAAGAAAAGACCTCGCCAAGCGTGCCATATCGACCGGTTACGACACCCGGCGCATCGGACTTGGACGCGTTGTGGAACCCGGTAACGCCGGAGGAGGAGACAATCGGAACCTCTCCATCCTGCCGACTATGCGTAGGGAGATCGTGACCACGCTTTAGGGTCATGACATCGCCAAGCGTGCAATTCGTCCATGTCATGTGCTAATCTGCCAACTGTAAGAGATCGCCGGCGGCCGTCCTACTGCTTGTCCCACCAATTCTTCAGGTTCTCTCGTCCGCATCACTGAGCTCCGCCTCGATCTCCTCGATGGTCGGCATGGTGCCCTTGAGGTCGTTGGGAAGGACCTCGACCAAGCGCGTTTCCCAGTCCGCGACACCGAGGGGCTTGGCGAGGTCGCGTAGGGCGTACTCGACAACCATCCGGTCCTTGCCCTTGCACAGCAGCAGGCCGATGGTGGGCGCGTCGTCGGGGTGGCGCATCAGGTCGTCCACGGCGGAGAGGTACAGGTTCATCTGGCCGACGAAGGAGGGGCTGAACGGGACTGCCTTGAGCTCGACTACGACGTAACGGCGGAGTTGAAGGTGGTAGAACAGCAGGTCCACGCGAAAGTCGCTGTCGCCGACCTCCAGGAGCACCTGCCGGCCGACGAAGGAGAATCCGGCACCCATCTCCAGCAGGAACCGCTGGATGTGGTCCACGAGACCCTGTTCGAGCTCCCGTTCCGTACGCGGTTTGGCAGTGCCGAGGAAGTCGAACAGGTACGGGTCCTTGAATGCCTGCGTGGCCAGATCGGAGTCGGGCGGCGGCATTGTCCGGGGGAAGTTGGTGACGGCGCCGCCCTGGCGCTCGTACAGGCGCGCGCGGATCTGTAGCTCAAGTATCTCCCGGCTCCAGCCCTGCTCGATGGCCTTGCGGGCGTACCAGATGCGCGTCTCGGGGAGGTCCAATTTGTGCAACAGGGCCAGATTGCTGCGCCAGGGTATTTGTGCAACGGTGCGTTGCACGATTTCGCGCTCGGGCCATGCTGCGGCGAAGGCGCGCATGTACTTGAGGTTGCGGGGCGAGAATCCGCGCATGTCCGTAAACGCCTGCCGGAGGTCGTGCGATGGTCCCGGCGCCCCAGCCTTCCCGCTCTTGGCGGGCGAGAATCGCCTTGCCGATATCCCAGTACAGCAACACCATCGCCTCGTTGGCCGCCAGCACGACACGCCCGCGCTCGGTGCGGACGCGCTCCTTGATCTCACCGAGCAGCGCAGCGTAATCAGCAGGCAACGCTGCTTTTCCCGGCGGTGCCGGGATCGACGCGCCGGTGCGCCGACGTCCCATGGTCTTGCGCTCTTTCACAGCCCCAGCGCCTCGAAGTTCCGCTTGATGGTCGCCGCCAGTTGGACAGACTCCGCGTTGAGCACGTCGAGTTCCGAGTGGATGTCCCGCATCGTCTGGGCGAAGTCGAAGTTCTCGTCTTCTTCCTCCGGCGCGACACCGACGTAGCGCCCCGGTGTCAGGCTCCAATCGTTGCCGGCCAATTCGTCGTGGCCGACCAGCTTCACGAGCCCTTCGACATCGCGCAGGGCCGCGTCCGGAAACCGCTCCTGAAGCCAGCGTGCCTGCAGCCAGAAGTAGCGCGGCGCTCTGAGATGCTCGACCGCGCCGTCGCGCGCTTCGCCGACCGCTTTGAGCGGGCTGCCGCGGCCGTTCCGGCGCCCCTCGGTCACGCGCGACAGTAAGCGGTGGAGGTGATCGGCCTGACGGATCAGGTCGCGCCCTGCTTCTGCCACGGGCTGGGCCTGGGCGGCGAACGCCGTGAGCCCGGCGTTGTCGCGGCGGGCCGAATCCCATGCGGCGCGGAGTTCGCCCGCCGCCGACTCGAAGGCGTCGAGGTCGTGGGCGAATGACTCCCGCGCGTTGTCGAACTCCGTCAGGTTCTGTGCGCGGTCGTCGAAAAGCTCGCCATCGGCACACGCCGCGGCAGCATCGGCAAGCGCGTCAGCCAGGCGGCGAACGGGCGGTGCGGCGTTGCCGGCTGCGTCGACCATGCTGTCGAGGTGCTCGGCCACGAGGGCGAGGAAGCGGTCGCCCTGGCCCCTATAGAGCCAGACGATGGCCGCCAAGTTCTTCTGCTGCTCCGGCGTGAAGTCGTAGATCTTGCGCGTTACCTTCCGGTGGACGTTGCGCGCGTCGATCATCAGCAACTTCCCCTGCCGCTCGGCGGGTTTGGCCTTGTCGAGGAACCACAGCTCGCACGGCACCGTGCGCGTGTAGAAGAATCCGGAACGGATCGCCATCATCACGTCCAGGTGTCCGGCCTCGATCAGCTTGCGGCGCATTTTCGCTTCCTCGCCGCCCGCCGACGACGCCTGCGAGGACATCACGAACCCGGCCCGGCCGCAGTCGTTTAGGTAGCTGTCGAAGTAGGAAATCCACAGGTAGTTGCCGTTGGAGACCTTGCCCTTCTTGTTCACGCCAGGCAGGGCATACGGCAGGCGCGGGTCGTTCTTCACTTTCTCCGCGTCCACCTCGTCGACGTTGAACGGTGGATTGGCCATGACGAAGTCGCACTTGCCGAACAGTTCGTGCGGATCCGGCAGGAAGTACTCGTTGCTGGCGAAGTTGGAGTTGGCCCGTAGGTTGTCCGCGCTCGACCAGAGCCGTTTCTCGATCTCGCCGATGTGTTCCAACAATGTGCTCCTGCTCAAGATTCCCGAGTCCGCCGATCGGCCGGTCCGAGACCGTGTCAGGCGTGATGACCGGATGGCGCGCGCGCTCGACGCAACAACCGGTAGTCCATTATGGCCCTGATCACCTGTCGCCGTCGCCCCCGAACTCGGTAGCGGTAGCATTGTTTTGGATAGGACCGAGATATTGAGACGGTGCGAGGCAGACCCGCCACACCGACGGATGGCAAACAAGAATAAATCGCGAAAAAGATGCGTGCACCACTTGACGCGGTTTTCGGGGCGCGTATCGGCTCACTACGGCGCGCGGCGGACCCTCCGACGCTCTGAAAACAGCTTGGCCTCCGTGGACGCGGCAGCGCCGCGCTGAGCGGCCTTCCGGGCGCTGTTTCGTCGCCTCCAAGGACTCGTTCGAGTCGTCTATTTTCAATCCCGTGATATACTTACGCATATGCACGACACGCCCTTTCCCACCCCTTGGTCCACGGTCGCCGCGCTCCCCGACTACCTGCTCCTGTCGCAGACTTCGCAGCTTGCCCGCCACGAGCAGGCGCTGCAGGTCCTGGTGCTCGACCACCTGCGCGAGATTGAAGTGCGCCGCCTCCACCTGCCCCGTGGGTACGGCAGCCTGTACGACTACGCCATCATTGAGCCTATTTGTAAATAATATAATGTTTTACGCGCTACACGAATATCCCGTTATTGCTTTCGCAACCCCTTGGTGGTTTCCGAATATCCTTGACTCGCTTCGGTCTGGCGCCGGGACGCGCGCTGAGCCGGTCATCATGACTGTTGAGACTGCGCCGACTGCGGCTGCCACGGCCGCGCCCACGTCCCTGACGTTCTACGCGACATAGGACACCGTCAACCGGTACCAAGCCGGCGTGCTGATGGGACAGATACCGTCCCTAAAGTGTCACGGCGAGGTTGCCCATGCTGCGAGCGTGTCCGGGTGCTCCTCCCCAAGCACACGCCGTCGGGCCTCAAACACCCGCTCTTCGAGTTCCCGGGCACCAGCACGGTCGCCATGCGCCCTGAGCATCGCGGCGAGGTTGCCCATGCTCGTGAGTGTATCCGGGTGCTCCTCCCCAAGCACACGCCGTCGGGTCTCCAACACCCGCTCCTTGAGTTCCCGCGCGCCGACGTGGTCGCTTTGGTCACCGAGCGTCACCGCGAGGTTGCTCATGCTCGTGAGCGTGTCCGGGTGCTCCTCCCCAAGCACACGCCGTCGTACCTCCAACGCCCGCTCCTTGAGTTCCCGGGCCCCAGCATGGTCGCCCTGCGCCAAGAGGGCCACCGCGAGGTTGTTCATGCTCGTGAGCGTGTCCGGGTGCTCCTCCCCAAGCACACGCCGAACAGTCTCCAACACCCGCTCCTGGAGTTCCCGCGCGCCGGCATGGTCGCCCTGCGCCAAAAGCACCATAGCGAAGTTGCTCGTGCTCGTGAGAGTGTCCGGGTGCTCCTCCCCAAGCACACGCCGTCGGGCCTCCAACGCGCGCTCCGCGAGTTCCCGTGCATCCTTATGATTTCCCTTCTGACTCAGAAAGATAGCCACGCGACTCAGCAACCGAGCAAACTCGTAAGTATCGATATGGTAAGCCTCATGGACCCGACCAAGTTGAGTAACGTGCTCTACTAGAGCCTCGTAACGCGGCCAGTCATGTGGGCAATAGGGGTCATCCGGACAAACATTATCAAGCATCCTATAGAAAGCCATGCGGTCTTCAGCCGCTGCAATTCGTGTGCGTACTACCTGTTGAGTCAAGCGGTGAAATAACAACGCATGTCCGCCATCATACGACCTAATCAGAATGCGCTTGGCCAATCCATAGCGACGTAATTCTCCCACGACATGGTTCCACTTCAAGCCGTCGCCCACCGTCTCCATAAACATACTCGGAAGCTGGTTACCAGCTTCGCGAAACATCCATTCCGGTATCGGTTCCGAAGCCGCAAATGCACAAATGCGCAGCACTAACCGGGATCGCTCAGAGACCTTATCGAATGCCAGCGACAATGTCATAGCCAACGAAGGTTCGTAGTCAGCCTTCCGACCAACGATACGAGAGGACGCAACCAGGAATGGATGCAGCAGATGCTGGTCGACGAGGTGACCGAATTCCTGGGGCGCGCGAAGCATCAGCCCCGCGTGGTGGACAAGCAGGGATTCCTACGCTCATATCTGCCTATAGGCGCTCCCCATCACGTGATCATAACTTCGCCGTGGTCACCTCCTGGCGCACAAAATCAATGCTTTGTTTGCGCCCTTGGCCTGCTCCTTGAGTTGTGAAAGGATCGGACCAGCTTGCGTATCGGAGCGGCTACGGTAAGCCGAGGCGGCTGACGATGAGTAGCGGGTGCGCGATGTGGATGAACGGTTCGCGAACCGATTGCTGCCGCTGTTCACGCGCCGCACCATGAAGTGCAAGATCTGCTGCCGGATCTGTATCTGCACGGGCTGGCGAGCGGTGACTTCGAGCTGGCGCTGAGCGGGCTGCTGGGCGATCAGGCAGCGCTGTCGGCAAGCACGGTGGCGCGGGTGAAGGAATGCTGGCAGGCAGAGTACAGCGAGTGGAAACAGGGCGGGATCGAGGACGAGATCGTGTACCTGTGGATGGACGGCGTGTACCTGAAAGCGGGGCTGGAGAAGGAGAAGGCGGCGTTGCTGGTGGCCATCGGAGTGAACGCGGACGGTCACAAGGTGGTGCTGGCGGTGAGCAGCGGGTACCGGGAGTCGACGGCGTCGTGGAGCGGGCTAGCTGAGAGCTGAGGGCACGGGGGGATGAATGAACCGCGTCTGGTGGTCGGGGACGGCAACCTGGGGCTGTGGAGCGCGTTGCGCAACGTGTTCCCGGGAGCCGCGGAGCAGCGCTGCGGGAATCATCGAGTGGTGAACGTGTTGACCCAGGTGCCCAAGCAGCGCCAGGGCGAAGCGCGCGAGCAGCTGACCAAGATTCCGTATCAGCGAAGCGAACCGCAGGCACGACAGAGAAGCGAGTGTTTCAGAACTGGTGTGTTGGCCACGGCTATGAGCGGGCCGCCGAGCTGATCGACGAGAACTGGGAGCAGATGGTGACGTTCTACCAGTTTCCGCGTGGCCACTGGCGGCACCTGCGAACCACCAACGTGGTGGAGTCGCCGTTCGCGGCGTTGCGGCTGCGCACGGACGCGGCGAAACGATTCAAGAAGGTCGCCAACGCGACCGCCGTGGTATGGAAGATGTTGTTGGTCGCCGAACGCAAGTTCCGGCGCAGCAATTCGCCCGAGCTACTGCCGGCCGTGGCCGCTGGGCAGCAGTATCACGACGGCCTACCGATCAGAGGAGGCCAACACCAAGAGACGCCGCCTGATCTGTTTACACACCTCTTGACGGAACCCCTCCAGGTGGGGCTTACGCCACAAGGGAAATCGAACTTCATGTTGCGGCCCGCGTGCTTGCTCCCCGCTTTTCGCGGCTCTTTCCGCCTCGCAGGCTTTCGACACCCCGCTCTCGGGCACAGGGGTTTCCACCTGTCACCTGGGGCCTGCTACCCGGTGCTCCGACGCTTACCGGGACGGGACGACCTATCACCCGTTTGAGTCATGCAGCGTGACATAGTCATCTGTCACCCTTCCGGGCTGCCAATCGCTGCATCGCCATACCACGGGTTGACTAGATGCGGTCTGGAACGTAGAATCCGACTTGTCCTGCTCATCGGTGCTGAATCATTCTGTTCTGGGGAGTTGACACGTGCCTGCACAGTTCCATTCTGGTGCATCACCGACACCGATCCTCCAAGGCTATCCGGTAATCCTGCGAACGCGAGCGGT
Organism: Spirochaetaceae bacterium bin103; assembly: GCA_002238925.1. Classification (GTDB taxonomy): domain Bacteria; phylum Spirochaetota; class Spirochaetia; order SZUA-6; family Bin103; genus Bin103. The sequence continues at coordinate 39,230 of MPNH01000001.1, read as the reverse complement.
GCTGGAGTTGACGGGTCTGTCGCGTACTTCGTTATGGCGACGAGTACGAACTGGCGAATTCCCGAATTCAGTCCGGCTCGGGGGTCCGAACTCGCGCGCCGTCGGTTGGCTACGCCCGGATATCGAGCGATGGCTGGAGACTCTGTCGAAGACGTAGACCGCCATCGTGAGCGCACCGGGACTGGAGGGCACCCGCTCCCACACCCTCTTTCAGTCGGACGCTGTTCGCGCTCAGCCAGGACTCCTTCTCGAGATCAGGAATGACTTGCAGGTCTTGGGCTCGCCGCCGAGGATGCCCACCGCCTGCTCGGCCCAGAGCCCGGTGACGAGCCAGCGGTGCTGCGCGGGGCGGGCGGCGAGGCGATAGGCCGAGACTACGGGGAGGAGGTTCATCGCCAACGAGCGGCGCCGCCGGCGGCGGCGGGAGACGCCGCGAAGGCTTCCAGGAACAGGTTTTCATCGAGGCGGTCGAGGTCACGGTGGGCGGTGAGCTGGTCCCGAAAAATCGGGCAGGATGTTAGAGTGTGTTCCAGGCTATGAGGAGGGCCAAAGGAATGGAGACGAAACGACGCCGACTCACAGCCAAGGCAGCTACCGACGCGCTGCGCGGGGAGCGCACGATCCAGGCTATCGCAGCCAAGTACCAAGTGCATCCGAACCAAGTCTCAGGGTGGAAGCGGCAAGCGCAGGCGGGTCTTGAGGAAGTGTTCGCCGGCGCCACCAGCCGCGGTCAGAAAGACCATGAGACGATCGTGCACGACCTGCACGCCAAGATCCGCGAATTGACCGTGGGGCGCGATTCTTTATCGCGCGGGCTCGGGAGCTGAGCCGGGCCGAGCGAGTACGGATGATTGACAGCGAGCATCAGCGGTTGAGTGTGAGCCGGCAATGCAGACTGCTCGCCGTGAGCCGTTCGACGGTGTACTATCGACCGCTCGGGGAGAGCGCGCAGACCCTGGCGTTGATGCGCCGATCGACGAGCTGTACCTGGATTAACCGTTCTACGGCAGCCGTCAGATGATGCGCACCTGGCGGCCAATTCCCGCAACGCCGCCACCGGGTTCTGACCGGCGTTGCGCGCCGCCAGGTACCAGCGTTCGATGGTGGCCGTAGGCAAACTGCGTCGGCTCCCCGCTCACCGGGTGCTTCCAGGTCCGCGCTGCCAGCCGCTTCAGTTCCGCGCGCAGTTGGCCCCGCGCCGGCGGTGCTGCCAGCAACTCTCCAACCACCGCGAACCGAAAATGTGCCCACCGTTCGTGGACCAGGTTGTGTCGTCTCGCTCATCGGTAACGCCCTCCAGTGCTGTCGAAAGCGTAACCGTAGCCGCCTGCTCGCTTGTCGCCGCCGGCCAACTTCTGCGGAATGCCCCCACGCCGCAGAAATATTGCTCGCTACGTCACCCCGCTCAACGGTCTCAGGAGAATCAGCAGGGCCCCCAGTCGCCCCGCCTCGTCACTGGCGAACGCACCAATAACGCACTCGGCAGCGCTGCGGGCGTCATCGGCTGCGCGAACCGCCCCCGCGCCAACCGCCAATATGGCGTCTGCACGAACTCACTGCGCCACCACCGGCACCAGCGCTCCACCGTGCGCCGGCTCACCCCCACCAGTTCTCGCAGTCGCCCCACCCGCGTCGGGCTCGCTCCCTGCCGCAGCGCCGCCACCAACACCACGATCAGTCCCAGGTACACCCGCCGTCCCAGGAATCTCAGCGACGCCGGCGTCACCCGTTTGCGACACCCCTCTTCGGCACAACAGAAACTGAACCGGATATCATACTCGGCTGGTAGCGCCACCCCCGCTGCGCGGCTTGCGCGCGAACGCCGCTGTGGGTTTCGGAAGAATTCCGGCCAGAATTTCCGGAACCCGCACGCGCTCGTGCAGCCTCCCGCCACACGCCGGGCAAACCTTGTTCCGGGCGGCCCTCGCCAGCTCCCGATCCGCCTCCAGCAAACTCGGATGGAACCTTGCGTCTCGCAGCAACTTGTGCCACAAAGGAGCCACCTCCTTTCCGTTGTTTCCACAGAGAAGGCGGCACCCTCCGGGGCTGCGTTGCAAGCCTCCGGAGGGGCCTTTCTTATCCCAGCTCCTACCGCGCCCAGACTCCCCGCTCAACCACCTCGAAGTCCGTGCCCATGCTCACCCCCGTTTCGGCCCGGTCATCAAGCGCCGTCACCTCGTAGGCTCCACCTCCACTACTGGCGCCCATCCGATTGCCGATCCGTCCCGCGCCAGGGCCGCGAACAACGCTTCCTCGTCGGCCAGATAGACTACTTGCGGCATCGTTGCATCCGGCGGCCAAAAGTGCTGGCGGCTCTCAAGCGCCGCCGTCGCGCCGCCCGCCGTGATGGCGTAGCTGGCGCTGCCGTCGGTGACCACTGCTTCCCTGGTGGCAACCCTGCGTGCCGGCAACAGGACTCCGTCCGCGTCGGTTATACCGGTCATCTCCAGGAGCCGCGCCTCGCCCGTTGTTCCGGCGTACACTCCCACGCGCGTCGCAGCGGTCAGGTCCTCGTAGCGCGCGAGCTGGTGCACCTCTGCCGCGCGCATCAGCAGCGACAGGCGAAACCTGATGTGGCCGGAAGTGAAGACTGCGGCCCCGCTGCAAGTAGCCAGATTAAATCCCACACCGGGATGCCCCTACGAAAGACCGACAGGTCGCACCCTCTATGGCTTCGCGCGCCGTCCGCAGATCGGCTTCGAAGCCGAGATGGACATCGAATCCCGGCGCGTCAGGAGCACGATCCTCGCTGCAGTTCATCGGTTCGAAGTAGGCGTAGAAGCCCTACTTCAACTCCCTGCCTCGTTAGTGCATGCGCTCGCCGGATCAGCGACGATCAGGGCACAGCCCACGGCGGCGGATCCTGCTAGCGGCTACGTGTCTTGAACAGCGACCAACGCCGCGTTAGTCTCATCAAGCTCGGCATTGAGCTCCTCCAGACGCGCACGAAGCACAGATCGGTCTGCGGATGGCTTCGGTAATTCGCCCCGCCTTGGCGCGCCTGAGAGTGTCGAGATAATGATGTCCCGCTCCGTCTCGAGATCGGAGATACGCGTTCGAAGCGCCCTGGCCTCCGCTGCTCCGTAGATGCGCCGGCGGGCTTGCTCGTCCTCGCGCAGGCTCTTCTCTATTGCGTCGATACCGGCTCTAGTTTCGGGATGTTGGTCTGCCGCGACCCTCAGAAACTGGGCGAGTTGGTAGATGTGGAACGACTGTCCGGAGACTTCCCTGAACTCCTCGACAAGCTCTGGCCGTGCGCCTAGCCTCTTACCCCGATAGATCCACCACCAATCTTCCTTGGCGTCGTCGGAAATGAAGACGATGGGGCGCTTGTCAGCCTTGGCCTTCGCTAACATATCCTTCCAAATGATCAAATCGCCGAACTTGGCGTGCGGTCCGGCGTCCTTCTTGGTATCCATGTATCCTGGCGGGATCTTGTAGGCGTAGCGCTCCTCGCCTTCCTTCCTCAGCGCGTTGAGCCGCTCAGCGGGCCACTTCGCGCCAACGCGACCCTCAAGGAGGTCCGAGAGGCGTTCGACTGCGTTGGCGATCGCGTCCGCCGGATGACTAGCCTTATCAGCCTGCAGTCGGGCTCGAAAGTCCGTCACGAACCTGTCGAGAGCAGCCAGTTCCCGTTCCACGTCAATAACAGGATGGGCGCGGAGCTGGCGTAATCGCATCCGCGCTTGGTCGAGCGCGTCCGTGCACTCTTTGACGACTTGGTCGTACGCGTCCCGCGCGCCGAACTCGACGTCCAGTCGGTTGCGATGGAATTCAAGGCCAACTTGATAGGGAATCCAAATGGAGTCCCTAAAGAGCTCAAAGAAACATAGTAGCTGTTCACGTATAATTTCGGGATGGCGGAGACAGTGGAGCAAAATATTGGCGTCCGGAACGAAAATGGCGTCGTTCCACATCGCCGAAAGCTGTTCGGGCTTCCACCTGTACCATCCAATGAATTGTTGTCTCATCGCAACGCTATTCGATCCAGACAAGTCTTTGGATTCCGAGGCGCTCGGCAGCGTTCCGGATGAGCTCGCGTTGATGCGCCTCGGCGGTCCTCCCCGACTCGATCAGCACCGTGCCGAATGCTTGAGCGTTGGGGTGCTGGTGTGCTCGTTCGAATACGGCCATGAGTATCGATTTCCAGTCGCGACTGTTCCCCCAGCAGACAATCCTACCGTCCAGAAGCCGCCGACCATGCGGCTTGATATAACTTGCAGACGTTTGGCCTGTGTCGGGTATCGACAGCGAGCGCCAGACGTCGCTCTCATGAAGTGATAGCCGCGATCTTTCGTACGGCTTAACAAGGGAGTCCTTGATGTACACCCGCACCTTTCTAGGGTCCATGAAGTGGGCGAGACGGCCGCCGATTTCTGGATCCCGCGTCCAGAGCTCGTAGTGCTTAGCCCGTTCGACGTCAGGCAGCTTCGACCATCCGAGAGAATCTGCTTTGTTCCACAACCAGGCATTTACTTCGTCACGAATGTTGTCGGGAACCATCATTGGACTGCGCCTCTGTTGTGGGGCATCGGGAAATCGAACTCAGGAAGTTCGAGCTGGGGGTCTCCTTCGCGGGTGAACAGATCGGCCTGGTCCCGCAACCAATCGAGCATAAAGCTACCGGCACCCTCGTCTCGGAAACCTACTACACCGGGTAGCCGGAGCCTCTCGATGTTACCACGAGAAGCCGTTTCAAGCTGGATGACCTCCGCGACGCGGCGAAGGTCACTCACAAAGTCCAGAACAACCACCTTGTCCTTGTTGGGAGCCACGCGGAGGCCTCGGCCGAGCTGCTGGACGAAGATCCGACGACTATGTGTGACCCGCATGAACACGATCATATCTACGTCGGGGACGTCGACGCCCTCATTGAACAAGTCCCGAGTGGTTACGATATCCAAACACCCCTTTCGGAAGGAGGCCATCGTTTGATCGCGTTCTCGCGCATCCATGTCGCTGGTGATCGACTCGGCCCGGAAACCGAAGAGCCTCAGCGTACCGGCGAAGCTCTTCGCATGCGCAATGGACGAACAGAAGGCGATAGCGGCGCGCCGCTTGTCTCTGTCGAAGGCGTCTCGAACCGACCTCGCGGCCTCCTCGTCGCGAGTTGGAAGCAGAAGCCGTCTGTTCAATTGGGAGATAGAGTAGCTGTAGCGGGACCGGGATCTAACGAATTCCCAATCTATGTTATCGGCGAGCAGGCGATAGTCTGCCTCGCAAAGAAAGCCACGCTGGAGCCCTTCCGCAATACCAATCTTGATCACCGGCGGGCCCAGGAGATGGTCGATGTCGTACCGGTCTCCGCGCCATGGGGTCGCTGTGACCCCGCCGATCATCGCGCCGGACATGTGCTCGGTGACACGTTTGACCGTCTCCGAGCCTACGTGGTGTGCCTCGTCGATGAAGACCGCACCAAATTGAGGAATCTCGTCGATGCGGGAAGCCGCGCTTTGTACCGTGGCGAACGTAATACCGTCCCAATACGTTGGCGACTCGCCGCCAATCAACCGATGAGTTGATATCCACTTGGGAATCTGGTCCCAGAACGCACGGTGGAGTTGGTCGACGAGTTCCCTCGTACCGGCGAGCACAAGTGCACGACCGTGGGGGACGGCTTCGTCGCGGAACATCTGGGCGAGTGATTCCGCGAGGACGACAGTCTTGCCGAGGCCCGTGGCAAGGACGACTTGGCCGCGGCCCGTCTCACGGAGCGCGGCAACGAAGTTGGCGACGGACTCCTCCTGGTAGTCCCTGAGCTGGCGGCGCGACGGCGCGTACTCGGGACTGCGCGTAGCGATAGCCAACAGCGTTGCGGGTTGCAGCGTCTCGATTTCGATTCCCAGAGCACGCCAGCGCTTGATCGCGTCTCGAGTGCCGGGACCGACAGGCCGGGACGAAGCGACGAGAATGCGGTCGGCGCGGTAGAACCGGGCAGCCGCGCCAACCTCGTGAATCGCGGAGGGAGGCGGATAGCCTGCCGATGTGAACTTGCATTGGATGACCCACAGTTGACCCTTCTTCACACCCAGGACGTCGGCCCCGCGGTCTCCCGAACCGCCCACGAGGCGCACATCATCAAAGCCGTTGCAGACGAGCAGCCGCGCCACGTCGCGTTCGAAGGCCTGCCACGGACCTCTTAAGAGCCGGCGGCCGTCGAAAAAGGATCCCTGGCATTTCATTCGGCCAAATCGGACCTCAAAAGACGCAGGGAGCAAGCGGCGCGGATGATCGTATCGCGGCTCGTGCCATCGAGGTCCGCAGGCGTATGATTGGCAAGCCAGACTGCGTCGCCGAAGTAGGCGTCGTAGCGGGAGAGGACTCCTGCCTTGGCATCTTCGGTGACCTCGGACGCGCCGTAGTCAAGCGCCTCGTAAGGATCTTCCCAATACTTACCGTCAAGGAAAAGTTCGGGATGGCGTGAGAATAGTCCTCTCAAAGACCGGAAGTCGGCATATGCCCAGAAACGTCCGTCAGAGATGGCCTTGGTGTGGTCTGGTACGTGGCGATTGGCCATCCGCTGAGCGACGGCGTTTCTTTCAGCGTCGGTGAGTTCGGCATAGAGATCGTCTCCCTGCGTCGGCGCGAGGAGGTTGGGTACGGCACGAGCGATTTCGTCGAGGACTGTGGTCGCGAACGCGATGATCTCCTGCGGGTCGAGGCGGCTATCGATGCAGTACTGTCGGCGAAAGTCCGCAAGAACTCGTGCGAGGGTTACATCCTCGGCTTGCCCCTTAAGGAAGTCGACCGTCCTGTGGGAGAGTTCCGTCAACAGCGCGTCAAGCGGCGTCATAGTGGTGGAACGGAAAATATCGTTATCCAGATCCACTAGGAACGCATACGTGCGTGTGGCGACGTCGTCCAGATGAAACGCCCATGGGGCACCTGCAACGAGATCGGGATCGGTGGGTTCAACCGCGAAGGCTTGGGTCTCGTACTCGACGCGAAATGTCGAGTGCGCGTACCTCCTGGTCAATTCGTGCAACGCGCGCCTCGGCGGCGGTGCTGATTCTGGTCCGTCTGTGTCGTCGTCGTCCGCAGGGTCTCCGCCGAGGGCGTCTACGAAGTCGTCCGGTATGTCGGACGGATCGCCCCGGTCGTCGGTCTGGCCTAGAACCTCTCTATCCTGTTCCACAATGAGATCCCACCAACGCTGATCGTCCAAGAACTCCGGATCGTCACTCGCGAAAGCGTCGGCCATCTGTTGCGCGCGCTCGTTGTCCTTGACCACCAGCACCCTTGACCACAATCCGTTCTTGCCTTGCGGGCTGGAGCGCCGAAACGCTTGGAAGAGCCGAAAGAGAGGGCTTTGGTTGCCTTCATAGCCTCGTTGCCTAGCTGCGACCGGGCGAAGCGGACCGTCTCCGCGGACTATCCGCACCATTTCGCTCCATGACGGGTCGTCACGCTCAAAGCGGTCCTTAGTGTAGCTGACTCTGCAATGGTCGATGTGAATCTCCCCAACAAACCGACCCCGGTTACGTGGATCGTCGATGGGATACTCAACCTCCGTCGTGTTGCCGTCGCTCCAGACGAACAATTCCTTGTTCGCGATCTCGATCTTTCGTCCGTTCCGAATGAAGTCGATGCCGTACTCAGTGTTGTGCAGGTATCTCTGGAGGCCAACCCAGCCACAGATACGTCTCGGCGTCTCTTGGACGTTGCAGCTTGAACTAGCTGTCGGACAGGACTCTTCGTCGGTCGTGAGTGTGCGCATGCAGTGAGTGCAGTAGCGTCGAGCAGCGAGAGACACGTCGATCTCCTGAACAGGATCGACGGTGGTACCATCCGGTAGCTTGACGGACCGTGACGCGCGCCACAAGCAAGGGCGCTGCGGTGCGACACTCTGGCCGTTGAAAGTGAGCCGAATGGTACCGGCATCCGAACCGAAGAGCAGCGCAGAGTACGTGCGCGCCAAGTGCTTGCGGATCGTCGTACGGTTGTTCGAGCGAGCGAGGTATGCACGTTGGTCTGGCTTTAGGCGAGATACCACGACCTCGGTTCCGTGATCGCCGTGGTTCGGTTTCGGGCGGGTCCGCCTTGGCACTCTGAAGTTCCGGGTCGCTCGCAGTTCGTCGAGATCTATGCGAACACCGACCTCCTCCGGATCTCCGGCACGGGAAGTAAAGACCTCCGTCACCAGGCCGAGACGCGCTGTAGCGATGTTGAATCCCATCCCGAATAACCCGAGGTTGGTCAGTGGATCGTTGCCGGACCATCCCGCCTTAACGGCATTTTCGAGTGTCTCGAGCGACATACCCGGCCCGTTGTCTTTGACCGTAACTCGCGCGGCTTCTCTGTCGGCGCTCGGGACGGCAACGGAGATTTCGGCGTGCTCTATGGTGCTTTCGCTCCGGGACGCGTGCAGAAACCCATCAATGGAGTTGTCTATAAGCTCGGCGAGACAACGCCACTGGTGGAGGTCGATCTCGCCCAACATCTGAAGGACCCTTGGGTCGGGGGTTAGGTCTAGTTCGTCGCGTGGCATGGTATCGTACCGGATCGTGGTCCGGGCTCTGGTTGTGGGTGGGGAATGTGGTTTGACATGAAGTCTCCGTCTGGTCTGCGAAGTCTGCATCGCGCCACGGCATCTCTGCTTGGTTGGCGCACTTGTGTTCGTTCGGTGTCGGTCTGAACCAGGGTGCCCCACATCCCAAAGGGAAAGGGCATTGGACAGAATGGTGGTATTCTCGCAATGTGTTCCAAATTTTTAAGTGGAGCTTCGTCTCCTTGTTCCAAATGGGGTTTGAACAGCCCAACGAGGCTCGTAACTTGTCTGAGGATCTCAGCCATGCGACACCGGTGTGGATGGTGGGCGGGCTGCGGATTCGTCGCGGTGAAGCGCGTGGGCTACGCTGTGCGCGAGACCGGACGCGAGTCGAACGGGAACCGCGTTACCCAATTGCCTCATGGTTTCCGTCCAGGAACCGTGGAACTCGTAGTCGTCGGGGAAGGTCTGCAGGCGGGCAGCTTCCCTTACAGTGAAGTAACGGACGCGTCCGTTCGGATGCCTTAGGGTGTTCTCGCCACCCGGAACGCCGTGGTCTCCGGCTTTGAGCGTCTTGGCGGGCTGGTCCCAGGGGCTGCCCGTGTGGCCGGGGTAGCTCCTGGCCCCGGGGTTGAAGCGGTGGTTGGCGAATGTGCCGGCCTCGTCCGAACGGGGATCCGGGAGGTCTGAGAGCGCGTCGCGGACTGTCCGCCACGCGGAGCCGGTGGGAGGAATCAGGGAAGAAGCGAGCAACCGGATGCGCGACACGGCGCGGGCGGGCGGCTTCGGCCGTCTATGCGAGGGGATTCCATGGTGGTCCCAATAGTCGCCCGTGATCCACTGGTCCCACAGTAGCCTGTCCGCGCCGTGCGTCTTGGGGAGGTCGTTGAAGGACCACTCGATGCCAAGATCCGCGCGAAAAGCGACGATGAAAACCCGCTCCCGTCGCTGGGGGACGCCGTAGTCTGCGGCGTTTAGCAACTCGAAGTCGATGCGGTACTCCAACTCGCTACCGGAGGTGTGGTAGCGCTCCAGGCGGGCCATATGCCCGTCCCACCCCTCACCGGAGCGGGGGACCACGGAAGGATAGGTCAATGTCAGCATTATGTACTTGAAGTATGGGTCGAACGACTTGCGAAGCAGACCCTTAACATTCTCCACGATGATTGCGCGGGGACGGAGCACACGGACAGCCCGGACGAGTTCTGGGAATAGGTTACGGGCGTCGGTGTGGCCACGATGTCTGCCCCCGAGCGAGAACGGCTGGCAGGGGGGCCCACCCGATATTAGGTCTATATCGGTCGGGAACCTGTCGAATCGAACGTCCTTGATGTCCATGGGCGAGACAGCGGGCCAGTCGGCGATAGGCCGAGCGCCACATAACCGGTTGTAGTTAATAGTCTCGCAACACCACTGATCCCACTCGACGATCCTCCGGTGATCGAATCCGGCCTGTGCGACGCCCATGGCGAGTCCGCCAACCCCGGCGAAGAGCTCTACCGACCTCATCCGGGATCCTCGAGGAAACATGTGACACGCTCGCGCACCGACTCAAGATCCTTGAGTTGGCACTCCCAGACAATGAGCACCCGCCACCCCAGCTGGCGCAGTTCGTACTGCTTGAATAGGTCGCGCTTGCGATTGCCATCGAGTTTAGCGTTCCAGAAGTCGACGCGGGACTTCGGTGTGCGGGCGAGTCGACATCCGGGATGTCGGTGCCAGAAGCACCCATGCACAAAGATGACCTTGCGGCGTCCCGTGAAGACGAGATCCGGTCGTCCGGGGAGTTTTCTTCCGTGGAGGCGATAGCGGTAACCGAGCCCGTACACAAGGCGGCGTACAGTCATTTCCGGACGCATGCCCACGTTCCGAACTCGCGACATTATCTCCGACCGGCGCTCGCGTGTGATGGTGTCCATGGCTGCGGCAATCAGGTTCGTAGCCGTGGCCACTGGTCCTCGACGTAGCGGGTAATCGCCACCCGCACGATCCGGGCGACCGAAACACGGTTCTGCCCCGCGACGTCCGCGAGGATGTTGATTTGGTGCATTGGAGCCGACATGCGAACCGAGTCCTTTTCGGTGGCCGACTTGTCGACCGCTGCGCTGGTGCCTGCCATCACCATTCTTCTATCTTGGACACGATACATCAACTATACAGAAGGATCAAGCTTCACTTCGTGTGGATTATGAGGTGGTCCTGGTTCCTTGGACAGGTCAGGGTGCAGGTTAAGGCAGAATCGGTCGGTTGTCAGCCTGCCCGGCCGTGTCTGAGTAACAGGCGGCGGTAACGCGGGTGGGGGTCTAGGCTCCTCTCCGCTCACGCGCCCTTCGGCCTGCCGTTCCCTCGCAACCGGTCTCTTCGATGTCCGCTATACCACCTCCCTCGCAGAGTCTGCCATGCCGTCCCGGTACGCCTCCGCGGGCGTGCGACCGGCCAGCGCCGAGTGCATTCCGGGCTTTCGCCGCTGAACTGTTCAGAGTTGCCGCCTTCAACTTCCGCCGGGAGCCTGCTGCGTGCACTTCCCAGTCCTTCCGCACCAGCTCTGGCCATCGCGTAGGGGAGGAAAACGCTTGGCACTCCGAATACCCAGCAACCAACTCCACGCTGGGGGGTGTTTCGACGGTTAGTCCGTTCGCTCTCGCTACGGCCCTTCTGATTGCTAGCCTCCTAGGTTGGTCCGGGTCTCTCGACCCCTCTCAAGCACGTTTACTTCCGGGCTTTCAGCCGTCAGGGTCGCCGCTTTCGACTGCCGGATTTGGCTACGGCGCCACACTGGGATTTGCGCCGACGGGACTTTCACCCGCAAGTTCGGCAGTTAGCCTCGCTGCACCTCCCCGGACCTACCCCCTCTACCGCCGCCTGATCATCTTGACCAGGAGGGGCGGGTCGACAGCCGAGAGGATGCACCTATACTACCCGCCTCATTGTCCAAGGGATCGGGGCCACTTCAGTTCGCTACATAATCGTCACCGGTGCGCGTACCGTATGGCGGTCGGGGAACCGTCGATTGGCACGGTTCGGCACCGGATCTATCGAACAGCCTGAACCGCCGCCACCTTGCACTCGTTATTCACGTTTGCAACTCTCAATCTGGGGACCATGCCGGTTCCGTCGAAGTCGTAGATCACCAAGTCCGGGTGATGGCTGTCGAATGCTTGCCCGAAGAATACGCAAGCAGCGTTGGATGCGCACGGTAGCACATGGACGATCCGCACGCCGTGCGTGTCCCGCAACCGGTGTAGCAGTTCCTGTATCCGCTGCCGGAACGATGCACCATCATCCGGGTGACCAAGGGCACCGTTGCCGAGATGCTTCTTGCGGGCAACGACCGAAACGATCCTCATCCCGAGATAGTTGGCCGTCAACTGCATAGTCTCCGGCACTTCCGTTAACCCTATGAGTAAGCATACCTCGTCATGCTCCGACAATTGGTCCAACCCATCAATCGTGTAGAATTCGCCCCGTGGCTCGGGCATGGGCCAATACCACAGCCCATTCTCGCGGTACCGCAACATCGGCGTGATGTCGCACTTGTTCCCCAGCTTCGCGCCGAGCGCGATGAGAGCGGGCATAAGTCCCATCGCAAAGAGAGCCGCCCGGTATCCCTCGCCGTGCGACTGCAACAGTATGTCGGCCGCGGTCTGCTCCACTGCCGCACCCATTGCGTCCCAGAGGTCTGTGCCCTCCAAGGTCCGCAATAGCGCTTCGTTGTCGCTTACTGACCGGAGTCGACCGTCAAGACGCGCACCGATGGGCTTCAGCGCGCGCGCGATCTGCTGTGAAGAGGGCAGTGCAATTTTCTGGCGGTGCACGGGCCACGCGACACAGAAAGCGGGCGTCGGTGCGAGCTCCAAGCCGTCCAGTAGCGAGGTCGCCACCGTGCAGAATTGTTGACGCATTTCCGTCAGTGCGGATGCCGGATAATCGGCGTTCGCGACCGTGTCTATCAGCCGATGGTGGGTGTCGCAGAGTAGCAGAATGTTGGAAGGATCGTTCGATAGGCTATGAGACAAGTACATCACGCCCCGCGGGCCGCCCTCTGAGGCCGCAACGTTATGCGCCAACTTGGCAAAGTTGCCGCGTGTTCCTGTTACCGGGTCTTCGGTTAGGTCGATACCGCAACCGTCGAACATGCACCGTCCGTGGGCATCGAGCATGACTTGGATGCGCGTTCCAGTGCTGATCGCGGTGCCACGACCCTTCCTGAGGGCGTCGTTTTCGACCTCCCCAAAGAACGTCCGCCAGTTCTCCTCCGTTTGCTCCTTGCGCTGACCAGCCGATCCATTCCAAATTGCTGTCAGCTTGGCTAGGTCACATATCTCGTCGCTCGTAATCGTGCGTCTCTGCCAGCACCGCAGCTCCATCGAAGTTGTCGTGTCTTCGCCGTACGCCTGTAACGCGTCGACGCTGTGCGCCACCGGCAGACAGAAGCGCGATGCGCCCACTACCGTGTCGCCAGCAAGGAGGACAGTCACGATTGCCGTTGGTCCCTCGTCAATCAGCACGCCGACGCGGTTCCACGATACAAGCGCCCGCACAGCTACCGCGTGGTCCTTCACCATGTCCAGCGCGGTCATCGGTGGTTCGCGCGTCTGCACAACCGTCGACTGTATCGGATCAACCAAGGTCATCTCTCCCTCATTCCCGTCGCAGGGGCCTGAAACGCCCGCTCGCCCGCACGAACACACGGATCTCCTCGGTCCCCACCAGCACGAAGACAAGCGGACGTTCGCGGTTCGCCCGAAGGCACGTGCCCCAGTCGGTCCGGTCGATCTTTGAAGGCTTCGGAATCGGCTCCGGATGCGTGTGCCACGTCCCGAGATAGATCCCCCTTCCACCCGAAGAGGCGAATTTCTCATGAACCGCCAGCTGATGCCCTGGATCGCGAAGCGCGAAGCAGAACCGCGAGCGCCGGTCGTGTGCCATCGGCGTGGTCACCGTCTCGATCCAGATCTCACGTCGATCAACGGATGTCGTTCCCATCAACACGCCGAACGACTCGTCGGCAACGGCCGTAGTCTGCCGATGCTCAAGCCAGATACCTGCCACTTTATCGCATACGGTCATCCGCCGCCCGTACCCCTGAAGTAGCATTAGGGTGTCATCCACCACAGAGATCGCAGTTGTCATCGTGCAGGGGTAGGATGCGCAACGAATCGGCGAAATGTCGATATCGCCGCGTCACCGCGAGGGACGCCCGCTTCGCTTCCTCGTCCGATCCCTTCCAGCTCACCTTCGATGAGTTAGTCACTTGGCCTTCGAGAAAGCGCACGGCCAAGTCCGCGGCAATCGACGCGCTATATCCCACGGCGATCCCGCTGTAGGGCAGAAACTGCGTGCCGCACCCCCCGTGGTTGCGCATCACGACTTGGTCTGGGGCCAGGAAATTCAGATTCGACACGAGCCCGCGGGTCAGCGTCTTCGGGTCTACATACGCGCAGTGCCAGCATCCCTTTGTCTCCGGCACCGTTAAGATCGCATGACCGCCGATACCGTAACCCTCCAACCAGCAATTCATTACTGGTACACTTATCCGTTCTTGGCGGCAATATTCCGCGAACACCCGTTCGACGGTCGACGAACCGATCGCGATCACCAGTAGGTCGAATGTCTGCAGTACGGCCGGATCCCGCAATTGCTCCAGCTGGTTGTTCAATGGTTTCACCTCAATCCAAGGGTGCTTCAGAGCAAGCTCACCTGCCAGCGCTACGGTCTTGAGTTGGCCGATGTCCTTCACTGACAGGGCGTGGCGGTAAAGGTTCTCTTCAGACAACGTCTCCGGATCGGATATGGTGAGATGCCCTACGCCGGCCGATATTAGTTGCATTGCGAGTTCGCTGCCAACTGATCCGCAGCCCACGAGGAGGACGGACTTGCTCGTCAGGGCCAGCGAACCACCGCCGCGGGGTACCAGCGACCCTCGCGACAGCGATCTGACCCTGTAGGGCGTAGCCGTCCACCGTCCGGCCTCGACCTCCGTCTCTGACGCCGGCAATGCACCTCTCGATCGCGTGTACCAGTGAATCGCAAACAGTGTCTCCCCGTCTGGGATCGGAGCCGAGAAGACTAGCCAATACTCTCCGCTCTTCTTCTTGTGCAGCCTCCGAAGCTCGCTACGACTCGTACTGTCCGCTCGGCGGACGGCCCCAAAATACCATGGCAGCAAATCTCCCTGCGTTGCTGGAGCTGGTTCTAGGTCAATCAAACGTACCGCCACCGCCTTCCCTTTGACTGGGCGCGTTCCCCAATCCGCGCCAAGTCGTACCGACAACAGTCGCGGATCGTTCGCCGACCTCCCCACCAAAGCAATCGGCCTTTTCTGGAGGTCCATGCCAGAATTCGGGTGCCGGTGCGGGTGCCTTACCTGCAGACTCTCGGCTCTGTCACCATCCCACACCACGAAGAGTTCTTTCAGTTCTTCTGTCTTCTTACCACACAAGATCTGCCAGTGGTCCTCGAACTCCCGTAACTGCTCCTCCCGGTTATACGCAGGATCCTCGATAAGCCGCGTCAGAAGGAGAACGTGCTCTCTAACGGCGTCCTGGTACGCCAGTTCAGGACGATCGGTATTGACCGCCGTCGATGAGTCGTCGCCGATGCACACCCTTCCCCCGTCGCTATTGCCGTCCGTCAGAACGTGAGCCAGTTTACCCAAGCCATGGCCGCTGACAAGGTCGAACTTCGGCAGGCACAGCAGTTCGTCCGGGAACGTGTGGGAGAGGGTTACCTTTTGTCCCCCAGCACCGAACTTGACCACTATTTTCGATCCGCCCTCCGTCAGCCACGAATCGTGGCCAAGCTCTGCGATGCTTCTCTGAATTAGATCGCTGCTCACGCACCGACAGACGCGGTTACTATTCCCGCACTGGAGTACTTAGCCTTCTCCGTCTTTGAATCTCCGTTCGGCGGTGGCACTTCAAAGTCGTCGCCGAAAAGCTCGTTCAGGATCTCACACTGCTTGCGTTCGTCGCTCAATGCCTCGACCTCGACCAGCTTCTCCTTGAGCCGCTTGAGCTTGTTGTAAAGCTGCGTTCCGGTATCAAAGCTTGAACCGTCGAAGATGTCACGCTTAGGTTCTACTGGAAGATACACTTGAACCCGGTATCTTCCGGGTTCCTCTTCGTCGAAGTATGTAGCGTCCAGTATCGCCTCCACGGTCTTGATTAGCGCCTGCAGATCCTGACGGGCACCCTCAGCGGTGAAGGACGACACAAGTTCGTCCTTCACCATAACCGTGAGCCCAATCGAATAAACCTTCGCTGCTACCGCTTCGCTGAACTGCACGTCGCGCCAGCGCTTCAGATAGCGCACCAGACGCCGGAACTGCGCCAGCACGTCCTTCGCGTCCTCTTTGTCGTAAAGGCTGTCGTCATTGATCCACTTTATTAAGCCATGCGGATCCGCGGGAGACCACTGGCGGTTGTCCTCATCAGAGTTCTTCTTGCCCACGGCGAGGTAGTACTCGTCCCCCGATCGCTTGTAGATGATGAAGTCGATATGGACGTTGTCGCTCGCGTAGTACGCCGTCACGCATGGCTTTTTGATCTTCGCGTTCTTGAATCCTCGGTCTTCAAGTACGTCGAGTGCCGTCTTCTTCGGTGTCACCGGATTCTCCGGCGCGGTTTCATCGTCGATCACGAGAGCCCTATCGATGTCGTGGTCACGCGATATCGGCTTGATCCCTGTATGTGTCTTAAGTGAACCCTGGATGAAGTCGTCGACGACGGGATACCCTGCATCCTTGAACTCAGATTTCACTTCTTTCTTGATGCTGTCGTCGCGCTCTCGCGCCTTCTTGTAAGATGCGGTCTCGCGGCCGAGCTTGATCCTGTCGTGGAACTTGTCGAAGTGAGTCTGGATGCCCATGTGTTCTCCTGTTGCTTGGTTAGTTCGTAGCGCGTCAGGTTAGTTCGGCCTCCCGAGCTTTGCGCCGCGCTGTGCGGCACCGACCGCCCGCAGTGCCCCCTCGATATGTGTTCCGACCTTCGCCACTCGCTCGGCGAGCGTTTGGAGAAGATCCGCGCCCGCGTCTATTTTGCCCGCCCGTTCATAGCCAGTAAGATCGGAGTCAGTAGCCCGTCGAGCGCAATAGTCGCTATGAGACTCAGCCGTAGTCATGCTTCGGCTGCGATCAACCGGCGGCGAACTTGCCCCATGCCCTCGGTCAACGCCACGCGCGCCACTCTCGACCGCGACAACTCGCCGCCTGCCAGCTTGACCAAGTTGTCCAGTTCGTCCCGCTGGTCGCGGGTCAACATAATCGCCATCGGTAAGTTACGCTCCTCTTCAATCAACGCCATTTTAGTGATGCATTATCTCCATACACTCGCGTCCGGTCAATCCCTCTACTCGCGTCGCGTCGCGTCGCGCTCCCACCTGCTGCCGGGGCGCGGGAACAGCCGGGCAGGGGCGGAGTGGGGTGCCGGGGGTCCCTGAGCCGGACGGATCGCCAGTGACAAGGCGATGGCGGGCTGGCCGCGGGACCGAGCAGCCGACGACACGGGCTGCGCCGGACGGGTGCGCGTCGAAACGGCAGCCCGGCAGGCGGCGCGGCGCGGCCCGTGTACCTCGACTGTCAAGCGACATCCAGAATTGACCCCCCGGCGACACTGAAAACTGCCCCCCTGGGAGGCCGCCAGAGGCCCCCCGGTGCAGGCAGGGCTGGGGGCAGCTGCTCGCCTCTGACGGAGGGAGGGCGTAGCCCGACCGTAGTCAGAGGCGCCGCGC
This sequence comes from Spirochaetaceae bacterium bin103, assembly GCA_002238925.1. GTDB lineage: Bacteria > Spirochaetota > Spirochaetia > SZUA-6 > Bin103 > Bin103. The sequence continues at coordinate 22,012 of MPNH01000001.1, read as the reverse complement.
CGCCCGAGCGCCCCGCCGCATGTGTTGTAGTTGCTGCCGGTCGCATGTTCATGTGGTCTTCTGCCTCGTGCCGCCGTCAGGCGCCGCCGACAGCCTGAGACCTGCACGTCGCTTCTCCCGCAGCCGGAAGCTCTCTCCGGTGATCATCAGCACGTGACTGTGGTGCAGGAGCCGGTCGAGGATCGCAGTGGCCACCACCGCGTGCCCGAACACCTCGCCCCATTCGCCAACCGAGCGGTTCGACGTGATCAGGATGCTGCCGCGCTCGTAGCGCCTCGACACGAGCTGGAAGAACAGGTGCGCTGCGTGCGGCTCGAACGGCAGGTAGCCAAGCTCGTCGATGATCAGCAGCTTCGGCTTGGCGTAGAAGCTCAGGCGCTCCTCCAAGCGATCATCGCTGTGCGCTTTCACCAGCGCCGCCATCAGCGCTTGGGCGGTGATGAACAGCACCGAGTAGCGCTGCCGGATCGCCTCCCGCCCAAGCGCGATCGCCAGGTGAGTCTTGCCCACCCCTGGCGGGCCCAGCAGCAAGGTGGCGTCCCCGTGTGCGATCCACCGCGACGTCGCCAGCTCCCGCACCTGGCGCTGGTCGATGCTCGGTTGGGCCTTGTAGTCGAAATCGGCCAGTTCGCGGACAGCCGGAAAGTGGGCGATCTTGAACGCCATCTCGATGCGCCGCTCGTCCTTGCGCGACACCTCGCGCTCGATCAGGAACGTGAACGCCTCGCGCAGCGTCATCTCCTTCCCGGCTGCCTCGTCGAGGAGGCTGTCGAGTTGGTCGCGTATACAGGTCAACTGCAGCCGCGTCAGCCAGCCGGTGAGCGTCTCGTGGTCCACAGCACCCACCTCAGAAGCTCCCGCCGGCGACCGCTGCATACTCTTCGAGCGGTCGTAGCAGTTCGGGCTTGCGGCGATCCGCCGCGGCCTCGACCGGTCGCAGACCGCCGTTGATGCCAGCCAGATGCGCACGATCGGTGATCCGCTCGTGCCGACCGCGATGCTCGACGTGATCAGCAACGACATTCGGCCCATGATGAACACGCACCCGACCACCGTAGACCGCCACCCGCACCCGCTCTCCGATCAGCCGCCACGGCACCGAGTAGGCGTTGGTGTCGACCACCACCGCACAGTCGGCGTGCACCGTCCTGACCATGCTGACCGGCGCGGCGTTGGCCGTCCTAGCGGACGACACGCGCCCTCATCATAGCGAACTTGAGGCTGTGTTTGCTGCCGACGGCCGCGCGCTTCGCTGCCTACGAGGCACGACAGGGTAGCGCCTAAGCGCAGTAAGCGCCGCCGCAAGCGGTACCCGTGACCGTGTTCCAGCTTCGACGCTCGCGGTTCCAGCTTCGACGCTGCCCCCGAAAGGACCGCTTAGAACGGCTCCAATCCGGGGGGCTATCCGCCCAATGGTCCCAATGTCCAATCCCTTGGGACTGGAACCAGGACCGGCTTGCGCGCGGGCGGGAGCCCGTGCTCGCCGATCCCAGCGGCACTCGTGACGGCGGTTCTATCTTCGACCAGAACTCGCTGCCGGGATCCGCTGACGCTGCCGTTTCGGGGTCTCTCTGCACATCCTGACGGCCCCCTTCCTGTCGGTAGTCGGGGGATCGATCTTCCTCCCTCCATTTCTCCATTTTTCTGGTCGGTGCCGCCCCGGAGTCCCAGCCCGTCCTGACCGTCTTCTTCTGGCAGTAGCCGGGGGGCGGCCTGGCCAAGCGCCGCCCGTCTCCAATTTTTTCCGGCCCCAGCGGGACCCATCCTCGGCTGGCGGGACCCATCCTCAGAATTTCGCACCCTGATTTTCTGTGTAGACGTAAGCGGGTCCCATCTCTCACTTCCCTGGATTCCCCCCTCCAATTTTCTGCGTGGGCGTAAGCGTGAAAGGTCCCGCGCGTGTGCAGGGGCGGGCGGGAACTGAGCGGGGGTGCGGGGCGGGCCGGGCTCGGGACCCGCGGGCCGGTCGTGGCGGCTGGTGAGGCGTCTGGCGACCCGCCAGCGGGCCGAAGGACGGTGCGTCGAGGCTGACCGAGGGCGCAGCGATGAGTGGCGAGAGCTGATCGGGCAGCGGATGAGCGCCTGAGCGGGCGGGCCGACCGGTCACGCCACCCCTGAGCCGGGCGGCCGGGTGCGGATCGTGGCTGCCGGATGCCTCGTCGAGGGCGAAACCGGGCTGCAGGTAGGTGGCGCACGGTGCCGGCCGGCCATGCGGCGCGTGGCGAGGCTCTTTCTGCGCCGAGTGGAGCGGCTACCGGCGGCCGTCGTGGCTGCCGGTAGCTTGCGCGGCGGGCCGAATCGAGCTGCGAGCGGTGCGCCAGCGCGCTGTACCGCAGTCTGAGCGTCGCCTGGGGCGGCCCGAGACACCACCAGCGACCACCCGCCGGGCACCGAGGCCGGCCACATCGGCAGGAAGCGGACCCGGGCGCGGCGCGACCAGCACCACCACGGGCGGACCTGACCGGGGAGCGCGGAGCGCCGTGCGGCGGATGCGGTCCCCGTGGGTGCTGACTTGCGGAACGCGAGCGAGGGGCGCGGAGGCACCGGGAGCGGAAAGAAGCGCCTGCGGTGGCAGAAACGGCCCGAAAAAAGTTGTGTGCCGCCGCTTGACTATTCTGGAACGACCGTTCATTATAGTAATGACAATTCAGATTGTCAGAAGGTATTCCGAAGAGGCAGCGGGCCGGGCCACCGTGACCAAACGAACGACCCGACCCGCTACCGAGGAGGGAACAGCATGGAAGGCAGATGCCTTTGGATTCAACCCGGCGACGTAGACGGCCCGCTCGACGAGGGCCACGTCGTCACCGCCACCCGCCCGCTCGCCGATTGGTGCCTGCGCGGCAACGCCGGCGGCGAGCCGGTCGCGACCGGCAGCCTGCTCGAAGTGATCGAGACCCGCCCGTGGGGCGCCGCCATGGCGCAGGAGCTGCCGGCGCTGACCGCCGAGGACGAGGCGCACGAGGTCGACCTGTCGCCCGCCGCGATCATGGCCGCAGCCCTTGAGCTTGAAACCGTGGGCCTGTGGGAGTTCGCGGAGGCGCGGGGCTGATGCCGGCGCCGATGATGCCCACGGTCGACAAGGGCAGGGACACGGACGCGGCGCGGCGGCGATGGTTCGCCGACGCGCCGGTCTGCCCCGAGTGCGGCGAACACCGGGTGAGCGTGGGACAGGCTCGGATCGGCTTCTTCGGTCTGAGCGTCACCTACTTCGACCGCTGCGATGCGTGCCTGCCGACCGAGGTCGCGGACTACTCACGGCAGGTGCGGGCCAACCTGTTGGGCGAGCCCGACCGGGAGGCGGCGAGCTGATGGCGGCGAAGGGGAAGCCGGGCGACATCGCTCGCCTGACACCGCGGGGGCGCGGGGGGGGGGGCGGGGAGCTGATGGCGGCGAAGGTGAAGCCGGGCGACATCGCTCGCATGACACGGCGGATGCGCGGCGGGATGCTCGTCGCGCACCGCCGGCAGCGCGGGAACACTCGCGTTGCCGACACGGCAGGGACCATCGACATCAGGCGCGACGGGCGCGACGCCTACCGGGTGAGCGCCACATTCACGGGTGGCGGGGTGCATTGGGCGACCACGCGGCGGGATGCCGAGCGGATCGCCGCCAGCGCAGGCCGCTGGTGGCGCCGGCATCAGGACCAATACCTGACCAACCTCGCGAACGTGCAGGACCCGGGCGACCGGATGCCGCGCGGGTGGACTCCCCCCCGGAGGCGCATCTGATGCGCGCCGTGGACGTAGGAGCGACGGTCGGCGCGGACGGGGTGTTTCTTACCCTGCCTGCCGTGCGGGTGCTGGTGAGCCGCGAGAACGCCGAGCGGCTGCGCGATGCGCTGAGCACGGTCCTGCCGGTGCAGATCGACTTGGAGCATGACCCGCGCGTGAGTGACCTGCAGGTGCTGCGCGCGGCGCGGTCGCTGTTGGGCGAGCGCGGCCAGGACACCGAGAATCTGGCGGTTGCCATCGACCACATCGAGCGCGATGCAGCGGCGGGCCGCGCAGCTACCCAAGGCGGGCCGCAGGCTGCCGAGGACCGGGCGCGGCTGTACCTGCTGAACGTGTGGGGCGATGTGGAGCCGGAGCTGTCCGGGCCGTTCAAGGATGAGCGGGACCGGGTAGAGGCGGCGCAGGACTACCGGCGCGCACACGGCCCCGAGGATGGGCTGTTCCGGGTAGACGCGACCGGCAGCGTGAAGGTGGACACGTTCACCGGCGGCGAGCTTGAGCCTGCGCCGCGGCGCTGCGTGCTGTGCCGGTGCACGGCCACGCGCGAGGTCTACGGCTTCGCGGTGTGCGCCTACCACGTCGACCACACCGAGGACGATGCGCCGTGCCCGGACTGCACCAACGGTCCCTGCCCGGCCTGCGAGGCGTGGGCGGATGGTGGGCGCATTCTGAGCGAGGAACAGTGGGCCGCGGCCGTCGATGCCCTGTGCGCGCCGTGCGGCGTGGCGGGCCGGACGCGGGGGATGCACGCGTGACCGGGCTGGTGCCGGTCGACCTGACCGCGAAGCACATCACCGCCGGGGAGCGCGCCGTGGACCGCCGGTTGAGCCGGGAGTGCAACTGCCCCGTGGCGCATTCGCTCGCCGATGCCGGGTTCGCCAACGTGAAGGCGCGAGCGTGCACCTTCACCGCTGGCGACGTGACCGGCTACCTGCATACCAGCGGCAAGCGGCGGCGCTATGTGCTGCCGCCCGAGGCGGTCGCGTTCATCGAGCGCTTTGACGACAACCGCCCCGTCGACCCGATCACGTTCACCGTGGACGCCGACGACTTCGTGGAGGTCTTCTATGAGTGACGGGCTGACCCCGGAGACCGTGGAAGCTCTGCGGCTGAGCAAGGAGAAGGACTTGGCGGCGGCGCGGCTACTGGACCGCGCCGCCGGCTACGTCGATGCCGGCTGGACGCGGAGCACGGATGCCGTGAACGGCCGCGGCGCGCCGGTGCCGCCGTTCTCGAAGCGTGCGCAGTGCTGGTGTGCGCTCGGCGCCGTACGCGCGGCGCTGGTGCGCACCGGCCTCGTCACGCTCTACCAGGATGCCGAGGGCAACCTGCAATACCCCAGGGCGATGACCCCGTTCGCCGCCTCCGCCTACAGCCGCGCGCTGTGTGCGGCGGCGCAGGCGATGGTCGGGCGCACCCCGAAGCACCCGGCCATGTACGCCTCCGTCGTGACGAACTGGAATGACACCGAGGCGATGAGCGGCGAGACCGTGGCGCGCAAGCTGCGCGACGGCGCCGCGCTGATCTGGCGGCGCATCGAGGACGTGCAGCGCGGCATCCGGGTGGCGGGGGCATGCTGAAGGCGGGCGCAGACAGCTACATCGCGAACTCGCCGGCGCCGACGTTCGGGCTGCACCTGACCCGGACCGCCAACGGCATGGCGTACAACGTGCTGCGCGACGACGAGCCGGCGCCGCTGTTCAGCGGCACCCGGCGCGACGTGAGCGTGTGGCTGCGCGGCTACGGCGCCGCGCTCGCCCACCCCGCCATCGTCGATCTCGCGGCCGTCGTCAACGACGAGGACGCCGGCAACGACGTGCTGCTGGACATGGCCATCCGCGTGGCCGAGCTGCCGCCGGGAGGCGCGTCGTGATCCGGGTGGACGAGTACGGCCCGGCGTGGGCGCACGCGATCATCGAGAAGCTGGACGACGGTTGCACCGGTGCCGAGGCCGTGGCGGTTGCCGCCGAGGATCTGCGCAATCAGGCGGACGAGGCGGCACGCAAGGCGAGCGAGCGCGAGGCGCGCGCGGCCGACCTGGAGCCGCTGATGGGCGCGTGGCTGTGCGCCGGTGACATGGTGCGCGAGCACCGCGAGCACGCCGCCGAGCACCGCCAGTACGCGGCCTACCTGCGCACGCTGGCCGGCGAGGTCGAGAAGCTTCGCGGCGAGTTCATCCCGATTGCGAGGTTGTTGCGATGAGCGGCGCGAAAGACGGCTCTCAGACGCGCCGGGGAGCGCGCGGGTGGTGTGGTCCATGCACCATCTACGCCTGCCGGGCGCGCTGGCGCCGCCTCTGGCGCCCGATTTCGTGCCGTAACGGTGCAGGCGCCGGACCGGCAGGCCACGACGATCCTGGTCGCGTATGGGCTGGCGGTCACGGCGTGGCTGATGGGAGGTCCCGCGGACATGACCAGCTTCGCCTTCGTGGTGCTGCTGCCGACGCTGGCCGGCTACGAAGCTTGCCGGCAATGCGCCGACGAGGCTCCCGGAGGGCGGGAGTGACACGCCCCGGCGACCGTGGAAGGCCACACAAGGGCGGGTCCGACTCCCGCCCGGTCGCGACCGCCGCAACCAAGCGGCACTGGGAGGATAGACACGAATGCCGATCACATCGCCACGGCCGCAGCGTCCGTGGTGCCTCGCTTCGCGCAGCCGGTAGCTGCGCCCGACTCGAACACCAGGACCGCGCCCAACGGATTGACAGGATTCCCAGGCGCGGCCCCCGACCGGCCCCGCGTAGGGCCAAGGAGAACCCGTGAACAACCTTAACAGCATTCTCTTGGAAGGGAACCTGTGCCGCGATCCCGAGCTGCGCCACACGCCGAGCGGCACGCCGCTGTGCACGCTCGTCGTGTCGTCCGTGCGCACCTACAAGCTCGAAGGCGAGCGCACCGAGGAAGTGTCGTTCGTTGAGGCCGTGACCGCCGGGAAGCTGGCGACCGTGTGCGCTGAGCACCTGACCAAGGGCCGTGGCGTGCGCCTGGTCGGTCGTATCAAGCAGGAGCGGTGGGAGGACGCGGACGGCAACGCGCGCTCGAAGGTCGTAATCGTGTGCGAGCACGTCGAGTTCCAGCCCCGTCGAGCGGCCGCCGCTCACCGCCCAACCGGGGAGCGGGAGCGCGAGGCCGTCGCGAGCTAGGGCCCGGATGGCACGGCGGCGCGCAGTGGGCGCACCTGCAGGCGCGGGGTTCGACTCCCCGGCCGCCGTCTACACCGCTCGCGGGAGCAAAAAGGCTCCGGGGCAGGAGGGGCGCATGAGACGTGTCACCTATGGAGTGCTGCTGTTCGCGTTTCTGATCGCGGCACTGTTCGTTGCGGACGGCCTGCAGTCGCCGCAGGAGCCGGAACCGGACCTGTCGTACACGGCGCCGCCGCCGCTGCCGAGCGTGCCGCCGGTCGCGGTGCGCATCGAGGAGATTGACCGGGTGGCGGCGCTGAAGCTGGCCGCGAACGCGCAGTCGTTCATGGCCGGCTACGAGGGGCCGGCATCGGAGGTAGACCAGTGGGCGAAATAGTCATCGTCGCGGGTGCCGTGCTGCTGGTGGGGCTGGCGGTGCCGGCGCTGCGCCAGAGGCTACGGTCGCCGACCGGCCTGCGGAGCGTGCGCATGCGCCGCGCCCGGGAGCTGTAGAGATGCACAACGAAGCAATCACCCTGCCGTTGAGCAAGCTGCTTGCCAACGGCGACGACCTGCGCAGCACGCCGGCGATGGAGGACGCAGACCGCGAGCTGCGCGCCTCCATCGCCGCGCACGGGCTCCTGGAGCCGCTGGTGGTGCGCAGACACGACGAGGCATGGTCCGTGGTCGCCGGCCATCGGCGCTACCGCGCGCTGCGCGCCCTGGCCGAGGCCGGCGAGATCGCGACCGACGCGCCGGTGGGCTGCAGCGTCCTGCATGACGACGTGGACTCGACCGAGGCCGCGCTTGCCGAAAACGTGGTGCGGGTGGCGATGCACCCGGCGGACCAGGTGGTCGCGTTCAAGCGGCTGGCAGACGAGGGCGCGACCGTGGAAGACATCGCCAACCGCTTCGGGCTGCCGCAGAGCACGGTCCAGCGGCGCATGCGCCTGGGCCAGCTTGCGCGGCCGATCCTGGAGGCGTACCGCGACGGGCGCATCCTGGAGGAAGCGGCGCGCGCGTATGCGACCACGCCGGACACCGAGCGCCAGATGCAGGTGTGGCAACAGATCGAGAGCGACGAGTCGTACGGCGGCGGGCAACACTACGCCAACCGCATCCTGCGCCACCTGCAGGAGGAGCGGCTGCGCTCGGACAGTCCCCTGGCGCAGTTCGTCGGCACCGATGAGTACGCGAAGGCCGGCGGATCGAGCGAACAGACGCTGTTCCAGGACTACGCGGTGCTGCAGGACGCGGGCCTCGCCCTGCGCCTGGCGCGCGAGAAGCTGGCCGCGGCGGCGGACGCGGTGCTGGCTGAGGGCTGGAAGTGGGTGGAGACGAGCGCCGACCAGGATACCTGGAAGTTCCGCCAGTCGTGCCGCCAGACGTACCCGCAGCGACACCGGCGCGAGCCCACGCCCGAGGAACAGGCCGTCCTGGACAGGATCGAGGCGTTGGGCAACAAGTGGGAGGCCGAGGGCCTGGACTACGACGAGCTGAACCCCGAGGAACAGCGCGAGTGGGACGAGGCGAGCGAGGCGAGCGAGGCGGCCGACGCGGTAGATGCCGCGGTGGAACAGCGCACGTTCACGCCGGCACAGAAGGCGGCGAGCGGCGTGCTCATCGGCATCGGCCACGGCGGCCAGCTTGAGCGCATCGAGGGGTTGGTCCGCAAGGGCGACCCGATGCCCGGCGAAGCTCCCGCCACCACCAGCGGCACGGCCACGACAAGCACAGCGCACACCGGAGAGCAGCCGCCACCCAAGCCGAAGGGGTACAGCCAGAAGCTCAAAGACAACATCATGAACCTGCGCAACGGGGTGCTGCGCGCGGTCCTGCACGAGCAGCCGGAGGTTGCGATGGATGCGCTGGTGTTCTCGATGGTCCTGGCACTGCACACCGGCGCGAGCCACTACGACGGCAATGGGCGCGGCTTCTACCCCGGCCTGCCGCTGGCGGTGGAGCGCAAGCACAATCCGCGCCTGGGCGTGCCCGATGGCTCCGACGAGATCAAGGCCTACCTGGAGCACCCGGCGTGGCACCCGCCGTTCATCGACCCGCAGCTCAGCATCGGGGAGATGTTCGAGGCGTACCGGGCGCTGCCGCCCGACAGCAAGGCGCTGGTGACGAGCGCCGTGGTGACGCGGCTGCTGGTCGACCATCCCGGCGGTGATGATGCCGTCTACGACATGCACGCGGCGATCGCGGCGGAGACGCAGCCCCGGTGGGCTGACCGGCTGCTGGCGGTCGACGAGAACGTGTGGAGCGTGGATGTCATCTGGTCGAAGCTTCGCAAGGACCAGATCATCGACGAGTGCCGACCCTACCTCGGCGACGAGTGGGCGGCCGGCGCGGCGGACATGAAGAAGGGACAGTTGGCGCTGGACGCGACGAAGCGCATGCGCGCGCACCCCGGCTGGCTGCCGAAGGGCTTTGATGCCGCCCGTCCCGAACGCGAGTCCTGAGTGCGCGTGAAGCACCTGCTGCGCGCGCACCTGGGCGCCTGCGCCGGTTCGAGTCCGGGCGCAGCTATCGCGGGCCGGGGGATGATCGCCCCCCAATCTGCCCGCACAGGAGGAACCGATGACACGATTTTCGGTTCTGTTGAGCGCCGTGGCCCTGGTCGCTGCCATCGCCGCCATGAGCGCCGGAGGCAGCGGCATCAGGGATGTGGTCGACCCCGATCTCACCGATGAGGTCGAAGTCATGCTGGCGCAGTCCCCGCTGCGCGAGTTCGCCGGTGTTGCGCCGCTCGCGGCGGAGCCGTCGACCGCGGCCCCGTACAGCGTTGCGCCGCTCGCCGGGCGCGCGTTCGTCGAGGGCGGCTACCTGCCGTTGACCGACCTGGACGCGCTGTACGGTGTGGACGGCTACGGCGTGCCCGCCGTAGTGGCGCCTGCGCCCGCGCACGTCGAGCCGCCGGCCGATCTGGTCGACGACACCCCGGCCCTGATCGTTTCGGCGTGGGCCAACCCGCCTCCGGACGCCAAGTAGGTGGAGGTACTGATCGGCGCGGCCGCCCTGGTGGCGGCCGCGCTACTGGGGTGGGCGGGCGCGCGGCTGACGGGGCGGGCCGGCCCCCCGGGGGCCGGCCCGCGCTACTGGTGTGGGCGGTCGCGCGGCTGACGCTGCGGCCGTTTCTGCGCCGGAGATGGCCCGAGGATGCCGGCGACGGCTCCTGAGCGGTCCAACGTTCCGCAGGCCAGCATTGGCGGCGACGAACACCGTGTGCGACCCGATTCGGGTACGGGGCTCGAGTCCTCGCGCCACCCAAACCGCCCCCGCCGGGGCGAGAACTCACAGGAGGAACCGATCATGCTCGCTACCAACCACAGGAAGCCCAGGCGCTTCTATTCCGCACGCCTCCCCTGGCGGCACCGCCGACGCTGGCTCGCGCCCTACGTCGGCGGCACCAACGTCCTCTGTGTCTACCATGGGGACGACGGGTCTTGGTGGAGTGACGGCAGTGCCGTGTTCCGAGGCACCGTCCCCACCTACCTGCGCCGCGCATATCTCCACGCCGGCATGCCCGCCGAGACCGTAGTGGAACGATTGCAACCGTTTCACCCTCCTTCCGAAGCGCATCCTCTGATCCGTGCCCGGCTCGATGAGCCGGTCGCTACCTACCGGATCAACTTCGACGCCGGCTCCCACGGTTCCATTCCGGTCGACGTGTTCGCCACCGGCGATGCCGCCTGTCCGGAGATCCACGTCGACGCCCGCTACGTCGCCCACGCGCTCGATAGGTTCGAGGACTGCTCATTCTGGAATCTGGACAACGCCGGCATCGCCGTGCGCGACCGCCTCGGATACCAGATCGTCGGCCTCATCCCGCGCCGACAGGTGCCGCCGGCCGACGCCCACCGTACCGGAGGCACACTGTGACGGAGATCGTGGCCCCTCCCGACGAACCCGGGCACGGACCCATCGCCGGCCGCCCCCCCCCGTACCGGAGCCACACGGTGACGGAGATCGTGGCCGCTCCCGACGAGCGCGGGATCGTACCCATCGTCGCCGCTCCCGGCTCCCCCGATCAGAACCCGGCCATCGTATACTTGGCCGGCAAGGCTTCGGAGGTCGGCCGGCGCGGCCTGCGCCGTTCCCTCGACCGGGCAGCCGAGATCTTCACAGGCGGTCTCGCCACCAGCGCGTTCTTAGTCGATTGGACCGAGGTCCGGTACCAGCACGTCGCCGCCCTGCGCGCGATCCTCCTCGACGACGATGCCAAGCCCGCCACCATCAACCACGTGCTCTCGGCAGTGCGCGGCACAATCAAGGAAGCTTGGCGCCTCGGCCTCGTCGATGCCGAGACCAAGGAGCGCGTCGCCGATGTGCCCAACGTCAAGGCGCACACACTCCCCGCCGGCCGCCACGTCGACGCCGGCGAGGTTGCCGCGCTGTTCCGCGCCTGCGGCGACGATCCCGCGGGCGCTCGTGACGCGGCCATCCTCGCCCTGCTGTACGGTTGCGGGCTGCGCCGCAGCGAGGCCGTAGCACTGCTGCTCGACGACTACGACGACGGCCGGGTCACCATCCGCAACGGCAAGGGCAGGAAAGACCGCAACGTCTTTTGCCCCACCGGCGGGCGCGAGGCCATCGAAGCCTGGATCGCTCGCCGCGGCTCCTGGCCGGGCGCGCTGCTGTGCCCGGTACGCAAGGGCGGCCACGTCCAACAGCGCGCCATGACCGACCAGGCGGTGCTGCTGCGCCTGCGGCAGTTGGCCGGAAGGGCCGGCGTGAAGCCGCTGACCCCGCACGACCTGCGCCGTTCCTTCGTGGGCGAGCTGCTCGACGCCGGCGCCGACATCAGCTCCGTCCAGGGCCTCGCCGGCCACTCGTCGGTCGACACCACCCAGCGTTACGACCGCCGCCCCGATGAAGCCAAGCGGCGCACCGCCCAACTGCTACACGTGCCGTTCGCGGCGCCGCTGTCGCCAGCGGGTGGCGATTCAATTCCGGCGCCGGTGCAGGATGATCCCGCATCCGCTCCCGAACCGGCCGACAACCCGCACGGGTAGTACGTAGAATGCAAGGGGAGAGGTATCCGGACCCCTCGTGGGTCGGGGTGCGGTAAAACTCGCCTCTCCCCTTCCTACCAGCGAATGTGTATCCCGTGCTTGCGGAGGTACCGCTCGACGGCTTCCACGATGGATTCGTGGTGTGTCCGTGCGGCCTTCAGCCGGATGTCCTGGAGGCGGTGGTCTATGTGCCTCAGGGGAACCCGGTGACTGCTACCGAGCAGGAGCCCGGTTCCGACGACGATGATGATGATCGTGGCCGTTATGGTCGCGATCGCCGTGATTGCTTCACTCATGGCGACCTCCACTCACAACGTTATCGAGGGCCTGCGACGAATGTCAAGCTGTCTACCCACCTCACCTGCTGGAGGATACCGCACCCGATCCCGCTTCCGAACCGGCCCGAACCGCCCGAACCAAGTTGAGCCGAGCCCACGAACGTGGCTTACTGATAGGGACGATTTCGTCCACTTAGCCGCCGAACTCTCCTCCCAGGGATCGTTTCAACCCGGCGTCCTTTCTTTGCCCTCCGCGCGGCGTCCGCTACGCAGCACCTCGCACGGATGCACCGGCCGCATTGCCTTTCCCAGGCGACTCCTCTATCTGCCTGTCCGTCACGCTTCCCGTCCTGCCGTCGTATCCACGCGGGAGCTGCTCCCCCACGTCATCGCCATCTATGCCATCAAACAGGTCGCCTGTCTCGCTGCCTGTCAACGTACCATTATCGGGCGGGTCTCCCACACTGTCGAGAAACTCTTCGGCTGTCTTTCGCAAGACGATCCCCGTGCCCCTCTCCAGGAACCGCGCCCACTTCACGGCCCGCTCTCTTCTATCGGGCGGTTGCGTCTTGTCCCCCGCTATATCCAAGAACTTCCCAGGATGGAACCTCTCCCTTGGCGATCCCGCGGGAACGCTCGCTACGCCTCCGCGTATCTCTCCGGCTTCGCTTTGCGGGTGCGCGACCGGCTTCATTGTCCAGCCGCGCCAGCCGCGTACGTTCTTGCCATTGACGGTCGTCACCTTGGGTTCCCGAAGTTTGCCCAGCATGTACTCTCGCAGAACTCCACTCAGATTGCGCTTAGAGATTCCGCCGGTCTCCTGTATTCGATCCGGGTTGCCAGTCTCTCTGTTGTGCTCACACCAACCGGCCCACAGTTCGGCCACCGTCAAGACTCCTGCTCCCTGAACAATGCGTTCTGCGAACTCACCTATTTTGTCGACATTCCCCAACACTCGCTCCAACGTATACCTCTTCACGTCGTCAGGTTCTTCGGGCGGCACGCGTGCTGTCGCGGACGCTGCTGCCATCACCAGCCGGGCAAGCAATGCCCGCGCGAACTCTTCCGTTTCCACCGTGTCTTTCATCCCCGGGTCGGGATTTGGCAACGTCGGATACGGGAGCCGTCTGAAACGGTCCGCCAGCGCCTCGTCTCTCAGCTGCAAGTGCGGCTCCGATCCCTCGTTGCAGATGAACATCACCGTCGCCGTCACCCGTTCCGTACGTTCAGCCTGGTACAGCGGGCGGAAGGTCTGTCCTCCATCACCGCTCAACCGTTTGAGTAACGGGCCTGCGACCCTCAAGTTCGCCACCTCGTCGAAAATCGCCAATCGGACCGGTGCGGTGAAACACTCCATCTCCGGTGATAGGCCGGCGTTGCGACCACGTGTCGGCGCCAGTGCCGTATCGCCAGGTCGTCTCATGTACGGTCCAAGACACCGTTCGAGAGCGTTTGCCACAGTACTCTTCCCTCCGCTCTTCGGCCCTACGACAACATAGAACCGGCGCGATGGGTGGCCACGCAGGTGGAAGCCAAATACACGCCACCACCACGCCTCAACTTCAGGCGGCAGGTGAGCGAACAGACCCTGTATGGCCGCGTGCGTTGCCGTCAAATCGAACTCAACATGGGTACGTACCGTGAGCAACGCTGCGCGGCCTTCTTCAGGCGGCAGCAAACGACCCGCGTGAAGATCCACCACTCCGTTGGCGACCCCCATATATTGGAGTTTCGCGTCCAACGCATGGGGAGGGCACGCGACTACCTGCCCCGCCTTCCCGGGCAGGCCGTCGCGCCGCAGTTGGTCGAGAGCTGTTGCCGCTTCCTTCCGTATGCCTTCAAGCGTCCTCGGCTCCTGCAACTTGTTCAAGGCGTTCAGCGTGGAGATCCAGTGCTGCGGGGCCACCCGGTCAAGGCCCCCCCGCCGGGCCTTTTCGATCAGATGCTCGGCCGTATCTGACATCCACCCTAGCAGGGTGGTCGTCCCCGTCGTCCAGATGCCGTACTCGTCCGCCACCCGAAGATCGGACACCCTGCCGTCCGTGTCGTGGACCACAAGAAGCCGATCCCCGTACATCATCAGGAGACGCTTGGCGTTCAGCAGGCTGGTTACGCCGTAGGTGTTCTTTCTCACCGCGTACAGGTCCAGGTCGCTATCTCGCTGCCGATGGACCACCTCCGGCGAGGTGCGATCGACCGAATGGGTCCCTTCGACCTGCCTGTCCGCCTGATCGCATCCAACCTTCCGCACCCGTTTCCCAACATTGTCTTGTTGGAAATTCATCGTAGGCTCCTAGCAGAACCGATTCAGCTACCCAACTACACTGTCACACACTATTGTCGAGAGTCAAGGCGGCCCTCGCAGTCGTGAGTGGATTTTCCTGCAACAGTGTAGGATATGTGCGTTGTGTAGCGGCCGAAGCTGGTACCGTCGCGGATGCGCCCGAGAGCCACTGCAGCTCCCGGACCATGGGCGACGTGGTGTGAGCTTGGCCACGGACCGTGCAGGGCGCAGGTGCGAGCCGCGGGGCCGCGGGACCGGGCTGGTACCCAGCACAGAGCCCCCTTGGTCAGCCGAGCGCCTGAGCTGGGTTGCCGCTTGGCCTCGGAGGCCCGTGCGGCTAGGTGATCGTGTGGGGTCGCTATCGCTCTTTTTCGAACCGGAGCTGGCCACGCTACCTACTCCCCTTCCACCGAACGGTTTCTCGTCACACGCCGCTGGCACCGGTGGGTGGAGCAGCGCGCCGAGCTCTCGACACTCGCCAACACAGTGAAGCCGGGCATCTTCGCTTGCGCGACACGGCCCCGGAGGTTGGTGAGCAGGGGAGCGAGCGCGGAAGCTGACGGAGGGCCTCCATGTTCGCACTTGCCCCCACGCGCACGCGCCCAGGTAGCGTCTTGCGGATCAATCGGACGTTCGGACCGGTCCGCGCGCTCGGGGGGCCGCCGGGGACTGAGCGGGGGGTCGGGGGGCGGGTCGGGCGGGGGCCTCACGGCGGGGGGGGGCCGGGAGCGGAGCGTGGGGTGGGGGGGCGGGTCGGGCGGGAGCCTCACGCGGGGCGGCGCGAGGCCATGAGCGTGAGCCTGTGAGCCGGTGCCGGAGCAGAAGCCCAGCGGACTGCCCGTCTGCACGCCTATGAGCCCATGAGAGAGCGCAGGGGCGCGGCGGCTACGTGCCCCCCGACGCACAGGGATAGCACAGGGGACCGGGGGCGAGCCGGGGGGCGCTGGCCCTGGCTGCCGGGCTGCCGGGCTGCCGACCGGGCGCGGGGCGGGGCTGGCTGGTCCCCACGCGCGCGCCCAGGTAGCGGCGGCTCGGGGGTGCAGGGTCGCAGACCGGTCCGGACCGAAAGCCGCTGAAAAGGTACATCGAACGGGTACGGGTCTGAACGGGCCGGAACGGGCTGCGGACCCCCGGACAGGGACCAGGTGCGGCCGGGGAGCAAAAGCACTATGAGACAAACAGGCAAGTCTTTGAATGGTCGGGAGTTGCGCCGAAGGGCGCGCCGCAGAGGGTTGTCGCGAAGCACCTCGACACGCTCTAGGACAGGCAGATAAACGGAAGGAGAGTATGCTCAAGTGCCCACCCCCTGAGAGTCTCACGCCACGAGAGGCCGCCGCGAGCAGTGGATCGACCATCGTGCCCAAGGTCTCCCGGCGGTGCCTAGGACCGTCCGAGCAGAGGCCGGGAGGTACGCCCTTCCAGTTGGCACCCCTAACCCCCGTTCATGAGTATAATGAGGGTCGCCATCGTCCCAGAGCGTAAGAAACAGAAATATGATACAAGGGCTGTTAGAGTTAGACTATTCTCCGGTAGAGCAAGACGGACGCAATTCATAGAGTGGCTGAGTTACCGAAAATAGAGGTAAAGATCAATATTCTTGGCGACTACGTGCAGATCCTACGGACGCGCCTCGTTTACAAGTTCGGCTATCCTGTTTGGCCAGTCGATAGCATCGAGGACGATTATAGCCTGATCTTGGCGTATTTTCGATTGCTTCGTCGCCTTGTATCGAATGTGCGACGCACAGTCGTCAAAGCCAAGAGTTTCGTGTGCCCACCAAAGTATGTTGATATACTTGCGAAAATTGAAAGAAAGATCAGGAGCGGCGAGAACATCAACGCCTACCTTAGTAGAAAGCTGATCAGGATTGACTATAATGATCCGCTAATGAACGACTGGGGGATTCAACATCTTCATCTTGGCGAACGTGTGATCACTGAGGGTGAACACAAGGGATTCATCCAAGGTACGCCAGAACTACTCTATGTATATTTTGATAAACAATCCGCCTACTTCGTAGCGATACTTGACCATCGCAGCTTTTCCAAACAGTATCTGATCCAGACTATGCACGATAATTGGCCGCACGTATTGGAGCCATACCGTGATCCGAATATCATTTCGGTATATCCGAGGAATCCCACGAGTGAGGAGCTTCACAAGTTAAGGAAAGCCAATCTTAATTTCGGTATCGTTACCGTATCTGACGGAACCACGTACGTGTTGATAGGCGGTGGGGTAGCGACGTCAGGGGACAACATTATGGATGTAAGACGAACAAACCATTTGCACAGGTGGGCACATCATCAGACGAATACGATCAAAAAGCAAATTCCAGAGATCATAGTGGGACTAAGGACGCGCGGTCTCGAAATTGTTGAGCCAATCGTCTTGCGACTTTCGATAGAGAATGAGGCTGAAAAGAAGTGGTCCCTAATTGATCACAATAATCGTTTCCATATCCCAATAGCGGGACCGTGGGTAATGACGAAGCGTGAGTGATGGGTATTCCACCCAATGTCGATCACGGGTTAGGCGTGCCTTCCAGTTACCGTGGTATCACCTGACTCGTCCGAGGCGCATAGAGGCCGTCTCGCGGTTGAGCAATCGCTCCACGCACGCCATCATCTGGCCGATGCGCCGTTGTTCAGCTTGCGCCCAACCCGATCGAGTTGCGATTGACGCTGTGCTGTTGCAGGGAGTCTCCCTTCGCACCGTCGCCGGCCGCTACGGTGTCAACTACAGCGCCCTGTACCGCCACCGCATCCAGCACGTGGACGCGCCCACGGTGGGCGACATCGTGGAACCGGCTGGCGACGGCGATGTTTGGCGAGAGTGGGTCGGCACCGAATGGCAGCGGATTGCCGTTCCGCGGCGAGAGCACCTCGTCGAAGTCAAGGGCCGGCCCGACGACGCCCGCTGGCGCACCGGCTGGATCCTTGCGGGTCCTCGCTCCCTACCCGTTCTCAAGAAAGTCTACCGGCGCCGGCGGCCGAGATGACTCACCGCCGCTGCGCTGTTTTGTTCATAGGCTTCGTCCATATCGAAACAATTGGAAGGAGCACAAGCGGTTTCCTCAGAACCCTCCGCCGGGGTTCAGTTCCTCGCGCTGGCCGGTCACGGGGTCGAGGAGGTACTTCGTCCCGGTTCGTTTTGTCGACGATTATCCGCAGCACAG
Organism: Spirochaetaceae bacterium bin103; assembly: GCA_002238925.1. Taxonomy (GTDB): domain Bacteria; phylum Spirochaetota; class Spirochaetia; order SZUA-6; family Bin103; genus Bin103. The sequence continues at coordinate 4,399 of MPNH01000001.1, read as the reverse complement.
CGGCGCGGCGCGCTTTCTCTTCCTGTTTCGCGGTCGCTGCTGCCTCGATGCGTTCGCGCTGGTGTTGCCTGCGGCGTCTCTCGTTCCGCTTCGCGTTGAGTTGAGCTCCTTCCTGTGGGATCTGAGGTAGCTCCGATTTATAGTCCGGCCGCTTCAGGCGGATCTGTTCGGCGGCGCATGTTGGTCAGCGTTTCCGCCAGCGGGAGATCTTCGCTTTACATGGTCGGTCGGCAACCCCGATGCACTGCTTCGATTCCTGCCGCGCGGTGGCGCCGGGCAGTTTCTCCATCGAGTCGCCGTCGGGCACGGGAACTCCCGGATGCTCGTCCATCCACCGGCTGAGCTAGGCCAGCTCGCCCTGACACAGGTCCGCAGCGTTCTTGTCGCTACCCCTGATGCCAAGGTTGGCCTTGCGCCAAGCCAAGGCATTGTGGCAATCCCCGGCGAGATAGACGACGAGCTTCCGGGCACGCTGCAGGCGCTGCCGCTCAGTCATACCGAGGCCCCTGGCGTCCGGTGGTGTCGAGTCGGCCCGCGCCAGGCTAGCGCTCGAACGACTTGATGTTCGACCCGTTGCGGCTCACGGTGCCGCCAGGACGAGCTCGTACCACGGACAATTCGTGGGCGCGTTTCACCCGGTCCCGCTGCCGCGGTCAGGGCATCAACCGGGCCGCTGGGGGAGAATCGAGCGCTGTCGATGTAGTCGGGTCGGCATTCGCGGGCACGGTTCATCGCGGCGTTTCCATGCCCGCGAATTGGGCTTCAGCCCTACGCAGACAATACCTCCCAGCGGCGAAGCTGGAAGACGCGCCGGAGAACCGCCATCGAGCGCTTGTCGTGAATCAAGGCGATCAGCAGACGCCGGCTCAGAACCATCAGACCATCTTCTGCGAGGCTCGCACCAGCCGCCTCATGACGAGGCCGGCCCTTCACGACGCGCGCGAGCGAGAACCAAAACATAAGACTGCTACGACCCCGTCGATCTCGCGGGACGCGGGCCGGACCGCCGGCAATCGGACGGCCGCCACAAGCTCAGCAGAACATCCGCACCCTGACTCGCCAGCGTTACCGGGACGCAACGGGGCCAGCGCCGGGGTGCTTTCCCGGCGTTCGCGGCGCGCTGGCACCCTTGTCTGCGTGTCCCCGACCGGTCGCCCACCAATCCACACAGCCAGCAGTTCCCTTTGGCGCCCATGGCCGTCCAGGTCGGCAACATCGTCGTCGCCCCGCGTCAGGGGTCAACAACTTTCAATTGCACCCCTGGCCGTGCTGCTGTAGGATGCTCGGCGAAACCAGTTCATCGCGTCTCGGTTCATGCCGGGTCGCTGGTGAATACAACAGCTCCGTGTGGAGCAGGGAGTAGCTACCCGGCTCCGGGGTGAATATACCAGACCCTGACACACCTATGCTCTGAGCACGTGGTGAACTGGTTTCAAAACGGCCCGGCGCCTTCTGGCCGGGCCAGGAGGAACGCATGAATCATCGCGTGTTCAGGACCGTCCTATTCGGACTGGTCATCGTATTTGCTTTGGCTGCCTGCAGCAGCGGACCAGGCAGCTCGCCGCAAGGACCACAAGCGCCGCAGGAACCACCCGACGATCCAGGGGGCCAGCCTCTTACCTGGGCCGACGTTCTGCGAGAATCCCAGGTAGAGAAGGCTGTCTACGGGCTCGGATTCTACCTGCCCGATGGAAGGAACTACATCGTCGGCACCGGGTTCGCCGCCTACTACACGAATGCGCTGTGGACCAACGCGCACGTCGCCGATGGGCTGCTCGAAGTCCTGAATGCCATTGCTCACCTGCAGCCTGTCGCCATCGCCGTGCAGTCTGGGTCTGTAGTAGGAGGAGCCGGAACATATCTGTTGACCCGGTACGATGTACACCCAGAATACGATGGGACCCCAGGATCCCCTGATCTTGCTTCGGTGGATATCTATATCGATGGGGAGTTGCCAGTGGTCTTGGATCTCTTGCCTCGAGAGTTCACCAGCCAACTTGAGGTGGGAGAGCCGATTGCAACGATGGGATTCCCCGGTGAGATCAGTAATCCGTACACAGCCGCTCCGATCGCCACCTTCAAGGAGGGCACAATCAGCGCACTGCGTCCGTTCTCGAACGTAGCACCAACACCAGAGAACACCACGCTGGTACAGCACAATCTCGGAACAACTGGAGGAACCAGCGGAAGTCCGATCATAGATGGATATGGTCTCGTGATCGCTGTCAATCACGCCGGTACGGAGGTGCTCGTGTATGACCAACGAACGGGGCAGCCCCAGAGAGTGACAACAGGGGCGCTTGGTTTCGGCATACGGGCCGACGAAGTATGGACGATGGTCGCGATCTGTTCGAAGCATCATCCTGGGCCTCCACCCGGCGTGTCGCTACATCCAAAAGGGCCACTCTCCACAGCTACCAAGCGTTCCCAGAGAACTGGGACGGCACGACGATTATGCCGGCCACCAAGACGGAATAGAATCGCTAATGTGCTTCATGGAGAACGAGGCGATCCACGCTGAGGTCAAGAACGGCGCGATGAAGCCTCCCTGTACTCTCACCCGTAACCAGGGGGTGACGGTGAGCCTCTACCCGTACGCCAAGGGAGAGGAGGGCAGAGTCGAACGCGCGGTGTTGTCTGAGAGCTTCAAGGTAGACCGAGAGGTTGCCAACGATTGGAACAGACTCAGAGAGCAAGCCGGCGGTAGACGTTCCAAGCGACTGATGACTGATGAACGTCGTCCCAGAGCTTATACCTGGAGTGACCGCGGTCGAGCTCTAGCCCGGTCCGAAGTGCATACCCATGTCAGGGTAAAACGATTCGCAAGGAAATCCTGATGAAGGAGATAGCACGCGACTTGGTGATTGCCGTTGCTGCCGTACTGCTGCTCGCTTCGTGTACGAGCGTAGCATCGACCAAACTGACTAGCCACTCGGCAAAGGTGTTCGTGAGGGCGACCGATGGATGGGGATGCGGGGCGGCTTGCGTTCAGCGTATAGCGATGGAACAGGCATCGGTCGTCACCATCCGGTGCGGGTTCGATCGATTTCTGGTCCAGGGTACTGACTCCGGTGTCGCCACGATTGGTGGACAATACGGAGGTAGCGCTTCTGTGGAAGAAATCATCTTCGACATGTACCTTGCGGCTCAGGCGCCAGAAAGCGCTCTAGATGCGCGTGCACAACTGGGGGAGGACTGGGAAGAGATAGTGGAGCGAGAGGAGCACCCCGTGACGGGGTGCTGAGGAGAGCAACCCAAGGGAGCAAGATGCGAGAGCCCCCTCGCGCGGGCGTATCACATTGAGGGGCAATGGCGTTGGCGCGCCGGGTTGCGCCTCAAGAAACCTTCCATCAGAAGCGCATGCGTGCAGCTGAGCTTTCGCTCCTCCGTCAAGTCGGCGAAGGAGTGGACTCGTGGATACTGACATGAAAGACTATCTCTCGTGCAGTTTGGTGGTTGGCGCGGTCCGGATGACCTTCGTGGGCGACCCATTGCCTGCGCGAAGTCGACACAAGCGATGGGTATCGGCTCTCTCCAAGAAGATGGAGCGCGCAGAGATGGGCGGCGCGCGACGACGTGTCGGTCGTCTGAGCAGGTTGTCAGTCTCGGAAGCATGGGCAAAGCCGGCTAGTGTACCGTACCGTATCGTAAGTCATTGACCAGTAGATCGGGAATGTGCTACGGTTCGCCCCGTACCAGGGAGGATCGAAGTGGCGAACCATCATACCCGGCAGATTCCAGAACCGTCTGATGAGCAACTGCAGGAATTGCAGCGCTGGGTAAGACGAACGACGACATCGCAGGCGCTGGCCTTGCGAGCGCGGATCATCCTGGAGACCACGGCCGGGAAGAGTGACATGGAAGTAGCTGACGAACTTGGCACCACGCGCGCGACGGTCGGCAAGTGGCGGCGACGGTTTCTGGGCGACGGCTGTGACGGGTTGTTAGACGAGCCGCGACCTGGAGCACCGCGCACGGTCGGAGACGAGGATGTGGAGCGTGTGGTAGTCAAGACTCTGGAGTCGCTGCCGCGGGATGCCACGCACTGGAGCACGCGCTCGATGGCCAAGGAATGCGGGTTGAGCGCGGCGACGGTGAGTCGAATCTGGCGGGCATTCTGCTTGAAGCCGCATCGCTACGAGACCTTCAAGCTGTCGCGCGACCCGCTGTTCATCGAGAAGGTGCGCGATATCGTCGGCCTGTACCTGCATCCGCCGGAGCGGGCGGTGGTGTTGTGCGTGGACGAGAAGTCTCAGATTCAAGCCTTGGACCGCATGCAACCGGTGCTCCCGATGCGTCCTGGGCTACCGGAACGACGTACGCACGACTACCGGCGCCACGGGACCACGTCGCTGTTCGCGGCTCTGAACGTGGCCACTGGTGAAGTAGTCGGCAAGTG
>MPNH01000011.1 GCA_002238925.1 Spirochaetaceae bacterium bin103 | reverse complement strand
GCGCCTGCGCGCCGATCGCACCGGGGCGTGCCGGCCGCTCTGCGCTGCTAGTGCGGGCGCGGCGCCGGGGTCAGTCGCCGTGAATCGCGGCCATCAGCTCCATCGTGGCGACCGCCTCGTCCAGGTCGCACGCCGGCGGCCCGATGGGCCGCTCGTTGCGGATGCAGTCCAGGAAGTAACGGTCCTGCGCCTCGGTGCTGCCGGCGCCGTTGCCGGTGAGTTTGGTCACCTCGCCGTCCACCACCAGGTGGCCGCGGCTCACCCCCTTCAGGTAGGCAGAGATGCCGGCCCCGTGGATCTCGTACCGCTCCAGCCGCGCGCCGCTGGTGATGTTGGCCACCAGGTGCACGATGCAGCCGTTCTCGCACTGCATCAGCGCCCCGAACGCGTCGCGATGGCGGGACACCGCCCGCCGCGACACGCCGTGCACCTCCCGCACCGGGGCGCCGGCCAGCCAGCGCACACAGTCCAGGGCGTGGATCGGCGTCTCGTAGAAGAACCGCTCCAGGGTCGGCTCGGCAATCCTGCCCTGCCGCTCGATGTCGACCAGGTTCTTGTGGAACTCGCCCACCACCGTTACCAACGGCCCACGCTCGGCAACCCGGCGCTTCGCCTCCGCGATCAGCGGGTTGAAGCGGCGATTGAAAGCCACCATGCAGCGCGCACCGCTGCGTGCCGCCGCCGCGCGCAGGGCCCGGGTCTCGGCGGCGTACAGCCCCGGCGGCTTCTCCACCAGGGTATCCACCCCGGCCTCCAGGCACACCATTGCCGCCGCCGCGTTCAGGTGCGGCGGCACGTTGATCAGCACCGCATCCAGCCCCGCGTCCTCCAGCATCTGCTCGATCCGCTCGTAGCGGCGCCCGATACCGAGTTCGTCCGCCAACCTGTCGCGCGGCGCAGCCAGCGGATCGCACACCGCCTCCAGCCGCGCATCCGGCAACTGCGCCACGATACGCGCATGCCCCAGGCCGCGCGGCCCGCAGCCCACAAGCCCTACCCTCAGTTCCGCTTCCACACCCATAGCATACGCCAGTTCCCATCCGCCGTAATGTGCGATTATACCGCTGCAATGAGTCGGACGCTTGGCATCGCAGTCATTGGCATGGGCTGGATGGGGGCCGCGCACAGCCGCGCCTATCTGCAGGCACGGCATCGGTTCGCCGACCGCGGCCTGGAGCCGCGGCTGGTGGTGTGCGCGGACGAGGTCGGCGGCCGCCGGGAGGCCGCACAGCGTGACTACGGGTTTGCCCGCACCGCCGCCGACTGGCGCGAGGCGGTCGCCGCTGCGGATGTCGACATCGTCGACATCACGGCGCCCAACTTCCTGCACCGCACCATGGCGGAGGCGGCGATCGCGGCCGGCAAGCACGTATTCTGCGAAAAGCCGGTAGGACGCAGCCCGGAGGAGACGCTGGCGGTGGCGGCGGCGGCCGAGCGCGCCGGCATCGTCAGCGGCGTGGGCTACAACTACGTGTTTGCGCCAATGGTGCAGCATGCCCAGCGGCTGATCGCCGGCGGCAAGCTCGGCGAGCTGACCCACTACCGCGGGCGCTTCTTCAGCGGCTACGGGCGCGACCCGAACGGCGTGCTGTCGTGGCGCTTCCAGCGCGAGCAGGCCGGCAGCGGCACCCTGGCCGACCTGATCTCGCACGTGGTCGACACCGCGCACTACATCGCCGGGCCGATCCGGCGGGTGGTAAGCCAGCGGCACACCTTTATCGCCGAACGTCCGTTGGCCACGCCCGGCGAGGGCACCCACTTCTCCGCCAGGGCGGGCGGCCCCACCGGCCCGGTCAGCAACGAGGACTACGTCGGCATGCTGGTCGAGTTCGCCGGCGGCGCGCGCGGCACCCTGGAGGCGTGCCGGGTGATATTCGGACCCGAGTGCCAGATGGCGTTCGAGGTCAACGGGCGGCGCGGCGCCCTGGCGTGGGACTTCGAGCGCCTCAACGAGCTGCAGGTACGCCTGGCCGGCGAGGACGGCGCGGCCGGCGACGGCTTCACCACCGCCATCGCCGGACCGCAGCACCCCGACCACGGGCGCTTCAACCCGGGCGCCGGCATCGGCATTGGCTACGACGACACCCTCACCATCGAACTCGCGGAGTTCCTGACCGCGGTGGCCGCCGGCACGCCGGCGCGCGGGTCGCTAGCCGCTGCCGCGGCGGTGGCGCGCGTGCAGCAGGCGGTGGCGCGCTCCTGGGACAGCGGCTCCTGGGAGACGGTGACCGGCTGATCGAGCCCGCGGCGTGAGCCACTCCCCCAACTCCCCTACCGACCCGGCCTACCGGGAGTACATCCGCCGCCACATGCCGTGGAACTTCTGGGTCAACATCGGCGACCTGTCGTTCGTGCACCTGGCCGGCAGCTTCGTGTTCATCTCCACCATCCTGCCGCTGTACGTCAGCTACCTCACCGAGTCGCGGATGCTGATCGGGCTGATCCCGGCCATCTACCTGGCCGCCTCGCACGTGCCGCAGCTCCTCATGGCCGCGCGCGCCGAATCCCTGGAGCGCAAGAAGCCGTGGATCGTGCGCATCAGCGTGTTCGAGCGCGTGCCGTGGCTGGTACTCGGCGTCGGCATCGTGCTGTGGCCGGTCGCTCCGCCGTGGTTTTCCTACGCTTTCCTGGTGACCATGCTGCTGGTCGGCCAGGGCGCGGTCGGGATCGCGTCGCCGGCATGGCGCGCCATGCTTGCCAAGGTGATTCACCCCGACCGCAAGGGGATGATGTTCGGCCTCGGCGCCGCCATCGGCGCGCTGATGGGCGCCGCCGGCGCATTGCTGGCGCGGCACATTCTGGACACGGTGCCATACCCGCTGTCGTTTGGCGTCTGCTTCCTGCTTGCCTTCGGCGGGCAGGCGATCTCGTGGACCTTCCTGACCTTCAACCGTGAACCGGCGAGCACCCCCGAGCGGGCGCGCGTGCGGCTGGGCGCCTACCTGCGCGAACTCCCGGCCGTGCTGCGCGGCGATCACAACTTTGCCCGCTTTCTGCTCAGCCAGTTGCTGGTGATCTTCGGCGCCCTCGGCGTAACGTTCTACGTAATCTACGCGCGCGAAGCGTTCGCCGTCAGCGATGCGTTCGCCGCCACCCTGACCGTAGTGGCGCTGGCCAGCCAGGCCGTCGGCACGCCCCTGCTCGGTTGGTGGGGCGACCGCTTCGGCCACCGCGCGGCTATCGAGGTGGCCGCCCTGCTGTGCGCGGCCGCCGGGGTGGTGGTGCTGCTGGCCCCGGCGGCGGCATGGATGTATGCCGCGTTCGCCCTGCTCGCCCTGTCCGACTCCGGCATCAAGGTGTCGCGCCCGAGCATGGCAATGGACCTTGGCTCCGCCGGCCGCGTGGCCACCTACACGGCGTTGACCACCACCCTGCTGGCCGCGCCCGCGCTGGCGGCGCCGGTCGCCGGCGGCTGGCTCATCGACACGGTCAACTACCGGCCGGTGTTCGCCGCCGGCGTGGTGCTGTCGCTCGCCGGCTGGCTGCTGCTGCGCTTCGGAGTGGCCGATCCGCGCGTGGCACGCCGCCGGCAGGCCGGCGATCGGTCATAAATGCGCGCCATGAGTGCAGACGGTAACCGCGGCGAAAGCGTCCTGCTGCTTGACGATACGCTCATCGAGGAACAGCGCGGCATCCACCGGGAAGTGCAGACCGGCCGCAAGAGCGGCGTGCTGATGGCCCCGGACCGCGACAAGCCGTGGGAGTACAGCGGGCCGGGCATGACCCGCCGCATCCACCTGTACGGCACAGTGCTGTACGACGACCTGGCCGGCAAGTACCGCATGTGGTACATGGGCCGGATGGGTCCGCACTGGCGCGAGCCGGAGTGCAACTACCAGATTCCGGGCCTGTACATCCCGCGCACCGACGAGCTGCCGATCAACTGCAATGGGGTCACCGAGGACCGCTTCGGTCGCACCCTGCAAAGCAACGACCGCGGCGACCTGACCCTGTACGCGGAGAGCGACGATGGCCTTACCTGGGTCAAGCCGCCGCTCGGCCTCTTCACGTTCAACGGCGACGCTGCCAACAACATCGTCTGGGACCTGCACGGCGCGGCGGTGTTCATCGACCGGCAGGAGGCGGACCCCGATTGCCGCTACAAGGCAATCGGCTACTGCCGCCGCTACCGCGGCATCTTCCTGCTCACCTCGCCCGACGGCATCCGCTGGGACGACAGCCGCCACCTCGAACCGGTCGTTGAACGCGCCAACGAGGGCGCCTTCAACGTCACCTGGGACGACCGCGATCAGGTGTACCGCGCCTACTCGATCCAGCGCGACGCCAGCTTCGCCGGCCGCTGGCCCACCCCCGGCGACAGCCGGCGCATCATCTGCTACACCGAGAGCCCGTCCCTGGAGGGCCCCTGGAAGGCGTCGGTGCCGATCCTGGAACCCACCAGCCGCGACGACGCGGTGGCGGTGGGCCGCTACGACGCACTGCGCGCCGAGTTCTACGACCTGTCCGGATTCCGCTACCGCAACGTCCACATCGGCCTGGTCGGCGCCCTGTACGTCACCGCGGAGCGGATTCCGGGCGAGAAGAACCAGATGCCGTGCGACGGGCCGATCGAGGCGCAGATGGTGGTGAGCCGCGACGGCGTGCTGTGGGAGCATGCCGACCGCGAGCGCACCCCGGCGATCCCGCGCGGCGACGGCTTCGACCGCGGCATGATTATCGGCACTGCCAAGGAGCCGGTCATCGAAGGCGACGACATCCACTGGTACTACACCGGCTGCCGGCACACGCACGGCGAGACCGACCTGGAGAAGCGGGTCAAGTGCCTGGCGCGCGCCACCTGGCGGCGAGACCGGTTCATTGCCCTGCACGCTTCCGAGGCCGGCCTGGTGGCGACCAAGGCGGCGGCCCGCCCGCCCGGCGCCAGCGCGCTGGTCGTGAATGCCGACGCCTCCGGCGGCAGCGTGGCGGCGGAGCTGTGCCGCGCCGACGGCAGCGTGATCGAAGGCTTCTCCCGCGAGCAGTGCATCCCGCTGCGCGGCGACCACCTGGACGGCAAGCTGCGGTGGCAAAACGCCGACCCCGCCGGCCTGCCGGGCTCCGTGAAGGTCCGCTTCCTGGTGAAGGGCGCCCGCCTGTACAGCTACCGCTGGCAGTAAACCCGGCAAGGGGACTGCTACCGGCTGCGCTCCATCTTGCGGGTGAGCCGCGCAATCTCGCGATCCCGGCCGAGGCGCCGCCAGATCGACATCGCCTCGTCGAAGCGCTGCTCACGCTCGAACACGCGGGCAACCCCCGCCTCGTCGCCGCGCGCCGCGTAGAGGCGCCGCGCATCCGCGAACAGCCCGGCGTCGCGGTAGGTGCGGGCGGCGCTCAGCAGATCGCCGCTCTGTTCGCGGATTCGGGCGGCGCGCTCGAAGTCGCCCTGCCGGCTACAGACGGATGCGGCATGCTCCGGTCTCCCCGACTGAAGCATGTGGGTGACCGCTTCGCCGTAGCGCGTGGCGCTCGCCGCAAACAGCGCCATGTTGTGCGGCGCCGGCGCGACATCGGCGATTGCCGCTTCGAACGCCGCCTCGTCCTCCAGCAGCGTACACAGCGCCAGCTCCCGGTCCTGCTCGTCGTCGGCCACCGCGCGCAACCGGTCGAGGAAGTACTCGTGGTCCGCGTCTCGGTCCACCAGCGGAGAGTGTATGCAGGCCACGGCGCCAGCGAGATGGTCGTAGCTGCGCAGCGCGATCAACAGATCGCTGCACTGGCGGGACAGACGGCTCCAGTAGAGAAACTGCGGCGACAGGTCGCCGAGCATGGCGCCAAGCCGGGGCCGGCGATCAGCCTCCCGGCCGCGGCGCAGGCACTCGTACATGACCCGGAACAACACGCCCTTGACTCCGTCATTCCTGGTTCCGCTCAGGTGGGCATCCTCGCCGCTGCCGCCGGCGAGACCTTCCACCTCGGCAATCGACAATACCGGGTCGCCTTGCTCGTCCAGGTAGGCATGGGCCGGCCCCGGCGCGTCGCTGTCCACGCAGAAACGGATTGCATCGCCGTGGCGCCCCAACGCGGCACATGCGGCCAGGATTTCGCGGCGAAAGGTGACCTCGTCCACCAGCAGTCTGCTCAACGCCAGGTAGTGAGCCAATGCCTCGCGGTGCTGGCCGCCACGCACCAGGCGACCGGCGGTGCGGGACAGCTCCTGCACAACTCCCGCCGGTGGCCGGCTGAAGGCGTACTTGCAGAGATACTCGATCGCGAGTTCATCGGCGTCCGCACCGGGCGAGCGCAGCACCTCCCGCACGGCCTCCTTGGGCCGGCCGCAGGCGTCCAGACAACGTGCCGCCTGCCCGTGCTCGCCGCCGGCCGCGTACAGTTCGGCGGCCCGCTGCGGGTAACCACGGCGCTCGTAGACAGGAGCGGCGCGCAGGTGTTGGCCAAGGGCATCCATGCGTACCGCGGCGCGCATCCCCGGACGCTTGGGGGAGATGGTCGACAGGCGCCGTTCCAGGTCGGCGCGCGCGTCCGGCGAACTGTCGGCGTAGCGGCGGAAGCACTCGGCCGCCTTTTGCCAGTTGCGCTGCTCCTCGTACACCAGGGCGGCCTCGTGGGCGCCGCCGGTCTGCATCGATCCCAGACAGCGCAGCAGGGCGGAGCTGTCTCCCAGGCGCCGATACAGTGCCGCCGCCCGCTTGTAGTCACGGACCCGCTCGAATTCCTGCGCGGCCAGCTCCAACAGCCCGCCGCGGCGAAACTCGACCGCCGCCGCGGCGTGGTCGCCGGCCAGCTTCAGGTAGCGCCCGGCCTCGCCGTGCACCTTCCGATCGCGGTAGAACGCCGCCAACTGCGGGTACTGGCGGCCGCGCTCCCAGTTGCGCAGCATCGCCTCCTCCTCGCCCAAGTCCCGCCAGCGTCGGGCGGCCGCCCTGAAGTTGCCCGCCGCCTCGTAGTGGCGCGCCTCGCTCGCCGCCGCGCGCGCCTCCTCGCCGGCACGGCGCCAGTGCCGGGCGGCCCTGGCGAACTCCTCCACCCGCTCCAGGTTGGCGGCCGCCTGCGCCGCGCGGGCGTGTTTGGAGAACAGCTCCGCGGCGGCGCGGTGCTCCCCCTCGCGCTCCAGCCGGTGGGCGCGCGCCACCTCCTCCTTGGCCGCCGCCTGTGCGTTGCGGTAGCACTCCTCGGCGGCGGCGTAGTGTTCGCGTTCGGCGAAGTAGTCGCCCTGCGCCTCCCACTCGGCCGGCGTGGAGACCCGCTGCCACGCAGAGGACAGGGCGGCGGCGTCCGCAGACCGGTACACGTGCCGCGCCAGCGACTCGATGCCCCAGATCGGACTGACCGTCTCGCCGTCCCAGATCACCAGCGTGCTGCGCGCCCGCGTCGCGGCCACGTACAGCAGGCTCAGCTCGTGGCGAATGTGCGGAGCTTCGGCTGCGCCGCGTACCTGGCCGGCCGCGATGCGCCGCCACAGTCCCGGCGCGCCTTCCGTACCGGCAAAGCGCCACAAGAGCACGGCGTCGAATTCCAGGCCCTTGGCGTCGGCAATGGTGAACACCAGCTCCGACTGCAACGCCGCGCGCAGCCGGTCGCGCTCCCTCGGCGTGCGCACCAGCACCACCTGGCCCGCGCCGCCGCGCCGCACCGAGGCCAGCACGGCGGACTCCGCGAGCCCTTCGGCGAGCAGCGGCGGACGGCCCCGGAATGTCCAGCGCTCGGTAATCTCGCCCGCCGCGGCGCCGACCAGCGACCGCTTCAGCAGCAGCAGCTCGTTCGCCAGACCGACTATGTTGCCGACGCTGCGAAAGTTGACGCTGAGGTTGACCACCTCCGGCACCGCCATGCCACGCTCGTAGTAGCGGGCGCGCACCTCTTCCCAGCGGAACCCGCTCGGGTTGATGATCTGCTTGGGATCGCCGGTCAGCACGGTGCGGCGCGGGTCCTCGGTGAGGCGGAACAGCAACGCCAGTTGCAGATCGGTGAAGTCCTGCACCTCGTCGCATACCACCAGTTCGTAGCGGAACTGGTCGTCGTGCCGTTCCAGGTACTGCAGCGCGGCACGGGTCAGGTCGATCTCGTCGCGCAGCGCCGCCGCCTCCAACTGCTCCTGGTAGTACACCGCCAGGGCATGGATCTCGCGCCGCTCGAACGGAAAGTTGGGTGCCCGCCTGGCCCCCAGCCCCTGGTACTCGCGCAGCGTCAACAGCGGCTGATCCAGGCGCGCGGACTGCTTCTCGAGCAGGCGCTGCGCGGCGTCGAGCAGGAACTGCTGCTCCTGCAGCCGGGAGGTGTCACCACCGCGCAGGCAGGCGGCGAAGTCGCGCAGCGTTGCGAACGAGGTCCGGCGCGTGCGCATCGCGTCCAGCCGCGACCCCACCTCCAGGTTGGCCAGCCGCACCACGTATTCCGCCAGCTCGGCCCGCTCCCGCCCGCTCGCGGCCCCGGCGCCGGCGCGCTGCGCCAGCTCTCCGAACCGGCGCCCGCTCACTTGCGGTTTGGCGCCCTTGACGATGGCCCGGATCTCTTCCCACACCAGCTCGGCGTCGTAGCGCGCCGCCGCCGGGTGGTTCTGAAAAATGGCGCGAAACTCGGCCAGCCCCGCCGGCCGCCGCCCCTGTCCGCGCTGTCCGGCACGAGCCAGAATCTCCTCCAGCAGTTCGCCGAACGTGGCGAAACGCACCGTCTGGGGGGCGTGCTCGAGTTCGGTGGCAGCCACCAGGCCGCGATACATCCGCTCCGAGAACCGCTTCAGGTGCGCGCTGTGGGTCAGGAACAGCGCGCGCTCCCGCTCCGGCGGCGGGTGCGGCAGAGTCGCGGCCGGCGCGGCCGGCGCGCGATTGCCGGCCGCCGCATCGAGCCGGCGCACCCGGTGGCGCAACAGGAAGTAGACGGCGATGGTCGTCTTGCCGCTGCCCGCCGTGCCGGACAGCAGCAGCGGCGGCTCGCTGCCGAGCAGGCGCGCCTGCTCGCGCGTCAGGTAGAGGTACAGCTCGAGTTGGTCGCTCTGGTGCGCCTGCTGCAGGCGCTGCCACTCTTCGTCGTCCACCACCAGCCAGCGCTGCGGTCCGGTGTCGGCGCCGCCGTCGGCGCCGCCGTCGGACCACTTGTCAGCGTGAGGTGCGGGCATGTCCCGGCGCGCGTTCGCGAGGTCTCCGGCGGCGGGCTGCGACTGCAACGGCGAGAAATACTCCCCACCGAGCACGTCGGCGTCCAACTCGGGCAGATCCTCGACGGCGAGCGGCTCGAAGTCGAGAAACGGCGCGTTCGCCGGCACGATCCGGCGCTCGGCGGCGCTGACGTCGTCATGTTGCACCACGCCCCACACGTAGATCGGCGTGGCGCCGTCGATGCCCCTGCCGAGCGTGAACAGGATCCGGTCGCCGCGGTTCAGGCGCGCCTCGAACACCGCGCGCGCCGCCCCCTTGAGCTTCTTGACGCGCACGCCGGTGTCCCACAGGCCGTGCTGCAGGAACTCCAGCTTCTCGCACAGGCGCCGCCGGGCGCGGCTGCCAAGCGACAGGAGGTACGCGCGCACCGTGTCGTGCAGGAGGAGCGTATAGGTGCGTGACATGCCGATTGCCCCGCCGCGCGCGCGCGCCGGCACCGGAAACCGGCGCCGGCGTCCGGTGGCGTTAAGCGAGCAGCGCCTTCAGGGCCGCGAGCGCCGCATCGTAGTCCGGCTCGTCCACCACCTCGGGGACGATCTGCTCGTACACCACGGTGCCGTTGGCGTCGAGCACGTACACCGCACGCGTGAGCAACTTCAGCTCCTCGATCAGGGTGCCCCAGCCGTTGCCGAACGCCCGCTCCTGGTAGTCGCTGGCCACGCGGATATTGGCGATCTCCTCGCTGCCGCAGAACCGGGCCTGCGCGAACGGCAGATCGCAGCTCACCGTGACGGCGTTGACCGTGTCCTGCAACGCTGCGAGCTCCGCGTTGAAGCGGCTCGTCTGTGCCGCGCACACCGGCGTGTCCAGCGACGGCACCACGCTGATCAGGCTCGGCTTGCCCTTCAGGTTGGCGAGCGTCAACTCCTGCATCCCGTCGTCGAAATAGTGCAGCTTGAAATCGGGTGCCGCTTGCCCGGCGGCCAGGCGATTGCCCGCCAGCGTCATCGGGTTGCCCCGGAACGTAATCTCTCCAGTCCGTGCCATTGTGATCTCCTTCGAAAGTTCTTGCGGCCCGCAGTATACAAAAAACCGTTGGCTGCCGTGCATGGCTTCACCCGCGGCGCCGCCGGCCAGCAGGACACGCTGTCCCGAATTGACAGGCGCCGCTTCGTGGCACCAAATTGGTGTCATGGCAACTGCCATCGAGCACGGGGCCACTGTCGAGACGGGCGGTACGACGCGCACCGCGGCATCCACCGAGCCGTACGTTCAGTTCCAGAACATCAGCAAGAGCTACGACGGCCGCACCATGGTGGTGCGCGACCTGGATCTGGATATCCGCGAAGGCGAGTTTCTGACCCTGCTCGGTCCGTCCGGCTCCGGCAAGACCACCTGCCTGATGATGCTCGCGGGGTTTGAGGCGCCATCTGCCGGCGCCATCCGCATCGGCGGGCGTTCGGTGCACGATCTGCCCGCGCGGCAGCGCAATATCGGCGTGGTATTCCAGAACTACGCGCTGTTCCCGCACCTGAGCGTCGGCGCCAACCTGTCGTTTCCGCTCGAGGTGCGGCGCATCGACGCGCACCAGCGGCGCGAACGCGTGCGGCGCGCGCTCAGCCTGGTACGGTTGGAGGGCTATGAGGAGCGGCGCCCCGAACAATTGTCGGGCGGCCAGCAGCAGCGCGTGGCCATTGCCCGCGCACTGGTGTTCGAGCCGAGCCTGGTACTGATGGACGAACCGCTCGGCGCGCTCGACCGCAACCTGCGCGAGGAGATGCAGTACGAGATCCGCCGCATTCACCGCCGGCTCGGGGTCACCGTCGTGTACGTAACGCACGACCAGCAGGAAGCGATGGTGATGTCGGATCGCATCGCCGTGTTCCACCAGGGACGCATCGAGCAGGTGGCGGCGCCGGAGATTCTCTACGAAGAGCCGGAGCGGGCGTTCGTGGCGCGCTTCATCGGCGGCAACAACCTCGTGCACGGGCGCGTGGCCGCGGTGGACGGCGACTACTGCCGGGTCGACGTGAGCGGCAGGACGGTGGTGGCCTACCGGGTGACCGAGTGTGCGGCTGGAGACCAGGTAACCGTTGCCATCCGCCCGGAGCGGATCGGCATTGCCCGGCGCGAGGGCGCCTACCGCAACCAGTTCCCGGCACGCGTGGAGATGATTACGTTTCTGGGCGATCACCTCGTCGTGCACGCGGTGGTCGACGAGCGTACCGAGTATCTATTGAGAATCCCCAATATCGTCGGCCACGGCGCGATGCTGGAAGGGGACGAGATATTGATTGGATGGGCTGCCGCGGACTGCCGCGCACTGGCGGACTACCGCGAGCCGGAGGAGAAGGAACGATGACGAGAGCACTTGCCGCGTGCTTCGCACTGGCCGGCCTGGTGGCCGGCACCGGGGCGGTGGCACAGGACCGGATGACCATGGTGTCCTGGGGCGGCGCCTACGGCCGTGCTACCGACCGGGCGCTGCTGCAGCCATTCAGCGCCGCTACCGGCGTGCGCATGAGCATGGAAGACTTCAACGGCGGTCTGGCCGAGATCCGCGCGCAGGTGGAAACCGGCAACGTACACTGGGACGTGGTCGACCTGGAGTCCGCGGACGCCATTCGCGGCTGTGACGAGGGCCTGCTCGAGGAGCTCGATCCTGCCGTACTGTTCCCGGATCAGGACGCGGCCGAGGCGGCCGGCGACTTCCTGCCCGGCACCCTGTCGGACTGCGGCGTCGGGTTGATCATCTACTCCACGGTCTATGCCTACCACCGCGACCATTTCCCGGGCGAGAAGCCGGCCGCAATGGCCGATTTCTTCGACGTGGAGCGGTTTCCGGGACGGCGCGGCATGCGCCGCTCCCCGTACGGCAACCTGGAGTTTGCGCTGGTGGCGGACGGGGTTCCCGTCGACCGGGTATACGAGGTGCTGAGTGCTCCCGGCGGCATCGATCGGGCGTTCGGCATGCTCGATTCCATCAAGGAACACGTGGTCTGGTGGGAGGCGGGAGCGCAGCCCCCGCAGATGCTGGCCGACGGCGAAGTGGTAATGAGCACCGCCTACAACGGGCGCCTGTTCAACGCGCAGGTGGTGGAGAATCAACCGTTCGAAATCGTCTGGGACGGCCAGGTTCTGGATCACGCGCAGCTTACCATCGTGGCGGGATCCCGCAACCTGGACACGGCGCTCGCGTTCCTGGCCTACGCCGCGCGCCCGGAGTCGATGGCCGCCATGAGCCGCTACATCTCCTATAGCCCGGTACGCAGTTCGGCCATGGCGCTGGTCACCACGCACGAGGACACCGGCGTCGAGATGGATCCGTACATGCCGGCCACCCCGGAGCGGCTTGAGCGGTCGGTGTTCAACGACTGGGATTGGTGGGCCGACTTCGGCGAACAGGTAAATGAGCGATTCGGAGCGTGGCTCGCACGCTGACCGGCGCGGCGCGGCGCGGCACCGGACGCGGCCGTAGCGGCGGGCGCTGGCGCGCCGCGGCCCTGGTGCTGCCGCTGGCGGCGTTTGTCGGCACGGCGTTCGTGGCGCCGCTGGCGACCATGCTGGTGCGCAGCGTGCACGACCCGACCGTCGCCGACGCCCTGCCGGAGACCCTCGCCCTGCTGCGCGCCTGGGACGGCAGCTCGCTGCCCGGCGAGGAGGTGTTCGCGGCTGCCGCGCGCGAGTTGGTGCGGGCGCGCGAGCAACGCACGATCGGCCAGATAGCAACGCGCGTAAATCGCGTCGAATCCGGACTGCGCAGCGTCATCACGCGCAGCACCCGGCAGCTGCAGGACGCCGAGCCCGAGTCCTGGCAAGCGGCAATGGCAGCGGCCAATCCGGCTTGGGAAGAGCCCGGAACGTGGCGGGCGCTGCAACGCGCCGGACAGCGCTGGACGCTGCGCCACTACCTGAATGCCGTGGATCGCGAGCGCGGAGCGGACGGCCGCGTGGTACGCCAGCCGGAGGACCAGCGCATCTACCTGCGGCTGTTCGCGCGCACCTTGCTGGTCAGCCTGGCGGTAACCGCGCTGTGCCTGCTGCTCGGCTATCCGCTCGCCTACCTCATTGCCCATGCAACGCCGCGCCGCGCCGCGCTGCTGCTGGCGGGCGGGCTGCTGGCGCGCCGCGCCGCCCCGCCCTGGTGCTGGCGGGCGTACTGCTGCCGTTCTGGACCTCGCTGCTGGTACGCACCACGTCGTGGATCGTGCTGTTGCAGACCCAGGGCGTGATCAACGACCTGCTGGTGGCGATGCGGCTGATCGGCGACGACCAGCGCCTGGCGATGGTCTACAACATGACCGGCACGCTGGTCGCCATGACCCACGTGCTGCTGCCGTTCATGGTGCTGCCGCTGTACTCGGTGATGCGCTCCATCCATCCGCAGTACCTGCGCGCCGCCTCCTCGCTGGGTGCCGGACCGGTGCAGGCGTTCTGCCGCGTGTACTGGCCGCTGTCGCTGCCCGGGGTAGGCGCCGGCACGCTGCTAGTGTTCATCGTGGCGCTCGGCTACTACATTACTCCCGCGCTGGTCGGCGGACGCACCGGCCAGCTCATCTCCAACCTGATTGCCTATCACATGCAGGAGTCGCTCAACTGGGGCTTGGCGGCGGCGCTGGGGGGCATCCTGCTGCTGTGCGTGCTGGTGTTTTACGTGGTGTTCGATCGCGTGGTGGGCATTGCCCGCCTGCGCCTGGGCTGACGCATGGCGAAACCGGCACTTGGCCCACTCGGCCCACTCGGCGCACGCGCCGCACGCCTGGCACTCACGGCGTTCTGCGCCCTGGTGCTGCTGTTTCTGATCGCGCCGCTGCTGGTGATCGTGCCGCTGAGCTTCAACGCCGAGCCGTACTTCACGTTCACGCAAGGCATGCTGCGGCTCGACCCGGACGCCTGGTCGCTGCGCTGGTACCGGAGCGTGGCCGAAGACCCTGAATGGCACCGGGCGCTGGCCAACAGCCTGCTCATCGGCGTCGCCGCCACCGTCCTGACCACCGTGCTCGGCACCCTCGCCGCGCTCGGGCTGGCCAATCCCGCCATGCCGGGCCGTACCGCCGTTACCGCGCTGTTGATCTCGCCCCTGATCACCCCGCTGATCATCTCCGCGGTGGGCATGTTCTTCTTCTACTCCGCGGTCGGCCTGGCGCAGACCCACCTCGGCCTGATCCTGGCACACGCTACCCTGGGCGCGCCGTTCGTGGTAATTACCGTCACCGCGGCGCTGACCGGCTTCGACAGCACCCTGCTGCGCGCCGCAACCAGCCTCGGGGCAGGCCCCTGGACCGCGTTTCGCCGCATCCAGTTGCCGTTGATCGCTCCGGGCGTGGTATCGGGGGCACTATTCGCGTTCGCCACCTCGTTCGACGAAGTAGTCACCGTGCTGTTCATCGGCGGGCTGGAGCAGCGCACCGTGCCGCGGCAGATGTGGTCCGGCATCCGCGAGGAAATCAGCCCGGCGATCCTGGCGGTGGCCACCTTCCTGTTCGTGCTCGCGCTGCTGCTGATGGCCGCGGTCGAGTGGCTGCGCGCGCGCGGCGCCCGCGGCGACAGCACGGCGCCATTGCGGTACAGTGACGCCGCGAAGGAGGACCGATGAATACGAGTTTGACCGGCGAGCAGATCAGTTCGTACCGCGACAACGGGTTCCTGGTTGTTCGCAGCTTCCTGGACGACGGCGAACTCGCCGAGTTGCGCACCGGCGTTGAGCAGGCGGTTGCACAGATGGGCAGGCGCAAGTTGAGCGACGGCAGCGGCGACCGGTGGGTGGAAGGAGATACCTTCTACGATCGCGTGTTCGTGCAGCGTCTCAACCTGTGGAAGATCAGTGCCGCGGTGAAGAAGTACATGCTGGCGCCGGAGCTGGGCGAGATGCTGTGCGCGCTTGAGGGCATCGACGGCATCCGGATCTGGCACGACCAGACCCTGCAGAAGCAGCCGTGGGCCAACCCCACCGCCTGGCATTCCGACAACCCCAAGTGGTCTTACCACTCGCCGCATGCGCTGTCGATCTGGATCGCGCTCGACCCGGCGACGCTGCAGAACGGCTGCATGTACTACCTGCCCGGCAGCCACAAGGTGAACGACTTCAGCAACACCGGCATCGGCAAGGAGATGTCCGAGTACTTCGAAGCGTTCCCGCAGTTCAGCGGCGTCATGCCGGTGGCCGGGGAGATGCAGCCGGGCGACGCCGGCTTCCACAACGGCCTCCTGGCGCACGGCGCCGGCCCCAACATGACGCCCACCTGGCGGCGCGCGATGACCGCCGGCTACATGCCGGACGGCTCGGTGTTCAACGGCATTCAGAACATTCTTTCCGACGCCCAGGTGGCGACGCTCGAAATCGGCGACACGCTCGACGACGAACGGCAGAACCCGCTGCTGTGGCGGCGCCGCACTTGACACCCGCGCGGACGACATGAGGAGCCAGGTGCCGCCCGGCGCCGACCCGGCGGCACCGTCGCCGCCGCGCCACTCAGGGCCGTTCTACGGCTGGTACGTGGCGGGCGCGCTGTTCTTCGCCATGTTCCTGAGCATCGGCATGCGGCAGGGGTTCGGCATCTTCGTCGAGACCTGGCAGACCGAGTTCGGGGTCGGCGTGGCCGCCATTTCGCTGGCCGCGTCGGTGGGCTGGTTCGTCAATGGCTCCAGCCAGGTCCTGATGGGCTGGCTGATCGACCGCATCGGCGGGCGTATCGTGATCACCGTGGCGGCGCTGCTGCTCGGCGCATCGGTGCTGTTGATGGCCGCCGCGAGCAGTGTGCTGCACCTGATCGTGATCTATGGCCTGGTAATGTCGCTGGCATCGGCGGGGCTGGCCGGCGGGCCGCCGGGCGCGGTGGTGGTGCGCTGGTTCCGGCGCAAGCGCGGGGCGGCGATGAGCCTGCTGACCTCCGGCGGCTCGATCGGCGGCCTGGTGCTGGTGCCGTTCCTTACCTACCTGTTCCTGTGGACCAGCTGGCGCAGCGCGTGGCTGATCGGCGGCGGCATCGTGCTGGTGCTCGGCGTGCCGCTGTTGTACCTGGTGCTGCGCGACGACCCCGCGGACGTCGGCCAGCAGCCCGACGGCGCCCGCACCGTTGCCGGCAAAGCGCCGGCGCCCGCGCCGGCCGGGCCGCTGCTCGCCAACCGCTGGAGCGAGGCGTTCCGCTCCGCACCGATGTGGCAGCTCTCCATTGCCTACTGGGTGTGCGGCGTGACCACCGCTTCCATCTCCGTGCACTACGTGCGCTGGGCCGCGGCGGAAGGCATTACGCCGGCCACCGCCGCCCTCGCATTCGGCCTGCTCAGCGGTATCAACGCGGTCGGTGTGCTGCTGATCGGGCCGCTCTCCGACCGCGTGCCGCGCAAGACGCTGCTCGGCGCCGTGTACCTGATCCGCGGGGTGGCCTTTTTGCTGCTGGTAGTGCTGCCCGGACCTGCCGCGCTGTGGGGCTTCGCCATCGTGGGCGGCGCCTCGTGGCTGGCCACCGTCCCGCTCACCACCTCGCTGGCCGCCGACGTGTATGGGGTCCGCCACCTCGGCACGCTGGCCGGGCTGATCAACTTCGCCCACCAGGCGGGCGGAGCGCTGGCGGTGTACCTGTTCGGCCTGGTATTCGACGCCCAGGGCAGCTACGACTATGCCTTCCTCGCCTGCGTGGCGACGCTGGCCGGCGCCGGCCTGGTGAGCCTCAGCATCCGCGAGCGGCGCTACTCCAGCCGCTACGCTCCGACCGCGCAACCCGCTTAGGCGGGCCCGATGCTGCCGGCCATGGCGATCCTGCCGGTGCTCCTGCACCACTCGGAGCCGGCAGATCCGATGCTGCTGGCTTGGATCAGGGAACGCATCGACGCAATCCTCGGCCTCGAACCCGCCACCATCGTGCTGATCCTCGGCGCGCTGATCGTTGCCTTCCCGGTAGCGCTGGGCGTCTGGGTGGTGATCCAGCGCCGCCGAGGCTGACTCAAGCGCTGCCACGGTCGAAATCGTCACTCGCCTCGGCTCGGGAACCCTGCTACGGTAGCCGCGGCACATGAGACACCAACACCCCTTCGCCGGCAACCCGCTCGACCGCGGCGAGCGGGAGCGGCGCGATGAGGCATGGATCGCAACCGCCGCGCGCGCCGCCGAAAGCCGGTTCCTGCCATTCCGCAACCTCGAAGTCCTGCTGAGCGACCTCCCGCAACCGGTTCTCGGCTGGCTGGACGGGGACCGGGTGCGAGCGGCAGCGCCCGACGCGGAGCCAATGTTCCTCGGCCTGGCCGACGGCGTGGCGCACTTCGCCGTGGCCCTTCCGGATTGCGCCGACGCGGACGGAGTCGCCGGCCGCAAGGGCTGGCGGTTCGAGGACTGCCGCACCGCCGGCGGCGTGCTGCCCGGTCCGGACACCGGCATCCTGGCCCAGGCGCGCTCCAACCTGGACTGGCACCGCCGGCACGGCTTCTGCTCCGCCTGCGGCCAGCCCACGGTGGCGCAGCGCGGCGGCCAGGTGCGCCGCTGCACCGCCTGCGATGCGCAGCACTTCCCGCGCACCGACCCGGTGGTGATAACCGTGGTCGCCGACCCGGCCACCGACCGCTGCCTGCTCGGCCAGTCGCGCGGGCGCTTGTCGCGTATGCGCATGTACTCCGCGCTGGCCGGGTTCGTGGACCAGGGCGAGGCGATCGAGGAGGCGGTGGCGCGCGAGGTGATGGAAGAGGCGGGCATCCGGGTCACAAACGTGCGCTACCACTCGTCGCAGCCGTGGCCGTTCCCGAGTTCGCTGATGATCGGCTGCCTGGCGGACGCGGCCAGCACCGCCATTCACTTCGACGACGAGGAAATGTCTGCCGTGCACTGGTTCGAGCGCGGCGAGGTGCTGCGCGCCCTCGCCGGCACCAGCGAAGCGTTGACCGTGCCCGGTCCCATCGCCATCGCCCATCACCTGATCAAGGCATGGGCCACCCGCGAGCGGTTTTAGCCGGCGGGGGGCGGGCCCGGCTCAGCTGTGGGCGGCGCGGTCGTCGGCGTAGCTGCGGAAGCCGGCCACCATCATGCCGAGCTGATTGTCCTTCCTCGCCTCGTCCACCTCGGCCGCCCGCGCCTTGCGGTCCTCGACCGTCGAGGCGCGGATAATGGCGTAGTCGTCTGCCCGGCGGTAGCGGTGAATGAACACCGGGCGCGGCACCGTGGAGTAATTCGGCGGCGAGCCGTGGATCATCTTGACGTGGAAGAAGATCGCATCGCCGCAGTCGCCCTCGATCGGCACCGCCTGGTCGAACGTCCACTGCGTGGGATCGAGCCCGAGGTGGCTCTCGGTATCGACGTGCTCCAGGATCTCCAGGCGGTGCGAACCCGGCACCACGTGCAGCGCGCCGCGCTCGACCGTGGTGGGAATGGTGTAGCACAGCACCCCCACCGGGCCCTCGTACTTGTGCTCGAAGTAGGACGCGTCCTGGTGCAGCAGCTTGGGGTGGCCGCCCGCCGGTTCCTTGCACAGCGACTGGCCGGCCCCGAAGATCTCCACCTCGTTGCCGAGGATCTCCTGCACAATGGCAAGCAGCGAGGGATCGAAGGCAGAGTGGAGAAACGTGCTGCTGGTGTTGTACTGGCAACTCGTCACCATCACCTGCCATTGCCGCGCGAAGCCGTCGGGGGCGGGGATCAGCAAGGTGCCATCGGGTGTGCTCAGGCCCACGTTGGTTTCCCGGTACTGTCCCGCCTCGTACAGGCGGATCGCCTGCTCCATGGTGCGCACCACGTCGGCGCCGATTGCCTCGGCGTAGGCGCTCATCAGGCCGCGCACTACCAGGCAGCCGTGCTCGGCGTAGATCGCCGCGGCGCGGGCCGGATCGAGACCGGCGGCGTGCATCTCGATATCGGCTACCTGAACAGTGGTCGGTTCTGCGAGCGTCACGATTGCCCTCCCTGCGAGGATCAGCGTGGCGGGCCCGCGCGACCGTGTCAATCGACTGCCGTGGCAGAATATGTGCGCCCGGCGACGATTTCGCTTGACCTAATTAATCTTTATTAATCTCATTGTTATCGATTAATTCCATTAATGGAGGATGACACCATGACGTATCGCTTGGGGCGGCTGCTGCTGACAGCGGCCGTGCTGATTGGGGTGGCTGCGGCCGCGTTCGCGGAGGCCGCGCGCGAGAACGAGGTAAACGTATACTCGCACCGGCACTACGACATCGACCTGGAACTCTACCGCCAGTTCGAGGAACAGACCGGCATCGAGGTGAACCTGGTCGAAGGCGGCTCCGATGAACTGATCGAGCGGCTGCTGCGCGAGGGCGCCGAGTCGCCGGCCGACATCCTGATGACGGTGGACGCGGGCCGCCTGCATCGCGCCAGGGAGGCCGGGGTGCTGCAGCCGGTATCCTCTGCGGCGCTGCTGGCCCAGGTCCCGGAACACCTGCGCGACCCGGACGGTTACTGGTATGCCCTGACCCGGCGGGCGCGCGTGGTGGTGTACCATCCCGACCGCGTGGCGGCGGACGAGCTGACCACCTACGAAGCCCTGACCGATCCGCGCTGGGCGGGCCGCATCCTGATCCGCTCCTCCTCCAACATCTACAACCAGTCGCTGATGGCATCGATGATCGCCAACCACGGCGACCACGGCGCGCGCGAGTGGGCCGCCGGCATCGTGGCCAACATGGCGCGCACGCCGAAGGGCAACGACCGCGGCCAGATGTCGGCGGTGGCGGCGGGCGAAGGCGATATCGCCATCGTCAACACCTACTACGTGGGCCGCATGCTGAACTCCTCGGACGCCGAAGAGCGCGCGGTGGCCGAGCAGTTGCGCGTGTTCTTCCCCAACCAGGATGGCCGCGGCGTGCACATCAACGTGAGCGGCGCCGGCATCACCGCCAGTGCCAGGAACGTGGCTGGTGCGCTGCGCCTGCTGGAGTTCCTCACCGCCGAGGCCGCGCAGCGCCTATGGGCGCACGCCAACTACGAGTACCCGGTAAACCGCAACGTGCCGCCGGCGCCGCTGCTGGAGTCGTGGGGCGAGTTCAAGGCGGACAGCCTCGGCCTGCACCGGCTCGGCGAGAACAACGCCGCCGCGGTGCGTATTTTCGATCAGGTGGGCTGGCGCTAGAGGCAGCACAGCCCAGGTGCCGCGGGTGAACGGCCACGAGCTACCCGCCCGCGGTTACCGCTTCGCCGCGACGGCCCGCAACGGCACTCGGGAACCCGGCCTTGATAAAGGGATGGGCACCGCCGATGCAGTAGGTGCATAGGTTGTCCGGCTCCACGCCGAGGCGCTGGTACACCTTGAGCATCCCCTCGGTGGTAAGGAACACGACGCGGGTACCGGCCGCTTCGCTCATCTCGTCCACGCTGCGGTCGCGGGCAAAGAACTCGTCACCGGGGGGCATGTCCACCCCGAACAGGCAGCCGCGCGGCACGCCGTCGTCGCCGACGATGCCGATCGGCGGCGTGTAGAGCGCGTGCAGCACCTCGTCCAACCCAAGCTGTTCGAGCAGCACGTGCTCGCGGCGGATGTTGTTGCCGCGCACGATGGAATCCTCCACCACCAGGACCGAGCGTCCGCGGACGCCGCCCACCACCCCCGGAATCAGGTAGATGTTGGTGGAAATCGACTGCGAGCGTTCGCCCGGGCTCGGCCCCTGAAAGGCGCGCTCGCCGCGCAGCTTGTAGAACAGGGGGTGAAACGGCTTCTCCGCCGCCCGCGCCAGGCCGCGGGCGGCATCCTCCGGCGCACGCGGGAAATAGCTTACGAAGTCGACGCGATCCATGGCCAACTCCTCGGCCAGCATCTCGCCCAGGGCGCGGCGCAGCTTCTTGACGTACAGCCCTTCCACGATCGAGTCGCGGTCGGCGAAGTAGTTCCACTCGAAGAAGCAATGCGCCAGCCGCGGCGCCACCACCTGCTTTTTTCGGTAGCCGCCGGAGGGTTCGAAGTAGTACACCGCGCCGGGGTCGAGGTCCTCCAGGTAGTCGCCGCCATTCTTGCGCAGCGCAACATCCTCGGACGCCGCGACGTGCTTGCCGTCCTTGATGCCGAGCACCCCCGGGCGGATGCCGGTGCGATCGCGCAGCACCAGCACGTCGTTACGCCGGCGGTCGGCTATGGCCATGGTGTAGGCGCCGGGCACGGCGCGCATCAGCTCGATCTCGTCCGTGTCCCAGTAGCGGCGCAGCAACCGGGCGGTGTCGCAACTGTCGGCGCCGCCGTCGCCGCCGGGGCCGGCTCCATCCAGATACTGTTCCTCGACCTGGCCGTTGTGGACCGCCACCGCGTCGCAATTCGTGTAGATGACGTGGCTGCCGTTGTCCGCCATGGAGCCGCCGATCACGTGCGGATGGGCATCCTCCAGCAATCGCCGTTTGCTGCCCTTGGTGGCATAGCGAACGTGCGCCACGAAGGTGTGGTATCCGGAGCTGGGCATGATCTTGTGCAGATCGACCAGATCGACGGTTTCGACCGTGCCGATCCACTTCAGGGCGTCGATCCGGTCGTGGGCGATGCCGGCAATTCCCACCGCATCGCGCCCACGGTGCTGCAGCGTCTTGATGAACGAGTATGCGTCATGCAGCGTGTGCGTTACGCACAATCCGCAATGGTGGTTGATGTGCTCTCCCATGGCTCCGCCGACAGGGCAGCGTAGTCGATAATCAGCCGCCTTTGATAGTGGTCCGGATTGCTCGCGCGGGCAAAGAGTTGCCGCCGCCGAGCGAGCCATCTACTTGACCGCCCGCGGGACGGCGCGCTACGTTTCTGTACGAGTGCTCTTCCTCCTCGGCGAGGTGCTGCAACCCCTCTACGGCCCATTTCGCCTGTTCACGTCGCACATCTTTCTGGCCGGCGCCGCCATCGTACTGTCCGGCGCCGTGACTTGGCTGCTGCTGCCGGCGGTGGCCTCGCGCCTGCCCCGCGACCGCGGCCGCGAGTTCGCCGTGGACACCGAGGCGGCGCGCGGCAAGCCGACCAGCGCCGGGGCGGTGTTCGTGGTCGTCTACCTCGTGGTGGCGCTGATCACCGTGCCGTGGGATCTGCACCACCTGGTCGTCCTGGCCATGGTGCTGCTGGCCATGGCCGTGGGATCGCTCGACGATCGCACCGACCTGTCCGAGTACTGGCTCGGAGCGATCGACTTCGCGATCGCACTGCTGACCGCCATCGTACTGTGCGGGGCAGGGCCCAACGAGGTGTGGCTGCCGTTCGTCACCGCGCCGCTCATGATTTCACCCTGGATATGCGTTCCCGGCGCGACCGTGCTGCTGTGGGTCGCCATCAACGCCACCAACTGCACCGACGGCGTCGACGGGTTGTCTGGCAGCCTGGCGGTGATTGCCCTGATCACCCTCGCCGCGCTCCTCTACTTCGTGGTCGGCCACGACCAAGTGTCAGCCTACCTGCTGCTGCCTCACTATACCGACGGCGCCACCTGGGCGATCAGCGCGTTCGCCATGCTCGGCTGCCTGATCGGCTACCTGTGGTACAACGCCTACCCGAGCGAACTGCTGATGGGCGATGCCGGCTCGCGCGCCGTCGGGCTGCTGCTCGGCATCCTGGTAATCAAGAGCGGCAACCCGTTCATGCTGCTGATCGTGTCCGGGGTATTGCTGGTGAACGGCGGCACCGGCCTGCTGAAAGTAGCCCTGCTGCGCTTTTTCAAGATCAGCATCCTGCACAACATCCGCTTCCCGCTGCACGACCACCTGCGCCACCGCGCCGGCTGGTCCACCAGCCAGGTGCTGGTACGCTTCACGCTGCTGCAGGCGATTATCACCATGGTGTTCATCGTCGCCCTTATCAAGATTCGCTGACCGGCGCGGGCAGGCGCAGGCACGCGCAGGCGTGCGCGCAGCGCGCCACAAGGGTTATAGTTGCTGATGCCATGCTGTTCGGCAACCACATTCCGGGGCACCGCCGGTGCCGGGCACCAGAGGCACGGACGTTCGCCGGCGCGCCGCTGCTGGCCGTCGCGGCGCTGCTGCTGCCGCTGTCCCCGGCGCTCGCGCAGCAGCCAGCCGCGGTGGCGGCAACCGAGCACACCGCCACGATTCGGGCGAGGAGCGCCATGGTAGAGCGCCAACTGCGGGCCCGCGACATCGACAACCCGCGCGTGCTGGAAGTGATGGGACGGGTGCGGCGCCACCTGTTCGTGCCGGAGCGGATGCAGGGCAGCGCCTACCGCGATTCGGCGCTGCCGATCGACGACGGCCAGACCATTTCGCAACCCTACATCGTCGCGCTCATGACTCAGCAGCTCGCGCTTGAGCAGGACGACCGCGTGCTGGAGGTGGGCACCGGCTCCGGCTACCAGGCGGCGGTCCTGGCGGAGTTGGCCGGCGAGGTGTTCACCATCGAAATACGGCCGCTGCTGCATGAGCAGTCGAAGCAGCGGCTGGCGGCGCTCGGCTACGCCAACGTGCGCGCATTCGAGGGCGACGGCTACTTCGGCATCGAGCAGCATGCGCCGTTCGATCACATCATGATCACCGCGGCGATCGACCACATCCCGGCACCGCTGCTGGAGCAGCTCGCCCCCGGCGGCACGATGATTCTGCCGCTCGGCAACCCGTTCAGCTACCAGAACCTGGTGCTGGTTACCAAGACCGGCAGCGGCAGCAGCGGGGCCGACTACACGGTCGACCTGATCCTGGGGGTATTGTTCGTTCCGATGACCGGCCACGCCCTGCAGAACTGACCGGGACGCGTCATGGCGCTGGCGCTGGTTTTCGCGGTATCCGCGGCATCGTTGGCCCTCGAAGCGCTGCTGGCGCGCTACTTCGCGCTGACCCAGTGGCATCACCTGTCGTTCATGGTGATCAGCATCGCCCTGCTCGGGTTCTCGGCCAGCGGCGCCTGGCTCAACCTGGTCGCCGGCGGACGGCGCTGGCGGGCGGCGCACCTCGCTTCGCCCGGCGGCGTGCTTCGCGCCATGCAGCGCGCCGCCGCCGCCATGGCGGTAACCTCGATCGCCATGTTCGTGGTGCTGCGCTTGTTGCCGCTGGACTTTTTTCGCATCCCGAACGAGCCGCTTCAGCTCCTGTTCCTGGCCGCGAGCTACCTCGCCTGCGCGGTGCCGTTCTTCTTCGCCGGCCTGGTCACGGCGATCGCTTTCGCGGCCGGCAACCAGCGCCCGGGCGCGGTCTACGCCGCCGCGATGGCCGGCTCCGCGGTGGGCGTGCTGCTGCCGCTGGCGCTGCTGCCGCTGGCCGGGCTGCGGGCGGCGCTGGTAATTCCCGCGCTGCTGCTGTTGCCGCTGGCCGTGCGCCCAGGAGCGGCGGCCGCGGGCGGCGGCGCCGGAGGGCGCCGCGGGCGGC
This sequence comes from Spirochaetaceae bacterium bin103, assembly GCA_002238925.1. Taxonomy (GTDB): domain Bacteria; phylum Spirochaetota; class Spirochaetia; order SZUA-6; family Bin103; genus Bin103. The sequence goes on along the minus strand of MPNH01000011.1, from coordinate 66,528 downwards.
GGCTGCTGCCGCTGCTGGTGCTGCCGGCGGCGGCGCTGGGCGCCGGCATGGTGCTCGCCTACCCGGCGATGGAGCCGCGCCCCGGGCCCTACAAGTACTTGGCCCACATGCTGCGCTTCCCCGATACGCGCGAGATTTCCCGCCACGACACGATCCGCGGGCGCATCGACGAGGTGGCCGGCCCCACCATCCGCTTCGCGCCCGGCCTCAGCCTCGGGGCCGGCATCGTGGTACCGGCGCAGCGCGCACTGGTGCGCGACGGCGACGCGGCGCTGTTCGTGGCGGAGCCCGGCGGTGCGGTGGAGCGGGGGCCGAACGTGATCTCGTGGCTGGATGCTATCCACCCGGCGGCGGCATTCCACCTCGGGCCGGCTCCGGACACCGCGCTGGTGCTGCAGGAGGGCGGCGGCGTGCTGCTGGCGGCCGCGCTGCACGCCGGCAGCCGGGTGACCGTTGCGGAGCCGAACGGGATAGTGGCACGCCGCCTGCGCGAACTGCCGGAGGCGGCGACCGCCCTGCTGGTGGTGCAGGATGAGCCGCGCGCCCTGGTGCGCCGCCTGGCGCGCCGCGGGCAGCGCTTTGGCGCCGTACTGATCGAGGATTGGGGCGCCTCGCTGGCCGGCACCGCGAGTCACACGCAGGAACCGCTGCTCACGGTGCAGGCGTTTCGGGACTACCTGGCCGTGCTGGAGCCCGGCGGCGTGCTGTCGGTATCGCGGCGCCTGCTGCTGCCGCCCTCCAACGCGCCGCGGCTGGCGGCGGTTGCGATGCAGGCGCTGCCCCCGGAAGCGCGCCGCGCGGCGCAGGATCACCTGGCCATGATCCGCAACTGGGACTCGTTCACCCTCCTGGTCAGCCCGCGGCCGTGGCCGGCGGCCGAGGTTGCGAGCCTGCGTTCGTTCGCCGCCCGCCACGGCTTCGACCTCGTCGCACTGCCCGGCCTGCGGCCCGACGAGCCCAACCGGTTCAACCGCCTTGCAGAACCGTTCCACGCGCACGCCGTAGCCGCCGTGCTGGAGACGATGCGGAGCGCTGCCACCACCACCGCCACCACCGGGGCAACGCCGCAGCGCCGCAGCCAGGCAACCGCAGCGCTGGCTGCCGGGCTGGTCGATCTGCGTCCCGCCACCGATGATCGGCCATTCTTCAACCGCTTCGTGCGCTGGAACCGGCTGGCCGACTATCAGCGCGCCACCGGCGGGCGCCTGTACGGGCTGCTGCTGTCCGGCGACGTGGTTGCCCTTGCGGTACTCGCCGAGGCGCTGGTGCTGGCCCTCGTGCTGCTCGCCGTCCCCTGGCTGCGCGCCGCCCGGCGCCCGGCCGCGGTGCCGTCGACCGCCCCCGTTGGCTATTTCCTGGCCATCGGAGCGGGCTTCATCCTGATGGAGCTGATGCTTATCCAGCGCCTGACGGTTGCCCTCGGAGATCCGGTAGTCAGTTTCAAGGTGGTGCTCGGCGCCCTGCTGGTGTGGTCCGCGGGCGGCGGCCTGGCATCGGAACGGGTGGCGCCGCGCCGCGCCTGGCTGGCGCTGGCCGCCGCCGCCGCCGTGGTACTCGCATACACGCTCGCCGGCAGCCTCGCCATGCCGTGGCTGCTCGGGCTCGCCCGCGCGCCGCGCGTGGCGGCGATCGTCGTGCTGCTGGCGCCGCTCGGCGCGGCGGTCGGCGTGGCATTCCCGCTCGGGCTGCGCCTGCTGGCGCCGGAGCCCGCCACCCGCGCCCTCGCCTGGGCCGCCAACGGCTGCGCCTCGGTGGTGGGCGCCGTGGCCAGCACCCTGCTCGCGGTCGCGCAGGGCATCACCGCGCTAGGCCTGGTCGCGGTCGCCGCCTACGCCTGCGCCGTCCTGGTCGCCGCCGCCGTCAGGAACCGAGCGGCCCCGCCCCGGCAGGACGCACGGTCATAGCAGCCCCCATCGAAGCTGTGCGGCAGCGTCGCGTCAATGCCAGGAGTGGGCGGGTTGCCAGTTGAGCATGCGGCGCGCCTTGGCGATGCTCAGCACGGCGGCATAGCCTTCGAGCGGCTCCTTGAGCGGCACCCCGGGGTACCACTTTGCCAGCGCCTCGCTGGTGGGCAGGTCGAGGATGGTATCGGCGGCATTGATCCAGAACCGTTCGTGGCCCTGCCACGACGCCTCCAGCGCCAGCCGGCAGGAGCTCGCCACGTCGCGTATGTCCACCCAGGACCAGAACCCCTTGGCGCCGCGCTCCTGCTCGGCGCGCGGGTCGCCGCCGGCGCGGGTGCGGGCGCGGATCGCCTCGTCCATCACCCAGGTGTAGCGCAGGCTGGCGATCTGCACCTCGCGGCGGCGCGCGTAGGCGGCGGCCAGTTCCTCGCCCAGCCACTTGGTGGTGGAGTAGATCTCTTCGCAGCGCGTCTCGTGCTCCTCGTCGACCGGGAAGTAGCGCGGCGCCACGACGCCGCCGTTGAAAGACGCGCCGAGGGCGTTGATCGACGACGACATCACCAGCTTCGCGATGCCGAGCAGGTCGGCGGCCTCCAGCACGTTGAAGTCGGTCACCATGTTGGTATGGAACACCTCGCCGGGCACGTGGCCGGTGGGATTGGGGATCGCCGCGAGCTGCACCAGGCCGTCGGCGCCGCGCAGCACCGACACCACGTCGCCGAGGCGGCTCAGATCCGTGTGTACGTACAGCTCGGCGCCCGACTGGTCATACAGCCAGGTGACGTGCGGCGGCGGCGAGCGATCCGCATTCACCACCGAATGCCCGCGTGCGACCAATTCCGCAACCACGTACCGGCCGATCCTGCCCGAGCCCCCGAATACGACGACCTTCATCACACACTCTCCTTTATCGCATTACCGGTACCGCCGACCGCGTCGAGTGGCTTGCCGCAGTGCGGGCAGAAACGTGCGGCAACGGCGGCGGGCGGCTCCGCTTCGGCGGCCTCGGGCTTGCGGGCGAGCGCCTCCACGAAGCCGGAGCTGATGATCGCCGTCGGCAGGGCCACCAGGCCGATACCGAGCACGGCGATGATGCCGCTGAGCAGCCGGCCCATGCCGGTAACCGGGAACACGTCGCCGTAGCCGATGGTGGTAAGGGTCGCCACCGCCCACCACAGCGACGCCACGATGTTCGGGAACGCCTCCGGCTGCACCTTCGACTCCAGGTAGTACATCAGCGTGGACGCCACCACCAGCAGAATGGAGGTGAGGAACACCGCCACCATCAACTCGTGGCGCCGCTCGCGCACCACTGCCGCCATGGTCGCCACCGAGCGCGTGTAGCGGGTCAGCTTCAGCAGGCGCAGAAAGCGCACCAAGCGCAGCACGCGCACCACTCGCAGGTCGACCGGGATCAGGAGCGGCAGGTAGAACGGCAGGATGGCGAGCAGGTCGATGATGCCGATCGGCGACACCAAGAAGCGCACCACCGCGCCCGGCCACGACCCCCCGGGCCGGCGCAGGTCGCAGGTCCACAGGCGCAGCGCCAGCTCTGCCGTGAACAGCGCCACCGACACCAGCTCCAGTGCGAAGAACCACCCGGCGTAACGGTCGTAGAGTCCATCGAACGACTCCAGCACCACCGCCGCGCCGTTGGCGAGAATCACGGCGATGATGGTGATGTCGACCGCTTGCGACAGCCGGTCGCCCTCGGCAGCCTTCTCCAGCACTTCGTAGGTGCGCTCGCGCGCGCGCCGATATCGGGTCATGGGAGCCATTGTGCACCGCCGAGCGGTGCCCGTACACCGGCGCACCCCTGCGCCCCTGCGCACCCCTGCGAACCAGCTGCACGACCGATTGCGCGGCTTCTGGCGCCGCGGTCCGCCGAGATTGGCGCGCGGGAATCGCGGGCGCTATACTTACCGCGACGGCCGCACGCGGTGCCGAATCGTCGCCCGTCCAAGGAGTGGCCCATGGATGCCCTGACCACCACGCTCGAGTTCGTAGTCGAAAAACTGCCCTACTTCGCCGCCGGCATCGTGCTGGTGTTCCTGGGCAAGCTGTTCTACAACCTCACCACGCGCTACGACATCGACCGCCACCTCACCAAGGAGCGCAACAATGCCGTGGCGGTGAGCTTTGGCGGCTATCTGGTCGGACTGGCGTTCGCCATCTCCACCACGCTGCTCGGCACCACCAGCGACCTGCTCGCCGAGTTGTCCGGCATCGTGATCACCGGGGCGATGGCCATCGTGCTGTTGCGCATGAGCATGATGATCAACGACCGCTTCGTGCTGTTCACGTTCAAGGTCAGCACCGAGATCGGCGACGAGAAGAACGTCGGCACCGGCTACGTGGTGGGCGGCATGAGCATCGCCACCGGCCTGATGCTGTCCGGTGTCCTGTCCGGCAGCAGCGGCAGCCTGATGCTGCTGATGCGCGATGTCATGATCTACTGGGCGGCCGGGCAACTCATTCTGGTCGTCGACGGCCTGGTGTTCCAGGCCATAACCCGCTACGACGTGCACAAGAGCATCGAGGACGACGCCAACCCGGCGGTGGGCATCAGCTTCGGCTCCTTCCTGGTCGCCCAGGGACTGATCGTCCGCACCGCGCTCACCGGCGCCGGCAGCGACCTGGGCCGCGAACTGCTCATCACCGCCGTCATCGCCGGCAGCGGCCTGGTGCTGCTGCTGATCGGGCGGGTCATCGCCGACAAGGTATTCCTGCCGCACGGCGTCCTGTCACAGGAGGTCGCCGAGCACAAGAACACCGCCGCGGCGGTAATCGCCGCCGCCGCCTTCCTGGTCATCGCCATCCTGTTCAGCACGGCTGTCAACCCCGGCCTGGCCGCCGGCGCCGGCGCCGCCGTTACGGGAGAAGTGCAGTGAACGCTCCGCAACGCCCGCCCGCCCGCCGGGCGCGGGGCTGCCTGGCGCGCCGCCGCATCCTCGCGGCCGGGGCGATCGCGCTAACCTTGCTGATGGTCGCCGACGACGCCTTCGCCCGCCGCGGCGGCGGCTTCTCCGGCGGACGCTCGTTCAGCAGCCGCGGCTTCTCGTCGTCGCGCGGCTTCTCGTCGCGCCGCTCGGTGAGCGCCTGGGGCTCGACCCGGCAGCGCACCGGCACCACCACCCGCCAGTCACTGTCCGGCACCCGCGGCGGCACGGCGCGCGCCAACACGCGCGGCGTGAGCCAATCCAGCTACCAGCGGGCGCGCGCCAACGGCACCACCTTCCAGAGCCGCCAGCAGGCGGAGCGGGCGTTCGTCAGCCGCAACTCCAGCCAGTACCCGTCGCGCTACGCCAGCCAGCCGAGCAGCCGCCCGGGGCACATTCCGCAATCCACCCGCGTCGACGGGCGCAACGTGAACGTGACCTACAACGCCGGCCTCGGCGGCTACGGTTACCTGCATCCGACCCTCGGCACCTGGGTGCTGTACAGCGCGATGGCCGACGCCGCCATGCTCGGCGTGCTCATGTCCAGAAACCACTACTACTACGGGCCGTCGCCCGGGGCCTACTATGGCGGCCGCCCGTCCGGCTTCTGGACCGGCCTGATGGTAATCGCCATCATCCTGGCCGTGTTCTTCGTAATGCGCGCCGGTTCGCGCCATTATTAGCCGGGCCCGGCGGCGCGCATCATGTTCTGGAAGCGCCGCCGGCGCGAGGAGTCGGCGGCGCAGTACAACCAGGATCAGCCGGAGTTCTGGCGCCGGCTGCCGACCGGCAGTTCGGTGGCGCTGCGCGACTTCCAGGCGCTGGAAGAGTCCGACATGGCCGGCACGGTCAGCGGCGGCGGCATCAACTACGAGGTCACCGGCAAGCGGCACTTCCACTTCCGCAGCCAGGGCGGCAGCGTCGTTGCCGAGTACCTGCTGTTCGACATCTCCGATGCCGAGACCACGTATGTCCTGACGGCGGTGCTCACCGGCGAGCACATCGAGTTGCGCGTCTACTTCCAACCGGACGGCTTTCAGCCCGGTAACCGCGGCGTGCTGCTCGACCACGGCTTCGCATGGCTGTTCCTGGAGCCGCCCAACCCGGACTCCTTCATGCCCTACGACCTGGAGTTCGCCCCCCACCCCGACGTACCGCCGGTTCGCGACGGCGGCGAAGAGAAGCAGCTCGACTTCCGTGCCGTGCACGACGGCCCATTGTACGGCGACTTCCACGACGAACGCGCCGGAATGCAGGTGCCGGTACTGGTCATGGAGTACCGTACCGACCAACCGGCCAGCAATCCGCTGCTGCTGGTGCTGGAGGAGGGCGGCCTGGACGCCGACGGGGAGCCGGTGCCCGACGGCGGCTTCGTGACCCTGCTGCTCGGCAGCCCCATCGACCTCTCCCAGATGGACATCTACCCCGCCTGACCGGGGCCGATACCGCGTGCGCGACCGATGGGACGGTGGGACGGGGTGAGCGCTTGACATGGCCGCACGGCCGCTGGTAGCCGTTGGCATCATCCAACAAGGAGACCGCATCGTGCCCGCCTTGACCTCCGCAGACCGAGACACCTTCGCCCGCCAGGGCTATCTGCATGTTCGTGGGTGCATTCCAGCTGCCCGCATCGAAGCGATGACTACCGTGATCGACCAGGTAGTGGATACCGAGTCGCGGGGAATGCTGGCGGCGGGCGAGATTGACGACCTGGCCACCGCCCAGCCGTTCGAGCGGCGCTGGTATCACGTGTGGCGCCAGCACGGCGGCAAGCAGCAGTTCGGGCAGGTCGGTTGGCACAGCAGGGTGTTCAGCCGCGCGCTGTTCGACCTGTGGGTGGAGCCTTCGATTCTGGACACGGTGGAAGCTCTGATCGGGCCCGAGATCCAGTTCAATGGCGATTTCTGGGTGCGCCCGAAGCTGCCCGACGAGCAGGAGACCACCCTGCCGTGGCACCAGGACAGCGGCTACATGCCGGATACCGCCGACCACCCGCTGCTCACGCTGTGGATGCCGCTGGTGGAAGTGAACGCGGACAACGGCACTCTGCAGTTCGTTCCCGGCAGCCAGAAGATGGGCATTCAGGATCACGGCACCGCGGACGGGTCATTCCGCACCACCGCCTTCGACCCGGCGGCCGGCGCGGCCATCGACACCGTCGCCATGAGCCCTGGCGACTTCGTGCTGTTCGACAACTTGGTATTCCACCGCTCCACCGTGAACTGCGCCGACATGGTGCGCTGGTCAATCGACTTCCGTTATAGCCCGGTCGGCACCCCGATGGCCCACCTGTGGCACGCCGACATGGCGTTCACGGCGCGCAGCCGGCGCGACCCGAGCCAAGCGGCGACCTGGCAGCAGGTCGAGCACGCCTGGCAGCACAGCCGCCAACGCCGGGAACGGGCCTGGTAACGTGACCAACATGGCCGTCATGTATTGACGGTATCGACGTGCGCGGTAGACGCCGAAGAGAGAGGGTAGGAGGAAGGAATTGAAGGCATACATAGTAACCATTGATTCTGAAGTGACCGACCGCGAGGGTATGGCCGGTTTGGCAAGTCAGCTTCTGCAGGAAGTGGAGGCTCACGGGGGGCGGTATCTGGTTCGGGGCGGCCCGATCAGCGTGTATGGTGGGGACTTGGCGCCCGCGCGCGCCGCGATCTCGGAATTCGACAGTCTGGAACAGGCGAAGGCGTTGCTCGAATCGGAGCGGTTTACCGAACTCCGCAAACAACGCGGCAAGTTCGTACAGGCCAACACCTTCGTCGTGGAAGGCGTGTAGGCGGCCCAGCGCACCACCCAGCCCTGACCGCGTCCTGGCTGGACGCCACGCCCCAGCTTCGGCTACATTCGGCAGAAGCACACGGGCGTCGACACGCCCTGCTCTACATCAAGGAGGAACGATGTACAAAGCACTCATCATGGGAATTGCTCTGCTCACGGTCAACGCCGTTCTGTTCGCGGGCGGTAGCACCGACAGCGGCAGCACGTCGGCTCCCGCGGCGTCGATGGCAGCCAGCGGCGAGTATTCGGAAGCGCCGATGCTCGCGGCGATGGTAGCGGCCGGAGAGTTGCCGCCGGTCGCCGAGCGCCTGCCGGTAGAGCCGCCGGTAATGGAGCCGATCGATTCGGTCGGTACCTACGGCGACACCATCTACGTGTTCGTGAACAGCACCGAGCCGTGGAACACGCTGCAGGAAGAGACCGAGCGCGGCAGTTACTTGGCCTACATCCGCGCCGACACCACGGTGGTGCCCAACCTGGCCAAGGGCTTCGATCTCGCGGACGATTTCCTGAGCCTCACCATCACCCTGCGCGAGGGTGCGCAGTGGTCGGACGGCCAGCCGTTCACCGCCGACGACATCGTGTTCGCCTACGAGGACTGGCACTTCGACTCGCGGGTCGGCAGCGGCACGCAGGCGTTCTGGATGAACAAGGTGCGGCGCGCCATCAAGATCGACGATTACAACGTGCGCCTGGAGACCGACGTCCCCTATCCGGTGATGCTGGCCAAGATGGGCGAGCCGGCCGGCGGCGACTGGCACAGCTACCTGCCCAAGCACTACCTGGAGAAGTTCCACATCAAGTACAACCCGGACGCCGACGCGCTGGCCAAGGAGCTCGGCTACGACAGTTGGAGCCTGGCCTTCAACGCCCACGACTGGGAGTATCAGAACGGCTTCCGCCACCTGATCGACGACAACGAACCGCGTCCCACCATGCAGCCGTGGAAGCTGATCGAGGTTACCGACACCACCAAGGTGCACGAGCGCAACCCCTACTTCTACAAGGTGGACGAACTCGGCCAGCAGCTCCCCTACCTGGACCGCATCATCGCCGGCATCGCCGACATGGAAACCATCCAACTCAAGATTATCGCCGGCGAGGTGGACTACGACTTCGTCAACGCCACCAGCGACAACTACGCCCTGTACAAGGAGAACGAGGCCGCTGGCGGGTACCTGCTGCACGAGGTGCCGGTCAACCAGATCCCGATCGCATTCGCGTTCAACCAGACCCACGAGGAGAAGGGGCACATCTTCCGCGACCTGCGCTTCCGGCAGGCGATGTCGCTGGCAATCAACGCCGAGGAGGTGCTCGACAGCGTGTACTTCGGGCTCGGCGAGCCGATGGTGTTCCCGGTGGCCGATGCAACGTTCTCGCCGCCGGAGTGGAGCAACAATCCGATGGACGCCTACGACGTGGACGAAGCCAACCGGCTGCTCGACGCGGTCGGCCTGGACCAGCGCGACGGCGACGGCTGGCGGCTCGGCGAGGACGGCAATCAGTTCACCATCACCATCGAAGGCCGCATCCAGGGCGAGCACAGCGCCACCGGCAAGTCTATCGAGCTGATCCGGGAGTACTGGCGCGCGGTCGGGGTGCACACGGAAGTCAAGCTGTCCGACAATGCCCTGCACGCCCAGCGCCGCGACGGCAACCTGTTGGAGGTCAACGTCGGCACTTGGGGCTTTCCGTCCGAGGCGCGACAGTACATGATCGACCGAGAGGCGTGGGTGCACGGCTCCCACGACCTGCACTGGGCGACAGCGTGGGGCGATTGGCTGATGGCATGGATCCAGGTGGAGGAAGGCACCCGCAGCCTCAGCGACTACGAGGGCGGCGTGCTGCCGGGCTTGGAACCGCCCGAGGAGTTCAAGCAGTTGTTCCAGTGGGGTGAGGAGCTCCAGCAGACGGTGCTCGGCTCACCCGAATACATCGAGACCGCGCGCAAGATCTACGGCTTCCATTTCGACAACCTGCTGATGCAGGGCATCGTCGGCGGACAGCCGCTTCTGGTGGTCGCCAAGGACAACCTCGTAAACGTGCCCAAGGGCTACTTCGGCAGCGCCGCCTGGTGGGGAGACCTGAACATCGAGGCGGAGCAACTCTACTTCAAGTAAACGACTGAACTATCGGGCGGCGGCGGCCAACCCGGCTCCCGGGTGCGCGCCGCCGCCCTGCAAATGACAAAAGCCAACCGCCAGGCCCACGGGACCAGCTCATAGCTCATGGCTCGCTACCTGCTGCGCCGCGTCGCCTACATGGTCATGCTGCTCATTCTGCTCTCGTTCGTGGTGTTCGTGATCATCCAGTTGCCGCCGGGCGACTACCTGACCACCTACATCGCGACCCTGGAAGCGCGCCGGATACCGATCACCGAGTCGTTGCTGGAAGGACTGCGCGAGCAGTACGGGCTCGACCAGCCGCTGCACGTGCAGTACCTCAAGTGGGCAGGAAACTTCCTGCGCGGCGACATGGGCGATTCGTTCTCCCAAAATCGCGACGTGGTCAAGGTAATCAGCGAGCGGCTTGCCCTGTCGGTGACGTTGTCGATATCGACGTTGATCCTGGTGTACCTGATCGCGGTGCCGATCGGCATCTACTCGGCCACCCACCCGCACTCGTTCGGCGACTACGCTGCCACCGTATTCGGCTTCCTGGGCTTGGCCACCCCCAACTTCCTGCTCGCCCTGATCCTGATGTACTTGGCGTTCACCTACTTCGGCTGGAGCCCGGGCGGGCTGTTCTCGCGCGAGTACATGTCGGCGGCGTGGAGCTTCGCCAAGGTGATCGACCTGCTCAAGCACCTGCCGATCCCGCTGATCGTGATCGGCACCGCCGGCACCGCCGAGATCATCCGCATTCTGCGCGCCTCGCTGCTCGACGAACTCAGCAAGCAGTACGTGATTACCGCTCGCTCCAAGGGCATGCAGGAGGGCGCCATCCTGTTCAAGTACCCGGTGCGGGTGGCGCTCAACCCGATCATCAGCACCGTCGGCTACCTTCTGCCGGCGATTATCTCCGGCGAAACGCTGACCGCGATCGTGCTGAGCCTGCCCACCATCGGCCCGCTGCTGCTGGTGGCGCTCAGGGCGCAGGACATGTACCTGGCCGGCGCCATCGTGATGCTGCTCGGCGCCCTGATCCTGGTCGGCAACCTGATCTCCGACCTGTTGCTCGCGACGGTCGATCCGCGCATCCGGTTCGGGGTGCGCGCGCAGGCGTGAGGAGCCGGTGAGCACCCACCGCGAAGACACCGCCGCCGGCGCGCAGCAGCTCGACGAACGCTACTTCGTCGCCTCGAGCTGGACGCTGATGCGACGCAAGTTTCTGCGCCACCGGCTGGCGCTGGTCGGCGGCGTGGTGCTGACCGTGATCTACCTGCTGGCGATATTCGCCGACTTTCTCGCCGTGTCCGGGCGCGACCAGCGCTACCCGGAACACCTGTATGCGCCGCCCACCCGGGTGCGGGTGGTGCACGAGGATGGCCTGAGGGCTCCGTTCGTGTACGGTCTGCAGGTAACCCGCGACCCGGTGACGCGCGCCAAGGTGTTCACCATCGACCGCGGCCAGACGTTCCCGGTCAGGCTGCTCGTGCCCGGTTACGAGTACCGGTTGTTCGGGCTGTTCCCGGCCCGCCTGCACCTGCTCGGCGTGGACGCGCCGGGGGTGCTGTTCCCATTCGGGACCGACAGCTTGGGCCGCGACATGCTGACGCGCGTGCTGCACGGGGCGCGGATTTCGCTGTCCATCGGCTTGGTCGGCGTGGCGCTCAGTTTCCTGCTCGGCTGCCTGCTCGGCGGTTTGTCCGGCTTTTTCGGCGGCCCGGTCGACATGCTGGTGCAGCGCTCCATCGAGTTCCTGCAGGCGCTGCCCACCATTCCGCTGTGGATGGCGCTGGCCGCGGCGGTGCCGATCGAGTGGCCGGCGCTGCGCGTCTACTTCATGATCACGGTGATTCTGAGCGTGATCGGCTGGACCGGCTTGGCGCGCGTGGTGCGCGGCAAGCTGCTGCAACTGCGTACCGAAGACTACGTGACCGCGGCGGCGATCGGCGGTTCCACCCCGATGGCGATCATCCTGCGCCACCTGCTGCCCGGCTTCCTGAGCTACCTGATCGTTCACCTGACGCTGGCGATCCCGTACATGATCCTGGGCGAAACCGCCCTGAGCTTCATCGGCATCGGCCTGCGCCCGCCGGTGGTGAGCTGGGGCGTGATGCTGCAGCAGGCGCAGAACGTGCGCACCATCTCCCTGCACCCCTGGCTGCTGATCCCGGGCCTGTTCGTGGTGATGGTGGTCCTGTGCTTCAACTTCGTCGGCGACGGCTTGCGCGACGCCGCCGACCCCTACCGCCGCTAGCGGGCCACCATGTGCCTCTCGACTTGACTGCGGTTGCGGCGTGTGACACCGTTTCGACAGTAGCTCTGGGACTTGACGGTTGCCGCAGTTCGGAAGGCCGCAACCTCCTTGACCGTTCCGTAGCGGTGCCCTGCGTTGCCATGCGGGGCGACCACAGCGACATGCGCGAGCGGCAACCGTCGCCTTCAGGCGCCGATGCGTTGCAGGGCCACCGCGGCGTTGGTGCGGGTGTAGGCCTCCTCGTCCTCGGTGGCGCGAAGCAGGGCGGGGACAGCGGCGGCCGCGGGGGGACCGAGTCTGGCCAGCGCCAGGGCGGCGTTGTGGCGCACGCGGCTGTCCGCGTCCGCCAGGCAGTGGCTGAGCGCTGACACGGAGGCGACTGAGTCCGAACCCAGGCAACCGAGTGCCTCGACCGCGTTGCGCCGCACCCAGGCCGACTCGTCGCTCAGGGCGGCGGTCAGCCGCGGCGCGGTTTCGCTCGCGGCTTGGCCCATGTCGCCAAGCACGTCGGCCGCCGCGGCGCGCACCCACCACGCCTCGTCGTCGAGCAGCGCGGCTACCGCCGGCACCGCTGGCGCGCCGACCGCCGACAGGGCGAACACGGCGTCGAGCTGGCTGGGATTGGTGTGGTCGGCCTCCAGGTTGCGTTCTCGCAATGACCCCGCCTGGCGACGCAGCGTCGCCACCAAGCACGGTACCGCCTCGCCGCCGCGGCTGGCCAGAGCGTAGGCCGCGCGCAACCGCTCCACCTCGCTGCCCTCTTCCAGCGCCCGTACCCACTCGTCCGGAACACCGTCAGCCGGTTTTCGGCTCCCCTCCGCCGCCCGCATCCAGTCCCACATCCGGCGGCGCAGGGCGGCCGGCGGGTCGTCCCCGGCCAGGTCGCATGCCGGCGCACGGTGGTCCCAGGTTGCGGCGCGCGGCTCGCTCATGCGGGTGAACAGGAACTTCACCATGTAGCGGTGGCGGTCGCTGGCGTTCGGCATCGCCCGGTGCCACAGGTCGTAGTGCACGATGGCCACGGTGCCGGCGGCACCGCACAGCGGCAACTCGGCGCGCCGGTGCGCCTGCTCGGCGGAGTTGAAGTACTGGCTGGCCGGCAGGACCGCGGTTGGCCCCATCTCCAGGGAAACGTCCTGCGGGTAGTAGAACGCCATCGCCCAGCGGGTGCGGTGGTGGCGCACGTTCTCGTCGTTTTCGTAGCTGTCCTGGTGCATGCGCTGGCCGTCCGAACCGCTCGGGTTCTCGTGGCAGTGGCGGTGCGGATGGATCAGATAATCGGCTCCGAGCAGGCTCTGCAGGGCGCCGTCGACCACCGGGTCGCGCAGGATCTCGTACAGGTCGGGAACGCGCGGCAGAATGTCGTTGCCGGGATTGCCCTCGGTCGCGTACAGAGTTGCGATCTGCCGCAGAACACTCCGGTGAAATGAACCCGGGTGGCATGTGTGCAGCACGAGGTAACCGTGGTTCAGGTAGTCCTGAACCTGTGCGTCGGTCAGCAAGACGGGTGCCGGCATGAGTCAGTGAACCTCCTTCGATGCGACAACGGGCCGGCGAGGCAGCCGTCCGTGGCACGCAAGTCTAACCTAACCTACCCGCCACGGCGCGCGCACACCACAACGTGCGTGTTTGAATCGGTCGGACGGCGGGGTAAGATGAGGCGTGGCCCGACGCAGATTGCCCATCGGCATGCAGACATTCCGCGAGGTACGCGAAGAGGACTGTTACTATGTGGACAAGACGCCCTACATCTTGCAGCTGCTGGAGAAGGGCAAGCACTACTTCCTGTCGCGCCCGCGGCGGTTCGGCAAGAGCCTGCTGCTGGACACCCTGAAGGAACTGTTCGAGGGCAGCGAAGCACTGTTCACGGGGCTCCACATCCACGATCGCGGGAACTGGAACTGGTCAGCGCACCACCCGGTGGTGCGGCTGGACTTTGCCGGCGGCAGCTTCAAGGATCCGGGTTATCTCCAGATCAACCTGGCGGCACAGTTGGACGGAATGGAGGTAGCGACCGGGGTGAGTCCTCGCTACGACACGGCGCCTGAACGATTGGGTTACTTGATCAGGTCCCTGCACGAGCGGAGCGGGCAGCGAGTGGCGGTGCTCGTCGACGAGTACGACAAGCCGATCCTGGACGCGCTGGACATGCCGGAGACCGCCCGTGCCAACCGCGACTACCTGCGCGGCCTGTACGGAGTGATCAAGGCGAGCGACGCGCACGTCCGGTTCACCTTCGTGACCGGGGTAAGCAAGTTCACCAAGGTAAGCCTCTTCTCGGACCTGAACAACCTCACCGATATCACCCTGGATCGGCGCTATTCGGGAGTCTGCGGGTACACGGACGATGACCTGGACATGGTGTTTGCGCCGGAACTTGCGGGATTGGACCGGGATCGGGTCCGCGAGTGGTACAACGGCTACCGGTGGCGCGGCGCCGAGAAGGTGTACAACCCGTACGACGTGCTGCTGCTGTTCGACAGCCGCGAATTCAAGGCGCACTGGTTCGAGACCGGGACGCCGGCGTTTCTGTTGGACACGCTGTTCGACCGCCGCGTCTCTTCGGTGACGCTGGACCAGATGATGGGCACGGAAGACCTGCTGTCGGCATTCGAGGTCGGCACGATCGGCACCGAAGCGCTCCTGTTCCAGACCGGCTACCTGACGATCACCGGGGAGGAGGATCTCGGCGGCCAGGCGTTGTACCGGCTCGGCTATCCCAATCGCGAGGTCCGGCAGAGCCTGAATCGGGTACTGCTGCGCCGGTTGGTGCAGGACTCCGAGCAGCAGACGGCGAACAGCATCCGCCTGCAGCGGCTGCTCGCGGCCCATGACTGTGCGGGACTGAAGGAGCTGTTCGGAGCCTTCTACGCGACCATTCCGTACCAATGGTACACGAACAACGCCATCGCGCAGTACGAGGGCTTCTACGCGAGCGTGTTCTACTCCTATTTTGCAGCGCTGGGGTACGAGATCGCGGTGGAAGAGTCGAGCAGCCACGGGCGGCTGGACATGGCGGCGCGCACCGGCGGTCACGTGTACCTGTTCGAGTTCAAGGTGGCGGAGATGGCGCCGCCAGGGTCGGCACTCGCGCAGCTCCGGCGCCGGGACTATGCGGCCAAGTACCGGCACCTGAACGAACCGATCCACCTGATCGGGGTGGAGTTCAGCCGCGATACGCGCAACGTGACAGCCTTCGAGGTGGCTGACGGCTGAGCGGAATCGCCCGGCACAGCCGGCGCGCCGCTTCCTGGCGCTCCAGGCATCGCACTCGAGCTTCACCGTTGCGCAGTTCTCCCGCAAGCGCGCAACGAGCCCGATTTCCCGACGTCGCAGCGGTTCAGGGCACCTGGGCTCGGCTATCCGCTTCCGCCGGTGCTCATCAGCGCGCCGGCGCGCTCCACCAGCTCGATCAGCACCTCCAGTTCGACGTCGGCGAGGCGGCGGAAGGTCACATTGCTCTTACCCACCTTCACCTTGCCGAGCCGGCCGGTGTACGCCTCGGTGAGGTAGCGGCGCCCGTCGGCCGCGTTCACGTAAACGCTGTAGTAGTTCTTCTGCCGCGCCAGCCCGACGATGAACCACTCCACCGGCTTCTTGTCCGAGCGCACGTAGGAGTAGTCGCCGTAGCCGATGATCGACTGCGAACTGCCGCCCCAGAACACGCCCTCCCACAGGCAGCGCCGGTGCCCGGGCAGCGCCGCCGCGATGCGCTCGTCGAGCGCGGTCATGTCGCCGCGAAACTCCTCCGGCAGCGAGGCAAGATATTCGTCGGGCGAAGTCGATACGCGTTCCATGGGCCACAACCTACCCTATCGCGCGAGTTTGCATCTGCGCGTTGACGCCCGCGCCAAGTTCCCTGCCAACTGCACCATATGAGAAACCGTGGCGGCTACGGCGAATTGCTGCGCGGCAGCCGCGCTTTTCGGCTGCTGTGGTTCGCGCAGATTGCCAGCCTGTTCGGCGACTGGTTCAACGTCATCGCCTCATCGACGCTGCTGGCGCAGCTCACCGGGGCGGGTGCTGCGCTCGGCGCCCTGTTCGCCATCCGCATGCTCGGTTCGTTCCTGGCCAGTCCGCTCGCCGGCGTGCTGGCCGACCGTTACAACCGCAAGCGCATCCTGATCGCCACCGACCTGCTGCGCGCCGCCGCCGTGCTCGGCCTGTTGCTGGTACGCGAGCCGCACCACGTGTGGCTGTTGTTCGTGCTCACGGCGCTGCAGGTCGGCATCAGCGGGGTGTTCTTCCCGGTACGGGTGGCGATTCTGCCGGAGGTCGCCTCGCGCCGGCTGCTGGGGCCGGCCAACGCCCTGAGTTCGGCCACCTGGGCGGCCATGCTGGCGCTCGGCGCCGCGGCCGGCGGCGTGTTCGCCGGCATATTCGGCATCGCCGCCGCGTTCATCCTGGATGCGGCCACCTACCTGCTGTCGGCGCTGCTGCTGATCCGCATGCCCTACGCGGCGGTCAACAAGCGCTCGGCAGGCACGCCTCCGGCCAGTCTCGGCGCCAGCGTTCGCGCCGGCATCGCCGAGTACGCCGAGTCGCTGCGCTACCTGGGAAAGCACGGGCGGGTGCTGGTGGTGGCGCTGCAGAAGGGTTTTCTGTCGATCTTCTTCGCCGCGTTCCAGGTCGCCAGCGTCGCCATTGCCGGGACGGTGTTTCCGATCGGCGCCGGCGGCGGCACCTCGGTGGGACTGTTGTTCGCCGCCGGAGGGGTCGGTTCCGCGCTCGGTCCGTTGGTGATTCAGCCGTTGCTCGGCGCCCGGCAGCAGTCGCTGCGCTGGGCGATGCTGGCCGGCTTCCTCTTGATGTGCGCCGGCCTTGCGCTGGCCGCTCCACTCGCGAGCCTGCCGCTGGTGATGGTCGGAGCGGCCCTGCGCAGCGTGGGCTCTGGCCTGGTGTGGGTGTTCAGCACCCAGATCCTGCTCGAAACCGTGCCCGACGAGTTGCGCGGCCGGGTGATCGCCACCGAGCACGCCGCCTTCACATTGCTCGGTGCGGTCGGCTCGGCGGCCGCCGGCGCCGGCCTGGAACTCCTGCCCCTCTCCACCCTGGTCTGGCTGCTCGCCCCGCTTACCCTGATACCAGGCCTGCACTGGGCGGCCTACGGCGTACGCCGCGTGCGCAAAACAAGCTAAAGTGCGCGGTACACCCGCCTCAGGCGATCACCCTGCGGTCGGAAACCGTACCCAAGGCTGGATCTCCGTCGCGTGCCCATCCCAGCCCGGCGGCAGCACCGGGACCGGCCACGCCGGATCGGGGCGCCATTGCTCGAGCCCGGCATTGAACGGCGGCTGCCAGCCCTCGATCAACGCCACCGCCTGCTCCGCGTCGCGCCGCACGCCGGCAGCCGCCTTCGCGGTTACCATGCCCACCTCGACGCGGGTGTCCAGCTCGTCCTGATCCTTGTAGTACCAGGTGCGGTCGGCGCGCACGCACACGTCCAGGACGTGGTCGCGCGAGTCGAACCCCACCGCGGAGCGCGCGAACGGCGCCTCCAGATTCACGTAGTAGGAGATGAACTGCCACGCCGGCGTCCAAAACAGCCAGATCGAATACGCCCGGCCTGGCAACAGCACCCGCAAGTTGTGGTTGTACCATGAGATGTGGCGTCCCGTCACAACCGTCTCGCCGCGGGCTATCGCGCGTACCCGTTCGCTGCGGCCCGCCGGGGCCGCGCCGGAGCCAAACCACCGCACCCCATCCGGCACGTATACCATTACCCGCTCGTCGCTATCCTCCACCACGATCGCCGGCGTCCCGGCGCGAATCCGGCCCAGGTACCGGAGCACGACGGCGTCACCCGCACTCCACCGCTTCGTCATGTCCGCTCGAAGCAGTCGCCGGCGGCGCGCGATGCGGACAACTATCCCTCACCTGCGGCGACACCGTAGGCGCGCATGGCGTTGCCGGCGAACAGCCGGTGCCGGTCCACATCGGCCATCTCCCGGACCAGCCGGGAGAAGGCGCCGAACAGGCGCGCCGCGGGCCACCCTGACTTGAGATCGACCGGATAGTTCGACGCGAACAAGCAGCGCTGCACACCAAACAGGTCGATGATCCGCAGCACACTGTCCGTGACCAGGGCGTTGGTATCCCACTCCTGGTCGACGTACGGCAGCATCGACAGCTTGATGGTGGTGTGCCCGCAGTCGGCCAACGCCCGGATCCCGTCCCAGTAGGTATCGCCGCGCAGGTCGGCGAGCGTGGGCGTCCCGAGGTGATCGATCACCACCGGGATGCGCGGGTGAGCCGCCACCAGCCGCGCGGCGGCGGCAAATTGGTGCGGGTTGAGTTGCAGGTCGAAGCGCAGTCCATGCTCCGCCAGCAACCGGTACCCCCGCTGCCACTCCGCGCTCTCCAGCAGATTGCCAAGATGGCCGTTGCGCGGCCAGGAGGGTTCGTGGTTGATGATCTGACGCACGCCCCGCACCCGATCGTCCGCCGCAAGCTGCTCCAACAGCGCGTGGACACCGTCGAATTCCAGCGGCGCGGAGGCCACCATCGCGTAGGGCAGCCGCCCGCCGCCGAGCTGCCGCGACACCCAGTCCGCCTCCGCGGCGCAGGCATCGGCAAACGCCTGCCCTGCCACGCCGGCGTGCTGCGCGCTCATCACCTCGACAAACGTGCCGCCGATCAACTCGAAGCCGTTGGCAGCAACATCGCGCTCGTAGTCGGCCAGACCGTACCCGGCGTCGTCCACCCCCGCCGAAACGTCCCAGACATGAAAATGCGGATCCCACAACTTCATCGTGGCGTGAGTTTAGCCGGAATCCGCCGCAGATTCGAACGGGTTCAGCCGATGGGCTGAAATACGTAGCCAGAAGTGGTACTTTCAGCGGTATGAAAGTCAAGACATCAGTAACACTCTCCGAGGAACTATTGCGGGCTCTCTCCGACGAGGTCGAGCCCAGGAATCGATCCGCGTTCATCGAGCAGGCATCTTGGAGCTACCTGCGTACACTCCGGCGCTCCGAACGGGACCGGCACGAGCTTGCCGCGCTCGATGCCCATGCGGACGAATTGAACCGCGAGGCCCGAGAGGTGCTTGAGTATCAGGACGACGTGTGAAGCGGGGTGATGTCTATCTGGTCAAGCACGCGACCCGCCGTGCCCCGCGGCGCCAGCGGGCGTTCGTGGTGGTCAGTCGCCAAGTCCTCATCGAGTCGAGGTTCGCGACCGTGGTGTGCGCTCCGATATTCACCACCCGGGCCGGGCTCGGAACCCAGGTTCACGTCGGTGTGGACGAGGGACTCAAGCACGACAGCGCGGTACACTGCGACGAGTTGGTGAGCCTGCCCAAGTCCGTTCTCACCAACTACCTCGGCGCGCTGTCGGACGCCCGGATGGAGAGCCTGAACCGAAGCCTCAAGGTAGCGCTGGCCATAGAAGACTGACGGTGGGACGCGAGCACCGCGGTCAGTAGGGGATGGGGAGTTCGCCGACCGGGACCTCGATCAGGGTGGGGACCGGGCTGGCCACCGCTCGCTTCAGCGCCGCTTCCAGTTCCTCCGGGCCGAACGCGCGCATGCCGCGCACGCCATACGCCTCGGCCAGCTTCATGAAGTCGGGGTTGTACAGCTCCGAGCCATATACCCGCCCGTCGAACCGGCGGCGCTGATCGCGGCGCACGTTGCCGTAGGCGTGGTCGTTGAACACCACCGCCACCGCATTGATGCCGTAGCGCACCGCGGTGGCCAGCTCCTGGCTGTTGTACAGAAAGCCGCCGTCACCGGAGATCAGCACTACCGCGCGGTCCGGCTGCCCGACCTTGGCGCCGAGCGCCGTGGGATAGCCGTAGCCGAGCGTGCCGAAGTAGGACGGGGTGATGTAGGAACGCGGCGCATAGATGGGACAATGGGCGCGGCTGTAGTAGCCGAGCTGGGTGAAGTCCTGCACGATGATGCCGTCGTCGGGGGTGGCGGAGCGGATCGCCCGCATGAACGACTTCAGCGGCTCCGGCTCCTCGGTGCCGTCGAAGCGCTGCGCGTAAAGTGCCTCCAGCTCCGCGCGCCGGCTCGGGCGCGGCGCCATCCGCTCCCGCAACTGCCGGTACAGCACCTCCAGGGTGGCGCGCGCGTCGCCCACCAAGCCGGCGGTGTTGGCGTAGTTGCGCCCGATCTCGGCCTCGTCGATGTCGATCTGCACCACCTGCTGTCCGCCGAGCAGGGCCGGCATCGCCATCCGCGTACCCACCGCCAGGATCAGGTCATGCTCGGCGCGCCGTTCGCGGTAACTGTCGCGGCCGAAGCTGATCGGACCGAGGGAGAGATGGTGGCGGTCGGAGATCGCACCCCGCCCTTCGCCGGTCGCGAACACCGGTGCCTGCAGGTGTTCGGCCACCTGCAGCAGCGCCTCGTGGGCGTTCGAAGCGTGCACGCCGCCGCCCGCCCAGATCGCCGGGTTGGACGCCGCGGCAAGCAGCTCTGCCGCGCGCGCGACCTGCGCGTCGCTGGCCGCCGAACGCACGTACTCAGCCGGGTCGAGCAACTCGACTTCCGCCTCCTCGGCCAGCGCTTCGGGCGGAATCTCGATCTCCACCGGCCGCGGCCGGCCCGACCGCAATTGCACGAACGCCTCGTGCACGCCGTGCGCGGCGTCGGCGGCGTGCAGGATGCGCTTGCCCCACTTGATTACCGGGCGCACGGTGTCGAGCTGATCGTTGATCTCGTGCAGCACGCCGCGGTCCACGCCAATCAGGTCACGCTCCACCTGGCCGGCGATCACCAGCATCGGCGACGACGCCGAGTAGGCGGTGCCGATGCCGGCCGAGGCGTTCTGCAGGCCGGGGCCCGGCACCACCAGCGCGGTGCCGATGCCGGCGCCGGTGCGCGAGTAACCGTCCGCCATGTAGGTGGTGGCCTGCTCGTGGCGGGTGGTGATGAAGCGGATCTCGTCCTGCTCGGCGAGCCCGTCGAGCAGGTGGTAGAGCTGCACGCCGGGAAGGCCGAAGATCACCCGCACCCCCTCGCGGTGCAGCTGTCGGGCAAGCGCCTGGCCGCCGGTCATAGTCGGCATGGTTGGTACGTCCTCAAGTATCGCGAAGTCGACACGCGCTTCGTTGTTGTGCGGTCGCCGCGATTGCCGCGGCCGCCGGGGGCCATTGTCGCGCCACGCCCCATTGAACGCAAGACGCCGCGCGCGGCGTGTGGCCGGCGCAACCACGGCGAGTCGGTGGCGTGCTTGCTGATTCTTGCTCCCGCCGGCACCCCGCGTTCGCGTACGTGGGGCCTCGGTCCGCGCGGCGCGCACCCGGCTGAAAGCGGCCGGCAGGATCGGTATCATGTTGGTATGCACCGCACGCCGCTGCACTCGGTTCATCGGCGCCTGGGGGCGCGCATGGTGCCGTTCGCCGGCTGGGAGATGCCGGTTCAGTACACCGGCATCGTCGCCGAGCACCGCGCCGTGAGGACGGCCGCCGGGTTGTTCGACGTCAGCCATATGGGCGAACTGGAGTTCCGTGGCGCCGGAGCGGCGGCCGCGGTGGCGCGCCTGACCTGCGCCGACGTGGACCGCATCACGCAGGGCCAGGCGCGCTATTCCCTGGTGCTCGACCAAGCCGGCGGCGTGATCGACGACGTGATCGTCTACCGCCTCGGCGACCGCCACTTCCGGCTGGTGGTCAACGCCTCCAACACCGAGGCGGTGCTCGACCATGCCCGCGCCGTCACGAGCGGCATCGCCGCGCTGGAGTGCAACGACCGCAGCGCCGAATTCGCGCTGCTCGCCATCCAGGGACCGCGCGCGCTCGGCATCGTCGGCCAACTCGCGGCCGGCGACGTGACCGCCATCGGCACCTACCGCTGCCGCCCGGGCCGCGTCGCCGGCCACCCGGTGCTGCTGGCCCGCACCGGCTATACCGGCGAGGACGGCTTCGAACTGTTCGTGGCCGCGGACCGCGCCGAGGCGCTGTGGAACGACCTGCTGGCGGCGGGCGCGGCGGCCGGGCTGCAGCCGGCCGGACTGGGCGCGCGCGACACGCTCCGGCTGGAAGCGAGCATGCCGCTGTACGGCCACGAACTGACCCGCGGCGTGTCGCCGCTGGAGGTGGGCCTCGGCCGGTTCGTGTCGCACGGCGACGGCTACGTCGGGGCGGGGGCAATCGCCGCACAGCGCGCGGCCGGCGTCCCCCGGCGCCTGGTGCACCTGCACCTCGCCGGGCGCGCCATCGCCCGGCAGGGGTATCCGATCACCACCGCCGCCGGCGCGCAAATCGGCACCGTCACCAGCGGCAGCCATGCTCCGTGGCTGCAACGCAGCATTGCCATGGGGCTGGTGGCTCGAAAGTATTCCGCAACGGACACCGAACTTGCCATATTGGTGCGCGGACGCGCACACGCCGCCATCGTGGTGGCGCGACCCTTCTATCGGAGGAGTGACTGAAACAGTGAACATACCCGAGCATCTGCACTACACCGCCGAGCACGAGTGGCTGCACCAGGACGGCGAGATAACGGTGATCGGCATTACCGATCATGCCCAGGGCGAACTCGGCGACGTGGTCTACCTCGAGTTGCCGGAAGTCGGCAGCGAGATCGTGCAGGGCGAGTCGTTCGGCGTGATCGAGAGCGTCAAGGCTGCCAGCGACCTGTACGCACCGATCAGCGGCGAGGTGACCGCCGTGAACGGCGACCTGGAAGCGGCGCCGCAACGGGTCAACGAGTCTCCCTACGATGACGGTTGGCTGATCGAGGTGCGCCCGAGCCGGTTCGCCGATGAGCAGGACACCTTGCTCGACGCCAGCGCGTACCGCGACCTGCTGGCCTGACCCGAGTCGGCAGTGCGCTATACACCCCACACCGCGGCGGAGGTCGACGCCATGCTGGCGTCCATCGGCGCCGCGTCGATCGACGAGCTGTTCGCCGACGTGCCCCGCGCGCACCGCTTCCCCCGCCTCGACCTGCCGGACGGGCTCAGCGAGCAGGAGGTGGCGGCGCTGTTTCGCGGCCTGGCGGAGCGCAACGGCGCCACGGACACCCACAGCTGCTTCCTCGGCGCCGGCGCCTACCACCACTACACCCCGGCGCTGGTCCCGCACCTGTTGTTCCGCAGCGAGCTGTACACCGCCTACACCCCCTATCAGCCGGAGGTGAGCCAAGGCACGCTGCAGACCATCTTCGAGTTTCAGACCATGATCGCCCGCCTGTTCGGCATGGAGGTGGCCAACGCTTCCATGTACGACGGCTCCACCGCACTCGCCGAGGCGGCGCTGATGGCAGCCCGCCTGCGCCGCGGGCGCACCACCATCGCGGTTAGCGAGGCGGTCCACCCCGAGTACCGGGAGGTGCTGGCCACCTACCTGTCAGGGATCGGTCTGCGCATCGTCACCGTGCCCTTCGACCGCGCCACCGGGTGCACCGAGCCGGCGGCGGTCGCCGCCGCCATCGATCCCGATACCGCCGCCGTGCTGGTGCAGTACCCCAATTTCCTCGGGGCGATCGAGCCGGTCGCGGAACTCAGTGAGGTGGCCCACGCCGGCGGCGCACTGTCGGTAGTGTCCGCCGACCCGGTCGCGCAGGCGATACTGCGCCCGCCGGGGGAGCTGGGCGCCGATATCGCCACCGCCGAAGGGCAGCCGCTCGGCCTGCCGCTGTTCTACGGCGGCCCCTACGTCGGCCTGCTCGCCACCTCGATGCGCAACGTACGGCAGATGCCGGGCCGCCTGGCCGGGCTGGCCCATGACGGCGACGGCCGGCGCGGATTCGTGCTCACCCTGAAACCGCGCGAGCAGGACATTCGCCGCGAGAAGGCAACCAGCAACATCTGCACCAACGAGGCGCTGATCGCCACCGCGGTGACCATATACCTGGCGGCGCTCGGCCCGGCGGGACTGCGCGAGGTGGCCGACCAGTGCTACCACCGCAGCCACTACCTGGCCGACCGGCTCGGCGAGCTTGCCGGCATGGACAGGCCGTTCGCGACGCCGTTCTTCCGCGAGTTCGTGGTGCGCCCGCCGCTGCCACCGGCGGAATTGAACCGCCGGCTGTGGGAACGGGAGGGCATCATCGGCGGCCTCGACCTGGGCCGCTTCGACCTGGACCTGGACGGCTGCTGGCTGTTGACCGCCACCGAACTCAACTCCCGTGCCGCCATCGACCGGTTGGTGCAGGCGGTGCCGGGGTATCCTGACCGTACACACTCATGAACGCCGGGCAAGAACACCCAACCGCCGTCGCCGGGGCCGGGGCCGGGGCCGGGGCCGCGCTGCTGCCGGCACCGCCCTTGCTGTTCGAGCAGTCGGTACCGGGGCGCACCGGCGTCCAGCTCGCACCCCTCGACGTGCCGCGCAGTGCGCCGCTGCCGGACGAACTGCTGCGCACCGAGCTGCCCCTGCCGGAACTGTCGGAGCCGGAGGTGGTGCGCCACTTTACCAACACGTCGCGGCGCAATTTCTCGGTCGACCAGGGCTTCTACCCGCTCGGCTCCTGCACCATGAAGTACAACCCCAAGATCAACGACCAGGTCGCCAACCTGCCGGGCCTGGCCGCCATCCACCCTTACCAGGACGAGGCCACGGTACAGGGTGCGCTGCGCATGCTGTGGGAGTTGCAGGAATGGCTTGGCGAGATCGCCGGGCTGCCGGCGGTGTCGCTGCAGCCGTCGGCGGGCGCCCACGGCGAGCTGACCGGCGCGCTGATCATCCGCGCCTTCCACGAGGCGGCGGGCCGGCAGCGCACCACCATGCTGGTGCCCGACTCCGCGCACGGCACCAACCCGGCAACCGCCGCCATGGCCGGCTACCGGTCGCGTACCGTACCCACCGGCCCGGACGGCAGCCTGGACTTTGCCGCCCTGCAGGATGCGCTCGACGCGGACGTCGCCGGCCTGATGATTACCAATCCCAACACGCTCGGCCTGTTCGTGGAGGGCATCACCGACATCGCCGCGGCCGTGCACGAGGCCGGCGGGCTGGTGTACATGGACGGCGCCAACATGAACGCCATGGTCGGCGTCGCCCGTCCCGGCGACCTGGGCACCGACATTCTGCACTTCAACCTGCACAAGACCTTCAGCGTGCCGCACGGCGGCGGCGGTCCCGGCGCGGGGGCCACCGCGGTCACTGCCGATCTGGCCCCGTACCTGCCGCCGCCGGTGGTGTGCCGCGACGGCGACACCTATCGCCACGACTACCGGCGCCCGCGCTCGATCGGCCGGGTACGTGCCTTCTACGGCAACTTCAACAACGCCGTGCGCGGTTACGCCTACCTGCGTTCCCTCGGCGGCGACGGCCTGTCCGAGATGAGCCGGCTGGCCGTGTTGAACGCCAATTACGTGCGCGCCGCGCTCGCCGACCACCTGGAGCTGCCGTACCCGCGCATCTGCAAGCACGAGGCGGTGTTCAGCGCCCGCCTGGTGGCACGGGACCACGGCGTCCGTACGCTCGACATCGCCAAGCGGCTCATCGACTACGGCATCCACCCGCCCACCATCTATTTCCCGCTTATCGTGCCGGAGGCGCTGATGGTGGAACCGACCGAGACCGAGTCCAAGGACACCCTCGACCACTTCATCGCGGCACTGCGCGCCATCCTCGCCGAGGCCGCCGCAACCCCCGAGCTGGTGCGTACCGCGCCGCATTCGACACCCATCGGACGCCTCGACGAGGCAACGGCGGCGCGCCGGCCGGTGCTGACCTGGCCGCTGCCTGACGGCGGATCGCCGCGCCGCGGCAAGTAATTCGAGAGATTACTGAGATTACTGGACGCCCCGTGCAGTCCTGGCATGAAAAGGTTTAGAATCGCACCATCCGATAGACGGACAAGGTTCTCATAGCATGTTGCTGGACGTACTGCTCCCACTTGGTCTTCTCATCGTCGTCGCCAAGCTCGTCGAGGGCTTCCTCGGGCGGTTCGGCCTGAGTTCGATTGTCGCCTACACCGCTACCGGTGTGCTGCTCGGACCCGTGCTCGGCATAGTGCAGCCGTCACCCGAGATCCAGCTGTTCCTGGGGCTCGGCATATTCGTGCTGTTCTTCCTGGTGGGTCTCGACGAGATCGACATTCAGGGCTTCGTCGCCACCATCCGCGGACGCTACTTCGTGGCCGCGGTGCTGTCGGTGATCATCTCGCTGGTGGCCGCCATGCTGGTCACCTCCGATCTTGCCGGACTGCCGTTCTCGCTTGGCCTGCACTTCACCGAGGCGCTGGCCCTGGCCGGCATCCTGTCGCTGTCGAGCCTCGGGCTGGTAGCCAAGGTGCTCGCCGATTCCGGCCACCTCAAGGAACCGATCGGCCTGAAGATATTCACCATCGTGGCGATCGCCGAGGTTGCCGCGCTGCTGGTGGTGGGGTTCACCATCGGCGAGCACCACGAACCGAGCCTGATGGGGATGGTTACGCTGCTCCTGCAGATCTTCGGCTTCGTGGTGATTACCTGGGTGCTGTCGACGCGCGTGCTGCCGCCGGCGATTCTGTTCCTGCAGCGCTTCCTGAACGTGCCCGAGCTGTCGTTCGGACTGCTGCTCGGCGGGCTGTTCCTGATCGTGGTCGGGGCCGAGAAGATCGGTCTGCACGGCACCATCGGCGCGCTGCTGTTCGGGGTCGCGCTGTCCGGCCTGCCGCAGCGCGTGCACTGGGAAATCATGCCGGGCATGCGCAGTGCGTCGGAGGGCCTGTTCGTGCCGCTGTTCTTCGCCTCCGCCGGCCTGCAGTTCGACCTCTCCTTCACCGCCCTGCCGCTCGCCACGATCGTGGCGCTGGCGGTGATCCCGCTGGTAGGCAAGTTCGTGGGGGCGTTCCTGAGCACCTACCTGACCCGCATTGAGGCGCCGTTCACGCTCGCCACCGGGCTGATGTCGAAGGGGGTCGCGGAAATCGCGCTGCTCCTGGTCCTGCTCGAGTTCGGGGTGATCGGGCAGGACGTGTTTTCGCTGTTTGTGCTCATCATGTTCGGCTACATCCTGTTCATGCCGCCGATCCTTGGCTTCGCGATCAAGCGAGCCCGGCTGACCAGCACCGCCGTGCTGCCGCAGTCGGTGCCGCTCTCCTACGTTCGCGCTGCACTCGGCGACGTCAAGGTGAGCTCCGTTCTCGACCGCACCCGCACCTACCCGGCCCCGGACGTGACGGTGGAGAGTTTCACCAAGAACTGGGTGGTACCGAAGGAGCGCGACTACGTGGTGGTCGAAGCCGGCAAGGTGGCCGGCATCGTGTCACTGAGCAAGGTGCGCACGATCGCCAAGGACAAGCGCGCCACCACGACCCTGGCGGAGATCCTGCAGGCCAAGATCCCGCCTGCCTGGTCCGACGAGCTGATCGTCGACGTGATGGAACAGATGACCGAACACTCGCTCGCCGTGATGCCGATCAACGACCGGGAGTCGGGCGAGTTCGTGGGCACCGTCGAGAGTCAGAACGTGCTCGACTTGGTGGTGCTGATGGACGAGATCAAGAAAGAGGCCGAGCAGTTGCAGGAACCACAGCCGAGTTAGTCGAGTTATCGGAGTTTGCCGAGTTAGCCCGGCCGGCGCATCTGGCGCCCACCGCGGCCGGTCCGCGGCGCCGGCGGCTGTGCGCCCCCTGCGAGTCTGCGGCCAAACTGGTACCATCGGCGCGAAGGCGCCCGGTTTGCATCTGTACGTTTTCCACTATCACCTGCTGCCCGGCGGGGTCACCACGGTAGTCCGCGACGGCGCCCGCGCCCTGCTCGCCCACCGTGACCTGTTGCCTGCCCTGGAGCGGCTGGTCGTGGTGGCCGGTGGGGCGGCGGCCGGGGCCCGCGGCGCGCCGGCCGAACGCTGCCGGCTCGACGCCGCAGGGTACGACGATGCGCCCGCCACGGCGGCCGGTCAGCGCCAACTTGCCGACCTGCTCGGGCGGCGTTTCGGGGACGGGGTGTGGTGGGTCCACAACCATCACCTGGCCAAGAACACGTGCTTCACGGGGGCGGTGCTGCTGGCCGCCGCCGCCGGACAACCGATGATTCTGCAGATTCACGACTTCCCGGAGAACGCGCGGCCGGCGAACCTGGCGCGCCTGCGGCGAGAGGTGCCCGCATCCGCCTACCCGGCCGGAGACAACGTCCGCTACGCGGTGCTGAACCGGCGCGACCATGACGCGTTGACCGGCGCCGGCTGCCCGGGCGACCGCATCGCGCTGCTCGGCAACCCGGTGCGGCCGGCCACTTCGGTTCCGGCGCCCGCCGCGGCAACGGCGCGGGCGGCGCGCGCCAGGTTGGCCGCGGCCAGTGCAGCCGGTGCAGCCGGTCCCTCGGCCGGGTCCGGCGCGTTCGATTCCGAACGGCCCCTGTGGCTCTACCCGGTGCGCGTGCGGCGCCGCAAGAACGTGCTGGAAGCGGGCCTGCTGGCACGGCTCGCCGGCGCCAACCTGGTGGTTACCCTGCCCGCCTCGTCCGCCGCCGAGACTCCGTATGCGCGCGCAGTCGAGCGGCTGTTTGCCGACGGCGCCATCCCCGGCCTGTATGGCGTCGGCGAACGCATCGACGCGCTCGGGCTGCGTTTCGACGACCTGCTGGCCGCGGCCCACCTGATCGTATCGCCGTCGGTGGAGGAGGGCTTCGGCTTCCAATTCGTCAACGCCCTGCAGTGGCGGCGTCCCCTGCTGGCCCGCCGGCTGCCGGTACTCGACGACCTGCGGGGGCTGCTCGACGGCTACCCGGCCGCCGTCTACGACGCCGTGCACTGTCCGTTGACGCGCGCCGAACGGGACGCCCTGCGCGCCGCCTACGAACCGGCCGCGGAGCGCGCCGCGCGCCTGCTCCCGGAGGACGCCGGCGCACACCTGCGCGCCGGACTCGACACCATCCTGTCCGGCGACACGGTAGACTTCTCTTACCTCGGCACCGCGCAGCAGGCCGCCCTGCTGCGGCGCTGCGGCGACCCCGGCGTGGCGCGCGAGTTGCGCCAGGCCAACGCCGTGTTGCTCGACACCGTGCAGGCGCTGCCGCATCGGCCGCTTCCCGACCGCGACGAGCCCATCGAGGCGGCGTTCGGCGAGGCGGCGTTCGCCCGGCGCGCCGCCGCCCTGCTCGCGCCGCTGTTTGCTGCAGGCTCCGGCGCCGCCAACCCCGACATCGACCCCGCCGCCGTGCAGCGCGCGTTCGCCAAACCTGCCGCACTGCGGCTGCTCATGGAGAGTTGATCCAGGAGGACAACCGATGCTTGCCAAGCTCTCTCAATACCTGCCCTTCGTGCTGATCGCCATACTGCTGCTCAGCCAGTTCCAGCGCGGCCTGACCCGTCCCGGCACCGGCTCGCCGAGCGCCGCGCGCCGCACCGTCACCATGCTCGGGGCCGGCCTGGTGCTCGGCATGTGGATCGCAGTGCTGTTCCTGCTGCGCATCAGCGCACCCGATTGGACCGGCGTGCTGCCGATTGCCGCGGCCGCGGGGGCGGTCTACCTATTGCGGAACAAGCTCACGGCGTTTCCGACCCACTGCCAGTACTGCGGCCGCCGCCTGCCGGCGCGCATCACCTTCGGCATCGACGCCGGCGCCACCGCCCGCTACGAGGAAGGCTCCTGCCCGGCCGCCGGCTGCACCGGATCCGCCCCTGGCGCTCCTGACGCCGCGCCGCCCGATGCCGGGTCCGTGCCGCCGGCCGCCGGTGACGCGCCGCCCGGCGAGGACGAGCCGTCCGCCGACTCGGGACCGTCGCCGCCGGCCTAGTAGCCGGACGCGGCCCGGCACAGTTCCTCTGCCGCGGCGGTCCAGCGACATCCGCCGCCCAGGGCCCGGCGCCACTCGGGGCGCTCGGCGGCCAGCTCGTCGAGCGCGCTGAAACCGAGGCCGCGGGCAAACGGCAACACCACCACCTTGCCGGTAATGCGCCCCGCCGCCACCGCTTGCACCGCCGCGCCGCCGTGATCGAGGTCGGCCAGCGCGCCGAGCACCGACGCCGTGTGCAGCGTGCCATCCGCTACGCGTGCCAGGGTTTGCTCGGTGACCGCGAGCGGCGACCCGGTGGTACCTGCCACGCGCACACCGCCGCCAGCGATCAGGTGCAGCGGAAAGCGCGCCATGCTGCCCTCTGCCACGCCGGCAAACACGTTCAGGTATCCGCCGGCTCGCAGCCACGGCGCCGCCTGTTCCGCCGCCGCGGCGGAAGGTGCCAGCAGCACGATGTCGTCGAACCCGTCGGCGGCGAGGCCGGACAGCTTCTGCTCCAGGGAACCGCCCTCGCCGCCGACCTGCAGCAGGTCGGGCACCGGCAGTCCGAGTGCCGCAACGCGCTCGCCGAGCGCCGCCAACCGCCGCGCGGACAAGTCGGTAACCAGCACCGTTTTCGGCGGCTGCGGTTGCGACAGGGCAAGCAGCACGTGCATCTGGCCCATCGGGCCGCCACCGCCCACGAACCATGCCCTCCCGCCTGGCGCCAGGCCCTCGCGCGCCGCGCCCGCGTAAGCCTGCGCCACGCTCCCGTCGCCGCGGCCCACCACGCGTATACCCTGGTAGTGGATGCGCCCGATGTCGCACGCCAGGCGGCGCCGTTCGCCGCCGGCGGCGTGTATGCTGACCACGGCGTGGCGGGGCAGATCCGCGAACAACCGCGCCATCCACCGGTCGCCCGGCGGCGTGCCGGCTATCACCACGTCGTCGGCGCCGCGCGGCAGCGGCTCGTCCCGGCACGCCAGCGGGATGCCCAGTCGCGCGCACCACGCCTCCACCGCGGCCCGGTTGGCGCCGTCCAGACCGCCGGCCTCCACCTCGCGCGGCGGCGGAGCATCCGGCTCGGCCGGCGGCAGCGGCACGCCGAGCCGGTCCGGGACGGCGCCGAACCGCACCCCGGCAAGGTCGAGCCGCGGCTGGTCGGCAAACCCGTGGATCCGCAACATTCCGCCGCTGCGCAGGTGGGTGCGGGCGGCGATCTGGTACGCCGCCACCACGCACGTCCACGGCTCGATCAACGCCCCCTCCACGGCGCCCACCTCATCCGGCAGCGGCACCAGGTAGCAGCCCTCGTCGCCGTCCAGCACTTCGTTGCCCAGCACCACGTACTCGGCCAGCGCGCCGGCAAGCTGGTAACCCACCGCCAGCGTCCGTCCGCGGTAGTAGACATCCGGCTGCAGGATGTAGCGCCCGCCCAGCCGCACCTGGCCGCGGCGGCGCTCCCCGACGGCGACCACCGTCAGCGTTACCTCGTGTCCCGGCGTCACCGGCTGTGCCGCCAGGTCGCGGCC
The DNA here is from genome assembly GCA_002238925.1 of Spirochaetaceae bacterium bin103. GTDB lineage: Bacteria > Spirochaetota > Spirochaetia > SZUA-6 > Bin103 > Bin103. The sequence goes on along the minus strand of MPNH01000011.1, from coordinate 35,403 downwards.
GCGCAGCCGGGCGTGGCCGGCGCCCGCGCGCACCAGTTTGGCGTCCGAATAGCAGACGCCGACCGCGTCCACCCGCGCCACCACGTCATCCTCCCCGAAGTCCGGGAACGGAATCTCGTCGGGCGCGCCGCCGGCGCCGAAGTGGTCGAATCCCGTGCCCTTGATCTGCCAAGCGCGCATGCGCTGCGGAAGCGGTTCGGCAAGCAGCATGAGGCAATGAGCGTCACCCACCGCGTCCTGGTCAAGCTGAACCACCCGCCACGCGGTTTCACACCATATTGGATCATTTCTTCTCGCTGCCGTTGCGGCGAGAAGCAAGCCGCTCGGCGTCGCAACCGAACAAGCGCCGCAAGGGCCATGAAACACGCTCGCTGGCCTCTGATCTCCTGGTGGCACGGAGTTTGCATGTTGGTCGGCAGGAGAACGCAACCGTGACACCTTCCATTACCGCCCGGCTCGCTGCCGGCGCCTACCTGCTGGCCATGGCGACGCTGCTGATCGGCGTCGGCTATTCCCTGCTCGGCCTCACCGGGCTGCTGATCGCGCTTGGCATCGGCGCGGCGCTGCTGATCGGCTCACTTCCCCGCGGGTCGGCCGCCGCCAACATGCTGCACCTCGGCGCCATTCCTCTTGACGCGCGCCGGGCGCCATGGCTGTACGGGCAGGTCGCCGAGCTGGCCGCACGCGCCGGCCTGCCCACCCCGGCCCTGTTTCTGCTGCGTGCACCGCAGCCCAACGCCCTGACCATGGGCACGCGCGACGACGCCGCCGTGGCGGTGACCGACACCCTCATGCAGTCGCTCGGCCGGCGCGAGGTGCGCGGCGTGCTGGCGCACGAGATCGCCCACATCCAGGCCAACGACATCTGGCTGGCCAGCCTGGCCGGCATCATGCGCCGCTTCACCGGCGCGCTTGCCGTGTTCGGCGGCATCGGACTGCTGTTCGCCCTGCCCGCGCTCGCCGTCGGCGCGATCAGCGTGCCGTTGCCTGTTGCGCTGCTGATGCTCGCGGCTCCCACCCTGAGCGGCCTATTGCAGATGGCCCTGGCCCGTTCGCGCGAATTCAACGCCGACCGGACGGCCGCTTACATCAGCGGCGACCCGGGCAGCCTGGCATCGGCCCTCGTCTCCCTGGAGCAGCGCCGCCGCACCTGGTGGGAACTGATGTTCGGCTACCGCCCCGCCCCTGCGCAGGGCCGGCTCACCGACAGCCACCCCCCGACCCGCGAGCGCGTAGCCCGCCTTTTCGCCCTCGCCGGCCCCCGCCCCGCGCCCCCCACCCGCATCCGCACCATCCCCATCCGCGCCCTCTGACCAGGCGGCTACCGCGCCACCGGCCCGCGGCTCCGGAGGTTCTACTGGCTCCAGGCCGGTGCCTGCGATCTGCTCGATGAGGAACTGCGAGAGCGTGGCGCCGGTGAGCTTCTCGTCCTCGAACCAGTGCCGTAGCATGACCTTTCCCGCGGCGGCCAGGGTGACTCCAGAGTGTCCAGCGCCCGCTTCACCTCGTCCTCTGGGACGTCTACGCCAGGGTTAGCCCGGACCCGGCTGTGCTCAGCAGATCATAGCGGTCCGCGTCGTGACCAACCGGTGCTTCCATGGATATGGGTGCGCCCCCTGCACCGCCTGCCGGCGGGAGACGTCGAATCAGACTCCCTCGTGATCGGATGAGCACGTGACGCAACGAACAACATCGCCGTGCGTTCGGGAGAATCGGACCTGCGGGACTCGCCGGGCCTGTGTTAGGTTGCGGGTATGGGGATGAGGGACAATGTTTGCATCGTTACCGGCGGGGGGAGCGGGATTGGCCGGGCGGCCGCGCTGATGATGGCGGCGCAGGGGGCGCGGGTGGCGGTAGTGGGGCGCACCGAGAGCAAGCTCACGGCCGTGCGCGGCGAAATCGAGCGGCAGGGCGGCACGGCGCTGGTGGTGAGCCTCGACGTGGCGGACCGCGAAGCGGTGCTGCGCATGGCCGCCGAGGTGCTGGCCGCCTGGGGACGGATCGACGTGCTGGTGAACAACGCCGGCCATTCGTCGGCCCACCGCATGCTGCTCACCACCATGCCCGAGGATATCCGCGCCACCGTCGACTCCAACCTGGCGGGCACCATCTACTGCACTCAGGCGGTGATGCCCGCCATGCAGGCCGCTGGCGCGGGCACCATCATCAATGTTGCCTCGTTGGCCGGCGTCGGCGGCAGCCTGCTCGGCGGCCCGTCCTACTCCGCCGCCAAGGCAGGCGTGATCAACTTCACCCGGTATCTGAACACCGAGTTCAGGAACAGCGGACTGCGCGCCAGCGTCATCATCCCCGGCGAGGTCGACACCCCGATCATCGAGCACCGGCCCGTGCACCCTAGCCCCGAAGCTCGCGCCACCATGGTCGCGTCCGAGGACGTGGCGCGGGCGATCGTCCTGGTAGCCGATCTGCCGCAGCGCACCCTGATCCCGGAGCTCACCATCCGCCCCACCTGCCAGCGCGACACCTCCGCCGAAGTCGGCCTGCAGTAGTCAGGATAACCCGGCGGTAGCCCGGAGCGCGGGCATAGCGTTATTATTTGGCCTTCCAAAGCACAGGAAGGATCCGAGACAATGCAGATCAGGAAGCCGCAGATCAGGAAGTCCGACAAGCTCGAACACGTGTGCTACGACATTCGCGGTCCGGTGCTGGCCGCGGCGCAGCGCCTTGAAGAGGAAGGGTTTCAGGTCGCCAAGCTGAACATCGGCGATCCGGCCAAGTGGGGCTTCGAGGCGCCCGCGGAGATCCTGCACGACGTGGCGGTGAACATCGCCGAGGGGCAGGGCTACGGCGACTCGCAGGGCCTGCTCGCCGCCCGCGAAGCGATCATGCGGCACTACCGGACTCTCGGCGTGCCGGGCGTGCAGACCGAAGACATCTACCTCGGCAACGGGGTCAGCGAACTCATCACCATGGCGCTGCAGGGGCTGCTCAACGACGGCGACGAGGTGCTGATCCCGGCTCCCGACTACCCGCTGTGGACCGCGGCGGCCAACCTGGCGGGCGGGCGCCCGGTGCACTACCTGTGCGACGAGCAGTCGGACTGGGCGCCCGACCTGGCCGACATCGCCGCCAAGATCACCTCCCGCACCAGGGCGATCGTGGTAATCAATCCCAACAACCCGACCGGGGCGGTGTATCCACGCGACTGCCTGGAGCGGATCGTGGCGCTCGCCCGCGAGCACCAGCTGGTCCTGTTCGCCGACGAGATCTACGACAAGATCCTCTACGACGGGGTCCGGCACACGCCGCTGGCAACGCTGGCGGACGACATCCTCATCGGCACGTTCAACGGGCTTTCCAAGACCTACCGCGTTCCCGGCTTTCGCTCCGGCTGGCTGATGCTCAGCGGCGCCAGGCACCAGGCGCTTGGCTACATCGAAGGCCTCGGCGTCCTGTCGGCGATGCGGCTGTGCGCCAACATGCCGGCGCAGCTCGCCATCGAGACCTCGCTCGACGGCTCCCAGAGCATCAATGAGCTCACCGCCCCGGGCGGCCGCCTGGCGGTGCAGCGCGACACGCTGTACGAGGCGATCAACGCCATTCCCGGCATCTCCTGCACCAGGCCGCAGGGCGCGTTCTACCTGTTCCCGAAGATCGACACCCGCCGCTTCGGCGTGGTGGACGACGAACGCATGGTTCTGGACTTGCTGGAGCAGGAGAAGGTGCTGATCATGCACGGTACCGCGTTCAACTGGGCCCGACCCGACCACTTCCGGATGGTGTCTCTGCCGCACGCCGACCAGCTCGCCGACGTGACGGCCAGGATCGGCCACTTCTTCGGCCACTACGTGCAGGAAGGCCGTGAGCCGGCCCTGGCCGGCCGCAGCGCCTGACCTGACCGTTCCACCACGCACCTCCGCGTTATGGCGCCCGCCATTGCCTTCACCAATCTTGGCTGCCGGCTCAACATCGCCGAGAGCGACGCGCTGGCCGCCCGCTTCGTCGCGGCCGGTTACCGCGTGGTCCCGACCACCGAGCCGGCCGACGTGTTGGTGGTCAACACCTGCACCGTAACCGGCCAGGCCGACCGCAAGTCGCGCAATGCCGTATACCGGGCAGCGCGCGGCGGGGCCGGTCCGCGTACCACGGCAACCGGTTCGACAGACCCCGGCGCCGGCGACCGGAAGCGCCCCCTGGTAGTGGCCACCGGTTGCTACGTGACCGCCCACGGCGGCGTAGCATGTGACCTGCCCGGCGTGGACTACGCCGTCGACAACGACCGCAAGAGCGGAATCTTCGACCTGGTAGAGGCTCACTTGGCCGGCGAATTGGCCGACCCGGCGGACCTGCCGGCCGATCCGTTCGGCTACCGGCCCGGCGCCCAGCCGCTGCACACCCGCGCCACCATCAAGATCCAGGACGGCTGCGACAACTTCTGCACCTTCTGCATCATCCCGGCGGTGCGCGGCCGGGCGCAGAGCCGGCCCGCCGGCGACATTCTCGACGAGGCGCGCCGCCTGCTCGACGAAGGCCACCGCGAATTGGTGCTCACCGGCGTCAACATCGGCCGCTACCGGTGGGGCGAGTGGTGTTTCAGCCGCCTGCTCGAAGAGCTGCTGGACCTGCCCGGCGATTACCGGGTGCGCGTTTCCTCGCTTGAACCCGATCCGCTGGACGACCGATTCATCGAGCTCACCGGTCACGAGCGCCTGTGCCCGCACCTGCACCTGTGCCTGCAGAGCGGCTCCGACCGCGTCCTGCTGCGCATGCGCCGCGAGTACGACGTGGACCGCTACCTCGACCTGGTCGACCGCATCCGAACCGTCTGGAGCAGGCGCGGGGTGCCGGCTCACTTCACCACCGACGTCATGGTCGGCTTCCCCGGCGAAACCGAAGCCGACTTCGCTCGCACCGCGGCGGTCTGCGAGACCGTCGGCTTCGGCCACATCCACACCTTTCGCTACTCGCCGCGCGAGGGCACCCGTGCCGCCCGCCTGCCCGGCGCGGTGCCGGAGCCGGTCAAGGCCGAGCGCAGCGCCGCCATACGCGCGCTGGCCGCCGCCGGACGGCGCCGGCTGGCGCAGTGCCTCACCGGCCGGCGGCAGCGCGTCCTCGTCGAGCAGGTGGACGGCGCCCTCGCCACCGGCTACGGCGAGTCCTACCTCCGCATCCAGTTCCCAACCACTGCCGTCTGCCCGCCCAAGCCGGGGGAGTGGCACCCCGTCACCGTCACCGGGCACCTCCCCGACGACCACCTCGCCGCCCGCCCGGACGGCCTGCCGAGGCCGCGAACGACACCAGCCGAAGCCGCACCGGCTCCCGCATAACCGACACCACGCACGCAACGCAACGCAACGGAACTTGCGGGCGGTCCCCGCGGATGCTACAGTCTCGCCCGTTAATGGCAGCCTGCAAGGCGAATCCGGGCACCGCGCGATGAGCAGTCGCGGTGTGCCGGCGGTCGCGGCGGCTGCCAGACGATTCCACTCCGCGAAAGGGAGATAACACCATGCCCAAGACTTTCTCGCTGCTGTGCGTATGTGTACTGCTGTCGGTACCCGCACTGACCGTCGTGGCCGCCGGCGCGGCCGATGAGGACGCCAGCGCGGCCGAGCCGGCCGCCGACATGTCCATGGGGGCCTACAACGAGGCGCCGATGCTGGCCGCCATGGTAGCGGACGGCGAGTTGCCGCCGGTCGACGAGCGCATGCCCCTCGAACCCGCCGTGGCGTACTTCGCCGCGGACGACGAGATCGGCACCTACGGCGGCACGCTCACCGTGTTCCATACCAGTATCAACCCGTGGGCCGACCTCGGCTACGAGACCGAAATCGGCGGCTACGTGATCCGCGCCAACCCCGATACCAATGCGCTGGAACCGCTGTTGGCGCGCGCCGCGGAGATGTCCGACGACGCGATGAGCGTGACCTTCTACCTGCGCGAAGGTACCAAGTGGTCGGACGGCCACCCAATGACCGCGGACGACTACGTATTCATGTACGAGGACGCCCACTGGAACGACAAGGTCACCACCTGGAACTGGATCCCGCAGATCAAGCGGGCCATCAAGGTGGACGATTACACCGTGCGTTTCGAGACCGATGAGCCCTACCACGCGCTGCTCGCCAAGCACGCCAGTCCGCCCGGCGGCGGGTGGCAGGTGTTCCACCCCTTCCACTACCTCAAGAAATGGCACATCAGCCACAACCCCGACGCCGACGCACTGGCCAAGGAAGAAGGCTTCGACACCTGGGACGAGGCGTTCAACCACCACTTCTTCTGGGCCCCGCAGCAGGACCTGGAGCAGCCCACCCACCATCCCTGGATCCTTACCGAGCGCACCAACACCGGCAAGCGCTTCGAGCGCAACCCCTACTACTGGAAGGTGGACCCGGCCGGCAACCAGCTCCCCTACGTGGATCACATCCAGGCGCAGATCGTCGACAGCGAGACCTACCACCTCAAGATCATCGCCGGCGAGTCGGACTTCGCGGTGCTCGGCACACGCTTCGACAACTTCACCCTGTACAAGGAGAACGAGGCCGCCGGCGACTACCGGGTGGTGCAGATCCCGGCCCCGGTGGTGGGCGCGAGCGTGCTCATTCCCAACCAGTTCCACGAGGATCCCTTCACCCGCGAAATGTACCGCGACGTACGCTTCCGGCGCGCGCTGTCGCTGGCGATGAACCGCGACGAAATCAACGAGCTGGTGTTCTTCGGGGTAGGCGTTCCGCGCTCGGCCACGATCGTGTCCACCAATCCTTACTTCAAGCAGGAGTGGGAACAAGCCTGGGCTCAGCACGATCCCGACGCGGCGTCCGCGCTGCTCGACGAGCTCGGCCTGACCGCGCGCGACGAGGATGGCTTCCGCACCGGGCCGGACGGCGAGGCGTTCCTGCAGATCCTGGAGCACAGCAATGAAGCCGACGTACCGGTGCTGGAACTGTACAAGGAGCACTTCGAGGCGGTCGGCCTGAAAACCGAGATCAGGCTGCGCGGCGATCTCTGGCAGCGCCACAACGCCGGCACCGACAACATCTACACCGGCACCATCAGCTCGGCCGAGTTTCGGGAGTACACCGACGCCGCCAAGGCGACCGAGTATGACTCCGGCTTCTATGCCGTGAACTGGGGCCTCTGGATCAGGGCCACGCGCGACCTGGAGAGCGGCGCCAAGACCCTGGACGACTTCGCCGACGGCAAGATTCCGGGCGAAGAGCCGCCCGACATCGTCAAGGAGCTCGATGACGCCGTCCTCGCCTGGGGCAGCAGCGCCTATGGATCGCCCGAGTACATCGAGGCATTCCAGAAGGTGTTCGACATCCACGCCGAGCAACTGTTCCTGATCGGTTCGGTAGGGGTCACGCCCAACCTGGGAGTCTTCAAGAACCGCGTCGCCAACTACCCGACCTTCTACAAGCCGGAGGCTACCTGGCCGGGCGACCTGCTCACTTCCGCCGACAAGTTGTTCATCAAACAGCCGTAAGGCCGTCAGCAACGGCCGCCGTTGGGCCGCCGGTCTGCTACCACGGGCCGGCGGCATCGCAACGACTCAAGAACGAGGAGACATCCCATGCGAAGAGGAATCTCGTACCTGGTTCTGCTATTGCCGGCAATCACGCTCATGGCGACCGGCGGATCGGAAGAGGGTACGGCAGCCGTCGGAGAGGCCGCGGCGGCCATGCCGGAGACGCGCTTCAACGAAGCGCCAATGCTGGCTGCCCTGGTGGCTGCCGGTGAGTTGCCGCCGGTCGATGAACGCCTGCCGATCGAGCCGGCGGTCACCTGGTTTGCCCCGGGCGACGAAGTTGGCACCTACGGCGGTACGCTCACCGTGTTTCACACCAACGAGTACCCCTGGAACGACCTCGCAGAAGAAACCGAGTCCGGCGGCTACTTCGGACGCATGGTCAAGGGTTCGCTTGACGTGGTGCCGAGCATGGCCAAGGCCCTGGAGTTCAGCGACGACGCCATGGCCTTGACGGTTCACCTGCGGGAGGGACTCAAGTGGTCGGACGGACACCCCATGACCGCCGACGACGTGGTGTTCATGTACGACGGCTTGCACTTCAACGACCTGGTGCCCACCTGGAATTGGATCCCGCAGATCAAGCGGGCGATCAAGGTCGACGACTACACGGTACGCCTGGAAACGGACGAGCCCTACGTCCTGATGTACTACAAGATGTCGACGGTCGAAGGCGGCGGTTGGAATACGTTTCACCCCAAGCACTACCTGGAGAAGTGGCACATCGACTACAACCCGGAGGCCGAGGCACTGGCCAAGGAGGAGGGCTTCGAGTCGTGGGACAAGGCGTTCTACCACCACTACTGGTGGAGCCCGCTGAAGGACCTGGACAAGCCTACCCACCACCCGTGGATCATGACCGAGGCCACCAACACCGGCAAACGCTATGAGCGCAACCCCTATTACTGGGAGGTTGACCCGGAAGGCAACCAGCTCCCCTACGTCGACCGGATCCAGGCGCAGATCGTGGACCAGGAAACCTACCATCTGAAGATCATCTCGGGTGAGGCCGATGTTGCCCTGCTCCAGACCTCGTTCGACAACTTCACCCTGTACCAGGAGAACGCCGCCGCCGGCGAGTACCACGTGAACCAGATCCCGAGCGGCCTCGGCGGGGCAGTGATCGTCGCCCCGAACCAGAATCACCTCGACCCGTTCAAGCGCGAGCTGTACCGCAACAAGCGGTTCCGCCAGGCCCTGTCGCTGGCCATCAATCGGGAAGAGATCAACAACATCGTCTACTTCGGCGTCGGCGTGCCACGGCAGGCCACGATCGTGTCCGACAGCTCCTATTTTCAGGACAAGTGGGCGCAATCGTACGCGGCCTACGACCCGGAGCAGGCCAATGCGATGCTCGACGAGCTCGGGCTCACCGCGCGCGACGGCGACGGCTACCGGCTCAGACCGGATGGCGATGCGTTTCTCCAGGTAATCGAGTACTGGCGCGCGGGCAACCTCCCGGTGCTGGAGCTGGTCAAGGAGTACTGGGAGGACGTCGGGCTGAAAACCGAGATCAAGTTCTACGAGAGTGCGGCACTCGGCACGCGCGCGGATGCCGCGCAGCACGACTTCTACACCGACCGGCTGGCATCGCCGGAGCTCAGGTCGTGGATGGTTGCCGGCAGCAACTGGCGCGGCGGCGATTTCGCCTGGGCCCGCCAGTGGTTCAACTGGATGGTGGCAAAGCGCGACGTCGACAGCGGCGCCAAGACGTTGGACGACTACGCCGACGGCAAGCTCCCGGGTGAGGAACCACCGGACGAGATCAAGCAGCTAAACCGCTGGATCGACGACTGGGCAGCGGGCCGGCCCGGCGACCCGGACTACGTTGAAGCGTTCACCAAGGTGTTCGACTTCCACGCCGAGAACGTGTTCCTGATCGGGACGGTGGGAATTACCCCGCACCTCTACGTGGTCAAGGACAAGCTGGCCAACGCTCCGCTGGAGTACGGGCCGTCGATGTCCTGGAAGGGCGACCTGCTGGTGTACGCCGCGAAGATGTTCATCAAGTAGATGTTCATGTCCGTCAAGTGACAGTGCCGAGACCGAAACCGCTGACCCGGCACGCGACCTCTGATGCGGGCCGGGTCGCGGCGCAGCCGAGCGGGAGATGCTGAGCTACATCGTTCAGAGGATCCTCTACATGATGGTCCTGCTCGTGCTGCTCTCGTTCGTTTCGTTCGTGCTGATCGAGTTACCGCCCGGCGACTTTCTCGACAACCTGATCCAGCAGTTGCGCAACGCCGGCGTGCAGGTGGACGTGGAGCAGATCCGGGATCTGGAGGAGCGGTACGGGCTGAACCTCCCGTTCATGCAGCGCTATCTGAAGTGGTTCGGGAATCTGCTGCGCGGCGACATGGGAGAGTCGTTCGCCTACAACCAGCCGGTAACCGAGCTGATCGGCCAGCGCCTGCTGCTCACGGTCACCATCTCCCTGCTCACGCTCGTGCTCACCTACGCGATCGCCATACCGATCGGGATCTACTCAGCCACGCATCAGTACTCGTTTACCGACTACGCGGCTACCGCGTTCGGCTTCATCGGTCTTGCCACCCCCAACTTCCTGCTCGCCCTGATCCTGATGTACATCGTGTTCAAGTACTTCGGCTGGAGCGTCGGCGGGCTGTTCTCCCCGGAGTTCGAGTTTTCGCCGTGGAACCTGGCCAAGTTGGTGGACCTGCTCAAGCACCTGCCAATTCCCCTGATCGTGGTGGGTACCGCCGGCACGGCGGGTCTGATTCGGGTGATGCGCGCCGCGCTGCTCGACGAACTGCGCAAGCAGTACGTGCTGACCGGCCGCGCCAAGGGCCTGGAGGAAGGCCGGCTGCTGTTCAAGTACCCGCTCCGCATCGCGATCAACCCGATTGTGAGTTCCGTCGGCTGGCTGCTGCCGGCGATCATCTCCGGCGAGACGCTTACCGCACTGGTGCTCGGCCTGCCCACCGTCGGGCCGCTGTTGCTGCAGGCGCAGCAGGGCCAGGACATGTATCTCGCCGGGAGCCTGGTGATGCTGCTGAGCGCCCTGGCCATGATGGGGATGTTGATTTCCGATCTGATGCTGGTGCTGGTCGACCCGCGAATCCGGTTCGCGCGGGAGGCGACGGCATGAACCGGACGACCAACCGCGAACAGGAGACGGAGCGCTACTACCTCGCGTCCAGTTGGACGCTGATGCGGCGCAAGTTCTTCAAGCACCGCATGGCGCTGGTCGGCGGCAGTGTGCTGCTGCTGTTCTACTTCGTCGGCTCGCTGTTCGCCGGCTTTTTCTCGACGCACGACACCCTGACCAGATTCGGCGACTACTCGCTGGCGTCACCGCAGAGAGTCCGGCTGTTCCACGACGGCAGGCTGCAGCGCCCCTTCGTGTACGGACTGAAGGTCTCGGTGAACCCGGAAACCTATCGGCGGACCTACGTGGAGGACGGCACGACCGTCTACCCGATCCGCTTCTTCGTGCACGGCGATCAGTACCGGTTCCTTGGGCTGGTGCGCTCCAATCTGCGCTTCTTCGGGGTGGACGAACCGGGCACGCTGTTCCTGTTCGGCACCGACCGGCTGGGGCGCGACATGTACTCGCGCACCGTCGCCGGAGCACGCGTGTCGCTGACCATCGGCCTGGTAGGCGTCGCGATCAGCTTTGTCATCGGCTGCCTGCTCGGCGGGCTGTCAGGCTACCTCGGCGGTACGGTAGACATGCTGATTCAACGCCTGATCGAGTTCCTGAGCTCGCTCCCCACCCTGCCGATATGGATGGCGCTCGCGGCGGCCGTGCCGAGCGAGTGGGATCCAATCGCCATCTACTTCATGATCACGGTCATCCTCTCGATCGTGGGCTGGACCGGCCTGGCGCGCGTGGTGCGCGGGAAGCTGCTGCAGCTCCGCGTCGAAGACTACGTGCTCGCGGCGAAGATCGCCGGCGCCACCGAGCTGAGCACCATCGGTCGCCACCTGCTGCCGGGCTTCATGAGCTTTCTCATCGTCCACCTCACGCTCGCGATACCGGGAATGATCCTCGGCGAGACCGCGCTCAGCTTCATCGGCGTCGGCCTGCGCGCTCCGGTGGTGAGTTGGGGCGTGCTCCTGCAGCAGACGCAGAACATCCGCAGCGTCTCGCTGACTCCCTGGCTGCTGATCCCGGCGATCTTCGTGATCGTCACCGTGCTGTGCTTCAACTTCGTCGGCGACGGCCTGCGCGACGCCGCCGACCCCACCGCCGACCGCTGAACCCCCTACCGGCGGCGGAGGTTGTCGCGGTTCAGGTAGTCGGGAATGCCGTCGCCGTCGCTGTCGCCGGTGCTGGCGTCGCGGTTCAGGTAGTCGGGAATGCCGTCACCGTCGCCGTCGGTGTCGATGCGGCGGTAGTTGCGCTCGCCTTCCGCTGGCCGCTGAGCCGCTGGGGTATCCGACCCCGCGGGCTCGCCGAGCAGGCCGTGGAAGCGGCGCAGGATCATGCCGCGCACGATCTCCCCGTGATCGGTGATCATCTCCGCCAGCGAAAACTTCGGCTTCACCGACGTGATGCGGGCGATGCCGGCCACCGTCTCCAGGCGCCCCAGGTCCTCACCGGTATCGGGGTCCACCACCGCATCGCCGAGCGCGAACACCTCGAACAGGTCGTCCTCACGCACGGTGTTGCCGCCGCGGTTCACCACGAAGCTGCCCCACCCGGTCACCTGCGCCACCTTCGGCGGGAAAATGCTCTCGGACACCTCGTCGGCAAGGTGCAGCGCGAGCCGGTCGAGCAGCATTTCCGCCGCCTGCTCGGTGCGCAGTTCCTCGTCCACGCCATACTGAAGCTCCATCGACGACGCCCACCCGATCTCGCGGGTCGCCACGGTGAGCAGCGAGTAGCGCAGCCTCGCCGTGGCGGTAACGTCGACGCGGGTCTCGCCGGTCAGAACGATCGTCTTGCGCTCCTCGGTGACTTCGATGCGGTCGACCGTGCCGTACAGCATGTAGTCGGCGCCGAGCACCTTTCCGAGGCGAGCAGCCTCGCCCGGGTCGACGTCATCCGATGCCAGCAGCCGCTTCTCCTGCTCGTAGATTTCCCCGGCGCGGCGGTCGAGCACCGCGAAGCGCCGGCCATGGATCAGCAATTCCTCGATGCGGGCGCGAAACCGCTCCTGCAGGTTGCGGATCAGATCGTAATCCACATCCACGCCGCTCTTGACGACGCGCCCACCGCTCCTCTGCTCGCGGCCGCCGCCGGTGCCGTACAGGTGGATCTCGTCGAGTGCAAAATCGAGCACCGCCATCCGCGTCCGCTCCCGCGCCGCGCCGGTGTCCTGGGCATGCACGACACCCCCCAGCAGCGCGCAACACAAAGCGACTGCGCCGACGCGCGGCGCGCGACTCCCCGTCCGCATCCGCATCACGTCACTCCCAGGAGAAGCGTTCGTTGTCGCCGATCTTGGCGATTACTTCCTCGAACTCCCAGTAGGCGAGTCCGGTCTCGATGTTGGTGGCGGTGAGCTGGAAGTAGTAGTCCACCTGCTGCTTGTCGCCCACCCGGTTGGTGCGCCCGATGATCTTGCCGGACAGGCTTAACTCGGGTGCCACCATGGTGCCGTCCTGGGCCACGGTTTCCTGGTTGAACAACTCCGATTCCTGCAACTCGCGCGTCTTGGCGGCCAGCGGATCTTCCGGCCCCTCCAGGCCGACCGCGGTAGTCACAATCACCCTGCCGCTGTCGAGCAGGTCGACCCGAATCTTCTTGATCAACTGGTCGGTGTCGATGTTGAGCGCGGTGTCGTTGACCATGCGGCTGATCGCCATTACCCACGGCGCGGTGCTGCCCGGCTTGCGCGACAGCGGACTGGACAGGAACGAATCTACCGCCTGCTCGGCGGCATACTCGAAGTCGCGGTAGTCGAGACCCAGGACGGTCTCGCCGCGCGGGTCGGGCCGGTCGGTGCCGGGTCCGGTCAGGTATTGCGGTCCGGTGGTGGCGCAGCCGGCCAATACGGCGGCGGCGACGGCAAGTGCAGGAAGACGGATTTTCATGGGGTTCAACCTCCGGGCAGGGAATAGGTGTTCAGCGCCGGCGGTGCCCCCGGACGCGTGGTGGTGACCGTAACGATAACGAACCGCCCCGGCGGCAGGCTGACCTCGCCGATGCCGGGCGCACCCGCTGCTCCTATACGTAATATATCATCGGCGGGCCGCGGCAGGCTCGCAATCCCGATGGTGTGCGGCAGCGCGCGCCACATGCGTGTGTCGGCCTGCGTCACGATGGTGGCCGCCGCCGGCACCACAACCTTGGCCAGCGCCCCGAAGAACCCGCTGCTGTCGGAACCCTTCTGCAACTCGGCCTGCACCAGCACCCGGATTACCGCGGCCGCCACCGCCTTGAACACTACCCCGTCATAGCCGGCGCGAAACTCGGTCGCCACGTAGCGGTCGAGGTGCAAGATCGGCTCCGTTTCGGTGCTGCGGCCGTCGGCTCGCACGGTCAGGCTGCCGTACGCGGGCGTGCCGCCATACAGGGTTGGCAGCGCCGTCCCGACCGCGATCAGACCGTGCTCGGTGGGTACGAATATATCGAACCGGAACTCATCGAGGCGGGGCCCGAGGCCATCCTCGTGAATGACCCACACCCGGTCGCTCTCCGCCTTGCCGCCCTGCGCGATGCGTTCGGCGGCCGCGAAGTCGGCGAGCAGGTGGCGATTGCGGCGTCCGTCCACCACCACCGCGTCACGCAACAGGTTGGAGGCACGGTTGGCCTCCCCGGTGGCCAACCGGAACACGCCGTGCAGCCAGTCGGTGAACGGATTGCGCAGACCCTGGTACTGCCCGAGCGAGTCGACGGCGTCGAGCCTCCTGGCGACCGGTCCGTCCGGGTCCATCACCTCGGCGACGGCCTCGTCGATCTCCTCCTGGTGCTGCTGCTGCGCGTCCTCGTCCTCGTTCGCGGTCAGCGCACTCACCTTGACCGCGAGTTGGTCGACCGCGTTGTCCTGCCGCTGCGCCGCCCGATTCAACTCCACCCGCGCCCGGTCCGGATCGCCCGCCGCCAGCGCGCCGAGCGCCTTGTAGGTATTGACCAGCACGCCCTCGTAGATGTTGCCGTGGTAGGACAGCGCCAGGTCGCTGGCGATCAGGCTCAAACCGACGCCGAGCACGTCCTCGACCGATGCCACCTCGTCCGACTTCCAAAGCAACTGCCCCTCGGCGCGGTCGAACGCCACCTGCGCGGCGTCGTGGCGCTGCTCGTTGCGCAGTGCCATGCCGACGTGCAGCGAGGTAAGCAGGTTGTCCGCCTGGTAGTCGAGCCCGGTGGGGCCGCCGATCAGATTGCTCGCCGCCGCGAACTCGCCGGCGCGGTAGTGCTCCATGAACTCGACCGTCTGTTGCACGTCGGCGACGCCGACACAGCCGGTCAACGCCGCCAGCGAAACCAGCATCGCCAAGCTGGCGGCCACGGCCGCTGGTCGTGCTCCGGTCCGAGTGTGCCGCCCACGGGGCGATACCTGTGTATCGGTACTCATGGTCTTCCGTGTCACGCAGTGACCGTGCTCATGATCTTCGCATCGGTCAATACGCGCGGTTCAATAAGGTATGCTCCTCCATCGCCGCCGCCAAGTGCGCCACGCCCTCCGTGAGGACCGGCGGCGGCACGATCAACGACAGCGCCACGCTCGGCTGCCCGGCATCGAACAGGTAGCCGGGATGCACCAGGGTGCCGCGCTCGCGCAGCAGCGCGGCCGCGAACTCGGCATCGTCGGAATCGATCCCGCGCAGCGGCTGCAGCCACCACCAACCGCCGCCGCTCCCGCGCGGGCCGCGGGCGCCGGGCAGCGCGGCCTCGCGCAGGGCCTGGATGTTGCCCCGCACGCGCGCCAGGATCGGCCGCTGCACTTCGGCGCGGCGCGCCAGCAGCTCCGGCAGCGCCGCCTGCACCATGCCGTTGACCGACAGGTACGCATCGCCGAGAAACTCCAGGTGGGCGGCCGCCGCGCCGGCCAGCGGCGGCGGTCCCGCCACCACGATCCAGCCGCACTTGAGTTGCGGCAGTGCCAGCGCCTTCGACAGCCCGCCGAGCAAGAAGGTCAACGCCGGCCCGCGGCCGACGGGCGCCGGCGTACCGGCATGTCCGTCCCAGGGGTAGTCGGCGAACACCTCGTCCACGATCAACGCCGCGCCGTGGTCGGCGCAGGCCGCGCTCAGCCAGCGCGCGTCCTCGGCGGTCAGGTACGCGCCGGTCGGGTTATGCGGACTGATGGCGATGACCGCGCGCGCGCCGGCCCGCAGCCCGGCGGCCACGTCGGCGCGGTCCGGATGCCATCCCGACGCGCCCGCGCTCAGCCGGTAGGGCCTGGCAACGACCCGCTCCAGGTGCGCCAGGTCGGCGCATAGCGGGTAGCCGGGCACCGGCACCAACACCCGGTCGCCGGCACCGCACAGCAGCTTGAACAGCCAGCCGTACGCTTCGCTGGTGCTGGCGGCGAGCACCACCTGCCTGGCCGCCACCGCCAGGCCGCGCTCCCGGTAGCAGGCGGCAACCGCCTCGCGCGCCGCGGCGGCGCCGCACGGTTCGGGCTGGTACCCGCGCGCCCCGGCGCTCAGCCGCGGAGCCAGGCGCAGCGGATCGGGGCTCAGTCCCAGCGTCGCGGGATTGCTCTCGGTCAGGTCGACCACCGGCTGCCCGGCGGCCCGGCGTGCCGCGACCAGGCGGGTCAACTCGTTCGGCTCGTAGCGGTCCGGAAACGTATCGGCGAACGGAGCCGCGGCCCTCCCCGCCCACCCCCGGGGGGCGCCGCCCTCCGCGCCTTCCCCGGTGTTGTCGCCGCGCTCCGCCATCGGGTAGAGCAACAGGCCCGATACCGGCTTCGGGTAGAAGAACGTGGACTTGCGCGGCAGCCGCTCGCCGCCGTCGGCGACCGCCAGCACGTCGTCAAGCGCGGTCGCATTCATCACCAGCGCCACGTCGGCGCGGCCGCCGTCGACCGCCGCCAGCGCCTCGCCGGCGGCGTGCGTGTAGCTCACCCGCGTGCCGCCGTCCAGTTCCGCCTCGGTAACCCCGAAGATGCGCCGCAGCACCAGGTCGTTGAGCACGTTGACGTCCAGCCGCAACCAACGCGGCGAGGCGTGTTCGGCTCCCGCACTCGACGCCGCCGCTCCCTCCCGCAAGGTGGCGGCCAGGAACGTACCGCTGCCACGCAGGTAGAGGCCCAGCTTGCGCTCGTCCGGTCCCACCGCGGCCAGGTCGCGCAGCCAGTGCCGCTCGGCGGCGGACCGTCCGGCATCCCCGGGGCGGTACCGGCGCACGGCGAAATGCTCGGCCAGGCCCCGCTCCAGTACACCGGCATCGTCGATCGCGGATCCGTACAGCAGGCGATGAATCGGCAGAATGGTCACCTGCTGATGCTCGCTGTTGACCAGGAACATCAGGATGAACTCCCACGGCGCATCCGGTCCGGCGTCCGGATGGCGGCGCCGCATCTCGTTCCGGTAGTGCAGCATGGTCTGATAGCGGTGGTGGCCGTCGGCGATATAGATTGGCCCCCGGCCCAGCGCCCGCGAGATCGAGGCCATGCCCGCCCGGTCCGCAAGCCGCCACAGGCGGTGCCGGACAGCCTCCGCGTCGGCGCCGTGCGCCCCTTCTTCCAGCGCCCGCTCGACATGATCGATCATCGCCGGCGCCGACTTGGCCTGCTCGAGCAGCCGGTCCACCTCGCCGGTGCGCTCGCGGTAGATCGACCAAATGTATTCCATCTGTACGTTGCACGCGCGCGTCAGCCGCAGCCGGTCCTCCACCACCCCGCCCATCACCTGCTCATGTGGCAGGATCGCTCCGGAGCCGTAGTCGTGCAGGCGCACCCGTCCGATCAGCCCGGTGACCTGCCGGGGGCCAGCCTCGGGCAGCGCGAAACTCTGTTCGTACACCCAGAACGCGGGCCGTGCGGCGGCGCGCAGCACGCCACCGGCCAGCCAGTCGTCGAGCGTGGCCGCGGCGCGCGTGTAGCGGTTGTCGATACCGGTGTCGCCGGCATGCTGCCGTCCGAGCGTCAACCGCACCACGTTATACGGATGCTGCGCGTGGTACGCCTCCTGCATCGCCGGCGTGATCACGTCGTACGGCGGTGCCAGGCAGTCTCCGATCCGACCGACCTGGCTTGCGTCGTAGTGGAGCGCACTCAGCGGCAGCACCTCGTTGGCGGCGGTGGCCATGCCGCATCGTGCCTTGGACCCGGCCACGCCGGCAAGCAGGGCAGCCGCGGCACAATGCATTCCGCGGCACAATGCATTCCGCGGCACAATGCATTCCGCGGCACAATGCATTCCGCGGCAGAATGCGCTACCGTACCGGCCACATTGCGATGGACCGCCACCCGGAACCGCTACTTGCGGCGGCACGCGAGATGAGCCGCGATCTGGCCACGCTGCGTTTCGGCGCGCCCGTAGACACCGTATACGCGCCGCTGGACTACGCTTGGTGCGGCTTTCGCGCGTTCGTCGAATCTTGGGCGCCGCGCCGGGCGGCGGTGCTGTTCCTGGGCATGAATCCGGGCCCGTTCGGCATGGCGCAGACCGGGGTGCCGTTCGGCGAGGTACACACGGCGCGCGACTGGCTCGGCATCGACTGCGCGGTGGACGCCCCGGCCCGCGAGCACCCCAAGCGGCCCATCGAGGGCTTCGCGTGCCCGCGCAGAGAAATCAGCGGCGCCCGCCTGTGGGGGCTGTTCCGGGACCGCTTCGGCACGCCGGGTGCGTTCTTCCGCGACCACTTCGTCGCCAACTACTGTCCGCTGATGTTCGTCGAGGCATCCGGCCGCAACCGCACCCCCGACAAGCTCCCGGCTGCCGAGCGCTCGCCCCTGCTGGCGCTCTGCGACCGCCACCTGCTGGCCGTGGTCGAGCATCTTCGCCCGCGCTGGCTGGTCGGCATCGGCGCATTCGCCATGCGCGCCGCGCAACGCGCGGTTTTCCCGTTGCCAGAGATTGAACGTCCGCTCTGCGTACAGATCCTTCACCCTTCTCCGGCCAGCCCGGCCGCCAACCGCGGCTGGGCACAAGCGGCAACCACCGCGCTGATCGACGCCGGCATCTGGGATTGACCAAGGTAACGGCATCCGGCGGGAAAGTGACGCACGGGGCGGTGCCTCGGATCGAGCGCTTATCCTCCCACACCGGAGTAACAATCGATTAACTCGTCGCGAACCTGACTGCTCGAGAGCAACCCTTGGTTCCAGAGTTGAAAAGCGGCGGTTCTGGCGCCGACCCGGTACCTCTCCATGATCCGCTTGAATGTCACCCCCTGAGCAGCAGAGTCGAGGTGTCCCGCATCTTCGAGCAGCGCTGCACTCGGCAGAAGCAACTCTGCCGCGAACGCGCCCGAACGTCGTCTTGCCCAAGGCTGCGAGAAGGTACTGGAAGCGGCTCCGAGCGTATGTTCTCGATAGGGGTCCATCAGCAGGTGGCCCAAACCGCGGGCCGACTCGAATCGTCGCCCCCACGGCGTCTCGGTGCGGGGTGTCCGGTTGAGCACGACGGCGGCGCCATGCCCCTGTCGGGAGCCAACCAGCATCCTCTCCCGGAGGCACTCCACGCCAGACTCGATGACCTCGGCTCCGAATTCCTTGAGTTGCTCGTCGACGTCGTCGATCGGCTTTCCATCCAAACCTAGATGATGCCGAACCGCGCGGGCGGCCTGATACCCCGACAACTCGGCATGACCGCCGCTCCCGGCTGCATCGCGTGCCATGGTTCGCAACTCGTCGGAGAATTTCTTTCCCCTGCGGGTCTCCTGATCCAACCGCCACACCTGACTACGCAACGATTCGGAAGCGTCCGGTGGCAGATCCCTCAGCACCTGGGTGATTACGCTACCACCAGGATCCTCGCAGTCTGCAGGGAGCCCGAGCCATTCACGGAGGCCGGAGTCCGTGTTCGTATCCTTCCATTCGTACAACACATTCGGGTCGATCCCGATGTAGGCGTGCAGTTTCTCGTCGAAGCGGGATTCCTTCTCGCGAAGCGGGTCGCTCAGGCGCACCCACGGATAGACGTCCGCCAGATCCTCCGTCCGGAGCCATTCGGCTACGAACGTCGCGAACTCGGCCAGAGCCTCCTCGCCGGCGAGCCACCCGATAACTGCCTGGCCGTCTTCCGAGATGAACCGCGGAGCCTGGCCGCCGGGAAACTCGGCCCGCCCCCATTCGATGACCAACTGATCGCCGGCACGGACAAGGGAGACATTCGGCAACCGGGAGCCGTCCGCTCCAGCGGACAGGAAGTGTCGCGTCCACCATAGCTCGCGGGCGTCGAACCACTGATCTTCCGTGAATTCGGCCCGCGGCGCAGTATCGCCCCAGGCACGGAGGGTCTCGCGCGACGAGCGACGCAGCGGGAAATAGCCGGGCCCCTCCTCGAACTCGATGAATGTCCAGGATCGCACCAGCCAATCCACCAGCGGAGCCAGCGGAACATTGATGCCCGATCGAACGGAGTCCGATCCATCCAGAATGTTCTCACACAGGTTCGTACCGCTCACCCAGATTCCGAGTTGCGCCCACGCCGACCGTTCCGGGAGATAGCGACGCTCCCAAGTGGGCGTGAGCGGATGGACCTCGAAAGCCAAGTCGTTGCGGTTGCCGATCAACATCGTCAGCCGAGCCGCTTCACCAAGCTGCCATACTCCGCTTTGGTAATCAGGCCCTGATCCCGAAACTGTCTCAGTACGCGTCCCGGTACGTGCGGCGTCGGATAACCGTGAAACTCGACGTTGCCATTCACCGCCCTGGTCATTCGAGCTGTGAAGAACTCCAACCCTGAGCGGCGCCGAACCGCGAAACGTTGCGATGTCGGCGAACCAGGATCTATTGCGATAGAATCCTGCAACAGCGTCTCCCGCTCTCGCGGCGTCATGTCCGGGCAAGGCTCCTTGTCCGGACGCCATCCTGGAGGCCCGGCTTCGGTAGTCTCCCTCTTGTGCGCACGGTTCGGGTAATAGTACATCTGTCCTCCGATGACGACTCCGTTGTCGGTTTGGCCGGGCTGACAGCAGCCATCATACGCGAACACTGTCGGGATTGACTATATTGCCCGCTTCCACTATGGTACGCACCCGGCGACGCGACTGGCACGGCGTGCGTGCGTCGGTGCAGACGCGCAACGCTTGACGGACGCCACAGCAAAGCGACATTCCGTTCGCTCGCGCTCTTAGTATATTGGCTCACCAGATCTGGAGGTTATCCGCACCGCGCTGCCGGAGCGCTGACATGAGATTCTCAACCGTACCCCCACCGCAGGGACTGTACCACCCCGCCTATGAGCACGAGTCATGCGGCATCGGCTTCGTCGTCGATATCAAGGGCCGCAAGTCGCGCAGGCTGCTCGACAATGCGCTCGATGTGCTCGCGCACCTGAACCATCGCGGCGCGCGCGGCTCCGAACCCAACACCGGCGACGGCGCCGGCGTCCTGCTGCAGATCCCGCACGCCGCCCTGCACCTGCTCGCCGGCGAAGCGGGCTGCACGCTGCCGGAGGCGGGCGCCTACGGGGTGGGCATGTGCTTTCTGCCGGTCGACCGGGACATGCGCCGCCAGATCATGAATTTGGCCGCCGAGGTGGTCGCCGAGTGCGGCCAGAAGCTGCTCGGCTGGCGCGACGTGCCGACCGATGCCGGCAGCCTCGGGCGCAGCGCGCGTGCGGTACAGCCGCACATCAGCCAGCTGTACGTCGGCCGCGGCGCCGCGGTGGACGACGACCAGGCGTTCGAGCGCCGCCTGTACGTAATCCGCAAGATACTGGAGAACCGGGTCCATGCCGCCCTGCCGAATGCCCGCGGCCAGTTCTACATCGCCAGCCTGTCGCACCGCACCGTGGTGTACAAGGGGATGTTGACCACGCCGCAGCTGCGCCGCTTCTACCCGGAACTCGATCATCCCGCTATGGAGACGGCGATCGCCCTGGTGCACTCGCGCTTCTCCACCAACACGTTTCCGAGCTGGGACCGCGCCCATCCCTACCGCTACCTGATGCACAACGGCGAAATCAACACCGTACAGGGCAACGAGAACTGGATGCGCGCGCGGCAGGAGCTGTTCCGCTCCGAGTTGTTCGGCGCCGACCTGGCGGCCACGCTGCCGGTTATCGACCCGGATGGCAGTGATTCCGCCAAGCTGGACAACACGTTCGAGCTGATGGTGCTCGGCGGCCGCTCGGTGGCGCACGCGTTCATGATGCTGATCCCGGAACCGTGGGCGAATCACGAGAGCATGAGCGCCGAGAAAAAGGCGTTCTACGAGTACCACGCTTCCCTGATGGAGAGCTGGGACGGGCCCGCCTCGGTGGCATTCACCGACGGCATCCAGGTCGGCGCGGTGCTCGACCGCAACGGCCTGCGCCCATCGCGCTACTGCGTGACCCGGAGCGGGCTGGTGATCCTGGCGTCGGAAGTCGGCGTGCTCGATCTGCCGGCGGACGAGATTGTGCGCAAGGATCGGCTGCGCCCCGGGCGCATGCTGCTGGTCGACACCAGCGAGGGGCGCATAATCGACGACGCCGAACTGAAGAGCGAAATCGCCGGCGCGCACGACTACGCCGGCTGGTTGCGCGACAATCTCGTGCACCTTGGCGACCTCCCGGACGGGGCCGAGCCGCCGGCCATCGGCGACGCCGACCGCGCCCGCCAGCAGCGCGCCTTTGGGTACACGTTCGAGGATCTGCGCATGATCCTGGAGCCGATGACCCGCAACGCGATCGAGCCGGTCGGGTCGATGGGCAACGATGCGCCCCCGGCGGTGCTGTCGGACGAACCGAAGCTGCTGTACAACTACTTCAAGCAGCTGTTTGCGCAGGTCACCAATCCGCCGATCGACGCCAACCGCGAAGAACTGGTTACCTCCGCCATCACCACCCTCGGCGGCGAGGGCGACCTGCTGCACGCCACGCCGCAGAGCTGCCGTCAGATACGGCTGGAAAGCCCGGTGCTGTCGCTGGAGGACCTGGAGCAGTTGCGCGCGCTCGACGGCTCCGCGGGACATCGCTCGGCCACCCTGGCGATGCGCTATCCGGTGGCCGGCGGCGGCGACGGCCTGCGCCAGGCGCTCGACGCAATGTTTGCCCAGGCGGACGCGGCAATCGCCGCCGGGGCGGACATCCTGATCCTGTCCGACCGCGGCATCGACGCCGAACAGGCGCCAATTCCGGCATTGCTCGCCACCTCGGCGGTACACCATCACCTGATTCGCGCCGGCACGCGCACCCGGGTCGGCCTGGTGGTCGAGTCGGGGGAACCGCGCGAGGTGCACCACCTGGCCACCCTGATTGGATACGGCGCGGGAGCAATCTGTCCCTACCTCGCCTACGAGAGCATCGACGCCGCCCTCATAGAGGGGCTGTTCACGGGCTCGGGGCCGGGCACCAACGGCGACTACTACACCGACGGCGAAGGCATCGACGACCCGCGCGGCCACACCGCCAAGTACAACTACCGCAAGGCGCTGCTCAAGGGGATCGTGAAGGTGCTCTCCAAGATGGGCATCTCCACCATCCAGGCCTACCGCGGCGCGCAGATCTTCGAGTCGGTGGGCATATCGCGCGAAGTGGTGGACCGCTACTTCACCGGCACCGCGGCGCGCCTGTCCGGAATCGGGCTTGCCGAGATCGCCGGCGAGACCGCCGCCCGCCACCTGCGCGGATACGCCGCGCGCGCGGAGGTGAGCGGCGCCCTCGACGTCGGCGGCGAGTACCAGTGGCGCAACGACGGCGAGCACCACCTCAACAACCCCGCCACCATTCACAAGCTGCAGCAGGCGTGCCGGGACGGCGACTACGGCACGTTCAAGGAGTACAGCGCGCAGGTGGATTCGCAGCAACAGAAGCTGGCCACCCTGCGCGGTCTGCTCGCGCTGCGCACTCCCGGCGACCCGGTGCCGCTCGACGAGGTGGAGCCGGTATCCGCCATCGTAACGCGCTTCAAGACCGGCGCCATGTCGTACGGCTCCATCAGCAAGGAGGCGCACGAGACCCTGGCCATCGCCATGAACCGCATCGGCGGCAAGAGCAACACCGGCGAGGGCGGCGAGGATCCGGCCCGCTACGTCCCCGACGACAACGGCGACTCGCGCAACAGCGCCATCAAGCAGGTGGCCTCGGCGCGCTTCGGGGTGACCAGCGAGTACCTGGTCAACTCCCAGGAGCTGCAGATCAAGATGGCGCAGGGCGCCAAGCCGGGCGAAGGCGGCCAGTTGCCCGGCACCAAGGTGTATCCGTGGATTGCCGAGGTGCGCCACTCCACGCCGGGTGTCGGCCTCATCTCGCCGCCGCCGCACCATGACATCTACTCGATTGAGGATCTGGCCGAACTGATTCACGATCTCAAGAACGCCAACACCGGCGCCCGCATCAACGTCAAGCTGGTGTCGGAGGTGGGCGTGGGCACGGTGGCGGCCGGCGTCGCCAAGGCACACGCCGACGTGGTGCTGATCAGCGGCGCCGAGGGCGGCACCGGCGCGTCGCCGGTGTCCAGCATCAAGCACGCCGGCCTGCCGTGGGAACTCGGCATCTCCGAGACCCACCAGACGCTGCTGTTGAACGACCTGCGCAGCCGCATCGTAGTGGAGGCGGACGGCCAGTTGAAGACCGGCCGCGACGTGGTAATCGCCGCCCTGCTCGGCGCCGAGGAATTCGGCTTCGCCACCGCCCCGATCATCGTCATGGGCTGCATCATGATGCGCGTCTGCCACCTCAACACCTGCCCGGTGGGGGTGGCCACCCAGGATCCGGAGTTGCGGGAGAAATTCACCGGCGACCCTGCGCACGTGGTTCACTTCATGGAGTTCGTCGCCGAGGAAGTGCGCGAGTTGATGGCCAGCCTCGGCTTCCGCACCGTGAACGAAATGATCGGCCGCGTAGATTGCCTGGAGCCGCGACGCGCCATCGACCATTGGAAGGCGCGCGGCATCGACCTGACGCCGTTGCTGCACCGGCCCGAAGTCGACCCCGCGGTAGGCACCTACTGCCAGGTGGCGCAGGACCACGGGCTCGATCGGGCGCTCGACAACACCAAGCTGATCGACTTGGTGCTGCCGCAACTCGAACGCGGCGAAACGGTCAGGGAAACGCTGCGCATCGGCAACCCGAACCGCGTGGTGGGCACCATACTCGGCAGCGAAATCACCCGCCGCTACGGCGCCGAAGGGCTGCCGGAGGACCGCGTGCAACTCACCTTCAACGGTTCCGCCGGGCAGAGCTTCGGGGCGTTCATTCCCCCCGGGCTGTCGCTGATCCTGGTCGGCGACTCCAACGACTACATCGGCAAGGGCCTGTCGGGCGGCAAGATCATCGTCAAGCCGCCCGCCGGCAGCACCTTCGCGCCGGAAAACAACGTGATCATCGGCAACGTCGCCTTCTACGGCGCCACCAGCGGCTCCGCCTACGTCAACGGCGTCGCCGGCGAACGGTTCTGCGTGCGCAACAGCGGCGCCCATGCGGTGGCGGAAGGCGTCGGCGACCACGGCTGCGAGTACATGACCGGCGGCCGCGTAGTGGTAATCGGCAGCACGGGCCGCAACTTCGCGGCCGGCATGAGCGGCGGCATCGCCTACGTACTCGACCTCGACGGCGACTTCGGAGAGCACTGCAATACGGAGATGGCCGACCTGGTGACGCTGGAAGATCGCGATGAAATAGCTGAAGTGCGGCACATGATCGAGCGTCACCTGGTGTACACCGGCAGTCCGCGCGCACAGCAGGTGCTCGGCCACTGGGACGAGATGGTCGGCCGGTTCGTCAAGGTATACCCGCGCGATTACCGCCACGTGCTCGAAGCCCTGGAGCGGGTACGCAGTGAAGGGCTCACCGGCGACGAAGCGGTGATGGCGGCGTTCGAAGAAAACGTACACAGCCTGGCACGGATTTCGGGCAACTAGGCCCGCAGGCAGCACGGACAGATCATGGGAAAGCCAACCGGATTCAAGGAAATAGACCGCAACCTGCCGCCCGACCGCGACCCGGCCGCGCGCGTTGCCGACTGGGCCGATTTTCACGGCCACGCGGGCGACGAAGAGCTGCGCGCCCAGGCCTCCCGGTGCATGGATTGCGGCACCCCGTTCTGCCACACCGGCGACGGCCGCGCGGATACCCGGCAGACTGTCGGCTGCCCGCTCAACAACCTGATCCCGGAGTGGAACGACCTGGTGTACCGCGGGCTGTGGCGCGACGCGCTCGACCGCCTGCACAAGACCAACAACTTCCCCGAATTCACCGGCAAGGTGTGCCCGGCGCCCTGCGAGTCCGCCTGCGTGCTGGCCATCATCGAGCCGCCCGTGACCATCAAGAACACCGAGTGGGCGATCATCGAACGCGGCTTCGAATCGGGCTGGGTCGAGGCGGCCCCGCCGGCCGTGCGCACCGGCAAGCGGGTGGCGGTGGTCGGATCGGGCCCCGCGGGACTGGCGTGCGCGGATCAGCTCAACAGCGCCGGCCACCTGGTCACCGTGTACGAGCGCGAGGACCGCATCGGCGGACTGCTGATGTACGGCATCCCCAACATGAAGCTGGAAAAGCCGCTCGTGGATCGCCGCGTCGACCTGATGCGGCGCGCGGGAGTCGAGTTTCACACCGGCGTCGAGGTGGGCCGCGACCTGTCCGGCCCCGACCTGCGCGAACAGTTCGACGCGGTCGTGCTGTGCTGCGGGGCTACCAAGCCGCGCGACCTGCCGATCCCGGGCCGCGCGTTGGACGGCATCCACCAGGCGATGGAGTATCTCACCGCCAACACCCGCTGGCTGCTCGACAGTGCCTCCGGGCGGCCGCCCATCGACGCCGGAGGCAAGGACGTGCTGGTGATCGGCGGCGGCGATACCGGTACCGACTGCGTCGGCACCGCCATGCGCCAGGGCTGCCGATCCCTGACTCAGATCGAGATCGTGCCCGAGTTCCCGGCCGGTCTGCCGTGGCCGCAGTTCGGGCGCACCTCGCTGCCCGACTACGGTCAGGAAGAAGTGGCCGCCGTGCATGGCGCTGACCCGCGCGGGTACAGCGTGACCGCGGAACGATTTGCCTCCGATGCCGGCAACCGCGTCACGCACACGCGCCTGGTCGACGTCGACTGGAGCGAAGGACCCCCGCAGCCGGTGAGCGGCAGCGGGCGCGACGTTCCCACCCAGCTCGTGCTGCTGTCGATGGGCTTCCTGGGCCCGGAGGACCAACTGATCGACCAGCTCCGCCTGGAGCGCGACGAACGCAGCAACGCCAAGGCGGAGTACGGCGAATTCACCACCAGCCTGCCCGGCGTGTTCGCCGCCGGCGACATTCGGCGCGGCGCCAGCCTGGTGGTGTGGGCGATCATGGAGGGGCGCGGCGCGGCGCGCGAGTGCGACCGCTACCTGATGGGCTCCACGCTGCTGCCGTAGCCGGCGGTTCAGTCGCCGCCGTTGCCGTTGACGCGGTGCAGCGGCAGGCGCAACGAGAAGGTGGTCCCGGACCCGTCACTGTTGTTGGCCGCCGAGATGGTGCCGCCGTTCCCGACCACCACGGCACGCGCTATCGCCAGGCCGAGACCGCTGCCCTTGGAGACCGCGGCATCGCCCATCGGCTTGCCACGGTAGAAACGGTCGAAGATGTGCGGCAGATCCTCCGGAGCAATGCCCGGCCCACGATCGCGGATGCGGATAATCGCCCAGCCGTGGTCGTCGGCGCCGCTGATCGCGATCTCGCCGCCGGCGCCAGCGTAGTAGATGGCGTTCTGCATCACGTTGTCCACCGCGATCTCCATGCCGGCCAAGTGCAGCTCCAGGTCGCCGTCGGCGGCAGTCATCTCGACCGAGACCGCCACCCCGGCGCGCGCGGCCTGAATCGCAAAGCGCCGCTCGGCGCCGCGCACCAGGTCGCCGAGGGTAATCCTCATGGCGTGGTTGCTGAACGCGCCCGCCTCCAGCCGCGACAGGTTGAGCAGATTCTCCACGATCCACTCCATCCGCTCGATCTGGTGGCGGCTGTCGCGCAGAAACTCGAGGCGCATATCGACGTCGATGTCACGCCCGCCGCCGCCGTTGCCGGACGCGGCGGGTACCTGGCCGTTGGCGTCCGCCTCATGCCGCGCACCGCGCAGCAGCAACTCGTTGAAGGTCTTCAGCGCGGTCACCGGCGTGCGCAGTTCGTGTGAAGCGTCGGCCACGAACCGGCGCAGCACGTCGCGCTCCTGGCGCAGGTCGCCCACCGTCGACTCCAGCTTGCCCGCCATGGCATTGAACTGGCGGCCCAACTCGCCGATCTCGCCGCTCCCGGTGGTGGGCGCGCGCGCCGCCAAGTCGCCCTTCCCCATACGCATCGCGGACGCGGTGAGACCTTCGATCGGGGCGGTCAGGCGCCGCCCGAACACCAGCCCGAGCAGGGCGGCGAGCACGGTGGCGGCCAGAGCCGCGATGATGAACGGCCCGATGATCGTCTCCACCGCCTCGTTGTGGGCGTCCGGGCTGCGGGCAATCTCCACGTAGCCGATCGGGCTGCCGGGATCGCCGATCGGTTCGAGGTAGGTAATGCGCTTCGGGTCATCCGGCACCGTGTTGCCGGTCGTGGCAACGGGATGCCCCACCGGCCCGTCGTACTCACGGAACTCGATCAGGCTGCCCCACAACCCGCTGCGCCGCCGCACCACCATGATCTGGGTGTCCGCAAGTCCCTGCAGCGCCGGCAGCGAGCGCAGTTGGCTGGCGCGCCGGGCGGGGTCGGCCGACACCCGGATCCAGAACATCTGACGCACCATCGAGTTGCCGGAGGGAAACGTCGCCACCACCCGCACCCACTCGTGATCGGACCCATCCTGCGGCCCGGAGTCGGCCAGCACGCGGTGGGCGCGGTCCATGATCCGGATCCGCGAGTCGCTCATGAACGCCGACGTCTGGGCCAACTCGAGCAGGGACAGCGGGCGCACCACCGGCACCATCAGAGAGTGCGCTTGCCGGGCCACCGTGGAAGCGTTGGACTGCAGGTAGGCGGTCTCGCGGCGTTCCACGAAGTGCTTCAGCAGCGCACCCGAGAACCCGCCCACAATACCGATCGCCACCATGGCGATGAGGATGAAGCTCAGCACCAGACGCGCGCGAATGGACAGGAATGGCAAGCCGCCGGCGGCCGCCATCAGGTTCCTTTCACCATTGGCTGCATAACAAGATACCGGGCCGGACGCAGCGCCGGCCAGACTGCGCCGTCAGGAATCCGCTCCGCGTCCGGCGGCCGTTACTGCGGCGGCCGGCTGGAAAACTTGTAGCCGTGGCCGCGCACGGTAACGAGCCGCCGTGGATGCGTCGGGTCGCGCTCCAGCTTCTCGCGCAGATGGCGCATATGGACGTCCACGGTACGATCGTAGCCCACTTCGGCGTGATAGCCCCACACTGCTTCCAGGATCTGGTCGCGGGTTACCGGGCGATCGGGGTGGGAAATCAGGTAGCGCAACAGGCGAAACTCGGTCGGTGTCAGGTAAACGATCTCGCCGGCGCGGAACACCTGCAGCAACTCCAGATCGATGGTGATGTCGTCGTACACGAGCTTCTCGTTGCTGCTGCTTTGCGCCAGTTCGCCGTAGGCGCGGCGCAGCAGGGCGCGGATGCGCGACAGGAGTTCGCGCAGCTGGTACGGCTTGACCACGTAGTCGTCCGCGCCCAGCTCGAATCCGAGCACCTTGTCCACCTCTTCGTCACGCGCGGTCAGCATCAGGATCGGCTGCCGGAATCCCTCCTGGCGAAGCTTGCGGCACAGGTCGAAACCGTTGGTATCGGGCAGCCGGATGTCGAGAATGATCAGATGTGGAGCCTGCTCGGCGACCAGCTTGTATCCGCTGGCGCCATCCTCTCCCCACAACACGCCGTAGCCTTCCTGCTCCAGGGCAAAACTGAGCCCCTTGGCTACGGCGGAGTCATCTTCGATCAGCGCGATTCGTTCTTCGCTCATACCGGATCCCGGTGCAAGCCCAACGCCGCAGCGGTGCCGACCCGCAGCGCCGCTGCCAGGTGGCGCGGCACCACGGCACTCACCCGGTAGCCGTCCTCGCCCGCTTCCTGGTGCTCAATGTGCCCCGCCGCCCGCACCACGCCCAGCAGCGCCGACTTGCTGTACGGCACGTCGAACGCGACCCGTACGTGGCCTTCCGCCAGCCGCCGGCGCAGCGCCGCGCGCAACTGTTCGATTCCCTCGCCGGTGACCGCGCTCACCGCAACCGCCCCCTCCAGGCCGAGCCGCAACGGCGAACCGGCTTCGACCAGGTCGATCTTGTTCATGATCGGCATCCAGGGGATGTCGCCGGCGCCGATCTGCGCCAGCACGTCCTTCACCGCCTCCTGCTGTTGCAGGTGGCGCGGGTCGCTCGCATCCGCCACCATCAGCAGCAGGTCGGCCTCGGTCACCTCCTCCAGCGTGGCACGGAACGCGGCCACCAACTGGTGCGGCAGCTTCTGGATGAAACCGACCGTGTCGGTGAGCAGCACCTGCCGCCCGGAGCCCAGGTCGATCCGCCGCGTAGTCGGGTCGAGGGTCGCGAACAGCCGGTCCGCGGCGTACACGTCGGCCCCGGTGAGCCGGTTCATCAGGCTGCTCTTGCCCGCGTTCGTGTAGCCGACCAGCGCCACCATGGTACCGGCGGCGCGGTGGCGCTGCGCCCGGCCGTGGCGGCGCTGCCGCGACAGCTGCTCGATGCGCGCGCGCAGCACGCCGAGCCGGCGGCGGATCTGGCGCCGGTCCACCTCGATCTGCGTCTCGCCCGGGCCGCGCAACCCGACGCCGCCGCCCGCTCGCCCGCCCGCCTGCCGGGCCAGGTGCGTCCACAGTCGGGTCAGCCGCGGCAGCCGGTATTCCAGCTGTGCCAGTTCGACCTGCAGCTTGCCCTCGCTGCTGCGCGCATGGCGCGCGAACACGTCCAGGATCAAGGCGGTGCGGTCGACGGCCAGCAGATCATCGCCCAGGATGCGCTCCACGTTGCGGAGCTGCGAAGGCGCCAGTTCGTCATCGAACAGCACCACCTCGGCGCCGGCCTCGCGCGCCGCGTCCGCCACCGACTCGATCTTGCCGGCGCCCAGGTAGGTGCGCGGATCGGGCTGCCGGCGGCGCTGCCAGGTGCGCCCGGCCACCCGCAGTCCGGCGCTCTCCGCCAGCCGCGCCAACTCATCGAGACACTCCTGAACGTCCCAGGCCGGCGCACGCTGCACCAGGCCGGCGGGCGCTGCGCCGCCGCTGCGTTCATCATGCGGCGCGGCGCTGGCGCCGGCCAACTGCAGACCGACCAGGTACGCTCCCTGGCGCCGTGCCCCGCGCGTGCGGCTCATGCGCCGGGGCCCTCGCGCGGCGCCAGCCACGCGCTGCGGCACACCTGAACGGGGCGTCCCGCCAGGCGCACCAGCGCCGCACCGACGCGCGCCGCCGCGCCGTCGACCCGGCGCCGCTCGACTGCACTCCGGCGCCGGCATCCGGGCAGATCCAGGTTGCCGGCAGTCCCGGTCGAAGTGCGCAGTGCCATTGCCTGCTCCGCATCAGCGCGCAGGTCATCTCGCTCCGGCCCTTCGCCCACCGCACCGGCGCCGGTACGCCGTGCCGACGCGGCCGCCTCGGTATGCAAGTCACCGCGTTCCGGCGCACTTCCCGCCACGCCGGCGCCAGCCGCTGCGCGATAGGCGTCCCGAAACGCCATACCGCCCTGCACCAGCGCGAATGCGCCGTCGGTCGCAAACAACTCCGGCGTCAGCGCGCGCGCAAGGGCCTCCTCACGCACCTGCAGCCGGTCCACGGTCAGGCGCATCACCTTGAGTTGGCCGGCTACCGTCTCCAGCGCCTGCAGGTAGGGGCGCTTGGTTTCCTGCAGGTCGCGGTGGTAGCCGCTCGGCAGGTTGCGGACAATGCCCTTCACGGCACCGGCGAGCCCCGACACGGTGGCCGCCCGCGCCCGCACCAGCTCCAGGCCGTCCGGGTTGCGCTTGTGCGGCATGATGCTGCTGCCGGTGCACAGCTCCACCGGCAGCGTTACGTAGCCGAGTTCCGGCAGCGAGAACAGGATCAGGTCCTGGGCCAGGCGGCTCAGCGACAGCGCCACCTGGTCGAGGGCGTCCAGGGTGACCGCCTCCAGCTTGCCGCGGCTGTTGGCGGCGGCCAGCACGTTGTGCACCGGCCCGTCGCAGCCGAGCAGCGCCGCCACCTGCTCGCGGTCAAGCGGCAGCGGTGCGCCGTAGCCGGCCGCCGACCCCAGCGGCGACCGGTTGGTCAACCGGTAGCAGGTGTCCAGCAGCGCCAGGTCGTCGAGCAGCTCCTCGGCAAACGCCGCCGCCCACAACCCGAGCGTCGACGGCATCGCAATCTGCGTGTGGGTGCGCCCCGGCATGCTGCACCACTCGTGCTCGGCGGCGAACCCCAGCAGGGCATCCACCAGGTCGAGCACCAGGCCCTGCAGCGCCGCCAGCGCGTCGCGGCCGTATACGCGCAGGGCGGCCATCACCTGGTCGTTGCGCGACCGCCCGGTGTGGATGCGGGCGCCGGCCGCGGTGTGCCGGGTAAGAAAGCGCTCCAGCGCCGTGTGGCCATCCTCGTCGGCGCGCTCGATGACGAACGTACCCGCCTCCGCCTGCTCCAGGGCCGCCAGCAGGCCGCCGCGCAACTCCTCCAGATCTCCGGGCGTGAGCACGTCGATGGCCGCGAGCATGGTGGCATGCGCGAGCGAGGCAACGCAGTCGGCCGCCACCAGGGCGCTGTCGAGCCGGTAGTCGTCGCCGACCGTGAACCGCTCGATCAGCGCATCCAGAGGTTCGCTCTTGTCCCAGAGCTTGCCGCCGGACGAGCTAGCCATACACCGGCGCAAGGCTTCCCGCGGCCACCAGGTTGAGCATCTTCTCGGTGGCCTGCGCCGCGGCCAGCACCTGGTCGCTGTGCACGCCCTTGGTATTGAACACCTCGCCGGGACGGTCGGGGTGGGTCCAGGTAATGGAGCACTGCACCAGCGCATCGGACTTGCCGCCGGGCGGAATGGACACATTGTAGTCGGCCAGCCGCGGCAGATTCAGCCCCAGCTTGCCGGCGATGCGGCGCACCGCATTCATGAACGCATCGTAGCCGCCGTCACCCTGGTCGCTCGCCTCGTACTCGTCGAATTCGCCGGCGCCGTTGCGGCACGCCAGCTTGATGGTGGCGACCGGCTTCAGGCCGATGCTCGACACCACCACGCAACTGCGCAGGATGAACTGCCGGTTGTGCGGCGTCTCCAGCACGTCGGAGATAATGAACGGCAAGTCGTCCTGGGTGATGGTCTGCTTGCGGTCCGCCAGCTCCTTGATGCGCTCCAGCACCAGGCGCGACTGCTCGTCGTCGAGCACGATGCCGAGGTCGGCAAGGTTGAACTCCAGGCTGCGCTTGCCGCTCAGCTTGCCAAGCGCGTAGCGGCGCCGGCGCGCGAACCGCTCCGGCGACAGCCGGCTGGCGTACAGGTCGCCCTTGTGGTCGCCGTCGGCGTGAATTCCGGCGGTCTGCGTGAACACGTTGGGGCCGACGATCGGCTTGTTGAAGGAGACCCGCCGCCCGGAGAACACCTCCACCCGCTCGCAGGCGGTGATCAGCTTGGTCTCGTCGACGTTCGTGCGGCGGCCGAGAAAGTCGTGGATCCCGACCACCACCTCGTCGAGCGGCGTGTTGCCGGCGCGTTCGCCCATGCCGTTGATCGTGCAATGCACGCAGGAAGCGCCGGCCTCCACGGCGGCCAGGGTATTCGCAGTCGCCACGCCGTAGTCGTCGTGGCCGTGAAAGTCGAAGCGCAACCCGGGGTAGCGGCTCACCAAGTCGCCAACAAAGCGGTGTACCTGCGGAGGCGACAGCAGGCCCAGGGTATCGGGCAGCATGATGCGCCACAGACCCATGCCGGCCAGTTCGTCGAGCATCGCCAGCACGTAGTCGGGCGAGTCGAGCATGCCGCCCGACCAGTCTTCCAGGTAGATGTTGCAGCGCACCGCGTGGTCGCTGGCATACTCCACGGTGGCGCCGATGTCGGCGAAGTGTTCGGACGGCTGCTTGCCGAGCTGGGTAGTAACGTGGCGCAACGAGCCCTTGGCGAGCAGGTTCATCACCGTGCAGCCAAGATCCCGGATCCAGTCCACCGAGCGGTGCACGTCGGTGAACCCAAGCACTTCGATGGCGTCGGTAAGGCCATGCTCCTGCGCCCAGGTGATCACCTCGCGAACGGCGCCGCGCTCGCCTTCACTGACCAGCGCGCTGGTCAGTTCGACGTGGTCCACCTTCACGTCCTCAAGCAGCACCTTGGCAATGGCCAGCTTTTCGCCGGGCGTGTAGCTCACGTCCTGCATCTGCTCGCCGTCGCGCAGGGTGGTGTCCATGATCTCGATGGCGGGCAGCGAGCCCGCATCTCCACGGGGAACGGTTTTCAACCGGCAGCCCCCGCAACAGCCGCAACCAACAAGGCCGCGGGCGTACAACCCACGGCCCGCTGCCGGCGCGTCTCGCCATGACACGGAGGCCGCGGGCATCGTAGCCTAAGAATACGGCAGACAGCCGCTGTGATCGGTATGTTCCTCGCCATCTATCGAGCGCCTCAACCATACCCGCGCCCCACCGGTCAGTCAACTGGCCGCATTGCCTCAAGCTAAATCCACACGAACGAGAACCGTTGCCTCATCGAAGAATCCACACGAAGGACCTGTGCCAGTATGTGGGCGGAGGGTCGGAGGAGATGGGGGTCATCATGGCAGATCGGAGGACGCTCAGAAGGACCGCGCAGCGGTATCGACGGGCGACGAAGAAGCAGAAGGCGGGGATTCTGGACGAGTTCGTGGCGACGCATGAGTGCACGCGCAACCACGCCAGCTGGCTGCTGCGCAGCTGGGGCAAGACGGTGTTCAGTCATCAGGGTGGTCAGCTGGTCAAGATCGTGGTCGGGCAGCGCCGCGCACGGCGCACGGTGCCGCGGGTGTACGACCAGCAGGTGTACGAGGCGCTGGAGAAGATCTGGTATCTGTACGGCGGCATGTGTGGCAAGCGGCTGATCGGGGTGCTCCGTCACCAGCTGCCGCTGCTCGAGAAGTTCGGCGAGATCACGGTGGACGATACGGTGCGGGAGAAATTGCAGCGCATCAGCGCCGCCACCATAGATCGGCTGCTGCAGGCCGAGAAACGCAAGCTGCAGGTGCGCGGTCGCTCCCACACGAAGCCGACCACCCGCCTGCTGCACAAGGTCCCGATCCGGACCTTCGCCGAGTGGGAGGATGCCACGGTGGGCGAGATGGGTGCCGACCTGGTCGGCCACGATGGCGGCGTCGGTGGCGGCGAGCATGCCTTCACGTTGGTGCTCACCGACCGCGTCACGCAGTGGACTGAGCCACGCGCGGTGCTGAACAAGGCCCAGAAATGGGTGTTTCAGGCACTCCTTCAGGTGCGCTCGTGGCTACCGTTCGCGTTGCTGGGCTTGCACACCGACTGTGGCGGCGAATTCATCAACGATCACCTGGTCCGGTACTGCAAACAAGAGAAGATCGATTTCAGCCGCTCGCGAGCCAATCGCAAGAACGACAACTGCTTCACCGAGCAGAAGAACAACGCGGTGGTCCGAGAGCACGTCGGCTATCTGCGGCTGGAGACCGAGCAGGAGGTCGAACTGTTGAACCAGATCTATGATCGACTGCGCCTTCTGGTGAATTTCTTCTACCCCTCGCAGAGGCTGATCGCCAAGACCCGCCAGGGCGCTCGGGTCAGGCGCCGCTACGACATGCCGCAAACCCCGTATCAGCGGGTGTTGGCTTGCCCGCAGGTCTCGGAGCAAGCCAAGCAGCACCTGCGCCGTCAATTCGACAGCCTCAACCCGGCCGCGCTGCAGCGTGAGATACTGCGCCTGCAGCAGAAATTGCTGCGTATGGTCGTCGACCGCGTCACCCCGACCGAGCGGGCCGGTTGACCGCCCGGAGCGAGCGTCGGGCGGTGCCGACCGCGGC